>CANIVU010000058.1 GCA_947470805.1 Acidobacteriota bacterium | reverse complement strand
GTCCGTCCGGAATCGGCTGGCTCGGTGCTTCTTCCCATTCACCCGCAGGGTGAATCTCCATCCCTGGATTGTCTTCCCACATCCCTCCCAGTTTCAACATCTTCCGCCAAAATGCAACTCGGAGGGCTCAGCCGACTGCCGGATTTAGGGTCATACGTATTGGTAACTAGCGTAATCAGGCTGCCGCCCGGCTTCTGCACCTTGGCCGTCAACACGCGGTTCCAGATATGCCGCGAGGAATAGTCGCTCGTCGCCAGATACGTATATGTAAAGGTCCGCAGCAGCGCCGGCGTCCCGCCCGGCGTGTAATAGCCATACTGCTTCCGCTCCGTCATGTTCCCATGATTGTCGACGGTCTGCTCCACCTTCGACGCCTTCTCCACCCCGCTCAGCCCCGGGTCAATCGTCTCCACCGTCGCGCCGATATAAGGATTCCCGTTCCCCGTCTGCTCCCACGTCAACAAATTCGAACGTAGATTCGCCACCGGCGCCCCGCCTGTAGCGCTCCGCTCATAAAGGGACGAGAACAACCCCAGCTTAAAATCCGCCGCCGTGTGGAAATAGTACGCCTTGTCCGCCGCGCCCGAAGCATCCACCACTACCGTATAAGCATGCGCCAGCAACGACGCATCCGCCGTATCGTCGTGATACAGCGTGTAGGTCTTCGTCCCCTGCCCGTCCTGCGCGTTCAGCTTCCGGTACTGCACCTCCATCATCGTCCGCGTCCCGGCCAGCGTCTTCGCCGCATACGTCCACTCCAGCGTCCCGCCGTACGGCATCGTCACCTTGCTCAGCTCCAGCGACCCGGTCACATAATCCATCGCGAATTGCAGCCCGCCGCTCCCCGGCACTGTCACCGTGTTCAGCTTCTGCACCGTGCCGAACGACCCGCTCGTGAACGGATCACTCAGCGCCACCGCGCCAGAGTACGTCAAATAGTAGGTCACGCCATCGCCGATATGCGAGGTGATATCAGTCAAATGCGGAATCGCATCCCCGTTGTAAGTAAACGAATAGGTCTTGTACACCCCGGAAACATACGCCGCCCGCACATCCTCCACCTCCGATACCCGCGCGCTCCCGTTCGTCCCGCCATACGCAATCCCGCCCTGATACCGCACCTTGATCAGATTCCCGTTGGTATCCACCAGCCGCGTGGGATACAACGTCCCCGCATCGGCCTCCGTCCCATTCGCCACGCAGTCAAACTCCCAAAAAGTCCCGCCCGGAAAGTACAGCCGCTTCGCCGTCGCATCATACTCGATGAAGGTCCCAGTCTTCGAGGACCACACCCCGCTTGTGTTCACGTCCAGGTCGTACTCGGCCCCGGTCGAATCGGTATAAACGTAGTGGTGAATCGTGTACCAATCGCTATAAACCGGCGTCAACGACCCCGCCAGCATCTTCCACCCGAACCCAAACCCAACGTCGGTCCCCAGCAGCCATGTCCCGCTCGGATCCTTCCGCCAGTTCTGCGAATTGTAGGACAACCGGAACGGCACCGCAGCCCCGCCGCGCGCCTGCGCCGTCACCGTCGGCAGCGAAAACGACAGATTCCCGCTTTGCAGATCGATGTTCTCCGGCGACGCACCCCAATACGTCCCCAGCGGTCGCACCCCCGTCCGTCGCGGGTTCTTCATCCCCGATGCCGGCGTCGTCACACTCACCGACCGCGACGAATAGTTCAAATGCACATCATGCGGGTAAATCGTATAGGTGTAACTGGTCCCCGGCGAAACCGTCGTGTCGGTAAAATAGGCACCCCGCACATTCCCCATGTACGCCCCGTTCCGGTGCACCTGATACAGCAGCAATCCGCTCCCGTTCGCATCGTCCACCACTCCCGTCCACGCCAGGTCCACCCGCGTATCAAACAGCGCCGTCCGCAGCGAGGTCGAAGAAATCGTCCCCGGCGCCACATATTCCAAATTCCCCAGCCGCCCTTCCGAAATCCCGCTCCCCGACGGCAACGCCCGCGCGCCAAACCCCGGCTTGCCCGAACTCAGACTCCCGTCCCCGATCACCACCAACTCATTCAGGCTCGTGTAGACCGAAAAGTACCCATTCCGCTGTGTCCACCGCAGCGTCATACCATCCGCACACGCCAGCGACTGGCTCCCCATCCACGTCACCGATCCCGACACCCGCTTATAGTAGTTCGCCGCCATCGTACATCCACCGGAGACCAGCGTCGGCGTAAACTCCGCCGCATAGTAGCTACCCTGCGTAGCCGGTCCCGTCAACGCGTCCGTAGAGGCATGCGAATACAACACGAACGTGCCGCCGCTGGCGGCAATCTTCAAAGTGGCCCGCACCTCATACGCCACATCGTTTCCCAAAACGCCGTCGGTAACGACACCTTTATAGATTACCGAACCGCCATTCGTGGCCGAACTGTTCAGCCCGATGGTGGAACTGCCGGAAATCGTCCCATTTGACTGCCAATTCGTCGAATTGATCGACGCAAACGAATCGGTCACAAAGTAGGTATAGGCGGCAAGTAAAGGCAGTGCCAATAGAGAAACAAGGATAGAAATAAACGAGATTCTTCGCATATAGAAGTCTCCGGCGGATAAAATGGATCAGTTTGCGGGAATAACGGCGGGAGCCGGCTTCGCTGTGCCTGGTCCCGGATGGGTGAACGACGCCCCATCAAAGTCTTTCTTTAGCGCCTTCAACGCGGCGACAACATCCGCCTGCGAATCTTTCTCCGCCCGGTACAACTTCGCGCGCGGCTCCTTCTTCACCAAGTCATCCAGCGTTGCAACTTCGGCCAGATTCCTAGGCGAGACCTGCACAATGGCCGTCTGCCCATCATCGGAAATCTGAAACTGAAATGGCACGCCCGCCTCGCGCACCAGCGCGGGTCGCTTCGGGTCATCCCATTTTCCGGTACCAATCATCGGGACAGTAAGTAGCGCCTTCCCCTGCGCCCCGCCGATGTGGGCATTCTGTGACAATACAGTCACACCGGCAGCGAATATAAGAGTGAATATCATTCGCATTACCAGGCAATTATGCCCCCCCCTCCGGGCCTTCTGTCAATAGTTTTTTTGATAAGGAAGACACAGTTTTTCGATTTATTTTGTCAACGCAGCAAAAACGACACCCAGCAAACCCCAGTCACGCCCCGAAAAAGTTTATATTTCCCGCCAAATCAACAACCTGAAAAAATCCACCCCTCAAACCGCTTGACCGCCATGCTAGTCTGGAATCGGGCAGGAATACCTCGCCCGCGAAAAGCCCTCGTTACCCACGAGGGCTTTTCGCATTTCAAAACCTAAGAAAGGAGGCACCCACATGCCAACCGCACAACAACGCACCGCACGCGCCCAGCGCGCCCGCGCCAACGGCGCCAAAAGCCGCGGCCCCAAAACCGCCGCCGGTCTCCACCGCGCCCGTACCGCCAGCATAAAGTCCGGCCTCTACACCACCAGTGTCTCTGGAATCTGCCCGGAATCGAACGAGGCCTTCCTCCCCTTCCACGCCCGTCTCCTCGCCTATTGGCAGCCCCAAACCAGCCAGGCTGAAATCCATGTCAACCAGCTCATCACCGTGCTCTGGGACATCCGACTCCTACAGTCCGGCTACAACCTCTACATGAGCGAACTCGCCGACACCCTGGCCGCCAACTCCCCCTACGCGGACGAACCGGCCAAGCTCATCATCGAAGCGCAACAGCTCGCCATGAACACCTGCTGCGGCACGGCCGCCCGGTTCCAGGCCCGCCTCGCCGCCTGCTTCCGCACCCGGGCCCGCCTCGAGCGCGAACTCCTCCGCCTCGAAAAGCAACCCGCTACAAGCGCACCGTCCCAGAAGGTGTTGAAAATAAACACCCAGCCCTACGCCAAGCTCGTCGAAAAGACGCCGCTACCCCTGGCCCGGCCGCGCCACCAGCATCAAGTTCATCGCAAATGAGCGAACAGAACACAACCAACGGAAACCGCAAACCCAAAAACACGGAGCAGCGATCTTGGAATCGGCCATCGTCGCCCCGCTCCACCAGCTATTTGAAAACTGAATATCAACAAAGGCCGGGAGCGGCGCCCCAAAAAGTGGGCCACACAAGCGCACCGTCCCAGATGTCGTTGAAAACACGTCACCCAACCCGCACAACCCGGCCCAACTCCGCCGCCTCATGCGCCGCGATCGTGATCTCATTCACCTTCCAAACGTCATCCAGCGGCATATCATTCGCCTTCCCCGCAAACGCCGCCTGCAAGAACTCCACAAAAATCTGCCGGTGCTCCGGCATCTCTTTCACAATCTCCACCTTCGACCCCTGCCGCAACACCGTCAGCCCCGTCGCCGCCATATACTCCAACACCCCCTTCGACCCCGCAATCCGCACCCGGTCATCCCCATGCGTCGGCGCCGCCTCGCTCCGGTAATAGTCCATATGCAACGACGCCGTCCCCCCGTTATCCATCTTCAAAATGGTCGTCGTCGTATTCTCCATCTGCCCGATCCCCTTCGGCGCCGACACCTGCGACTGATACGAAAACGCCTCCGTGAAATCACGCCCCGTCGTCCACCGCATCAGGTCGAACATATGGATCCCGATCCAGAGAATCGTGCTCCCATAAGTCGCCCGCTCCTTCATCCAAACGGGCCGCTCCCCCGCCTTATACGACTTCTGCGACGACACCATCCCCACATCGCCAACCACGCCATCCTTCACCATCTGCCGCATCGCTAAGTAATGCGGCTCATACCGCATCGGCAAAATCAACCAAATCGGCTTACCCGACTTACTAACTGCCTTCTTCGCCAACTCATAATCGGACCGCTTCAACGCCAGCGGCTTCTCAGCAATCAGTGGCAAACCGCGCTCAGCCACCGCGATCACACTCGCCGCCCGGTCCCCGTTCGACGTGCACACGCCCACAACGTCTAACTTCTCCGCATCCAGCATCCGCCGGTAATCGGAATAAAACGTCGCCTTCGCCGCCACCGGCCGCTTCTTGATCTTCGCCAACTCCGCCGGGTCGCTCTCCGCCACCGCCACCAATTCCACATCCGGCAACTGCGGCAACGGCGTCAAAATCTCCCCCGCATGCCCCAGCACGCCCACCATCCCCAACCGCAACTTCCGCGGCAACTTCACCGCCGCCGCGCCAGCCAACAGAGCCCTGCGTGAGATCAAATCCATACAGGCATTATCCACGATAAACTGAGGCGGTGCGGTACCTGCTGATTCTCTCCCTCCCCCTCCTGGCCCAGTCCAACGACGCCCATCTCAAAGCCTTCCAAAAGGACGTCGCCCCGTTCCTCGCCAAGCGCTGCGTCGCCTGCCACAACGACAAACTCAAAAACGCCGACCTCAACCTCGCCCGCCTCCGCTCGCCCCAGGAAGCCCTCGCCGAACGCAACGTCTGGGAGGACGTCGCCGACAAACTCCGCAACGGCGAAATGCCCCCGCCCGGCCTTCCCCGCCCCTCCGCCGCCGAGCTCCAGAACCTCACCAAATGGGTCGACGCCCAGGTCATCGCCCACGACTCCAAAGCCACCCCCGAGCCCGGCCGCGTCACCGCCCGCCGCCTCAATAAGGTGGAATACAACAACACCATCCGCGACCTCCTCGGCCTCGATTTCCAGCCCGCCGCCGACTTCCCCAATGACGACTCCGGCTACGGCTTCGACAACATCGGCGACGTCCTATCCCTCAGCCCCGTGCTCATGGAGAAGTACCTCAACGCCGCCGAAAACATCTCCCGCCTCGCCATCATCACCGGCAAACCCGGCAAGCCCACCCTCAACCGCTACCCCTCCGACAAGGTCAAAAACCCCATTCACACCTTCCCCGCCTGGGCCGAATACGAGATCCAGGTCCGCGTCGTCGATCGCCGCAAGGAAGGCCCCGACCTCCAAGTTGCCCTCGCCATCAACGGCAAACAGGTCAAATCCGCCAAACTCCCCATCCTCCCCGCCGTCCGCGCCTTCACCTACAAAGCCGCCATCGCCCCCGGCGAACATAAGCTCAGCGCCATCTTCCTCAACCGCCCCGAAGGCGACTACCAGATCGACTACATCGAAGTCCGCGGCCCATTCGCCAAGGACGGGCTCGGCCTCCCCGAAACCCACAAGCGCATAGTCACCTGCCGGGACGCCACCCCAGCCTGCGCCGAACAGATCACCGCCAATCTCCTTCCCAAAGCCTGGCGCCGCCCCGTCACCCCCGCCGAAATCTCGAAAATCGCGAGCTTCACCACGAAAGCCATCGCCGCCGGCCAACCCCTCGAACAGGGCGTCCAGTACAGCCTCCAGGCCATGCTCGTCTCCCCCAACTTCCTCTTCCGCATCGAGCCCGCCGGCCCCGAAACCCGCAGACTCACCAACCCCGAACTCGCCACCCGCCTGAGCTACTTCCTCTGGAGCACCATGCCCGACGACGAGCTAGCCAAGGCCGATCTCCAGCAACCCGCCGTTCTCCGCGCCCAGGTCCGCCGCATGATGACCAGCCCCAAAGCCGCCGCCCTCGTCGAAAACTTCGGCGGCCAATGGCTCCAACTGCGCAACCTCGAAGTCCACAAACCCGACCCCGAAAAGTTCCCCAAATTCAACGAAACCCTCGCCGCCGCCATGGGCCAGGAAACCCGCCGCTTCTTCGAGGGAATCATCAAGGAGGACCGCTCCATCCTCGAATTCCTCGACGCCGATTACACGTATCTCAACGAGCCCCTCGCCGCCCACTACGGCATCCCCAACGTCACCGGTGACGAGTTCCGCAAGGTCACCCTGCCCGATAACACCCGCGGCGGCGTCCTCACCCACGCCAGCATCCTCACCGTCTCCAGCTACCCCACCCGCACCTCCCCCGTCCTTCGAGGCAAGTGGATCATGGAGAACATCCTCGGCACCCCGCCGCCCCCGCCTCCGCCCAATGTCCCCGAACTAAACACCAGCGAGGTCGGCAACACCGGCACCCTCCGCCAGCAGATGGAAAAGCACCGTGCCAACGCCACCTGCGCCGTCTGCCACAACAAGATGGACGCCCTCGGCTTCGGCCTGGAAAACTTCGACGCCGTCGGCCAGTGGCGCACCAAAGATGGCAACTTCCCCATCGAGCCCGGCGGCGCCCTCCCCGGCAACAAAACCTTCAAAACCCCCGCCGAACTCCGCGCCCTCATCAAGGCCGATCCCAAGTACTTCTCCCGCTGCCTCACCGAGAAGTTAATGACCTACGCCCTCGGCCGCGGCCTCGAAAAGTTCGATCGCCCCACTGTCTCAAAAATCTGTAATAAACTGACCACAGACGGTTACCGCATGTCGTCCCTGATTGACGGAATCGTCGAGAGCCTCCCGTTCCAATACCGAAAATGACGATGAACCGCCGAACCCTCCTCCGCGGCCTTGGTGCCGCCATCGCCCTGCCCGCTCTCGATGCAATGACACCCGCCAGGGTGTCAGCGGCGCCTCTGCGAATGGCCTTCGCCTACGTGCCCAACGGCATCATCATGGAACACTGGACGCCCACCGCCGAAGGCGCGGCGTTCGACCTCCCGAGGGTTCTCGCGCCATTCCAGCCTGTGAAGGACAAGACGCTCCTCCTCTCCGGCCTGGCTCACGTCAACGGCCGCGCCTTGGGCGATGGCCCCGGCGATCACGCCCGTGCCGCCGCCACGTTCCTCACCGGTGTCCACCCGCGCAAAACCGCCGGCGCCGACATCAAGAACGGCATCTCCGCCGATCAGGTCGCCGCCCAGTCCATCGGCACCACCACCCGCTTCGCCTCACTCGAACTCGGCATCGAACACGGCCGCATCGTCGGCAACTGCGACTCCGGCTACTCCTGCGCCTATTCCAACTCCATCGCCTGGCGCTCCGCCGAAACCCCGCTCCCCCCGGAAGTCAATCCCAAACAGGTCTTCGAACGCCTCTTCGGCTCTGGTGACCAATTGGCCAACCCCTTCCGCAAATCCATCCTGGATTACGTCCGCGAAGACGCCTCCACCCTCCAATCCAAGCTCGGCGCGAACGACAAGCGCAAGCTCGACGAGTACCTGACCGGCGTCCGCGAAATCGAAAAGCGCATCGAGCTGTCGGAGAAAAACGCCCTCTCCCTCCCCCGCCCGGAGATGGATAAACCCGAAGGCATCCCCGTCGATTTCGAAGAGCACGTCAACCTGATGTTCGACCTCATGACGGTCGCCTTCCAAACGGATTCGACGCGCGTGGCGACCTTCATGATGGGCCGCGAAGGGTCGAATAACACCTACCGTCAAATTGGCGTCCCCGACGCCCACCACGGCATCTCCCACCACCGCGGCGACGCCGAAAAGGTGGAGAAGCTGACCAAGATCAACGAGTACCACGCCACACTCTTCGCCAAGTGGCTCCAGAAGCTCGCCGCCACCAAAGACGGCGACGGCAGCCTCCTCGACCACATGATGATCGTCTACGGTTCGAGCCTCGCCGATGGCAACCGCCACACCCACCACGACCTGCCGATCCTGGTCGCCGGCGGCGCGAACGGCAAGCTAAAAATGGGCCGCCACCTCCGCTACGCGAAGGAAACCCCGCTGACCAATCTCTACCTCTCGCTCCTAGACCACGCGGGCGTGCGGCCGGAGACCCTCGGGGATTCCACCGGCCGCCTCACCTCGCTCTAGTTACTTACTTCGCCAAACAAGCGCAAGGCATGTAGAACCCGCTCCGCTCGGCATGCAACAACGTGCCCGGAGCATACGAATTCCCCTCAAACACCTGCTGGAAGTGATACCCCCGGAACTCACAATACTCCGGCCCCTTCGTCGCCACCACGGTGTCAATCTTCCGGTGCAGGATGATCCCCGACACCGGATGCCGCTCAATCCGCCACACCGGCGACGCCATCTGCACATACACCGGCCGGTTCACCTTATCCGGCCAAACCGCCTGCGCCGTCTTCAAAATCTGCGCCTCTAACGCCGCATCCTTGGGCGTAACCGTCTTATACGAAATACACAAATCCGGGTTCGACGCCGTAATCACACCGGCCGGCACATTCATCGTCACTTCCCCGCTCCCCACGACCTCGCCAACCACCTTCGGCCGGTCCCGCACATCGTAGGACGGATAGATCTCCACCTTCAGCGCATGCTTCCCCGGCGTCAACAGTCCCTTCTGCGAAGCCCGCGCCACGAACTCCCGGAAGATCGCCCCGCCCTGATCACTGGTAACCTCCGCGTTCGGCTCCTTGATGAAATACCCGCGCCAGCTCGTCCAGCTCAAATTGTTCGACTTGGAATTAAACCCCGTGAACTTCAACTCGATCGGTGCCTTCCCGTCCACAGTAATCCGCATGGAGTACAACATCCCCAGCGCCAACTCCTCCAACGGATTCGCCGCTCCGGCCTTCACCAGCGCCTTCGGCCCCGTCTGCTCCATGTACACCCGGAAATACACCGGCTGCCCCAGCGTGAACTCGTTCGTGAACTCGGACTCCACGACGTCCTCCAACACCCGGTCCGACTTCAAAAACACCACTTTCTTCATGTATTTCTCATGCAGCGGCCCCGTAACCCCCTGCTCGGCATTCGGATCCGGCTTCGACGTTCGCGACGCCGACCGCCGCGCCGCCGCAGCGTCCCGTAACTTCGCCGCATCCGCGTTTTCCTCGGCCGCCTTCGCCCGCCGTTCCTGCCCGGCGGCGACGCCTTCCTCCCGCGCCTTCTGCCGCGCCTCTTCGTTCGCCTTCTGTTTCTCGACCGCGGCCGCGTGGCGCGCGTCGTTCTCTTCCTTTTGCTTCTGCCGCTTCAACGCGCGCTCGGCAATCGAGGGCAACTGCCCATATACAAACGGCCCGGCCAATACCAAGGCCAACATCAACCTGGAAATCAACATGGCCCCAGAGGCGTCATCGCTCGGAAACAGGGACCAAACTTACGGGAGCACCCGTTCCAATACCGCCAAATAGCGCGCAAAAGCCTCCCTATAGGCCATCTGGGGCATATACACTTCCCCCACCGCGCAATACGATTCCTCGCTCCCCAACCAACCCAACGCCCTCGCCGCCACCGTGGCCGCCCCCAGCGTCGTCACCTCCGTGTCCAACTGCGCCCGCACCGGCGTTCCCAAAACCTCCGCCTTCATCCGGTTCAACAGCCCGTTCCGCGACAGCCCGCCCCCCAGCTGGATCTCCCCGACCCGCACCCCCAACTCCTCCATCACCACCACAATGTGCCGCAAAGAAAAGCACAGCCCCTCATACACCGCCCGTGCCAGATCCGCTCGCGTCGTCTGCGCCGTCAACCCGTGAAACGTCCCCGTCGCCCCCGGCTCCCAGATCGGCGCCCGCGCCCCGGCCAGGAACGGCAGAAACGTCACGCCATTCGCCCCCGCTGGCGTCGCCAACACCATCGCGTCAAACTCCTCGAACGTACACCCCAGCAACTGCGCCCGCGCCCATTCCAACACCCCGCCCGACATTGCCGTCGATCCCCGCACCAGCCACTTCTCCCCGTACGGAATCGAAAACACCCGCCGCGCCGGGTCCACAATCTCCCGGTCCCACAACACCCCGAACGATGTCACCGTCCCCGAAATATCGAGGGCCTCCCCCGCCTCCGCGAACCGCGTCCCCAGATAGGCCGCCGCGCTGTCGTAACTCACGCTCACCACTCGGGCGTCCGGAAAACCCAACGCGCGCCCGATCGTCTCCTCCGGTTCCACAATCCGCCCCACTTTGGGAAACCGCGCCGTCGGGTCGCCGTAACACGTAAAGGTCGTATACCGGTCCAGCGTCGCCTCGCCCGTCAGCAGATAGTTCAGATACCCGGTCGCATCCAGCAGATATTTCGCCCCCGCAAAATTCTCCGGCTCGGCCTCCCGCACATACAGCAACTGGGGCAGAAAGTCCCCGGAATAGGCCCGAAACGGGCTCGCCTGGTACTCGGCACTGGCGGCAATCCCCGCCAACTGCCCCGCCGCCCGCCGGTCGCCATACAGGATCGCCGGCCGCATCGGCTCGTCGTCGGTCCCCACACAAACCAGCCCGGAGAGCGTCGCCGTCGCCGCCACCACCCGAATCGCCTCCCGGTCCACGCCCGCGAGCGCCTCTGCTAGCGCCGCCCGCCACACCCGAGGATCCTGCTCGGCAATCACCCCGTCCCGATGGGTCTCCACCGGCCGCGAGAACTCCCACACGCGCCGCCCCGCCCGGTCCAGCACGGTCGCCCGAAAGCTCTGCGTCCCAAGATCGATGATCAGAATCATAGCTTCGGCAACCGCGCGCTATAGTGCACCGCCCGGTGCCGGTTGTCGTCAAACGCAAAGTGCAGCCAGCGTTTGTCCTTGCTCACAAACCCGTCCGGATAGTTCATCCGAGCCTTCGGCCCGTCCACCGATTCGGCCTGCAGCACCCGCCGGTATGGCCACGTCTTCATCCCGTCCACGCTGATCCACAACGCCATCGGGCTCCGATGCGCCGGATTCGGATTGTGCAAGATCGCCACCGCGTCCCCGCCCAAACCATATAGCGTCGCCTTCGACCCCGGATTCGGAATCGCCGACTTCACCGCGAACTCCGGCCACGTCCGGCCGCCATCCTTCGATTCGGCGTAGTACAGCACCCCGCCCAGCTTGTCGGCGCGAATGATCATCGCAATCCGCCCATCTGCAAGCTCCACCAGATTGTTCTCCGCCCAACCGAAATAGGTGTCGTCGGTGGTGATCCGGATGTCCCCATGCTCCGTCCAGCTCTTTCCGCCGTCGGCGCTCATCAGCACCCCGTTCCGCGGATTCGTCAGCGCCCGCTCCAACGGCGCCTTCCCCGCCTCGGCCACCGGCCCGATGTAGTGCTGGAATGGCATCAGAATCCGCCCGTCCCGCGTCACGATGTGGTTCCGGATGAACGTGCGGTTCTGCAGCCGCCCCGGCACCGGCTCCGGCTTGCTCCACGTCTTGCAAAGGTCGTCGCTGACCATCACCCATGACCGCCAATCGTTCCGCCAATGGTGCGAGTGCGTGGAGAAATACAACGTCGCCCGCCGTCCCTGCACGATCAACTCCGTTGGCCCCTGGCCGATCGTCTTCCCGCTCCGTGGGAAGCCAACGTTCACCGTCTCCAACGGCGTCCACGTCCGCCCCTGGTCCCGGCTCCGCACCAGCCCCGTGTAGTTCTCCGGCGAAGGTTCCGTGTCCCCGCCGGCCAGCAGGAACAGCACCCACGACCCATCGGCCAGCTGGCGTAGTGTCGTGTCGCACACCATGCTGTTCGGCTTCTTCCCGTCGTAGGCAATCGAGGTACGATCCAGCTTCGCGTCCCGCGCCGCCTCTTTTTCCCAATCGCGTTCCCGCGCCGCGGCGCCCATCGCGCCGGCCAGATACAGTGCTTCCCGTCGTGTCATCATGGACGTTTTTTCAACGGCCGGCTGATCAGGTTCTTCAACCGTGATCGCGGGGCAACCAGGGCCCGCGCCAGCACATCCTCCTCTGTAAATTTGGCAAACAGTATCTCCCCGTCCACCGCCCGGTTCCGGTCGTAGGAGATGTAGATGGAGCCATCCGGCGCCTGGAACCCATCGGGGTAAGAGATGCCCGTCCGCTCGTCCAGCATCAGCCCGCCGGCCCAAGTCGCCCCGTCGTCGTCCGATAGCCACGCCGTCAGCTTGCTCCGCCCCTCGTGGGTGCCGATCGTCTCCCCGTGCTTCACCAGCAGCAACCGGCCCGAAGCCAGCCGTCGCAAGTGGAACCTTGCCACCGGATGCACGATCGCCGTCTCCGCGGGCGTGGTCCACGTCTTCCCCCTGTCGGTCGACGTGCTCTGCATCAGCCCCTTCGTCGTCCGCGCCAGCATCCACAGGCTGCCGTCCTTCCGCTCCACCGCCATGTGCTCATCCCAGGTGGCATTCGGAAACAGGACATGCCCGTGCCGCGACCACGTCGCACCCTGATCCCGGGAGACAAACCAGTTCGCCCCACGCACCGGATCCAACTCCCGGAACGCCCCCTCAAACGGGCCCAAACCCTTCGGGTTCAAGGACACCGGCAACAGCCACTCGCCCGATGAAAGCACCGTCGGCTTATTCAACGTGAACCCATGCCAGATGCGCCGTGACCCGCTCCAGCGCGGTTCCGGGTCATCGGGATTTTCACACACCGCCGCCCACACCCCGCTCCTCCCATCAAACTGCATCATGGACTGGTTGAAAAACAGCCATAGCTTCCCATTCGGATCCGTCCACAAATTCCCCACCAGCACGCTCCGGTACATGGGCAGGTTCTTCGATTGTCCGTCGATCACCAACCGGGGCTTCGACCACGTCACGCCATCGTCATCGCTCGAAGCCAAGACGAAAAACGCTTTCGGCCCGTCCTCGCCCGCCACCCAGGCCGCCCACAGGCGCCCCTTCGGCGTCCGCGTGATTCCGATCGTCATCCCATAATCCAGCTGATCGTAGTCGTACTGCGGCAACGGCGACGTGTTCAGCCGCGGTGGAATGAGCGCCAGATCGGCAATCTTCTCCATCACTGCAATCTCAAACGCCCGCGTCTGCTCCGGCGTCAGCTCCAACGCCTGTCCGCAAACCAACCCGGCCACCAACAACATGCTACAAACCAGCCGTATCATGTCATCGCCCCTTCCCAATCGAAGCCGCAATCTGCCCGGCATCCAAACTGAAGAACGGCTCCAACCGGTACATAATTTCCTCCAAATGGTGCCGCACATGCCGTCGCGTCGCCCGGTCGGCCGCCTCCTTGTCCCCGTCGCACACCGCCGCCGCCAACATGCCATGCCACTGGTACGGCAACCGGCGATCCCCAAACAGCCGGTCATAGAACGAGCTGAATACCAGGTTCTGATTTTTCTCAATCTGGTGCTCCAGGTACGGGCACGCCGCCCCTTTCGCGATCAGCAAATGAAACTCTTTGTGCTCCAGGCGCAGCTTGTACAGCCGCTCCGGATGCTCCGCGCTCTTTTCGTATAGCTTGTCCAGCTTCCCCGCAAGCATCTTCAACCGTTCCCGCTCCGCCCCACGGGCCCGCTCGTTGAACAGGCGTGCCGCCTCCGTCTCCAACGCTTCCCGCACCGTACAGTACCCGCGAATATCCTGCGGCGTCGGCACGCGAACACGCGTCCCCACCCGCCGGTCGCTCTCCACCAGCCACTCCTGCTCCAACCGCTGCAGCGCCTCCGAAACCGGCAACACGCTCATCCCCAACTCCCGCGCCACCTCGCGCCGCGAGATCTCCGCTCCCAGCGCCAAAGCCCCGCCCAGGATCCGCTCCAGCACGTGCCGGTAGGCCACTTCCGTCAGATTCTCACTCGGGGCCGCCATGCGCGCATCCTATCAACTGGCATGTCACAGACGCAAGTTGTAATATCAACCCATGGCTTTCACCCGCCAATCCCTCCTCGCCGGCGACACTCAGCTCGGCACCTGGCTCAACCTCGGCTCCCCCTTCACGCCCGAAATCGCCGGGCTCGCCGGTTTCCACTGGGTCCTGCTCGATCGCGAACACGGCTCCGGCGATGAAAACGCGCTCGCCTTCCAGATCATGGCCGCCCAGTGCGGCAACACTGCCGCCATCGTCCGCGTCTCCGGCGTCAACCCGGCCGAAATCAAACGCGCCCTGGACTTCGGCCCCGCCGGCATTATGGTCCCATCCATCGATACCGCCGACCAGGCCCAACAGGTAGTCCGCGCCGTCCGCATCCCCCCGCTCGGCGACCGTGGCGCCGCCTCCTCCACACGCGCCAGCCGCTACGGTTTCGGATACCAGCACTACCTGGAAACAGCGAACCAGACCCTGGTCACCATGCTGCAGATCGAATCCCAAACCGCCGTCGGGAACGTCGACCGAATCGCCGCCATCGATGGCGCCGACGTCCTCTTCGTCGGCCCTACCGATCTATCCATCAGCATGAACGTAGAAGACGCGAGCCCCGCCTTTCAGCAAGCCCTGGAAACCATCGCCGCAGCCGCCCGCGCGAATGGCAAAGCCGCCGGCATCCTCGCGCGCACCCAGCAGCAAGCCGCCAAATACAAGCAACTCGGCTACTCCGTCATCGCCATTGAGTCCGACCGCGGCCTGCTCGCCAAAGGCTTCCGCAACGCCGTGGCGGAGTTCACCCCTTAGTCTTCCCTGCTATCCTTTCCCCATGGCCAACCCCAACCGCCGCAATCTCCTCCTGGGCCTGGGCGCCGGGGCCGCCGCGCTCGCCGCGGCGAAAGCCAGCGACCTCATCCCGCCCGACGCCGCCGGACTCTACGGCTGCGGCCATACCCTCACCTATGCCGCCCAGAAGCTCCTGGTCGGCAACGCCCGAGCCCGTGAATTCCCGCCCTCCCAAATCTCCGCCATCAACCATCCCAAGGACAACTACCCCAAAGGGCAAACCTTCCAGCAACTCAAAGCCAACGGCTTCGCGGACTGGAAACTCCAGATCGACGGCCTCGTCACCACGCCCCAAACCCTGACCATCGACCAACTCAAAACCCAGCCCACCAGTTCCCAGATCACGCAGCTCATCTGCGAGGAGGGATGGTCCTACATCGCCCAATGGGCTGGCGTGCCGCTCTCGCACCTCCTCCAACTCGCGGGCACCAAACCCGCCGCCCGCTACGTGGTCTATTCCGCCATGGACGAATGGGTGGACGCCATCGACATGAACGATGCGCTGCACCCCCAAACCATCGTCACCCACACCATGAACAACGCCCCGCTGCCCATCGGCCACGGCGGCCCGCTCCGCCTCCGCGTCCCCCGCCAACTCGGCTACAAAAGCCTCAAATTCCTCAACAAAATCACCCTAACGGACTCACTCAAGGGAGTTGCCGGCGAAGGCAGTTACTCCTGGTTCGCCGGCATTTAAGTTAGAAAACTACTCTTCCGACTTCGGCTCGTCCAGCAACCGCATGCCCTCGAACGACGCGGGCGACAGCAGGCCCGCCTCGGCATACACGAACAGCTTTTTCCGGCTGTCGGTAATGTCCAGGTTCCGCATCGTCAACTGCCCGATGCGATCCTGCGGCGTGAACTCGCCCTTGCCCGATTCCATCGTCAACCGCTCCGGCGCGTAGGTCAGGTTCGGCGACTCGGTATCCAGAATCGAGTAATCATTCCCGCGGCGCAGTTCCAACGTCACAGTGCCCGTCGCGGCCTTCGCCACCCAGCGCTGCAGAGTCTCGCGCAGCATCATCGACTGAGGGTCGAACCAGCGGCCTTCGTACAACAGCCGGCCCAGCCGGCGCCCCATGTTGTGATACTGCTCAAGCGTGCCTTCGTTGTGAATGCCCGACAGCAGGCGCTCGTAGCAGATATAGAACAGCGCCATCGCCGGCGCTTCGTAGATCCCGCGCGACTTGGCTTCGATGATGCGGTTTTCGATCTGGTCGCTCATGCCCAGCCCGTGACGCCCGCCGATGGCGTTCGCCTCCAGCACCATCTCCACATCGTCGGCGAACGACTTGCCGTTGATCGCCACCGGCCGGCCTTCGTCGAAGGTCACCGACACCGTCTCCGGCTCCACCACACAATCGCTCTTCCAGAACGGCACACCCATGATGGGTTCCACGATCTTGATCCCGTTCTTCAGGAACTCCAGATCCTTGGCTTCGTGCGTCGCGCCCCAGATGTTGGAATCGGTGGAATAGGCCTTTTCCTTGGACATTTTATAGCCCAGGCCAGCCTTTTCCAAAAGCTCCGACATCTCCTTGCGCCCGCCCAGTTCGTTGATGAAATCCTGGTCGAGCCACGGCTTGTAGATCTCAAGCGACGGATTCACCATCAACCCGTAGCGGTAGAAGCGCTCGATGTCGTTGCCCTTATAGGTCGACCCGTCACCCCAGATGTTGACGCCGTCTTCCTTCATCGCGCTCACCAGCATGGTGCCCGTCACCGCGCGCCCGATAGGCGTCGTATTGAAGTACGCCACACCAGCCGTCGTGATGTGGAACGCGCCGCATTGCAACGCCGCGATGCCTTCGCGAACCAGTTGCGAACGGCAGTCGATCAGCCGCGCCACCTCGGCGCCATAGCCCAGCGCCTTGCGCGGAATCTCGTCGTAGTCGGCTTCGTCGGGCTGCCCCAGGTTCGCCGTATAGCAGTACGGAATGGCGCCCTTTTGCCGCATCCAGTAAATGGCCGCGCTCGTGTCCAGGCCGCCGGAAAACGCAATACCGACGTTCTTGCCGGTAGGAAGTGATTGCAGAATGCTACCCATCGTGATGTACCTACTAGGGTACCGGATTGCGGCGGAAGATGCCTGCGGAATCCCGGACCCGATGATTCTTCACACCCGCCAGCCCACCGCGCGCATCATTAGGAACAGAGACCCAGTGCCAACCCCCTCCGCCGAACGCCGCATTGCCATCGCCGGAGTCACCGGCTACATCGGTGGCCGCCTCGCCCCCCAACTCCTCGCCGATGGCTACATCGTCCGCTGCCTCGTCCGCTCGGCCGCCAAACTCGCCGGCCGCGATTGGTCCGACAACCCCAACGTCGAGATCGTCGAATCCCCCCTGAACAACCCCGCCGCGCTCGAAAACTGCCACACCGCCTTCTACCTCGTCCACTCCATGACCTCCGCTGCCGGCCGGTACGCCGACGAGGACCGCTCGCTCGCACTTCAATTCGCCCAAGCCGCCAAAACTGCCGGCGTCCAGCGCATCATCTACCTCGGCGGCCTCGGGGAAACCGGCCCCAACCTCTCCGAGCACCTCGCCTCCCGCCGCGAAGTGGAATCGGCGCTGGCCTCCACCGGCATCCCCGTCACCGTCCTGCGCGCCGCGATGATCATCGGCTCCGGTTCGGCGTCGTTCGAAATTCTCCGCTACCTGGTCGAGCGGCTCCCCATCATGGTCACACCCAAATGGGTCTCCACCAAGTGCCAGCCGATTGCCGTCCGCAACGTCGTCGGCTACCTTGCCGGGTGCCTGGCCAACCCTGCCACCACCGGCCAAACCTACGACATCGGCGGCCCCGAAGTCCTGACTTACCGCCAGATCATGACCATCATGGCCGCCGAACTCAAGCTACGGCCCCGTGTCATCATCCCGCTCCCCTTCTTCACGCCCAAGCTCAGTTCTTACTGGATCCACCTCGTCACGCCGCTCTCCAACGACATCGGCAAACCCCTCGCCGAAGGGCTCAAAAACCCCGTCGTCTGCCGCGAAAACGCCATCCGCCCGCTCATCCCGCAGAACCTGCTGAACGTCCAGCAGGCCATCGCCGCCGCCCTGGTCAAGATCGCCCAACACGGCGTCGTCACCAACTGGGCCATGGCCGGCCCCATCCCCGGGGATCCCGATTGGGCCGGCGGCACCGTCTTCCGCGACTCCCGCACCATTACCGTCAACGCCCCCGCTGCGGCGGCCTTCCGCGCCGTCTGTCGCGTCGGCGGCGGGCACGGCTGGTACGCGGCCGACTGGCTTTGGAAAGTCCGCGGCTGGCTCGACCGTCTCGTTGGCGGCCCCGGCCTCCGCCGCGGCCGTCGCGATCCCGAACGTGTCGGCTATGGCGAAGCGCTCGACTTCTGGCGCGTCACCGGCATCACCCGCGACCGCCGCTTGGCGTTGCGCGCCGAAATGAAACTCCCCGGCGAAGCGCAGTTGGAATTCGAAATCACCCCCATCGACGACACCCACTGCACCCTCCGCCAAACGGCCCTTTTCCAACCCCGCGGGCTGCTCGGCCTGGCGTATTGGTACTCGGTCGTCCCGCTCCATCACGTCGTCTTCCGCGGCATGCTCAACGGCATTCAGCGCGAAGCGGAAAAAGAGATCTGGTAACACCCATGCCTTTCCACAACTCCACCATCGCCATCATCGGCGCTTCCGGCGCCATCGGATCCGCCCTCGCCCGCCGTCTGAAAGCGCAAAACGCGAACCTGGTTCTCATCTCCCGCACGCCCGAAAAACTCGCCGCGCTCAGCGCCGAACTCGCCGCTCCTGCCATCACCCTGGACCAGCTCAACACCCCCATCACCGGCATCGTCAACTGCGCCGGCTCCATCCTCCTCAAACCCGCCCACCTCACCACAGATGACGAGTGGAACCACACCATTGAAACCAACCTCACCACCGCCTTCCACACCGTCCGCATCGGCGCCAAAGCCATGATGGCCACCGGCGGCTCCATCGTCCTGTGCTCGACCGCCGCCGCCCGCGCCGGTTTCGCCAACCACGAAGCCATCGCCGCCGCCAAGGCCGGGGTCATCGGCCTCACCCTCTCCGCCGCCGCCACCTACGCCCCTCGCAACATCCGCGTCAACTGCGTCGCCCCCGGACTCGTCGATACTCCGCTCGCCGCCCGCATCACCTCCAACCCCGCCGCCCTCCAAGCCTCCACCGCCATGCACGCCCTCGGCCGCATTGGCCGCCCGGAAGACGTCGCCTCCGCCATCGCCTGGTTCCTCAACCCCGAAAACAGCTGGGTCACCGGCCAGGTCCTCGGCGTCGATGGCGGCCTCGCTACCCTCAAACCGCGATAGCCTAGGGGGCATGCGGCCCCGCCTGCTCCTCCTCCTCGCCGCAGCCCTCCACTCCCAAATCTCCGTCACCACGACGCTCGTCCAAGTGGACGCTGTCGTCACCACCCGAGATGGCCGCCCGGTCACCGACCTCACCCGCGACGACTTCGAAATCCTCGAAGACGGCAAGCCCCGCGACATCCGCTCCTTCTCCTTCGTCCAGATCACCCCCACCCAGCCCAACCAACCAACGAACACGCCAACAACCCGCACGGCCCCCGCCGTCCCCACCCTCCAGCGCCAGGACGTCCACCGCACCATCGCCATCGTCGTCGACGACCTGAAGATGTCCGTCCAAAGCCTCCACTACACCCGCGAGGCCCTCCACAAATTCATCGCCAAACAGATCGCCCCGGGTGACCTCGTCGCCATCCAAACCACCTCCGGCGTCACCAACGCCTTCGGCCAGTTCACCACCGATACCAAACAGATGCGCGCCGCCGTCGACCGCCTCCGCGCCACCCTCACCGGCGGCGGCCCCGCCGATTCCATCAAATCCATCGGCGGCGGCGAAGGGGACGATCCTCTGGTCCAGGCCATGAGCCGCCGCCGCTTCGCCGTCGGCACCCTTGGCGCCGTTCGCCACATCGCCGAAGGCATGCGCCACATGCCCGGCCGCAAATCTGTCGTCCTGTTTTCCGAAGGCATGCGCATGAATCGCGACATGGTCCGCGAGGAGCCCCCTGTCGACGTCAACGAGGTCCGGCGCGTTTCCGACTCGGCCAACCGCGCCTCCGTCGTCATCTACGCCGTCGACCCGCGCGGAGTAGTCTACCCCGGCCTCCAGGCCAAGGACGATGTCTCCAACCTCGAACAAGGCGAGATCCGCGACCAGGTCTACGAGCGGCTGGAAACCCTCCGCGGCACCCAGTCCACGCTCCGCTTCCTCGCCGCCGAAACCGGAGGCCTGGCCCAACTCAACTCCAACGACATGAACGACTCGCTCTCCCATGTCCTGGCCGATCAGTCCGGCTATTATCTCCTCGGCTTCCAACCCGGTGAGGACGCCGCCCAGCGCCTCCAACGCGAAGGCAAATACCACCGCCTCCAGGTCCGCGTAAAGCGCCCCGGCCTCACCGTCCGCCACCGCAAAGGCTTCCTCGGCGAAGCAGCTCCCCCACCCCCGCCCGTCTCCCCCAACCAGCGCCTCCTCGCCGCCCTCAACTCCCCCTTCGCCGCCTCCGGCCTCTCCCTCCGCTTCACCCCAAGCTTTATGCTCAACGACCGCAGCCAACCGGTCATCCGCGCGCTCGTCCACATCAGCGCCGCCGGCCTCCCCCTCTCCCCGCCCGACTCCCAGGGCTTCCGCTCCGCCACCCTCAACAGCATCGTCACCGCCGAAGGCGACACCCGCTACTCCACCCAGAAAACCTACAACATCCGCGTCCCCGAACAGGCCGCAGCTCGCCTCGCCCAGGGCGGCTTCGTCCAGTCCATTGAACTCGAAATCAAAAAGCCCGGCCCCTACCAGCTCCGCGTCGCCGTCGTCGATACAGGCTCCGGCAACACCGGTTCGGCCTCCCGCTTCCTGGAAGTTCCCAACCTCGCCCGCAACACCTTCGCCCTCTCCAGCCTCACCATGGCAGCGGGCGACCTCCGCCAATCCGAACCCAACCCCGACGATCTCTCCCCAGCCATCCGCTCCTTCCCCCGCGGCCGCGTCTTCTCCTACGGCCTCACCGTCTTCAACGCCCCCATCACCAATAACCAACCCGCCGTCCACCTCCTCCCCCGCCTCATCCGCGGCGATCAGGTCGTCTGGCAGGGCAAGCCCATTCCCGTCGTCCACCGCCCCGGCCTCGACATCCGCCGCCTCCCCGCCGGCGGCATCCTCACCCTCGGCGAAAATACCCTCCCTGGGGAATACCTCCTCGAAGTCCAGGCTGTCACCACCACCGGCAAACCCATTACCCTATCCCAGTGGATCGACTTTACCCTCCTATAAGACAGTGGCGTTACACTGTTCCAAGGACCCCGTAACAAGTTGAGCCGCTGCCCGCAGCTACTGCTATCGCTTCTCCTGGCCGCCTCCGCCTGGGCGCACTGCCCCAACTTCCCGCAACTCTCCGAGTGCGATCCCGGCCTCCCCCTCAACTTGCCGCCAGCCCCCGGCCCCGGGCTCTACGTCTTCCTCAATCAGGTCTTCCTCGAAGTCGCCAACGGCACCCCCGGCGTCCAAAGTCTACCCATCCCCGTCTCCTTCTCCGGCATCTCCGCCCCGTGGCGCGCCGAGTTTCAAACCACCTCCGGGGGCGATTGGCTCTCCCTTTCCACCCTCCAAGGCACCGGCGAAGGCTCTTTCCGCGTCTTCGGCAACACCGCCTCCATGAAAAACGGCACCTACAACGCCAAAATCACCATCACCGCCGCCCTGCCCGCCAACAATTCGGCCACCGTAAACGTCACCCTCCTCGTCCGCGACCCCATCCCCTCCGCCGTTCGCCTCACCCCGTTGAACCTCACCTTCACCGGCCGCGAAGCCACCCCCTCCTCGGTCACCCCGCAGCGCATCACCGTCCGCATGGAGGGCGAAACTACGCCCAATTGGACCGTCTCGGCCACCACACTCAACGGCGGCCCGTGGCTTTCCGTCTCTCCCGCCGCCGGCAAAGGCGACGGCGAATTCGTCGTCACCCCGTCCCCGGCCGATCTCGCCCCCGGCGTCTACTCCGGCCGCATCAATTTGCTTGCCCCCGGTGCCACCAATCCCGCCGTCCAGCTCCCCGTTCTCTTCTCCATCGACCGCCAGTCTTCCCTCATCGCCCCCCGCGGCATCGTCAATGCCGCCAGCCTCCTCCCCGGCCCTATTGCCCCCGGTGAACTCCTCACCATCGCCGGCGAACGCCTCGGCCCCCGCAACGGCATCGCAGCCCGCCCCAACCCGGATTCCGGCCGCTTCGCCACCTCCCTCGGCGGCACGCGCGTGCTCTTTGATAACACCCCCGGCGCCATCCTGTACGCCTCCGCCAACCAGATCAACGTCGAAGTCCCCATCGAAGTCGCCACCCGTAAATCGGTCAAAATCACCGTCGAATCGGCCGGCTACGCCGTCTCCGATCCCGTCGAAACTCCGGTAACCACCGCAGCCCCCGGCCTCTTCTCCGCCGATGGCGTCCGCGTCGTCGCCCTCAATCAGGACTCCAGCTACAACACCCCCGAGACCCCCGCGGCAAAGGGGGATGTCATCCAACTCTTCCTCACCGGCCAAGGCCTCACCACCCCTCCCGTCGAAACAGGTTCTCTCAGTCCCATGGCCCCACCGTTTGCCGCCCCCATCGCCCCCGTCGCGGTCACCATCGCCGGCCAGCCCGCCGAGATCCTCTTCGCCGGCCTCGCCCCCGGCACCATCGGTCTGCTGCAGCTCAACGTCAAAATCCCCGGCGAAATCCCCGCCTCCTTGCAGTCCCCTATCTCTGTCGTCATCGGCGAGACCCCTCCCACCGCCCCGCTCCTGCTTGCCATCAAAGACGGTCAGTAACCCCTACTTCGCGCCGTCCCCTACGCACTCCCGCAACGCCTCTTCCACCGCGCTCATCTCAAACGGCTTCACAATATACCCATTCATCCCCGCCGCCAGGCACTCATCCCGGTCGCCACGCATCGCATTCGCCGTCAGCGCCACAATCGGAATCCCGTTCCCCGCCGCCCGTATCCGCCGCGCCGCCTCCATCCCATCCATCCCCGGCATCTGCACATCCATCAGCACACAATCAAAGGCGTCCGCGCCCAGCTTTGCCAGCGCCTCGGCCCCATCTCCGGCCACTGTCACCGTATGCCCGGCCTTCTCCAATAGCCGCACCGCCACCACCTGATTCAGCCGGTTGTCTTCCGCCAACAGGATGCGCAACGGTGCCACTGCCCCGGCCGCCACCGGCGTCTTCGGCACCGCATTGGGTCCACGCACCGCCGGCATCTGCACCGTAAAATGGAATACCGACCCCACCCCCGTCGCAGGGTCCGGACTCTCCAGCCAGATTCGCCCCCCCATCAATTCCACCAGCCGCCGGCAGATGCTCAATCCCAGCCCCGAGCCCCCAAACCGCCGCGCCGTCGAACCATCGGCCTGCTGGAAAACTTCAAATACCTTCTCTTGCCGGTCCGCAGGAACCCCCATCCCCGTGTCGGCCACCGCAAAGTGAATCTCCCCCGCTTTTCCGGACCGTACCGCCAACACAATCTCCCCCGCCTCGGTGAACTTGATCGAATTGTTCAACAGGTTGATCAACACCTGCCGTAGCCGCATGTCGTCGCCGAACACGTACGGCGGCACTCCCTCCGCCACCCGCATCCGCAGCGCCAACCCCTTCACCTCCGCCGTAATCCGCGAACTTCGTACCACCCCGCCCACGGTCTCGGCAATGGAAAACTCCACCGGCGCCAGGTCTAGCTTCCCCGCCTCGATCTTCGAGAAATCCAGAATATCGTTCAACAAATGCAGCAGCGAATACGCCGTAAACTTGATCCCCTCCAGGTCCTCCCGGCTTTCGCTGCTGGTCTTGGCCCCCAGCAACAAGGTCGTCAAACCGATGATCCCGTTCATCGGCGTCCGTATCTCGTGACTCATGTTGGCCAGAAACTCGCTCTTGGCTCGGTTGGCCTGCTCAGCGGATTCCCGCAATGCCGCCGCCTCGTCCAACTGATTCTGAATCTGCGCCGTCTGCCATCGCACCCGCCGTCGCAGCGAAACCACCCACACAATCGCCACGCCGGCCAGAACCGCCACCACGCCCAGAACCCACGCCGCATGCCCCAAGGTCCACCAGGACGGCCGCTCCACGACGGTCACGTCGGCGGCATCCCGCAACAGCAGTTGAAACCCTCGCGGCATCCGGAAGTGCCGCACCGGCTCGACATCCTGAGAGATGCAGATCCCCGTCAGCCGCACCCGCGTATTGTCATCCAACTCCTCCACGGCGGCAATCGGGTTCGCCGTCGGCAGGATTGCCGAAAACACCAGCGCCCTGGAACTCCCGCTCCCGTCCGGCGAAGCATCCAGCAGCAGCGTATAGTGTCCCGGAGCCCATTGCCGCGTCACCAACCGCCCTTCCAACTGCACCAACTCCGCCTCGTGATCCCCTGTCAACGCCTGCCCCACCGTCACCGCCTTCGGGGACGGCGCCGAAGCCCGCCCCAGTAGCCGAAAGATCGCGTCCTGCATACTGTGGATTGCATCCCCCAGCGACGGAAATCCCACGACCTCCACCCGGTCACCCACTCGCAGGGAAGTATCCTCTCCCGTCGGCAATCCTACGCTCTGCGTCCCATCGGTAAGGAATACCGCCTTCCCCGGCCAGATTGCCGTCACCACACCCTGCGTGTGCACCGGGTCATCGAACGTACTCTCCGGCGCATACTCCCGCAGCCGGTTCAGCGGCCGCACCGGCAACAAAAAGGGATCCTTCGCCGACACCTTCTCGAGCACCCCCAAGCCCGGCGAATACAGATTCACCCCGATCACCTGCCGCCGCTGGTTGAACACCGGCCCCGCCGCCCCTTTCACCCGCACTCGCGCTCCCAAAAACTGCCGCGCCCGGGTCACATCCTCGTCGGGCAACTCCACCTCCATCCGCGACCAGCCGCTCGCCAAATGAAGCGTCACGCGGGAACTCCGTTGCGTCGCTGCGCGCACGGTCCCCTCAACCTCCACCCACTGGCCGTCTTCCTTCCCCGTCGACAGATGTTCCAACGTCACCTGCCGTGGCTTTGGCAGTGCTCCGGTGCCAATGCGCTCCACCACGCTCGCCGTCACCACCGGCGCAAAATCCCCCGGACCGCTCTTCCCGCGCACTCGCAGCCGGTCCCCCGCTCGCGCCGGCACAAACTTCCCTGGCGGCGCTTGCACAAAGATTCCGCCCGATGCATCCGCCGTGAAATAGGCCTCATCTTCGGCCAGTGGCACTAACACCACCACGGAGTCCAGCTCCACCGCCAGCCCCCGCCTCGCTTCGGCCACCGTCAAACTGTGGACCGCCACCGCACTTCGCAGCGGCTGAGAAACAACACCACCTGTCTCGTCGGCGCCCAACGCGCCAGCGAGAACAACGAGCAAAGCGACACTTCCCGGACGCAGGACCACTAGGTTCTCCGGTTACTCCAACAATACTCCTCGGCAGGAAGAAAAAAAATAGTACCAAAAACATAACCGAACTATCGCAGGTCGCAGTTATGACTGTCGGATAACTTCCGCCCGCCACCGCCAGACAGAAACGCCTCTAACTCCGCCAACACCGGAATCGCCGACCGCCCATCCACTCCCCGGCACGCCAGTGCCGCCGCCGCGTTCGCCCACAACAGCGCCTCCCCCTCCCCGCGCCCCAATGCCAACCCAGCCACCAGCGCACCATGAAACACATCGCCCGCCCCCAGTGTGCTCCCCATTCGCGCCACCGGAAACGCCGGCGCCTGCAGAAACGCCACGCCGCCCTCGGCCGTCCGCACCCCCGCCACGCTACCCTCTTCCCCCATCGTCACCGCCACCATCCGCGGCCCCGCCGCGATCGCCAACTCAATCGCCTCCCGTACATCCCCGGTCCCCATCACACGGCACAGCTCACTCCGCGTCGGCGCGTACAGCGCAATCTCCCGCAGGTCCAGGTCCGCCACCGCGTTGCCGGCGTCGAGCGACACCGGCGTCCGAATCCCCGCCCGCCGGATCTGCCCAATCGCCCGGTGCCCCGCGTAATCGACGTGAATCCACGCCGCCCGCCGGCACGCCTCCAACTCCGCCGGCCCCAACTCCAACGCCAGCCCGGCCGCCGGCAACGTCACAATCGACCGCTGCGCCGTTGCCGGATTCACCACAATCACGCTCGCCGGCGATTGCCCCCCAACCACCTCCCGTAGCCCCGCAATCCCTACCCCTTCCTCGCCCAACCGTTTCCGGATCGTCGCGCCCACCGCGTCGTCCCCAATGCGGCCCACAAACTCCACCGCCACACCCAGCCGCGCCAGCGCCACCGCCGCCGTCGCCGCGTTTCCCCCGCCGGCGTCCACAATCGCCTCGGCCACAATCCGCCCATCCGGCAACAGCGGATCGCTCGCCACCGCAATCACATCGTGGGTCGCCACGCCGACACATACTACCGAAAGCCCGGCTTGCATTATGATGGCTATTCTCTCCAAGTTCCCTATGCAATTCCACGTCACCGTCCCCGAGTCCCGCGCATGAAAGGCGTCGTCTTCCACTCGCCCGGGGAGCTTCATCTGGAGGACCTGCCCCTTCCCTCCCCCGCTGCCGGTGAAGTCCGCCTCCGCCCGCAGGTCGTCGGCATCTGCGGTACCGATACCCATATCCTCCGCGGCGAGTTCCCCGCCACGCACGGCATCGTCCTCGGCCACGAAATCGCCGGCATTGTCGAAGCGCTCGGCCACGGTGTCCACGGAGTCCGCGAAGGCGACATCGTCACCGTCGAACCCCACGTCTACTGCACCGGCTGCCGCTACTGCCGCAGCGGCCAGGAACACCTCTGCCTCCGCAAACAGGCCTTCGGCGTCCACTTGAACGGCGGCCTTGCCGAAGCCCTCGTCGTCCCGGCACGCACCGTTTACAAACTCCCGCCCGGCTTCGATGCCCGCCTCGGCTGCCTTGTCGAACCCACCGCCTGCTGCGTCCACGGCATGGACCGCCTCGCCCCCAAATCCGGCCACCCGCTACTGGTCATCGGCGCCGGTCCCGCCGGGCTCATCCTCACCCGCCTGGCTCGCCTCGCTGGCGCCGCCCCCATTGTCGTCAGTGAGCCCGACGCCACCCGCCGCGCCACCGCCCTCTCCTTTGGCGCCGATTTCGCCCTCGACCCCAAATCCCCAACCTTCCGCGAACAACTCGCCGACATCACCAACGGCGCCGGCTTCGACTCCATCATCGAAGCCGCCGGCACCCCGGCCACCCTTGAGTTCGCCGTCGAAGTCGCCGCCCGCGGCGCCAAAATCCTCGTCTTCGGCGTCGCCCCCATGGGTGCCGTCGCCCGCATCCCCCAGTTCGATATCTTCGTCCGCGAAATCTCGATCATCGGCTCCGTCATCAACCCCTACACCCACGAACGGGCCGTCCATCTGTTGCCCCGCCTGGGCCTGGACCTCATGCCGATGACCCAGTTCACCATCGATGATTTCGAAAGCGCCTTCGCCGCCCAGGCCTCGGGCGCCGCCGGCGTCAAGGTCCAGATCCTGCCACAAGGCTGACATGGAGACCATCGCCGGCCGCACATATCCGCCCAAACGCCAACGGCGCTATCTGGTGGCCTTCGCCATGGCGCTCGCCATCGTCACCTACATCGACCGCATCTCCATCGCCCAGGCCCAACCCCTCATCGCTCGCGATCTCAACCTCGACAAGATCCAGATGGGCATGGTCTTCTCCGCCTTCGGCTGGGCCTACTGCGCCTTTGAACTCCCCAGCGGCCTGCTCGGGGACCGCATCGGCTCCCGCAACGTCCTCACCCGCATCGTCCTCTGGTGGTCGTTCTTCACCGCCGCCACCGGCCAGGCCTGGAACTTCACCTCGTTGGTCGTCATGCGCGCCCTCTTCGGCATCGGCGAAGCGGGCGCGTTCCCGAACATCAACCGCACCTTCAGCCTCTGCCTGCCCCCGGCCGAACAGAACTGGGCTCAGGGCTTCCTCTGGCTCGCCGCGCGCTGGGGCGGCGCCTTCACGCCCTATCTGGTCGTCTTCGTCCTCCGCTACGTCGACTGGCGCTCCATGTTCTTCCTCTTCGCCCTCCTGGGCGTCGTCTGGGCCATCTGGTTCTACATCTGGTTCCGCGATACGCCGGGCTCGGAGGCCCCCGCCCACCCGCCCGATGTCCCCTGGAAAACGATCTTCACTTCCCGCCAAATCTGGCTGCTGCTGATCCCCTACTTCACCTCCTCCTACGGCTGGTGGTTCTACATCACCTGGCTGCCCAGCTACCTCCGCGAAGCCCGCCACGTCGAACTCGAACAAGGCGCCCTGCTCGCCGGCCTGCCCCTGTTCATGGGTGGCCTCGGCTCCTTCTTCTGCGGCGGCATCTCCGGCTCGCTGACGAAATACACCGGCAGCGTCGGCGCCACCCGCCGCATGATGGCCTACATCGGCTACACCTCGGCCGCCATCCTTCTCGTCGTCGCCGCCCGCCTGGAGAATCCCCTCCACTCCATGCTCGCCATGGGCGCCGCCAGCTTCGCCAACGATCTTGTCATGCCCGGCGCCTGGGGCGCCTGCACCGATCTCGGCGGCAAATACGCGGGCACCGTCTCCGGCGCCATGGCCGGCTTTGGCAACGTCGGCGGCGCCGTCTCCCCCCTCATCATCGGGTTCCTGCTCCAGTGGACCAACAACGACTGGAACCTCTGCATCTATATCTCCGCCGCCGTCTACTTCCTGGGCACCATCTGCTGGGCCTTTCTGGACCCCGTCACCCCGTTAATCGCTGAAAATCCCGCCGAAGGAAACACCCGCGAATGCCACTAGTTTCGATGCGCCAGATGCTGGACGAGGCCGCCATTGGCGGCTACGGCGTCGGCGCCTTCAACATCGTCAACCTGGAACAGACCCAGGCCATCTTCGAGGCCGCGCGCGCCACCCGATCCCCGGTCATCGTCCAAGCCAGCCGCAACGCCCGCGGCTATGCCGACGACGTCTTTCTCAAACACCTCATCGCCGCCGCCCTCGAACTCTATCCCGACGTCCCCGTCGCCCTCAATCTGGACCACGGCAACAGCCCCGATTCCTGCCGCAAATCCATCGAAATGGGCTTCACTAGCGTCATGATGGACGGCTCCCTTCTCGAAGACGGCAAGACGCCCGCGTCGTTTGAATACAATGTGCAGGTCACCCGCCAGGTCGTCGAAATGGCCCACGCCCGCGGCGTCACCGTGGAAGGCGAACTGGGCTGCCTCGGCGGCGTCGAAGATGGCCACGGCGCCGGGCTCCATGGCTTGGCCCGCCTCACCGATCCCGCCCAGGCCGTCGAATTCGTCGAACGCACCGGTGTCGACGCCCTCGCCGTCGCCATCGGTACCAGCCACGGCGCCTACAAGTTCTCCCGCAAACCAACCGGCTCCACTCTCGTCATGGATCTCATTCTCCAGATCCACCGCAGCCTGCCCAACACCCATCTGGTCATGCACGGCTCCTCCAGCGTGCCCCAGGACTTGCAGGACGCAATCAACCGCTATGGCGGCAAAATCCGCCAAACCTACGGCGTCCCCCTCGACGAAATTCAACTCGGCATCCGCAACGGCGTCCGAAAGGTCAACGTCGATACCGACGGCCGCATGGCCATGACCGCCGCCGTCCGCCGCCTCCTCGCCGAAAGCCCGGAGGAGTTCGATCCACGCGCCTACCTCAAGCCCGCCCGCGAAGCGATGCAACAGGTGGTCATGGAACGCATGTCCGCCTTCGGCCAGGCCGGCCACGCCGGGGACTACGCCCCCATCCCTCTCGCCGCCATGGCCGAGCGCTATCGCTCCGCCTAACCCGCCGCCTCGCCGTCGAACAGCCCCAACTGCTGCTTCGCCATCCGTTTGGGCCTCGGCGCCCGCCCCTTCCGGCTCCCATGCTTCCGCGCCACCTGCTGAATATCGGCCCACACACCCTCCCGCCGCCGGAACTCCCCCAGCCGCGCCCGCGCCGCCCGCACCGCCTCGGTGTGTTCCACAATCGGCGCCGGATAGCCCCCGTCCAACTCCGGAATCCACCGCCGCACAAACACCCCCTCCGGATCGTGATCCTCCGCCTGCTTCAACGGGTTGTAAATGCGCAGCGTATTGATCCCCGTCGTGCCGGACTGCATCTGGCATTGGCTCCAATGAATCCCCGGCTCATAGTCCACAAACAGTCGCGCCAGGTGCAGCCCCACCGGCCGCCAGTGCAGCCACAGATGATACGCCGCAAACGACATCAGCATCGCCCGCATCCGGAAGTTGATCCACCCCATCTCCCGCAAACACCGCATGCACGCATCCACCATCGGATACCCCGTCCGCCCCTCCGCCCACGCCGCGAACCGCTCCCCATCGAAATCGTTCTCCCGCAACCCGTCGAACCCACGCACGAAGTTCTGAAGCTCAATCGCCGGCTCGTCCTCCAGCTTCTGCATGAAGTGGTCCCGCCAGTGCAACCGCGCGTCGAAGGCGCTCCACGCCCGCCCCTTCTGCTCCCGCAACCGCTGCACCACCATCCGCGTGGAAATCGTCCCATACGCCAAATGCGGACTCAACCGCGAACAGCTATTCACCGCCGTCACCGGCGACGACATCTCCAGGTGATACCGCGCCCCCCTGCCCGCCAGGAAACTGTCTAACAGCGTCCGCCCCGCCCGTGCCCCGCCCGCCTGCGCACCCTGCGTACGGTCCGGCCCCAATCCCAGTTCCCGCCCCTCCGGTATCGCCCCGGGCTCTAGCCCCACCCCGCGCAACCCCTCCGGCGCCGGCACAATCGCCGCCCCCATCCGCGCCTCCCACTGCCGCGCCCACCCGTCGCGCCCCTGCAACCGCCGCACCACGCCCCCATTCGGCGTCTCCTGCCACGCAATACCCGCCGCCCGCGCCCACCGGCCCACCGCCAGGTCCCGCCGGTAGGTAATCGCGTTCCCCGTCTCCTCGTGGGACCACAGCCTCGCAATGCCATGCTCGGCGTGGATCTGTTGCAACACCGCCAGCGCCTCGCCCACCCGCACCACCAGCGGCTGCCCCAGCGCCGCCAGCTCCCGCCGCAAGTCGCGCAAACACCCCGCCGTAAAAGTCCAGTGGCAAGCGCTGTAGTCCTCTCCCGCCAGCACCTCCGGCTCCACAATGTAGAGCGGCAGCACCGCCCCCCGCCGGCTCGCCTCAACCAGCGGCGCGTGATCGGCCACCCGCAAATCGCGCTTGAACCAAACCACCTCCATCATCCCAGCAACGCCCCCTCCGCCTTCCGCCAATACCGCGAAAACCGCCCCAGATCCACCCGCCCCCGCAGCGTCACAAACGCCTCCGGCTCCACCCACTCCACCCGTACCCCAGCCGCCGCCAACGCCGCGCCCTCGGCCTGCAACCACGGGTCCGGCGTCCGCGCCGCCACAACCCCTTCCAACCTGCGCTCGGCAACCAAACGGCCCAGCGTCTCCGCCACCGCCCCCCGCCAGATCTCCACCCCCGGTATCTCCAGCAGGCATTCATACACAAACCCGATCCGCTGCAGGCTCCAGTTCTCCGCCTCCAACTGCCGGTCGTCGAACACAAACACCGCCGGCCCCCGCGCCGCGTCCAGCCAATCGGCGCGCAGGCTATCCGAGTGTACCCAATGCAGTTTCATAGAATCCGGAACAGCCTCTCCCCCAGCGCCTCATAACTCCCCCGAAACGGGCACTCCGCCTGGCATTGGCTGCAATACCGGCCCTCCGTGTACTTCTCCAAATTCTCCCGATTGAAGAAGTACGGCTTATGCGAAAAGGTGGAAGCCACCCACTGCCACGACAGGTTGTTCGACGCCGGATCGCCATCCAGCAGATGCGTCAGAAACCACCGCGCCCCGGCCTGCCACCGCACCCGCCGCCAGTGCACCACATACGCCGCCACCCACATCCGCGCATGGTTGTGCAGGTAACCCGTCTGCCGCAGCTCCGTGGCAAAGGCGTCTATACAAGCTAACCCCGTACGGCCCCGCGCAATCTCCTCCGGCAACGTGTCGTCATACTCCTCGGCGCGAAAGCCCGTCTTATAGCCCTCCCGGTCCTCCCACACCCCGCTGCCCCACTCGGCGTATAGCCGTTGCCAGTAGTCGCGCCAGGCCAGTTCACTGGCAAACTTCGCCGCCCGTTCCCGCCGTTCCCCCACCAGGGAACAGGCGTGCCGCCAAACTTCCCCCAGCGTCAGCACCCCATGCCGGATATACGGGGAAAGCCGTGTCACCCCGCCCTCCAGAAAATTCCTCGTCCGCGCATAGCCAACCGGTTCAATCGCGCCCAACCGCGCCAGCGCCTCCCTCCGCCCCCCGCGAATCGGACTCAAACCGGACTCCGCGGCCACAGCCCGCGGAAACTCCGCGCGAAGGTATGCCAGTAGCTCCTCGCGCGTCGCAAACGCGCCCCGCAACGGCCCCGTCATCCCCGCCCGTTCCGGTTCCGCCGGCAACGTTCGCTGCAATAGCGAACCTCGTCCCACACCCGCGCCCACCGCTTCCGCCAGGTAAATGGCAGGTGGCACACCGCACAGATCTTCGTCGGCAGGTCGGCTTTCTTCACGTTCTTCATCGATACGTCCCGCTCAGAACAACCCTCACAGCAGGAGAGATGACCACCCCCATCCCGGCGACGGAAAAAAAGCGGCGCGCCCACCCCTCGCCGGCGCCCTCAGGAGCTCCCAACCCGGAATAATCCGACCGAAAAAAGCGAGAGTCCTATGCGGTCCGCGGGTTATAAAGGGAAAGTAATCCGCCTTGGAGTCTTTCGCCATGGCAGCAACCGCTCTTTCCACTCCTACTCCTTCACCCACCCGGATCGAATCCGCCCGCCTACCGGTCTTCGATATCCTTCGTGCCGTCGCAGCACTCCTCGTCTTCTTCTACCACTACGCCGGCCTCGTCGCTCCCTTCACGCAGGGCGAGCCGCTGCTGGACGCCACTGAATGGACCGCCGCCCGTATCGGCTCCACGGGCACGAACCTGCTGTTACTACTGAGCGGCTACTTCCTGGCCCACAACCTTGCCACCGGCCGCTTTCCCTATGCCCGCTTCGTCTGGCTCCGCATCGTGCGGATCTATGTGCCCTACCTGACGGTCCTCACCTTGGCCATCCTGTTTTCCGCCTTCGCACCCGGCTACACCCGTCTCCCGCCCGAAGCCCTCAGTTGGCGGCACATCCTGCAACAAACCCTGCTCCTCCCCGGCCTGTTTCCCGATCATCCCTTTCTCACGGTCACCTGGACGCTCAGCTACATCGTCGCTGGCTACGTCACCCTTCCCCTGGTAGGCATCGCCCTGCGCCGGCTCGCCTGGGGAGCCCCGGTCCGCAACGCCGTCTGGGCCTCTCTCGTCGCGTTCATTCTCGTCGCGGGACTCACCCTGGGGACGCCCCCGGCCCGTTTCGCCTATATCCCAGCCGGGTATCTGGTATTCGAACTCAAGCGCGCCGAATGGCTCCCCCACCATCGCCCCGGCATCCTCCGTTGGGCCACCGCCATCTGCCTCGGCGCCGTCCTCTACCGCGCCCTGCTCGACGGCCATCTCATCGGCGCCGGCTGGCCCGGCCTCTTCGCGCAGTTCTCCTTTGTGGCCACCGGCCTCATCGCGGTCACGACAATTGTCTTCGTGGCCATCGTCCTGCAAAGCCGCTATCCCGCCCAGGGCCAGCGCCCCCTCGCGCGCCGCATGGCCGCCTTCGGCCGCACCGGTTACTCCTTCTATCTGGTGCACGGCCCGGTGGTCAAGCTCTTCTCGGTGCTGATCTTTCCCCTGATCGCGCGCCAGGCACTTCCGGCGGCCACCCTCTGGCTGGCCGCCCCATTGTGCTTAGCGTGCGCCGCCGGCGCTGCGGCGATTCTCTATTTCGCCGTGGAAAAACCCTGCCGCCGCTTCCTCCTCGGCCACTAACACAGCAAACTTACTTCAACTCCGCCATCATCCCATCCAGCGACAGCCGCGCCTGCATCGCCCCCCACCCATAGTTCGCCGCCATAAACTTCCCGATTTCTTCTTTACTCTTCCCTGCCCGCACCTGCTCCCGCGCCGCGGCCACTAACTTACTAAAGTTATCCCGATAAGCCTGCAAATCAGCTTTCTTCTGCACGGCCCCATGCCCCGGAATCACGACGTCGAAGTCATTCGCCAGAATCCCATCCAGCGTCTTCAAAAACTCCACCACGCTCCCTCCATTGGGGTAATCAATCAGCGGCGTCGCCCCGGCCATCAAGTCGCCGGTATGAATCGCCCGCCGCGCCGGAAAGAACACCACCGCGTCGCCATTGGTATGGCCCCGCCCGAAGTGTTTCGCCCGGATTTCCTTCCCGCCCAGCACCACCTGCGCCTCATCGGCGAAGGCAATCCGCGGAATCCCCGGCATCTTCCCGTTCACCATATTGGCCCGTGCGTTCTTGTGCAGCAGCACCTCATACCCGGCGCCCAGCATCTTCGCATTGGCGCCCGTATGATCGCCGTGGTGGTGCGTATTCAACACATACCGCACCGGCTTATCGGTGATCTTCTTCACATTGGCCACGATCTCGTCGTAGTTCCGTTCAAACTTATCGTCGATGACGATAGCCCCTTCATCGGTCAAGTAGACGGCGACATTCCCGCCGCTGCCCTCAATGGAATAGAGGTCATCGGCGACCTTAACCAGCGCCAGTGGCGGCGGCGGTTGCAATCCCCCACCCTGCTGCGTGAACGCCGTCCAGGCGCTCCCCAGAGCCAGCAAACCAAACCCAACCCGAAGTGCGATAAGCGGTTTCATAGCTATCCATCCTACCGCCATCCGGCCCCAGAACACCGAGCCGCGATGGGTGCCTGGCACCGGGCCTGTCCGACGCAACCACCGCGACCGAAACTCTCTCCCCGGTGCCAGGCACCGAGGAATTGGGAAGCATGAGCAAAGAAGGCCAGCCCCTACCGCCCCACGGCCACCCATTTCCCGTTCACATCCTTCCGAGCCAGCGTCAGCGAACCCGGATCAATCTCCGGCTCATCCTGACCCAAATTGAAATACCACGCATACCCCTGAAACACGCGCCAGAAGGACTGTGAATCCTCATCCAACCCATACTGTCCGCAAGCATTCCGAGGCTCATCTTTCGGAGCCTTCGCCGCCTCGGCGTCACTGACGTCCACCACCAGCGCATCGGCGGGGAAGAACTCATTCCGAGCGGGCCGCACAAAGCATTTGGCGGCCTCGGCTTTCTTTAACATTCCCCGTACATGACCCTCAACCGCCTTCGGCCCCTGCCCCGGCTCCGCGCTCCAGATCTCCACCACCGCCGGGCTCTTCTCATCAAATTTCAACTCCGCCTTATGCGCCCCGCCGTTGTACTCCAACCTCCGAATCTTCCCCTGGCACTCAGCCCCCAGGTAAAACAAAAACTCATCCCCCGGCATCTCCAGGGACTGCATCACCCACTGACACCCCATAGGCGGATTCGGCCGTTTCCCACCGGCAAAAACCAGCGGAGAAACCTCCGCGGCCGGAGCGGGCGAGGCGGCGGAAGAGGGAGCCGGTGCCTTCGCCTCCTTCCCCCCGCCGCCACAAGCAGCCAGGAAGCAACAAAGCAGAAAACCGCCAAAAAGCCGAAAAGAAGGAGTCATAACGAAAGGGTCCCAACGCAAAAGCGGAAGACTCTCATCCTCCCGAAACCCGCCATATCCGTCAACCGCCCCAACCAAACCGTCGCCCCGCCATCCGCCCGAACCCTGCGCTGGGAGCCCTCGCTTCCATTTCGCTTATTTCGAATATGCAACACTGTAAGCGGAGGCTCCCATGGCAACCGCCAATCAGTACAGTCAGCTCCGCCGTCTTTTGCAGACAACCACTCCCAAGCTGGTCGGCAAGGGCGGGAAGAGTGTGGCCCTGCCGCCAGACGTACAAACACTCCTATCCCAAATCGCCAGAAGCATGGAAGCCGGCATGTCGGTCTCTGTCATCGCCGAGCAGCAGGAGTTAACCACCCAGCGCGCGGCCGGCCTGCTAGGCGTTTCGCGCCCCTATCTGGTCAGCCTGTTGGAAGCGGGCCACCTGCCGTTCCACAAGGTAGGAACGCACCGCCGCGTCATGTATCGGGACCTGCTGGCTTACAAAACCCGTCGCGACCGTGCCCGACACACCGCCATACGCACCCTGGCGCGGGAGGACGTGACCGCCGGCACCTACGACGCCGTCATCCTCCCCCCCGGTGCCCAGGACGAATAGCGGCCAAACGCATGCGCGCATCGCCGCTTGTTCTCTTGGACGCCAATGTCCTCGTGCAAGCCCCGCTACGAGACACACTTCTTCGCCTCGCCGAAGGCCCCCAACTCTTCCGGCCCCTTTGGTCGGAGCAGATATTCGAAGAGGTCCGCCGCACCCTCCAGAATCAATTCGGAATCCCACCGAACCGGATCGCTCGTCTGGAAAACGTCCTCCGGGAGCACTTCCCGGAATCGTGGCTCACCGGTTTCGACGCCCTCACCCCCCGCATGACCAATGACGACAAGGACCGCCACGTCCTAGCCGCCGCGGCCCACGCCGCCGCCCCGACGCTCCTCACTTACAATCTCCGCCACTTCCCGCCGGCCGCTACGCACCCGTGGCGCGTCACCGCCGTAGGCCCCAGCGCCTTCCTTAAAGCGCTCCACCAAGCGGACCCAACAGCCGTAACCACAGTCCTCCACCAACAGGCCGCCGATATCCGGCGAACTCTCCCGGCGCAACTCCGCGTCCTCCACAAGGCCATCCCAGCCTTCGTCGTCTACTTCTGTGAGGTCTCCAGTATCTCCCTCCCCGCTCTGTAAAGGACAAAGACGCCAAACCGCCCTGAAGCGCCGCGCAAGCCGAAATGGGGCGCAACTTCCCTCAGGACGACTTCGAGTAATCGTTCATTTCACTTCCAAATTGCGGTCCTACGGACACGCCAACCCGAACACATTCCCCTCCCCCGTCCCCCACTGCGAGAGAATAGACATTCACACTCTCCCCCCACCCCATGGCCCTCAAGAAATCCGAACTCTACAGCTCCCTCTGGCAAAGTTGCGACGAACTCCGCGGCGGCATGGACGCCAGCCAGTACAAGGACTACGTCCTCGTCCTCCTCTTCATCAAATACGTCAGCGATAAATACGCCGGCCTCCCCTTCGCCCCCGTCACCATCCCCGATGGCGCCAGCTTCGCCGACATGGTCGCCCTCAAAGGCAAACCCGACATCGGCGACCAGATCAACAAACGCATCATCGCCCCCCTCGCCCAAGCCAATAAACTCGCCAACGTCCCCGATTTCAACGACCCCGCCAAACTCGGCTCCGGCAAAGAGATGGTCGACCGTCTCACCAACTTAATCGCCATCTTCGAAAAGCCCGAACTCAACTTCTCCAAAAACCGCGCCGACGGCGACGACATCTTGGGCGACGCCTACGAATACCTCATGCGCCACTTCGCCACCGAAAGTGGCAAAAGCAAAGGCCAGTTCTACACCCCCGCCGAAGTCAGCCGCATCATCGCCCAAATCCTCGGCGTCCGCACCGCCAAAATCACTGCCGATACCACGGTCTACGACCCAACCTGTGGCTCCGGCTCCCTCCTCCTCAAAGTCGCCGACGAAGTCGCCCCCGCCAAACTCACCCTCTACGGCCAGGAAAAGGACGCCGCCACCTCCGGCCTCGCCCAAATGAACATGCACCTGCATGACAACTCCGAAGCCCTCATCCTCCCCGGCAACACCCTCACCGACCCCAAATTCACCGACGGCACCCAGCTCAAAACCTTCGATTACGTCGTCGCCAATCCCCCCTTCTCCGACAAACGCTGGTCCACCGGTCTCGACCCCGCCAACGACCCCTTCAACCGCTTCCAAACCTTCGGCATCCCGCCCGCCAAACAAGGCGATTACGCCTACCTCCTCCACATCGTCCGTTCCCTCAAAAACACCGGCAAAGGCGCCTGCATCCTCCCCCACGGCGTCCTCTTCCGCGGCAACGCCGAAGGCGAAATCCGCCGCAACCTCGTCCGCAAAGGCTACATAAAAGGAATCATCGGCCTCCCCGCCAATCTCTTCTACGGCACCGGCATCCCCGCCTGCATCGTCGTGCTCGATAAGCAGGAAGCCCACACCCGCAAAGGCATCTTCCTCGTCGATGCCAGCTCCGGATACGCCAAAGATGGCCCCAAAAACCGCCTCCGCGCCCAGGATATCCACCGCATCGTCGATGTCTTCAACCGCCAGCTCGATGTCCCCAGGTTCTCCCGCCTCGTCCCCTTCGAGGAAATCGAAAAGAACGATTTCAACTTGAACCTGCCACGCTACATTGATAGCCAGCAGGAAGAGGACCTCCAAGATATCGACGCCCACCTCCGCGGCGGCGTCCCCGTCCGCGATATCGATTCGCTCGCCCCCTACTGGGCCGTCTGCCCCACTCTCCGCGAGGCGCTCTTCAAACCCAACCGCCCCGGCTACGTCGATCTCGCCGTGGAACAGTCCGCCATCAAGGCGACCATCTACACCCACCCGGAGTTCTCCGCCTTCATCGCCGGAATGAATGCGCACTTCGCTATCTGGCGCGATCGCGCCGCCGCCACCTTGAAAGCGCTCGAACCCGGCTGCCATCCCAAACAGGTCATCGCCGCGTTAGCAGAGGATCTGCTGAAGCACTATCTCGATAAGCCCCTCATCGACGCCTACGATGTCTACCAGCACCTCATGGACTACTGGGCCGAAACCATGCAGGACGATTGCTACCTCATCGCCGCCGATGGCTGGAAGGCGGAGACCTATCGCGTCATCGAGAAGAAGAACGGCAAGGAGAAGGACAAAGGCTGGGCCTGCGACCTCATTCCCAAATCGCTAATTGTTGCCCGCTACTACGCCGCCGAACAGGCTGCCATCGACGATCTCACCGCCGAACTCGAAACCGTCACCGCGCGATTGACCGAACTCGAAGAGGAGCACGGTGGCGACGAGGGGGCGTTCTCGGAGCTCGATAAGGTCAACAAGGCCAGCGTCGCCGTTCGGCTCAGGGAAATCAAGCGCGATAAGGACGCGGCCGTCGAGGCTGCTGTGCTCTCCGAATGGATTTCGCTCAACGACAAGGAATCCGATTACAAACGGCGGCTCAGGGAGGCTGAAGCTGAACTCGACGCAAAGGCTTACGCCCATTACCCGACGCTCTCCGAGGCTGAGATAAAGACGCTCGTCGTTGAGGATAAGTGGCTCGGCGCCATAGGCCGATCGTCGAGCACTGAAGTAGACCAAGTCAGCCAGGAACTCGCCCGGCGAATCTTGACCTGGGCAGAGAGATATGACGGGCCCGTATCGCAAATGGCCGCTCGTGTGGTCACTTTAGAGGAATCCGTGCGGATCCACTTCATCAAGATGGGGTTCGAATGGAACTGAAGCCCGGCTACAAACGCACAGAGGTCGGAGTTATCCCGGCCGATTGGTCGGTAGCAGAGTTACACCAGATCGCCGACAAAATCATGGTCGGGATTGCGAGTGCGGCAACGCATGCATACCGGGACAACGGCATCGTTTTGTTCAGAAACCAAAACATTAAGCCAGGACATCTCGATGATTCGGATATCCTTCACATTTCCGAGTCCTATGAGGCGACCTTCAAGAACAAGCGACTTCGGGCAGGCGACCTGTTGACCGCGAGAACTGGATACCCCGGAACTACGGCAATCGTCCCGCAAAAACATGAGGGAGCACAGAGCTTTACAACGTTAATCATTCGACCACGCAAGGGTGCCGTTGATTCAACTTACCTGTGCTGTTTTATCAATTCTGAAATAGGTCAACTGTACTTCGCGCAGAACCAGATTGGTGGCGGGCAGAAAAACGTAAACGCCGGTTCATTGAAGCATCTGCAGGTCCCACTTCCCCCAACTCGGGTGGAACAAGAAGCCATCGCCGAGGCATTGACCGACGCGGACGCCCTCATCGAATCCCTGGAGCAACTCCTCGCCAAAAAGCGCCTCCTCAAACAAGGCGCCATGCAGGAATTGCTCACCGGCAAAAAACGCCTCCCCGGCTTTAGCAGTGCATGGGAGACTGTTCAACTGGGTAAGCTAGGGACTACTTACGGCGGGCTAACGGGAAAGAGTAAGCGTCACTTCGGAACTGGCTCGGCCAAGTACATTACCTTCATGAACATCATGTCTAACGTAGTGGTCGATTCCACAACATTTGAATCCGTGGACGTCCAGCCAACTGAAAGCCAGAACTCGGTATGCAAGGGCGATCTCTTTTTCAACGGCTCGTCCGAGACCCCTGAAGAAGTCGGTATGTGCTCGGTTTTGACAAAAGATGCTCGGAGTGTATTCCTGAACAGTTTTTGCTTTGGGTATCGACTTCGGGACCCAAATCGAGCGGACGGGCTTTACCTGGCCTACTACTTCCGAAGTCAACAAGGCCGGGAACTACTGAAATCATTGGCCCAGGGCGCAACCCGTTACAATCTTTCAAAAACGGCTCTCATGAAAACGCAATTCGAGCTACCAGTGTTGCAGGAACAGATATCCATCGCCGCCGTCCTTTCCGACATGGACGGCGAAATCAACGCCCTCGAAGCCAAACTCACCAAAGCCCGCCACCTCAAACAGGCCATGATGCAGGAACTCCTAACCGGCAAAATCCGCCTCGTCCCACCCGTCGATCAATCCGAGGCAACAGGCAGCAGCGTCTGAAAGCACCCAGCCCCCACGAGCAAAGAGCCAATGACCCTTTCCAAACAGCAGCGCATGGACGATTTAGAAAAGGCGCTGGCCCTCATACTCGAACAACTCGGCGACCGTCAACTCAATCGGGTCCTGTTCAATCCCGGGGAGCCTCCCTTCGACGAAATCCTGCCGACAAGCTGGCCAACTCTCGAAGAATACGGCATGATCGACATCACCAGCTACCTCGGAGGCGCCAGCCATTTCACGCTGACCGGCCACGGCTGGCTAACCGCCATGCAGGACGGCGGCCGCACCGAAACAGAGCAATTCAATCAAAATCTCGGCCGCCTCATGGCCGCATTCAAGGCAAAGGTCAAGGGAAGAGCCCAAACTGCGTTCGCGGGCGTCGACGAGATAGCGGCAGCCAGCGGACTCCCCGCCGCCTTCATCTGGAACATCATCGAGAGCGATGCAATCACGGTACTTAAAGACCGGGAGTCCGCGGAGTGGGAAGGACCCGGAAAGAACCTCATCAAGATCCCCATCGGATTCGGCCACGAGCGGCTATGACACATGAGACACCAATCCACGCGTCAAACCCACGCGCCTCCACCCGGCGTAGACACCAGTGCGTCGGCTGGCGAAATTGGCCGGCAATCCAACGCCCCAAGCCCTGCGTTACCAAATAGTCTGGACACAGGCAGCCCGGATTTTCCCATCCCGGCTGATCACTGGCACATCAAGATAGACGGCAGTCCCAGCGATCATCCGGTCCGGCATATCAGGGACAGCTTCCCGCGGAACCGCTCGCATCGCATCCACCATCTCTGACGTAAACGGTGCCTCTCGAAAAACGTGCTCAGGGTCAGCAAGCGCAGCCTTCAATTCTACGTACACATTCGCCGGAATTCGTCCCTTCTCGACAAGATAGACGGTCTCAGCGAGACTCACGGACGAAATCGCGATCCCTAACCCGTCCCCCGCCGCTCTATCCATAAAGTCACTGCCAGTTTTGGACAGACGGGCATCGTTGAATAGGTACCAAATCGCGGTATGGGTGTCAGCAATCGGCGCGTACACTATTCGTCCTGTGCGAAATTCCGAAACATCTCCTGACGATTCTCGTCGATCTCTTCCGCCGTCGGCGCTGGCCCGTACTTGGCGAACATCCCGCGACCGCTCTTGAGCGGTTTTCGCGCTGCCGGTTCTGTCGCCTCCTCGGCGAGTTTTCCAAGCCACGCGCTAAGGGTCATGCCATGCGCCGCCGCGATCGCTTTCAGGCTGGCAGCCTGATTGTCAGGAAGCTCTATTTGTAGCGTCGTCATGGGACCTGCCTCTTCCATCAGCGTAGCGGAAACAATCCCCTATGTCACCCGGCACGACAGTCCGCCGCCGTCTACTGGAATGCGTTCGAAGTGCGGGAGCCAACCCTCGCGTCCGCGAAACGTCCTTGTAGCCGCGTAGCCAAATCAAGAGGCCGAAGCTTGACCCCATGAATCACCGTCGGCAAAATGAAATCATGGATAGAGCGCAGGTCATCGCCGTCTTGCGCCGCTGCGAACCCAAGTTGAAAGCGGCGGGGGTCGAAAGCATCTCCCTCTTCGGCTCTACAGCAAGCGACGAGACCGCGCCCAGTGACCTCGATGTCGCCGTCCGTCTAACCAACGACTTTTCAGTGGGCGGATTTGACTACTTTTACCAATTGGACGAGTTGGAGCACCACCTCTCGCGACTGCTCGACTGCAAGGTCGATATCATCACCGAACCAGTGCGCAATCAACTGTTCCAGAACCAGATCGACAGGGACCGCGCACTTGTCTTTTGAAAAATGCCTCGCCAAAAGCAGCACACCTCGAAACCGGAGCGATAACGGACGCAAACATGGGGAAGAAATCACACAGTGCAAAGGCCTCCGCATATCTCTACACGCGATACATCGCCGGCGACTCCGCGCGGGAACAGGCATATGAGGAAGCTGTGATCAACGCCGAAATGGCGCGGAAGATCTACGATCTCAACACGAAAGCCGGACTAACGCAGCAGGAACTCGCCGCATGCGTCGGCACCACCAAGTCCACCATCTCCCGCCTCGAAGACGCCGACTACGACGGGCACATACTCTCCATGCTGAATCGCATCGCGGAAGCTCTCGACAAGCGAGTCCAGATTTGCTTCGTCTCCGCCAGAAAACCACGGGTTGCCTGACCTGTCGGGGGCCTTCGCTCCGGCGCACCGAGTCGCCGCCGGGAAACGAATCCCGCGCCCCCCCTCGGAAACCCGGAAATTGCGATAACCTCCGAGTACGGCCATCGCCCCCCCCATGCAGACGCAACTCACCCGGCAGGAAGTGATCGAAGAAATGACGCGGCGGCTGGTAGACTTCTACCGCCCCGTGCGAATCTACCTTTTTGGATCCGAAGCGCGCGGCGAAGCGGGTCCGGACCGCGATCTCGATTTCCTCGTCGTGGTGCCCGACGACACGCCGGACAATAGGATGCGCACCAGCGAAGCCTATTCGCGCCTCTCTGGCCTTGGCATGCCAAAAGCTGTAATCCCGTTGCGGCAAACAGACTTTGAAACGCGCGCCGCCTATGTACGGTCTTCCCTCCCGGCAACCGTCCTTCGCGAGGGGAGGCTTCTCTATGAGTCCGCATGAAGCGCTCGTCAAGGAGACGCGGGAATGGCTCGATCGAGCCCGCGGCGATTTGGGTGCCTGCTCCGCCCTCAGCGCCGCCGAATTGCCTTCAGAAGCCCTCTTCCATTCGCAGCATGCGCCGAAAAGGCGCGAAAGGCCCTTTTCACCTGGAACCAGGAACCTGCGTAGAATCAGCATTGATATCATTGAAGTTGAGGCCTTATGACCATCACTGTTGAGCTTCCTCCGGAGATTGAAGAGCGGTTTCTTGCTCGAGCAAATGCACTTGGAATTTCCGTCGGTGCGTATGTTCAGGAATACCTGACGGGCTCCAGTCAGCCCGGCATGGAGCGGCCACGGCTATCAGTAGAGGAAGTGAACCGGCTCCTTGATGAAGCGGCGGATTTGATTCCTGCCGGGGTACCGCCCCTTTCTGATGAAGCGATGAGCCGTGAGAGCATCTACACGCGCGAAGACGAATGGTAGCTGTGTGCAGATCTTAGTTGATACCAATATTCTTCTGCGCAGGATTCACCGAAGCCACCCTCAACATCGCCAAACGAGCGAAGCCATAGCGGAGATTGTCCAGCGCGGCGACGTGCTGTGTGTCACCGCCCAGAACCTGATCGAGTTCTGGGCGGTCTGCACAAGGCCGGTCGAAGTCAACGGTCTTGGCCTTCTTCCGGCCCAGGCCAGCCGTATCCTTTCGCGGATCGAGAGTTCGGCCCTGCGGCTCGCCGATGACACCGACGCGGTTTATGGGGAATGGAAAACGCTCGTCGCCTCGAATGGCGTCTCAGGTAAAAAGAGCCACGACGCCCGGCTCGTCGCAGCCATGAATGTGAACAAGGTGACTCATGTTCTTACGTTTAACGTGGATGACTTCAAGCGTTTTCCTGGCATAGTTGCGATTCGGCCGTAGTCGGGCGCATCGCAATTGCCGGCCTCCGCCGAAGCAGACGAGCCATTGACTGAAGTTCTTCGCACGAAGGCTGGACTAGAACTCGCGGCACGCGTCGGCACGGCCAAGTCTGCCTTCTCTCGCCTCGAAGGGGCCGATTACGATGGGTACAGATTCGTTTCGTCTCAAACCGTTTTCACAAACCAGACCTTAGTATCATCAAATAACAGCCGAGCAACATCAGGTTACCCGCCCGCCGCAGGACGAACCAACCACACCATGAGCGACATCGGCAAATCCGAACGCGCCACCCAAGAGCGCGTAATCAACCTCTTCAAAAACGAACTCGGCTACGAATACGTGGGCGACTGGCGCGACCGCGCCGCCAACTCCAACATCGAAGAAAACCTCCTCGCCGACCACCTCAAAGACCGCTACTCCGCCGCCCAGATTGCTCGCGCCATCGACATACTGCAAAAAGAAGCCAACAACCACGCCCGCAACCTCTACGGCAACAACCACGCCGTCTACAACCTCCTCCGCTACGGCGCGAAGGTCAAACTCGAAGCCCGCCAAACCACCGAAACCGTCCACCTCATCAACTGGGCCCACCCCGAACGAAACCACTTCGCCATCGCCGAAGAAGTCACCCTCCAGGGCAACCACGAACGCCGCCCCGATATCGTTCTCTACCTGAACGGCATCGCCATCGCCGTCCTCGAACTGAAAAACAGCCGCGTCTCCCTCGGCGACGGCATCCGCCAGAATCTCTCCAACCAGCAAGACCAATTCCACTCCTGGTTCTTCTCCACCGTCCAACTCGTCCTCGCCGGCAACGACTCCGCCGGCCTCCAATACGGCACCATCAAAACGGAAGAAAAGTTCTTCCTCCAATGGAAGGAGGACGAAGCCGACAACACCCGGTGCAAACTCGACAAATACCTCCTCAAAATCTGCGACAAAGCCCGCCTCCTCGAACTCATCCACGATTTCATCCTCTTCGACGCCGGCAGGAAAAAGGTCCCCCGCGTCCACCAGTACTTCGGCATCAAGGCCGCCCAGGAACAAGTCCGCCAACGCAAAGGCGGCATCATCTGGCACACCCAGGGCAGCGGCAAGAGTATCGTCATGGTCCTCCTCGCCAAGTGGATTCTCGAAAACAACCCCCGCGCCCGCGTCGTCATCATTACCGACCGTGACGAACTCGACACCCAGATCGCCCGCGTCTTCGCCGACGCCGGCGAACAAATCAGCCGCACCTCAAGCGGCCGCGACCTCATCACCCAGCTCAGCCAGCCCTCCCCCCGCCTCCTCTGCTCCCTCATCCACAAATTCGGCCAGCGCAACGTCGACGATTTCGACGCTTTCCTCCGGGAACTCGAATCCAAACCCAGCACCGCCGTCGGCGAATGCTTCGTCTTCGTTGACGAATGTCACCGCACCCAAAGCGGCAAGCTCCACACGGTCATGACCGCCATCATGCCCAACGCCGTCTTCATCGGCTTCACCGGCACCCCACTCCTCAAGAAGGACAAAGCCACCAGCCTCGAAGTCTTCGGCGGCTACATCCACACCTACAAGTTCAGCGAAGCCGTCGAAGACAAAGTCGTCCTCGACCTCGTCTACGAGGCCCGCGACATCGATCAAAAACTCAGCTCCACCGACAAGATCGACGAATGGTTCGACGCCAAAACCCGCGGCCTCAACGCCTGGCAACGCGACGAACTGAAAAAGAAGTGGGGCACCATGCAGGTCGTCCTCTCCTCCCGTTCCCGCATGGATCGCGTCGTCACCGACATCACGTTCGACTTCTCCACCAAGGCCCGCCTCTCCAGCGGTCGCGGCAACGCCATCCTCGTCACCTCCAGCATCTACGAAGCCTGCAAATACTTCGAACTGCTGAAGAAAACCCCGTTCAAGGGCCGCTGCGCCGTCATCACGTCCTACAACCCGGACACCAGCCACATCACCAAGGAAGAGACCGGCGCCAACACCGAAACCGACAAGCAGTTCATCTACAACACCTACACCGACCTCCTCCAATCCGTCGCCGCCCAGCCCGGCAAAACCAAAACCGAATCCTACGAAGAAGAAGCCAAACGCCTCTTCCTCAAGGAACCGGCCAACATGCGCCTCCTCGTCGTGGTCGATAAACTCCTCACCGGCTTCGACGCCCCGTCATGTACCTACCTCTATATCGATAAGTCCATGCAGGACCACGGCCTCTTCCAGGCCATCTGCCGCACCAACCGCCTCGATGGCGACGACAAGACCTTCGGATACATCGTCGACTACAAGGACCTCTTCAAACACGTCGAAAAAGCCATCGCCGTCTATACCTCGGAACTCGACGCCTCCGCCCCCGGCGCCAATCCGGAAGTCATCATGCAGGACCGCATGGAGAAGGGGCGCCAGCAACTCGATGATGCCCTCGAAGCCACCGCCCTCCTCTGCGAGCCAGTCGAGCCCCCCAAAGGCGAAACCGAACACATCCGCTACTTCTGCGGCAACACCGAAATCGCCTCCGATCTGGCCGAACGCGAGCCCCAGCGCTCCGCGTTCTACAAGGCCACCGCCACCCTCGTCCGCGCCTATGCCAACATCGCCGACGAGCTTGAAAAGGCCGGCTATACCCCAGCCGACATCGCCCGCATCAAGCGGCAGCTCGAACACTACATCAAGGTCCGCGACACCATCCGCACCGCCGCCGACGAAGTGCTGGACTTGAAGGCCTACGAAGCCGACATGCGCCACCTGATCGATACGTACATTGATGCCGCCGTCCCCCGCACGATATCGGACTTCGACAACATCGGCCTCCTCGATCTCATCGTAAAGACCGGCATCGCCGACGGGATCGCCTCCAAGCTCAACGGGGTCAAAGGAAACAAGGACGCCATCGCCGAGACCATCGAGAACAACGTCCGCAGCAAGATCGTCAAGGAGCATCTCAGTGACCCGGCCTTCTACGAAAAGATGTCGGCGCTCCTGAACGAAGTCATCGCCGCCCGCAAGTCGAAAGCGTTGGATTACGAGGCCTACCTGAAGGAGATCGAAAAGCTCATCCGCCGCGTCAACGCCGGCAAAGCCGAAGACACCCCGGAGCGGCTGAACACGCCAGGCCTCCGCGCCCTCTATAGCAATCTGGGCAACGACGAAGAACAGGCCATCCGCCTCCACGAAGCAATCCTCAAAGTGCGCCCCGACGCCTGGCGAGGCGTCCAGGCGCGAGAGAACAAAATCAAACAAGCGCTCTACCAGGAACTAAACGACAAAGCCGAAGTCGAGCGAGTCTTCCTCATCATCCAGCAGCAAAAAGAGTACTAATGGCCGCCACCACCATCCAGCTCGGCGCCATCACGGTAGACGTCACCCGCAAGGACATCAAGAACGTGCACCTCAGCGTCTACCCACCCAACGGCATAGTCAAAATCGCCGCGCCATTGCGAATGGACTTGGACACCATCCGCGTCTATGCAATATCAAAACTGACCTGGATCAAACAGCAGCAGCGCAAGATGCAAGCCCAGGAGCGAGAGACCCCGCGCGAGTACATCGAACGCGAAAGCCACTACCTCTGGGGCAAGCGCTACCTGTTGAAGGTGATCGAACACAACGCCCCGCCCGCAGTCGACCGATCCCACAACAAGCTAATCCTGAGGGTGCGACCCAACACCCCCGAACCGCGCCGCCAGGAAATCCTGGACGACTGGTACCGCCGCCAGCTCCGCGAAGCGATCCCGGCCCTATTGCAGAAGTGGGAACCAATCCTCGGCGTAAAGGTGAACCAGGTTTTCATCCAGAGGATGAAAACCAAGTGGGGCAGTTGCACCCACACCGCCGCAAGAATCCGCCTGAACACAGACCTGGCAAAAAAGCCCCCCGAGTGCCTCGAATACCTGATCGTCCACGAACTCGCCCACCTCATCGAGCCCACCCACAACGCCCGCTTCATCGCGCTAATGGACCACTATCTACCCAAGTGGCGCTACCACCGCCAAACCCTCAACCGCCTCCCCGTCCGCCACGAATCCTGGGAATACTAAACATCAATGCCGTCTGAAAAACAGCCTGCTCCCTTTGGGGATCACAACCACCACTACGCGGCACATAGCCTTCCCGGAAACCGCAAACAGTCCGAAGAAGAAAGAAAGCTGGAAGCGCTGCTCGCGGACTTCGACCCCAAACTCGAAGAGCGCGTCAGCCGGACAATTCGCCAATGGAACAACATCCTCCGCGACTACCTGCGCACGGAGATGGCGTTTCGGCTGACCGTCGGAGACGATTCAGAGTCGATCCCGATGAAGATCGTCCCCGGTCTGCCGCGCCCTTTGGCCGCGATCATTCAGCCCCTCGACACCACGACGCTGCGCCTGATGCTCAACCTCCCCCTCCTCAACACCACTGCGGACGGCCTCGCTTTTCTCGCCCGGCACAGCCCCGAACCGGACACAACACAACTGGCCGCCGCGGAGCGCATTGTCAGGGCCCATCTCCAGCAACTGCAAAGGATCGAATTGCAGAAACAACTAGCCGCAATCCATCAGGACATACTCGGGGCCTACTTCTTCCGCGTCCCTGCGATCCAGATCTACTGGATGGCCATCGGCCTCATTTCACGAACACTCAACATCGACCCGGAAGCCCTCACAACTGTTGTGCTCCTCCACGAACTGGCCCACGCCTACAGCCATCGTGGCCGCGATATCGACGCCAATCGCTGGGACGTCAATGCGTTCGCCTCGGCCGACATTCACATTGTCGAAGGCATCGCACAGTATTACACCGAGACAATCTGCAAAAAAAATGAAGGATAGATACCCCGCTGCGCTCGCGGCCTTTGAATCACTACTCGACTTTCAGGCACCGCCCTACTGCGCGCACCGCGCATGGATGACAAATCCGCGAACACAAGTCCCGTCCCCCAAAGCGGGCGAAGTCATCCGCGGTGCCATGATCGAATGCCGAATCCATGAGACGAAGGACTACCCGGCATTCTTGACCTCCGTCAATCAAAATCACCACCGGCTACTCCGGTGACTGCCCCCGAGACAGATCAGTCCAACCGGCCCGAAGTCAAACGAAACACTGCGTCACACGCTTCTGAAATGAAGTTCGAAAGAGAACACTGTCAACAGTTGACAACCATTGACAGACCAACTACTGTACCCATATGAACGTGAATCTCGGCCCCGTCTTTGACCAGTTCGTAGCCGATCTCCTCAAAACCGGCCACTACCAGACCCAAAGTGAGATCATCCGGGAAGGTCTGCGGCTCCTCAAAGAAAAGGAAGAACTGCGGCAACTGCGCCTCGCCGAACTACGCAAAGAGATCGCTATCGGAGTTGCCGAAGCCGATCGAGGCGAGTTCGTAGACGCCGAAGAGACGTTCTCCGCAATCCGCAAGCGGAGCGCCGAGCGAAAACGCACCAGGGGATGAAGCGCTACGTTCTCACCCCCAGTGCCGCACGGGACCTCAACGGCATCTGAGACTACATCGCGACCGACAGCATCGAGGCTGCCGACCGCGTCCTCGATGCCCTGGAATTCGCGATGGACAAACTGGCTGCAGCGCCCGGCATCGGTCACCGCCGCGAGGAGTTGGCCGGCGGTCCGCACCGGTTCTGGCTGGTCTATTCCTACTTGATCGTTTACCGGGTTGACTCCCAGCCGCTCCAAATTGTCCGCGTCCTTCACGCGGCCCGCGAGTTGAAGAGCATCCTCGGGCTTCCAAACGAGTAATCGCGCCTCCGTTCCGCGGAAAACAAAACCTCACAAACGCCTCAGTCGCTCCCCCCGGTACCCCAGTCCACTTAGTAACATACAAGCCCCTGTGGAAAAGTGCCTATTCCGACGAAGCCGATAACGATTCCGATTTGATGCCGATAGTCATTCCGGGCTGATGGCGATAGCCATCGGAGCGAAGCGACGCTGGTCTGAATCATGATGCGTGACTTATCGGCATCGCGTCAACAAATGGACGTTTAAGC
>CANIVU010000057.1 GCA_947470805.1 Acidobacteriota bacterium | reverse complement strand
TCGACCTCGGCGAACGCCAGGACCACTCCGCCCTCGTCATCAACGACATCGAGTGGCAGAGCCTCGGCCGCTGCTACACAACCTACGCCTACAAGTTCGCGCCCATCCTGACGGTCCGCTCCATGGAGCGATTCCCGCTCAGCACCGGCTACCAGAACATCCCGCTCATCATCGCCGAACGGGTGCGCCAGATCGACGAACACCAGCGCAAGCGCACGCCCAACGTCCCCGCGAAGATCGAACTCGTGGTCGACGCCGGCGGCCCCGGCACCCCGATTGTCGAAATGCTCCGTGCCATCGCGCCCGACAACCTCACCATCACCCCGGTCATGATCACCAGCGGCACCGGCGAGTCGAGGCTCAAAGGCGGCTTCCACGGAGTACCCCGCCGCGACCTCGTCACGCGCCTAATCCAAATGATGGCCACCGGCTGCCTGCAATGTCCGGCCTCCATGCCCAACGCAGTCCAATGGCACGACGAACTGCTCAGTCTCTCCCGGACCAACACCCATCCCGAAGGTAGCGACGAGCACGACGACCTCACCCTCGCCGCCGCCCTCGCCGCCTGGGCCGCCACCCGCGAGGCCCCGGAACTAAGCCCAGCCGCCGCCACGAAAAAGACCAAGTACGGCTTCATCGACAAGCCCATCTTCTGACCCGCGCGTGTACCGAACCGCGCGCGTCAGCAAGCGGCCCTCAGCAACATCGAGGGCAAACTACTAACCCGGAATCGGCGATCTTGAAACACCATCGTCGCCGGCTTCCCCCAGCTCTTTGACAACCCAAATTCCACCACCACGTCCCGGCCCCCAAAAAGCCCCAAGACGTGCAGACGTAGGGATAACAGTCCGAAGCCCCCCGCCAGAACCAGTAACGGGGCTCGCCCCCCGAAGCCCGCAGGGCGAAGGGGGGTGTCCCCAAATCAACTAAACTCACGCTAAGACAACAAGGAGCCAATTATGCCCGCAATCACACAAACCCAAATAGACGCCCTCAACACCGCGACCTTCACCTTCGCCGAGGACGTCGACAACTGGTGCCAGTCGCGCCTAAAGTCCCACTACCTCACCTGGTTCAACAAGAACCTCGCCGGCAAAGGCGCCTGGGCCAGCGTCACCGTCCTCGACACGCCCGCCAACCAGGTCGGCTTCCACGCCTTCTGGAACAACATCGGCACCCTCACCGGCTCCACCGCCACGCCCCTGCAGTTCCTCAGCCTCATGGGCATCTTCGCCAACGAATGCCGCGCCGACTTCAAGCCCGTCGCCGAACGCATGGGTCGCGCCGGCTTCCCCGCCCTGACGTATCTCTACGACGCCATCCCCGGCGTCAAAAAGTCATACAACACCCTGCCCGCCAACAAGACCGCGCAGGCCTGCTTCCGCAACGCCGCCTTCAACACGGCCCACGGCGACAAGCCCCTCGGCGCCCGCCTCCGCAACACCACCGACGCCCGCTGGGCCGGCCCCGCCTACCCCCGCGACGTCCCCTTCGATAACAACGCCGCCATCACCGGCTACGTCATGGAAGCCGACTTCATGAAGTTCCGCGGCCGCGGCTTCATCCAAACCACCACCCGCGGCAACTACGTCAAGATCATCCAGTACATCCAGGCCTACACCGGTGACAACAACGTCATCGATTTCTACCAGGCCCGCTGGGCCGGCCAAACGCCCGACAACATCGCCTACACGACCTCCAACGAGGACTGGGACCGACTCTTCCAGGAGACCGATCTCATCATCGCCGCCGAAGCCATCCGCCTCCACAGCGAGAGCGCCGGCAACTACCTCGCCCTCACCGGCGACCCCGACAAGGCCATCCGCAACATGGGCAAACGCATCTCCGGCGGCGACGCCTACGCCGCCACCTACCGCGACCGCATGGAGCAGCTCATAATCCAAGCTTTGTCTTAAGCGCCGCCACCCGCTCCCGCGCCACCGCCAGCTCGGTCCGCCGTGAGTCCTTCAGCCGGACCACCAGCCGGCCGCCAAAGAACCCATGCACCTCCTGCACAAAAGGCAGGTGCACCAATGTAGACCGGTGGACCCGGACCCACTTCTCCGGGTCCAACCGCGTCTCCAACTCGGTGACCGTGGCGTCGATCACATGCGCCTTCCCGGCCGCCGTCGCCGCGAACGTCAGCTTGTCCTCGGCATAAAAATGCGTGACCCCATCGAGCTCCACAAACTCGATCCGGTCCCCCACCCGCGACGGCAACCGCGTCGGGAACTTCAACACCGCCGCGATCGCCCCCCGCAGATCCGGTGCCGGCTCCGCGCCCGACCGGATCCGGACCAGCTTATCGAGCGCCCGGTGCAACCCCGCCGCCTCAACGGGCTTCAACAAATAGTCGATCGAATGCACCGCAAACGCCCGCAGCGCATACCGGTCGTAGGCGGTGGTGAACACAACATAAGGCTGCGACTCCAGCCGTTCCAGCACGCCGAAGCCATCGAGCTCCGGCATCTCGATATCGAGAAACAGGACATCGACCGAGTGCCCCGCCAGCCACTCCACGGCATCGACGGGATCGGTAGCAGTGCCAACAATCTCAACCCGTCCGGTCTGCCGAAGCAGCCGGACGAGCCGCTCGACAGCGAGCGGTTCGTCGTCCAAAACAAACGCGCGCATCAGCCCCATCGGACACTCCAGACCCACGGGGACAGGCCACCCCGAGGTGACAGCCGAGGGAGCCTGTCCCCCAAACCGCCGGCCAGCAAGACCAAGCCGGAAGGAGCAGCCACCACGCAAAAGGAGCTCAAGCCGGCACCTCCATCCGGACCGTCGACGAATCAAACGCCAACCGCCCCCGGTCGGCAAACAACACCTCCAGCCGCGAGCGCAGATTGTCCAATCCGTGCCCCGGCACAATCGAGCCGGCCCCAACACCCGGCCCGCTATCGGAAACCGAAACTGTCAACACGCCGCCCGAAACCGCGGCGCAAACCGTAATCGCCCCGCCCGTCCGGCTCGGCGCAACCACGTGCTTCACCGAGTTCTCCACCAGCGTCTGTACCGCCAACGGCGGCACGGAACAGGAAAGAACAGCCTCCGGCACGTCCAGCTCGAACCGCAACCGGTCGCCGAACCGGGTCTTCTCAATGTCCAGGTAATCCCGGACAATCCGCATCTCTTGCCCAAGAGAAACCAGCGGCGTATCGCTCGAATCGAGCGAAAACCGCAGCAGCGTGCACAACCGCTGCAACTGCGCATCCGCCGCCATCGGGTCGGAATGGATCAGCGACGAAATCGAGTTCAACGTATTGAACAGAAAGTGAGGATGTATGCGAGACTCCAACGACGCCAAACGCGCCTCCGTGGCCAGCTTCAACGCCCTCTCGCGCTCCAACTCCGACCGCTCATACCGCACCCGCCAGTACTCGTATATCATCACCGCCAGCCCGAAACTGAAAGTGATAAACGCCGCAAATTGCAGGTTGAACTGGTACGAGCGCCAGAAGTTCCTCCCCCGGACAATCTCCAGATTCCACAACAGCGCCAGCGCGATCAGTGTCCCCAAGGCCACCGCCACCAGCACCGACCCAAGCCGGACGCTCCACACCACCACCGCGCCCCGTCCCTCCGCCCACGGCCACGTCCGCGAACTCACCGCCGAGACCAGCGAGCCGATGCAAACCGTGTACACCAACGACGCCAGCAGCCCCGCCAGCGCGTCGTTCCGCGGGAATCCGCCCGTCAGCCACACGTTCACGGCGAAGGCCGCGACGGTGATTCCACCAATCGCGGCCGCCCATCGCCGTTGCTCGCTCGTTATGCGCACTCTCTTAATTCTTGAACGCTTTCGGGCTGCCCATGTGGCAACCCACACAGCTCCCGTCCTTGGCCGACAACTTCCCATCGGCAAAGTACCGGTCGGCCTTCGCCGCCCACGGCGTCCCCGGCAGCTTGTCCTGGATCTTCTTAAAGAACTCCGCCGCCCGTTCTTTATTGCCAATCCGCGCGTTCCCATCGGCGATCCCGATCCACAATTCGCCGATCGAGTGCTCCGAAAAATGGCTCAAATCGCCGTCTTTCTGCAGCTCCCAGGCCATCTCGAAATCGGTGACCGCCTTCTCAATCAACGGCCGGGCCACCTCGGCGGGCATAAACCGCGTCGCCGCCATATAAGCCGATCCGCGCGGAATCCGCACGCCAATGCTCTTCGGCGCCAGTGCCGCCCCGCGGTCCATCATCCCGGTGCCCTTCTGGAACATCGCCATGCCAGCCGCCATATCGCCAGCCCGGAACTTCTCCGTCGACTGGAAGAAGATCCCGCTCCCCTGCCATACCAGCGCCTCGGCGTGGTCGGGGTTCTCTTTCAAGGTGGCCTCGCCGATGGTCATCGCCTTGGCCATCGCTTTCTTATCCCCGGCAAACCCGGCGAAGAACAGGTCCCGCACCTTGTGGTCGAACCGCACCGTCTCGGCGCCCAACAGCGCCACCGCGCCCATCAAAATCGCAACGTGTTTCATTGTGATCTCCTCAGGCTCTATCCTGCCGGAACCCCGCCGGAACGTCATCCGCTTTCCGACGAACCGTCCCGATTTGCCGACGAATCGCGCGCCAACGCCGACGAGCCGTGTACACTGTTCCTCTTGCACACCTTGCGCAACTGGATCCCCGCCGTCGCCATGATGCTGGTCTCCCTGATCAGCTACATCGACCGCAATACGCTGGCCCTCCTGGCCCCCACCATGCTCGCCGAACTGCACCTCTCCGGCGAACAGTACGGCTGGGTCGTCAGCGGCTTCAGCATCGCCTACATGGTCGGCAACCTCCTCTGGGGCCGCTGGATCGATAGCTTTGGCCTCCGCCTCGCCATGACCGCCGCCGTCGGCTTCTGGAGCCTGTCATCGGCCAGCCACGCGCTCACCGCCGGCTTCGTGACGCTGTTCATCGCCCGCACCGCCCTCGGCTTCGGCGAAGGCGCCACCTTCCCCGGCGGCCTCCGCACGGTAGTACAGACGCTGGAACCCGTCCAGCGTGCCCGCGGCATCGCCGTGGCCTTCAGCGGTGGAGCCCTCGGCGCCGTGGTCACGCCGCTGATTATGACCCCGGTCTTCCAAGCCTTCGGCTGGCGCGGGGCGTTCTGGTTCACCGGCGCCATCGGCCTCGCCTGGATCACCATGTGGCAGATCCTCAGCCGCCGCAAGGAACTGCAAAAGGTCGCAACTCACACCGCCGCCGAGACCGCCAACCGCCCCTCATGGCGCAACGCCAAATTCTGGGCCTTCGCCTGCATCTATGCCTTCGGGTCGCTCCCGCTGGGCTTCGTGCTCTACTACGCGCCGCTCTATTTGAAGGTGCTGGGCAAGACGCAGGTTGAACTCGGCGGGCTGCTCTGGATCCCGCCGCTCGGCTGGGAGGTCGGCTACTACGCCTGGGGCTGGTGGACAGACCGCGCCGTCGGCGGCAAAGGCTTCACCCAGTCGGCGTACCGGACTCTATTCACCATCCTGATGCTCCTGTCGCTCCCGCTAGCCGCCGTCCCCTACGCCGCCAGCGTGCCATTCGCGATGACCCTGATGTTCTTCGCCATGTTCATCGCCGCCGGCTTCATCATCAGTACCCTGTCCTACGCGACGTCAACCTTCGGCCTCCGCGACTCCGCCTTCCTAGCCGGCCTCGGCGCCGGATCGTGGTCGGCGCTGGTAGCGGTGATCATGCCCATCGCCGGCCGCCTGTTCGACCAGAAAAACTACGAACTGGCCTTCCTGATCACGGCACTGTTTCCGCTGGCCGGCTGGGCCATCTGGCTAGTCCTCAACCGCGACCGCCAAGTCCCCGCCCAAACCTAGCGCGCGCAGCCCGCCCACAGCATTCCGAGCCCGAGCCATCCGCGCAGCCCGCACCCCGCGACCCCGGCCTCCTGGCCGACCCCGTCGCATCAACCCCGCGAGCCCCCCGCTCGCCCGCAACACCGCACCCGCGCCACTCGCGCCGGCCGAACCTCGCGACCCCGGCCTCCTGGCCGACACCGTCGCCCACAACAACCCGCAGTCCGCGCCATCCGCGGACCGCGACAACCGGACACCAGCCTCCCGGCTGGCCTCGTCAGACCCGACAGTTGGACCTCATCCCCTTGCTACCCTAGGAGGACATGCTCGATCCTGATCAGCTCGTATTCGGCCTTATGTGGTTCGTCGTGTTCCTCTTCTCCACCGTGTGCCACGAAGCCGGCCACGCCTGGGCTGCCCTCCGCGGCGGGGACACCACCGCCTACCACGGCGGCCAGGTCTCGCTCGACCCCATCCCGCACATCCAACGCGAGCCCTTCGGCATGCTCATCATGCCCTGGCTCTCCTTCTTCATGAACGGCTGGATGATGGGCTGGGCCAGCGCCCCTTACGACCCGCTCTGGGCACGACGGTACCCCAAGCGCGCCGCCTGGATGTCGCTCGCCGGTCCGATGGCTAACTTCGCCATCGCCATCGTCGCGGGCCTCTCTATTCGTATCGGCCGTGGCATGGGATTCTTTCAGCCAAGTGAAGGCCTGCTAGCCGCCTCCGGCGACGCGGTACTCACGCTGCTGGGAATCGCCTTCTTTTTGAACATCCTGCTCGGGACATTCAACCTCCTCCCACTGCCTCCGCTCGATGGCTTCACCGCCATCGGCATCTTCCTGCCGGAGGCCACCGCGGCCAAGCTGGAAGAGTTCCGCCAAACGGCCGGGATGTTCCAAATCGTTGGCCTTTTAGTGGCATGGCAGATCGGCGGCTACTTTTTCGGCCCCGTCTACGCCTTCGCCAGCGCCGTCCTCCTGGGCAACTGAGGACTAGGCGGCACGGTACTCTCGCCGCTCTTGACAGGACCCCAAAAACCTGGAGCAATTCCTTGCTAATATGAAGGTGTCTTTGCCTGCCTCCGTTCGCCCTTCCGTGATCTTCGGTAGCTATTGCTCCTTTCACATCGGCTCAGGTCCCTTCGAGAAGTTCGCCAAAGACAGATCGTTCGATAGTAATAGCTTAAGGAAATCACGTTATGACCAATATCTTCGTCGGGAACCTCAGTTTCCGTACCACCCAGGAAGAGATCCATCAGATCTTCGCCAACTACGGCGCCGTTGAGCGCGTTAACCTCGTCACGGATCGTGACTCGGGCCAGTCGCGCGGGTTTGCGTTCGTTGAAATGACCAACTCCAATGAAGCCGAAGCGGCGATCAACGCCCTGAACGGCACCGAACTGCACGGCCGCAACATCAATGTGAACGTTGCGCGTCCGAAGCCGGCCGGTGGTGGCGGTGGTGGTTACGGCGGCGGCGGTGGTGGTGGTCGTGGCGGTCGTGGCGGCGGCGGTGGTGGTCATCGCGGCGGCGGCGGCGGCGGTCGCTGGTAGTCAGCGCCCTTTCGAATCGGCAAACGGCCGGGCTCCTCAGCCCGGCCGTTTCCTTTTTAGAAACGCAAATACCAGCCGCGCCGGTGCATGGCCCACACTGCCAGATAGATCAGCCCGACATTGGCCAGCGCATAGCCCAGGCTCGCCAGATACGGCGGCAGCGCCCCGCTGAAGACGGCATAGATGTCCGGACGCCATCCGCTCAACCCGATCAGTTTCGCGGTGAGCCCGGAGAGCACGTAGGCCGCGATGGCGTTCATGCCATACACCGTCAGCCAACCCGTTCCGCGCTTGCAGCCGCAAACGTCGATCAGCCAATAGAAGCAGCCGAAGCTGAGCGCGGCCAGGCCACTGGTGAACACCGCGTACGGTGGGGTCCAGATCTGCTTGTTGATCGGCATGAAGTGGTCCAGAATCGTACCCAGGAACGTCAGCACCGCGCCGGCCACCAGGATCCACGACGCCTTCTCGGCGGGCTGCAGATCGTCGCGCCGGAGCAGGGTGCCGAACAGCGCGCCGAACAGGACGTTGGCGATCGCGGGCAGGGTTGACACCAGCCCCTCCGGATCCCAGACCTTCGTCCGGGCATACATGTGGCCGGAAAGCAGCATGCTGTCGATCCACTGGGCGAAGTTCCCAACCGGCTCCAACACGCCGGGGCCGAAGCCGGGAACGGGAACGAGCGTCATGAGCATCCAGTAAACGGTGCAGAGAGCCACGATGGCGGCGAGCTGCCCGCGCCACCGGGTATAGAGGAAGATGCAGGAGCCAATGAGGTAGCAGAGCGCGATCCGCTGCAGCACGCCCGGGATGCGGAGGGTCGCCAGATCGTACTTCGGAAATCCGTTGAGCAGCAGGCCGAGCGCGAAGATCAGGGCGGCGCGGCGCAGCGTGTGGAGCAGGAGCTTGCCCTTATCGGCGCCCTCCTCCACGCGCCGCGCGTAGCTGAAAGTCATCGCAATCCCGACCATCCACAGAAAGAAAGGAAAGACCAGATCGGTGAACGTCCAGCCATGCCATTTGGCGTGGAGCAGGGGGGCAAACGTGGTGGCGCTATCGCCCGCGTTGTTCACCAGAATCATGGAGGCAATGGTGGCGCCGCGAAATGCGTCCAGCGACACCAAACGCCTTATGTAACCGGATACAATATGTGCCAAGTGATGAAATCCTTCCGCGTCGGTTTCGCTATTGCTCTCGCGCTCGGTTGTGCGAGTGCCCAGGATAACAATGATCGGCACGCAATCGGCGTCCGGGCATCGAAGATCCTTGCCACCAACTGCGTGGCCTGCCACGGCGGGCTGATCAAGAACGCCGGGCTCGACCTCCGTAAGGCGGAGACGATCCTCAAGGGCGGCGAGCGCGGCTCGGCTGTTTCACCGGGCAACCCGGACCTGAGCCGGCTGTACCGCCAGGTGGCGCATCTCGATGGGCCGCACATGCCGCCGGGCAAGAAGCTGGCCGACGAGGACATCGCCACGCTGAAGCTCTGGATCGAGCGGGGCATCCCGTTCGTCGACATCGTGGACCAGAAGGAAGAGGAAGCGCGCGCGGCGCTGGCGAAGCTGGAAGACCGGCCGATCACGCCGGCCGAACGGAAGTGGTGGGCGTTCCAGAAGGTCGCCAATCCCGCCGTGCCGGCTGTCCAGAACAAGGCGTGGGCGCGGAACGCGGTGGACCAGTTCCTGCTGGCCGCGATGGAGAAGAAGAGCCTGACGCCATCACCGGAAACCGATAAACGGGCACTGGCGCGACGGGCGTATCTGGACCTGACCGGGCTGCCGCCGACGCTGGCCGAAGTAAAGGAGTTCGTGGCCGACCAGCGGCCGGATGCGTTCGACCGGCTGGTGGACAAGCTACTCGATAGCCCGCACTACGGCGAGCGCTGGGCGCGCCATTGGCTGGACATCGTGCGCTTCTCCGACTCCGGTGGTTTCGAATACGACCGCGAGCGGGACAACGCCTGGCGCTATCGCGACTACGTCATTCGCGCCTTCAATAACGACAAGCCCTACGACCGGTTCCTGAAGGAACAATTGGCGGGGGATGAGCTGTACCCGAACAACGTCGAGGCCCGCGTGGCGACCGGCTACCTGCGACTGGGCGTGGAGAACAACATCAAGACCGAGCAGACGCGGATGGACGAGCTGGACGATATCGTGGTGACCACGGCCAATTCGCTGATGGGCGTCACCATCGGCTGCGCGCGCTGCCACAACCACAAGTTCGACCCGATTCCGCAGAAGGATTACTACCGGATGCAGGCCGTGTTCTTCGGCACCAAGGCCGAAGAACGGCCGCTGGCGACCGACGAGCAACTGGCCAAGCATAAGGCCACGGTGAAGGCGATTGAGGAGTTGCAGAAGCCGATCCGGAAGGACATCCGGGCGGTGGAGCAGCCGACGCGGGACAAGATCATCGCAAAGCGGCGGGCGGAGTTGCCGGAGTACATGCGCCTCGCGCTCGCGACCCCGGCGGAGAAGCGCACCGAGGGGCAGAAGCTGAACGCCAACCAGGTGGAGAAGACGCTGGAGAGCATCCGCGAAGAGGACCTGATTGCCGAGATGCCGGCGGCGGCGCGCGCCAAGCGCGAGTTGCTGCAGGCGCAGATCGACGATCTGGACCGGCAGAAGCCGAAGCTCGAAACCGCGATGGCCATGACCGAAGCCGGGCGCGAAGCGCCGGCGAGCTACTTCCTGCACCGAGGCAACATCGGGCAGAAGGGGAGCCGGATGACGCCGGGCGTCCTGTCGGTCGCCACCGATGGCGAATGGCAGTTCCCCGCCCCGTCGGCCGGCGCCACGTCGAGCTTCCGGCGCGCCGGGTTTGCCGAATGGCTGACCAACCCCGAGAACCCGCTCACCGCCCGGGTGATGGTGAACCGGATCTGGCAGAACCACTTTGGTGAAGGCATCGTCCGCACGCCGAGTAACTTCGGCAAGATGGGCGAACGGCCGACGCATCCGGAGTTACTGGATTACTTAGCGAGCGAGTTTGTGAAGAGCGGCTGGAGTATCAAGCACGTGCACCGGCTGATTATGAAGTCGACCGCATACCGGATGGCGAGCGATGATATCGAGTCCAACCGGAAGGTGGATGGGGACAACAGGCTGGTATGGCGTATGCCCCGCCGGCGCGTCGAGGGCGAAGTGATTCGGGACGCGGTGCTGGCGACGGCGGGCACGCTGGATCGCGCGGTTGGCGGCCCGGCGGTGTATCCGTATATTGACCCGGTGCTGTTCCAGTCGAGCTCCAAGCGCACCTGGCACGGCAAGGCGGTGAACGATCCGTCGACCTATCGCCGGAGCGTCTATGTCTTCAGCAAGCGGACGATTCCGCTGCCGATGCTTGAGACTTTTGACCGGCCGGACACGATGTCGAGCTGCGCGCGGCGGAACCGATCGACGATCGCGCCGCAGGCGTTGATTTTGATGAATAATGAGTTTATCGGCATCCAGGCCAAGCACTTCGCACAGCGGTTGGAGCGCGAGGCGGGAGCCGAAACGACGGCGCAGGTGAAGCTGGCCTATGAGCTGGCTTTATCGCGCGAACCGCGGCCGGACGAAGTAACGAAGGCCGTTGAGTTTATCAACAGTTATCCGCAGGGGCTGGTCGATTTCAGCCACGCCCTATTTAACATTAACGAGTTTGTGTACATCCCATGAGCCAACGATTCTTTTCTCGACGCGACTTACTGTGGCAGGCCGGCGGCGGCATGGGCGGCTTGGCGCTGTCTAACATCCTATCGGGCGCGAGTGTCTCTCCGCTGGCGCCGAAGCCCGGTCATTTCCCGGCGAAGGCGAAGTCCATTATCTCGATCTTCTGTTATGGCGGAGTTAGCCATATGGACACGTTCGACCCGAAGCCGATGTTGAAGAAGCGGGCCGGGGAGACGATTCCGGGCAAGACGATTATTCCGAGCCAGGGCACGCCGGGCGGGTTGATGCCGGCGTTGTGGGACTTCAAGAAGTACGGGCAGAGCGGGATGGACGTGTCGGACCTGTTCCCGAACGTGGCCAAGCACGTGGATGATATTGCGTTCATCCGGTCGATGCAGACGATCTCGAATGACCATGCGCCGGCGCTGTATCAGATGAACACGGGGTCGATTCAGACGGGTTATCCGAGCATGGGCAGTTGGGTGACGTACGGCATGGGGACAGAGAACCAGAGCCTGCCGGCGTTTGTGGTGTTCACCGATCCGCGGGGCGGGCCGATTGGCGGCGCGCCGAACTGGGGTAACGGGTTTATGCCGGCCGCCTATCAGGCGACGCCATTCCGGCCGACGGGCGACCCGATTGTGGATTTGAAGCCGCCGCAGGGCATGACGCCGGAGCGTCAGCGTAAGTGGCTGGATTACATGGGTAAGTTAAACGAGGAGCATTGGAAGAAGAATCCGCACGACTCCGAGTTAGCGGCGCGGATTGAGTCCTATGAGTTGGCGTTCCGGATGCAGACATCGGCGGTGGATGCCGTGGATGTCAATAAAGAGACGGAAGCGACTAAGAAGATGTATGGGTTGGACGAGAACACGACCGAGTATTTCGGGCGCCAGTGCCTGATGGCACGACGGTTAGTGGAGCGCGGCGTGCGGATGGTGCAGATTTACTCCGGCGGCGGTAACTTCGGCGAGAGTTGGGATGCGCATTGGGACTTGAAAGAGAACCATGGGCAGCATTGCCAGGAGACGGATAAGCCGATTGCGGGATTGCTGGCCGATCTGAAGTCACGCGGGCTGTTGGACCAGACGCTGGTCATCTGGCACGGCGAGTTCGGGCGCATGCCGATTTCGCAGAGAATGTCGGGGCGCGATCACAATCCGCATGGGTTTACGGTGTGGATGGCGGGCGGCGGAACGAAGGGCGGCACCGTTGTTGGCGCGACCGATGAGTATGGGTTGGAGGCGGTGGAGAAGCCGCATAAGATCAATGATCTGCATGCGACGATTTTGCATTTAATGGGCTTTGATCATACGCGGCTGACTTACTTGCATAATGGGCGGTATATGCGGTTGACGGATGTGGAGGGGGAAGTGATTAAGGAAGTGTTGGGGTAGAGGTATTACACCTCCACTTTTACCTAACCTTCGGATATTGCACAATGCCGATTCAACAGCATCGAGACAGTCCATCGATTCTGTTGGAATGCCCGATGCGCCTTCAATCGGGATCCATCCCAAAGAGCCATTTACTGCCTAAGGCGTTGTACAAGACTGTCAGAGGCGACGGCCCTAACCCTCATCCGTTGCATATTGCGCCTGGAAACTGGCATCAGTCGTCGTTTCAGGATTGGGCGCATCTGCTCTGTTTTGACTGCGCACAGCGACTCCACAGAGGTGGCGAAGAGTGGACGCTTCGTCATTTATTGAAGAAAGATGGCACATTCAGGCTTCGTGACAAGATAGTCGCCAAGTCACAATGCCTTACTTCTGACTCCTTCACCGCATACCAAGTTGACATTGACGCCGGAGTCGACTTCGATCAGTTGGCTTACTTTACGGACTCCGTTATTTGGAAAGGCGGGGCACATCCGTGGCGTGGTTATGGAAATCAAATCACTTTGGGTTCGCGATACTTCGAGGAGTTCCGGCGATACCTCGTGAACGAGGGGGCGTTCCCCGAGAATGCGTCCTTCCATATCGATATCACGCGCCCTTAGAATCAGTTAAAAGAAGTAGTCGGCGGTCCGGCGAATTCACGCGTTAACGGATATTACGTTCACTGGTTCATGACGCCGGGAGTTATCTTCAGTATTGCCGTCGGGGCTTTATTGCCAGCGGACAGGAACCGAACTTGCAGCTTACGTCACCGCCTGGTAGCATCGCACAATCACGAGGAGACCTTCCGGCGCGCATACAATGCCATGCAACGCTGACAGACTCGGCTGCCGTACTGCGAATGCGCCGGTCCCGGTGTATTCTGGTGACTGGAGGGACTTGGCGACATGAATATCCAACAAGAAATCGCTAAGCAGGTAGAACTTTTGCCGCCGCCGATGCAGGAGCAGGTCCTGCGCTTCGTGGAATCGCTCACCCATTCTGCGCCCGTTGGCGTGAAGGGAATGGACATGCTTTCGCTCGCGGGCACGCTGGATCCAATCTCTTCCCGTGAGATGCGAGAGGCTATCGAGGACGGGTGTGAGCGCATCGATTATAGCGAGTGGTAGGTTTCTTCTCGACACGAACATCGTCATTGGCATGCTTGACGGGGACGCAAGCATACTGGCCGGCTTCCATCAGGCGGAGATGGTTCTTATCTCGACGGTGGTGCTCGGTGAGTTGTACTACGGAGCTGCGAAGTCAGGCAGACCGGCGGAGAACACGGCTCGGATTGACGGGATGATCGGGCTGGCGAGTGTCATCCCTGTGGGGGGCGATGTTGCGCGGGAATATGGCATCGTGAAACAGGAGTTGCGACGGAAGGGCCGGCCAATCCCTGAAAACGACATCTGGATTGCCGCTACTGCTCGACAATTGAAACTGGTGCTGGTGACCAGGGACCGACATTTCGACGAGTTCGATGGACTGACGAAAGTCGACTGGGCTGACGCAACGCCGGTCACTGGGTGAGTAGCGGTTTTACCGATCAGCGTCTGGCGGCACGGTAGCGGCGGATCAGGTTGTTGGTCGGAATGGAGGGGGGGCGCGAATGGGGACTTATGGAGTAGCCGGCAAACTGCCATCAGCCGACGAGGTCTTGGCGGCCTGCTCGAACATGGCTTCGGTGATGTCCGGACTGGTGGGCCATTGGTCGCGCCTTTGACCGGCGTGGGTTTGATAGCGGTCGAGGTGGCCGGGATCGGGTTGCACAACGGAAGCGCCTTGGAGAAAAACCAATCCGGCCAATTCCGTTGGCATCCTTTCGATAAAGGCCTCGGCTTCGGTGAGAGTCTGGCGAAGGCGTGTCATTACTGCCACCGGGTCGATGGGCGGATCGCTGGCAACGCGGCGAAAATCGGCTTCCGTATAGCGGGCGACCCTTCGGATTTCGTTGACAATCCCTTCGGGAGTGAAGCCGATGGCTTTCCCCGAAGATGCCTAGATGGCGGCTCCGAGCGGCAGGATCCGCTCGTGGATCGTAAGCAGGTCGACGACGTCGCGGGGTTCCCTGCGACCGTATGCGGCGCTCACTTTGTTCGTCGCTAAATCCACAGGGTGCAGGACGAAGCCGAACAACTCGTCGCGAACCGTGGGAAAGAATCGGAAATCGCTATCCACGACCCATTCGAGCTTTGTTGTTTCCTCAGCTAGCGACGCGAGGACGGAGTAGATATTGGGCTCGCGGCGCTGCCAAAGGAGCGTATAGCCCTGCGCTTCGAGGAAGGCTGCGTCCGACAATGCTGCCTGGGCGACGCGTTCCTCTCGATCGTGAAATACATCAATGTCGGAAGACCACCGGGGCTCATTGCGATTGAGGGGCGTGCTGCCGGCGACATAGCTTTCGGGGTCACGGTGAGAGGCGAGGAGCTTTAGAATTTTCGACTGGATGCTAGATAACGGCAAGGCAGGCCCGTTCGATCTGTTCGGCCAGAGCTCGGGCCTGGAGATCGCCTTCCACGCGCAGGCTGTGGGTGATGGCCAGCGCATCCTCCCGCGTTGGATTCTGCACTGGCCGACTGCTCCACAGCGCGGAGGCGCCGTAGCGCTCGAAGGCGCTGAAATAGAGTGTTTCGAAAGCTTCCGGTTCGCGCATGAGTTCCGAGACAATTCTACGATACGCCGATCAGCGTCTGGCGGCGCGGTAGCGGCGGATCAGGTTATTGGTCGAGCTGTCGTGGTTGAGGGCGGGCTCGGTTTCGCTTTCGAGTTCGGGGACGATTTTGTTGGCCAGGACCTTGCCGAGTTCGACGCCCCATTGGTCGAAGCTGTCGATGTTCCAGATGATGCCCTGAGTGAAGACGGCGTGCTCGTAGAGGGCTACGAGTTTGCCGAGGGTCGCGGGGTCGAGTTGGTCGGCAACCAGCATGTTCGAGGGGCGGTTGCCTTCGAAGACGCGGTGGGGCTCGGGGCTGTCGGGCTTACCGAACGCCAGGGCTTCGGCTTGGGCCAGGACGTTTGCGATGAGGATGTCCTGGTGGCGGCCGTTGGGGTTCAGGCTCTTGGCGAAGAACAGGAAGTCGCAGGGGATGAGGCGGGTGCCCTGGTGGATCAGTTGGTAGAAGCTGTGCTGGCCGTTGGTACCAGGTTCGCCCCAGTAGATGACGCCGGTGTCGTAGTTCACGCGCTCGCCGTCGAGCTGGATGTACTTGCCGTTGCTCTCCATGGTTAGCTGCTGGAGGTAGGCGGGGAACCTTTTCAGATACTGCTCGTAGGGGAGGACGGCTTGGGTGTGGACTCCGAAAAAGTTCGTGTACCAGAGGCCGAGCAGGCCCATTAGGGCGGGGAGATTTTGGTCGTACGGCGCGGTGCGGAAGTGCTCGTCCATTTCGTGGAAGCCATTCAGCATCGCTCGGAAGTTGTCGGGGCCGATGGCTAGCATCGTCGACAGGCCGATGGCGGAATCCATGGAATAACGGCCGCCTACCCAGTCCCAGAAGCCGAACATGTTCGCGGTGTCGATGCCGAATTTGGAGACTTCGGCGGCGTTTGTCGATACGGCCACGAAGTGCTTGGCGACGGCGGCGGGGTCCTTCAACGTCGCCAGGAGCCACTGGCGGGCGCTGCTGGCGTTGGTCATCGTCTCGATCGTCGTGAACGTCTTTGAGCTGACGATGCAGAGGGTTTCGGCGGGGTCGAGACCGAGGACGGCTTCGGCGAGATCGGTGCCGTCGACATTCGAAACGTAGTAGAAGTGCAGGTGGCGGGCGGAGTAGTGCTTGAGGGCCTCGTAGGCCATGACGGGCCCCAAGTCGGAGCCGCCGATGCCGATGTTGATTACGTTCTTGATAGGCTTGCCGGTGTGGCCGAGCCACTGGCCGCTGCGGACCTTTTCGGCGAACGCGGACATGCTGTCGAGCACGGCTTGGACGTCGGGGACGACGTTGTGGTTGTCGACGACGATTTGGGCTGTTTTGGGGGCTCGGAGGGCGGTGTGGAGGACGGCGCGATTTTCGGTTGTGTTGATTTTTTTGCCGGTGAACATGGCCTCGGTGCGGGCGCGGAGGTTGGACTCGTTGGCGAGTTGGACGAGGAGTTGGATGGTTTCGGCGGTGATGCGGTTTTTGGAGAAGTCGAGGTAGAGACCGGCGGCTTCGGCGGTGAGGGTGGTGCCGCGGGCGGGGTCGGCGGCGAAGAGGTCGCGGAGATGGGTTTTGCTGATCTCGGCGTGGTGGGCTTGCAAGGCTTGCCAGGCGGGGAGCGTGGTGGGGTTGGGCATCCCTTTTATTTTAGATGGTGTGTGTCGTTCCAGAGGGAGATGACGGGGCGGTCGAGGTTTTGGTCGTAGCTGAGGGCGGAGAGGCTGGCGGTGGAGAGGAGGAAGTTGAGGCAGTGGAGGCCGATGGGTTGGTTGACCCAGCGGGTGGCGAGGACGCGGAGGAAGTGGCCGGAGGAGAAGACGAGTTGGACGGGCGGGCCTTGGCGGAGGCGGTTGACGACGCGGTCGGCTCGGGCGGAGATGGTTTCGACAGATTCGCCGTTGGGGGCGCCGTCGCGGAAGAGTTTCCAGTTGGGATTTTGGGCGCGGATTTCGGGGGAGCGGAGGCCTTCGTAGGCGCCGTAGTCCCATTCGACGAGGTCGGGGTCGACTTCGGCGACGGGGCCGTAACCGGCGATGATGCAGGTTTTATGGGCGCGTTGGAGGGGGCTGGTGTAGACCTTGTCGAACTGGATTTCGGCGAGGCGGGGGGCGAGGCGGGCGGCTTCGGACTCACCGTTGGGGGTGAGGGGAATATTGGATAGGCCGGTGTGCTGGGCGGTGAGGGTCCAGGCGGTTTCGCCGTGGCGGGCTAGGTAGACGATGGGGAGTTTGGTAATTGTGTGTGACACAGTTTTTTTTCGAGGGGGTGGCGATGGAAAGAAAGGGGTTAGGCGAATTAAATCGTGTGTGACACGGTTTATTTGAGGGCGGCGACGGTTTCGCGGGTTTTTTCGAGGAGGAGGTTCCACTCGTTGCTCGTGCCGAGGAACCGGTAGCCGCGCTCTTTGCAGGCCTTGCTCAACGCTACGCCTCGGCATTGGATGCCGGGGACGATTCCTTTCGCTTCGCAGGTGTCGCGGATTTGGTCCAGGGCGGCTAGGAATTTGGGGTGCTCGAATTCGCCGGGGATGCCGAGCGAGATCGACAGGTCGACGGGGCCGACCATGACTACGTCGAGGCCTTTCACGCTGAGCAGTTCGTCGCGTATTTCCAGTGCCTTCACCGTTTCGATTTGCAGGATCACCATGCCGTTTTCGTTGCGGTGGGCGATCATCTGTGGGATCGTTACGGGTTCGTAGTTGGACTGCATCACCGTCAGGCCGAAGCCGCGGATGCCGACCGGCGGAAATTTGCACCAGCTGACGGCTTCTTCTAAAAGTTTGGGGGATTCGACTCTGGGGAAGATGACGCCGTCGGAGCCGCAATCGAGGGCGCGGGCCACCAGCGCGTATTGCATGTCGGCTACACGGGTGAAGACCGTCAGGCCGCAGAGGCTGGCGGTGCGGCAGATGTCCTGGATCGTCTCAATGCCGAAGCCGCCGTGCTCGCCGTCGAGGTAGACGTAATCGAAGCCACCGGCCTTTAGGAGGCGGGCGATTTCGGGGTCACGGAGTTGCCCGTAGGAGGTTCCGAGGACGGTCTTTCCTTCGGCAAGGGCCTGCTTTACGGCGTTGGGGCGCATGGCGCCATTCTATCAGTCGACGGTTAAGACCTGATGATCGGGGCAGGTGGGTTCGACGCATTCGTAGATGCGTTCGACCAGGTCCATGCCGTAGGTGGCCAGGAACGGGAGGATGCCGTACATGCGCTCCTGCAGGTGGCGGTGGGGGTAGATGGCGTTATGGATGTACTCGGCGTCGGCGGTGGCGCGGGCGTCGCGGCGCATGGCCTCCCTTGCCGTTTTTTGCTCCATTTTGCCGATCTGGTAGAGCACCTTGGCGCTGCTCTTTTCGAAGACTTTGTCGAGGCCGGGATCGAAGCCTTTCACGGAGGTGGAGAGTTTTTTTAGTTCGGCTTCGATCGTTACGCGGGAGGAGGCGAACTGGCCGGTGATGTTTTCCGGGACCAGGTGGCGGGCCATGCGTTCGCGGAGGGTGACGTCGGGGACGGCGATGTCCTTGAGGGCGAGTTGGTAGCGCTTGGCGATCTTGGCGACGCGGTGGCTGTAGAGGGTGAACGACGCACGGTGGGCGACGACGGGCATGCGGCCCAGGAGAGTTTGATAGAGGGGTTCGCTTTGGGCGAAGTAGGCCAGTTCCGCGGGGCCGCCGAGGTAGGCGACGGTGGGCAGGAGGAAGTCCTGCATGACGGGGCGGAGGATGGCGTTGGGGCTGAGGAGTTCGGGCTTCGCTTGGAGATCGGCGAGGGTGCGATCGTTGAAGGTTTCGCCTGTGCGCTTGAGCGCGACGCGCTTGCCGTTTTCCAGGGTGAAGAGGAGGGAGGCGTTCGATTCCAGATGAACCTGGCCGTGGTAGCCGGCGGCTTCCAGCTCCTGGGTTCGCTTTTGGACCTGGGCGACGAGATCTTTTGAGAGGCTCAGGGCGCGACTCAGGAAGGGCGCAGCGATCTGGCGGATGGCTGGATCGAGGGGATCCAGGTAGATCATGTTGTAGGGCTTTAGGAGCGTCTCTACGAAGCTGCGGAAGCTGGTGGCGAAGGTGGCGCCGTCTTTGTAGGCCGACTCGGCGAGGGACATAGCTTCGTCGGCATAGGGCATGCCGATCAGCGTCTGGCGTACCGCATCGAGCGGGATGTCGCGGAGAGGGATGTTGCCGACGGGGCCGTTGGTGGGGTTGACCGATTTGGTGGTGTAGCTTTCGGGCTGGCCAGCGGCATTGAAGGCCCAGGAGACGTTGATTTCGGCGAGGTCGTGATCTTCGGTGGCGAACCAGAAGACGGGGACGGCGCAGGTGCCGCGGTCCGACAGAGTTTTTGCCAGTTTGACGGCGGCTAGCGCTTTGAAGATTGTGTAGAGCGGGCCGCCGAAGAGGCCGACTTGTTGGCCGGTGACGACGGCGACGGTGTTGGGGTTGGCGAGCTTATCGATGGACGGGTTGTTGGGGTTGGACTGGCGCAGGGCGGCGACGATGGCGGCGCGGCGGTCGGCGGGGTAGACGATTTCTTTTGCGGCCTGCAGGTAGGAGTCGGGGTCGTAGGGGGCGTGGTGGTAGAGGTGGGAAACGCGGTCGTAGTGGTACAACAGGTCCGCGAACAGGCGAGAAGCGCCTGGGAGTTGGTCGTGGCGTATACAGTGTTGTTCCATCCGGGTCCGTCTAGTACAGGCTATCAGATGCCTGTTTCAATTCATTCGTCGCAGGTATCTGTTAACGTCTAAAGTGATGATTGACGAAACCACATTTCGCCGGGTTGCCGATGGGGCATTGGATTCGCTTTTCAAGGCGCTGACGCGGGCGGGCGAGTCGTTTGAATTCGACGCGGATATGAACAATGGGGCTTTGACGGTGGAATTCGACGAACCGCCGGGGAAATTCGTTGTCAGCCCGAACGCGCCGGTGCGGCAGATTTGGGTGTCGGCCCATTCGAAGAGTTTTAAACTCGATTGGGATGAGCCGGTGGGGGCGTTTACGCTGGGCGGCGTGACGCTGTTGGAACTGATGGGGCAGCACATCAGCACTCAATTGGGCGAAGAGGTTGTGCTCTAGCATTCATGGCTGGAGTTTACATTTCCTGGCCGTTTTGCGCGCAGAAGTGCACGTATTGCAACTTTGCTTCCGGGGTATTCCCGCGGGAGTTGGAGGGGGCGTACGCGGCGCGGGTGGAGGCGGAGATTCGCGCGTTTGACTGGCCGTTTGTGCCGGACACGGTTTATTTGGGTGGTGGGACGCCGAGCCAGATGGAGGTTTCGGTGCTGGCGGGGTTGTTGGGGGGCGTGCCGGGGCGGCCTTGGGCGGAGGCTACGATGGAGGCGGCGCCGGGGTCGTTTGACGCCGCGAAGATTGCTGGGTGGGTTGACTGCGGGATTAACCGGGTGAGTTTGGGTGTGCAGTCCTTCGTGGATTTGGAGTTGCGTCGGACGGGGCGGAAGCATACGGCGACGACGGTGGCGGCCGATGTGGCGGCGCTGCGGGCTGGCGGGATTGACGATTTTAATATCGACTTGATTGCGGGGTTGGCGGGGCAGACGGTGGAATCGTTCGCGGCATCGCTGGACGGGGCGTTGGCGCTGGATCCGCCGCATGTTTCGGTATACATGCTGGAGGTGGATGAGGACAGCCGGTTGGGCTTGGAGATTTTGAATAACGGCGGGCGGTACGGGGCGCGGGACATTCCGGGGGATGACCCGATTGCTTCGATGTATGAGATGGCGGTGGCGCGGCTAGAAGAGGCCGGGGTGATGCGGTATGAGATTTCCAATTTTGCGCGGGCGGGGCGGGAGTCGCGGCACAACTTGAAGTATTGGAAGTTAGATCCGTATGTGGGGTTTGGGGCGGATGCGCATTCGTTTGCGGGGGGGCGGCGTTGGCAGAACGTGGAGTTGGCGGCGGATTATGTTTCGGCGGCGGCTGTGCGGGGTTCCGAAAGTGCCGCGAATTCTTTGGAGGAGCGGTTTTTTGTGGGGTTGCGGTTGCGGGAAGGGGTGGTTTTTTCGGAGTCCGATGCTGTGGTGCATGGGGCGGCGTTGGAACGGTTTTTGGGGATGGGGCTATTGGAACGGGTGGGCGAACGGGTGCGATTGACGGATCGCGGTATTCTGCTTTCTAACGACGTTTTTCAGGAGTTTTTACTATGATCGATTTGCGCAGCGACACGGTGACTCGGCCTACGGCGGAGATGCGGCGGGCGATGGCGGAGGCTGTCGTTGGCGACGATGTGTATGGGGAGGACCCTACCATTAACCTGCTGGAAGAGCGGGCGGCGGCGCTGATGGGTAAAGAGGCCGCACTGCTGGTGCCGACGGGGACGATGGGGAACACGATCGGCATTAAGGTGCATACCGAGCATGGGCAGGAGGTGATCTGCGAGTCGCGGGCGCACATTTTGAATTATGAGCTGTCGATGATGGCCTGGTTTACGGGGTGTCTGGCGCGGGCGGTGGTGGCGGAGACGGGGATTTTGAGTTGGTCGTCGATTTATGAGCAGGTGCGTCCTTTGGGGCCTCATGCGGCGCCGACGGGGTTGATTGAGGTCGAAAATACGCACAATATGGCGGGGGGGACGGTGTACCCGTTGGACACGCTACGGGAGATTTGCGAGGAGGCGCACAAGTTGGGCCTGCCGGTGCATATGGACGGGGCGAGGGTGTTTAACGCGGCGGCGGCGTTGGGGGTACCGGTTTCGACGGTTGTAGCGCCGGTCGATACGGTGATGTTCTGTTTGTCGAAGGGTTTGGGGGCGCCGGTGGGGTCGATGCTGGCGGGGCCGAAGCGGTTGATTGATAAGGGGCGGCTGTTGCGGAAGCGGTTGGGGGGCGGGATGCGGCAGGCGGGGATTTTGGCGGCGGCTGGGTTGATTGGGCTGGAGAAGATGGCGGGGCGGTTGGGGGAGGATCACGAGAATTGTCAGTATTTGGCGCGGGAGTTGGCGGCGATTCCGGGGGTTAAGGTGGAGCGGGCGCCGGAGACGAATATTTTGTTTTTTGATGTGAACGGGACGGGGTTGAGCGGGCCGGAGTTTAGTGCGCGGTTGAAGGAGCGGGGGGTGTTGATTAATTCGGCGTACGGGGTGGGGCGGTTGCGGCTGTTGACGCATTTTGATGTGGATCGGGCGGCGTGTGCACGGGCGGTGGAGGCGGTTCGGGGGGTGGCGGCGTCGGGAAATTAATTGTGTGTGACACGGTTTTTTGAGAGGAATTGGAGGTGGCGGGCACTACTTAAGTGATGCCACGGCCTGATCGATTTACGCCGGCGGGGGTGCCGGTTCATGTGACGCAACGAGGGAATTTCCGAGGGAGGGTGTTTACCGAGGACTCGGATTATTCCTTCTTTTTGGACATGTTGGGGCGGTATGCCGGCGAGTGTGGGAACCGGATTATCGGCTACTGCTTGCTGTCTAACCACTACCATCTGGTGCTGATTCCAGAGAGGGATCGCGGGGTGTCAGACATGATGCACTCGCTGAATTCAAAGTTTGCACGGACGATAAACGAGCGGTATGAGCGAAAAGGGCACGTACTGCAGGGGCGGTTCGGATCGGCGTCGATGGCCGATAAACATTACCGAACGGCGCTGGCTTATGTGGATTTGAATCCGGTTCGGGCCGGGATCGTAACGGATGCGACGGAGTATCGGTGGTCGAGTGCAGCGGCGCATGCTGGGGTGGTCGAGTATCCGCGATTCCTGGAGGTTGCGGAATTTCTGCGGATGTACACGCCGAGTGAGTGGCGGGAAATCCTGAAGGCGGAGGAGGACGCCGAGCAGTTGGCGGTGCTACGCCGGGCGACGATGCTGGGAACGGTCGCGGGCAGTCCGGATTATGTAAAGCAGCTGGAAAAGCAGTATGGACGAACGCTGGAAGTACGCGGTCCGGGCCGGCCCAAACGGGCGGCAGCGACAGGCGGATCAAATTGTGTGTGACACGGTTTTGATTTCGTCTTCTAGGCAGGAGAGGATGAGGAGTTCGCAGCCGGTGTCGCTGGTGAGGTATTCGTGGTCAGTGCCGGGGAGGGCCTTTTCGTAGTCGCCGGCGTGGATGTGGACGTTGTCACCCAGGCGCACATCGCCGGTCAGGACCAGGCATTGCTCCATCTGGGTGTGATGGTGCGGAGGATATTTGGCGCCGGGCTCCAGACGCAGCAGAGTCGTCGCCATGCGAGTTTCTTTTTCCAGGTGCAGGATCTTCGTCGTTACACCGGGGTAGCCGGTTTCGCGCCACGTGCCGTCGCCTTTACGCAGGACGTGGACGCCGGGTTCGGGTTCGTTGAAGCCGGCCGGTTTGGATTTCGTCGCGGTGGCTAGGAGGCGGTCCTTGATGTTGGGGCGAGGGGCTGGGATGGGGGTCGCGTCGACCAGGGCTTCGGCCAGGGCTTGGAACTTTTCGACTTCCGCGGTCGCGGATGGGTCGCCGGCGGCCAGGAGGCGCTCGAAGTCGTCGCGCTCCGCGCCGCTAAGGGCGCCGATGGCGTAGAGGGCGGCCTGTTCGCTAATTTCCGGCATGTTCGAGTTCCTCCCTTAATTTGAGCATGCCGAGGCGGATGCGGGTCTTTACGGTTCCTAATGGGACGCCGGTACGGGAGGCGACTTCGGAATGGCTTAGGCCTTCCCAAAAGGCGAGCGAGATCATTTGACGTTGCTCGTCGGGCAGGACGCGCAGCGCCTGGCGTAGGCGCTGCTGCTGTTGGGCTGTGGCCAGGAGCGTCTCCGGGCCGTCGGCCGGGGAGACGTGTTCGAGACCTTCGGGCTGTTCGGGCGCGATTAGGCGGCGACGGGCCTGGATGGAGCGCCAGCGGTCGAGCGCACGGCTGCGGGCCATCATGCCGAGCCAACTGGTGACGGCGCAGCGATCCGGGTTGTAACTGCCGGCCAGACGCCATACCTGTTGGAAGACGTCGAGGGTTATCTCGTCGGCTTCATCGGGGTCGCGGAGAATACGCAGAGCTATCGCGTGCACGTAGCGGTTCGCCTCATCGTAGAAATCAGAGAGGGCGCCCGAGTCACCTGTCGCGATTCGCATCACGATCAGAGACCATCGATCGGAAACCGGTGAGGCCCCCCTGGTCGACGGTACGCGTGACGTGCCCGCGTTGGATTCACTCATGCAAAATAAATCTAGTCCTTCAGCGTCTCCATGTAAGCTAGCATACTGTCCATGTCGGCGCGCTCGAATTTGTAAGCGGGCATCATGGAACCTGGGGAGAACTTCTGCGGGTCGCCGAAGTGGCCTTCGAGCCAGGTGCGGTCGCGGCGTTTGGCGACGCCATTCAGGGGCGGACCGGATTTGCCGCCAGCCGAGTTGATGGAGTGGCAGACGCCGCAGTTGTTCTTCATGTACATCTGGGCGCCGCTCACCACGTTGATGGGCGTGGAGGCGATGGCGACGACGCTTTCATCGTCGAGCTTGCGCATGAAGGTGGCCAGTTGGCGGAACTGCAGATCCTTGAGACCGCGGTTGCCAGCGTTCTTCTGGAAGTGGGCGACGAGGGCGTCGCGCTCTTCGTGGACGGCGATGTCGGCCAGGTTCGGACCGGCCTTCATGTCACCGGGCGTGACTCCGTGGCACTGCCAGCATTGGCCCTGACGGAAGCTGCCGACGGCGGCGACTTCTTCGGCGGTGAAGCTCTGATAGGGCTCCTTATGCGGTGTGGAGCGCATGGCGGCGGTGGTCAAACTGCCCCAGCCGATGGCGGCGAAGAGAACGATGCCGATGGCAAAGGTCCGCTGGCGGAGCTTGATGGCGGCGCCGCGATCGATAAACGGAGTCGCGAATAACAGCCCGACGGCCACACCGGGGAGGACCATGGAGCCGATGATTTCGAGCGGGCCTTCGAAGAACTTCAGGAGCTGAAAGAGGAAGAGGAAGTACCATTCGGGGCGCGGGATGTAGGTTGTATCGGTGGGGTCGGCAATTTTGCCGAGCGGGACACGGACCATGGTCGCGAGCGCGAACAGGATGGAGAACATGATGAAGATGGCGACGGTATCTTTGAACACCTGGCCGGGGAAGAACTTCTTCTTGGGTTCGGTTTCGACAGGGGCCGGGGCGACGCCGTGCTTGCGCACGAGGAAGACGTGGAGGCCGACGAGGAGCATCATCAAGGGCGGAAGCAGCAGCACGTGGGCACCGTAGAAACGGGCAAAGGTCTGGACGCCGATATTGCCGTCCTCACTGCCCATCAAGCGGAGAATATAGGGGCCGGCGATGGGGGCTTTGGCGGTGATCTGCGTGGTGACGACGGTGCCCCAGTACGCGCGGTTGTCCCAGGGGAGCAGGTAGCCGGTGAGGCCGAAGCCGAGAGTCAGCAGCAGAAGAATAACGCCGAGCATCCAGGTGGCTTCGCGGGGCTTTTTGTAGGCGCCCCAGAGGAACGTCTGTAGCAGATGCATGCCGACGACGACGATCATCATGCTGGCGCCCCAGTGGTGGAGTCCGCGGATGAGGCGGCCGCTGGTGAGTTCGGTCAAGATGAAGCGCAGGCTGGCATGGGCGTCCGGCGGCGTCGGAGCGTAGTTTAACGCCAGCAGGATGCCGGTGACGATTTGCACGAGGAAGCAGAACATGGCCACCGAGCCGAGCACCTGGTGCCAGCCGCTGGAGGCGGGGATGTCCTCATAGAGGAAATGTTTGACGCCGGAGACAGCTCCGGTGCGGTCTTCGACCCAGTCCAGGACGGAGTTGATCATGGGGTTATCCTTCCGCCGATTTCTTGACGTCGCCGAGGAGGACTTTGATGCCGTCGACGCGGACGTCGAAGCGGTCGAGGGGGCGCGGAGCGGGGCCGGCGACCACTTTGCCATCGGGACTGAAGGACGAGGTATGGCAGGGGCAGGCGAAGGTCTTGTCGCCCGAGTTCCAACTGACGGCGCAGCCCAGGTGGGTACACACGGGGGAGAAGGCGACGACCTGCGACTCGCCGGTTTTGACGACCCAGGCGGCGGCCTTTTCGGTGACCACTTTCCAGCCATCGCGGCGAACACGGTTGAAGATAATCTGTTCGGGCTGATTAACCATCAACTTACTTAGGTCGGCGGCTTCGATCCAGTCCGACTTTTTCTTTTCGCGACCGGGGACGAGCAAATAACCGAGGGCTGGGAGGCCAAGTGCGGCGCTGATCGTTCCCATCATGGCGGCGATGGAACCGACCAGGAAGCCGCGGCGTTTTTCGAGCGTTTCTTCTGCCATTCGTTTTGTATTGTAGGGGTGTTTTCTTCGGACGGGAGGTTACGGAGTGTTAACTCAGCCGGTTTCTCAGACGATTGGCGAGTTCTTTCTCACTTGTTACGAGATTTTGATTTTCGAAGGGGTCTTTCTCGAGGTCAAAGAGCATTGTTTCGCCGTGGAACCCTTCGATTAGTTTGTGGCGGCCGTCCCAGACAAGCTTCCATTCTTCGAGGGCGGAGAGGAGGAAGTCGCGATGTTTGGTTGCCTTGCCGGTGAGGACGGGGCGGAGGGAACGGGCCTCCATTTGGGGGAGTTTGGCGGCGTTGGCATAGTCCAGAAATGTGGCGGAGATATCGATCAGGCTGGCCAGTGCGTTGGACTGGCGGTTGGGCTTAACATCGAGGCCGGCGACGATGAGAGGGATGCCGGCGGAGGCCTGATAGGGGACGTGTTTGCCCCAGCGGTTGTGATCGCCCAGCATTTCGCCGTGGTCGGAGGAGAAGACGATCAGGGTGTTTTCGAGCTCGCCGCGTTGGCGAACCTGGTCGATGATTTCGCCGATGCGGGTGTCGATGTTTTCGCACATGACGGTGTAGTTTTGGCGGACTTTCTGGTGGGTTGCGGCGTCGAACTCGGTGGACTGGTTGGGATGGGGGTACTGGCGGGAGCGGTCCTCCATCGACGCTGTGATGTCGACGGGGTTATGAGGACCGGTGAAGTTGACGACGAGGTGCCAGGGCTTGTTTTGGGGGGCGCTTCGGAGGAGGGACTTGGCGTTTTCGGCGATCCAGTTATCGCAGTAGGCCTCGTTGGGAAGCGGGGTAATGTGGGTGGCGCTGTAGTTTTTGCGGCGCTTGAAATCGTCGACGTGGGTCTTTGCCAGGCCTTTGCGGTGGAGCATGGCCATGTAGGGATCCTTGGGCGATTCGGCACCGGAGCGGACGGCGTCACCTTTGCCGGCGTTATCGATACCGGAGGAGAAGCCCCACTCTTTGAGCAGGCGCTGGCCGTCGAGGCCCCAGTCGAGGGTTTTCTTGTGGAGGTCGATTTTGCCGCAGGCCATGGTGTGATAGCCGGCCTTTTGCAGGGACTGGTAGTAGGTCTTTTGTTCGAGGGGGAAATCGACTTGATTGGAGGCGACGTTGGCGTTTTTGTACTCGCGACCGGTGGCGAGGCAGGCGCGGCTGGGGGCGCAGAGGGGGGAGGCGCAGAGGACCTTGTGGAAGCGCATGCCGCGGGCGGCGAGGGCCTGGATGTGGGGAAGATTGAGGGGGATTTTGGGATTACCGGGGAGCCAGTCGGGGCGCCATTGGTCGGGGAGTAGGAAGAGAAAATTGGGTTGCTTCGGCTGGGCGGCCGCGGCGAGGGCGGCGGCGCCGAGGAAGGACCGGCGTGAGGGCATCCGGTTAGGCTACTAAACTTTAACCCCTGGGCGCTTGGGGGGAGGGATTGGGTATCCTTGGTGCCTACGGGAGAGCGCGGTGAAAGTTCGAGACGCGATCAAGCAAATGGAGAACGACGGGTGGCGATTGAAGTCGAGAGAGGGCTCGCATCGACAGTCTATTCACCCAGGCAAGCCGGGCAAGGTGACAATCGCGGGGCATCCATCGGATGAGGTTCCGAGAGGAACACTTGGGAGTATTTAAAGGAGGCAGGACTGAAATGACACAGTACGCAATCGTAATTGAACGTGGGGAGGATGGCGGATACGGTGCGTTTGTTCCGGATCTTCCGGGGTGTGTCGCGGTTGGAAAGACGGAAGCCGATGTTCGCCGCCTTTTGAGAGAAGCGATTGCGCTTCAGATTGCGGCGATGCGCGAGGATGGAGAGCCGGTACCCGAACCAACTACGCAAGTGGAGTACATCGGGTTGGCTTCGTAGTCTTTGGCTCGCACTTACCGGCAGTTCAGGCGGGCGATGCGAGGCGGGCGAAAGTGGGTCTTGGGGACACACGGCCTACGGTCGCTGCGCTCCCTCCGGCACGAATGTCCCCGGAAGGGGATGTCGCTGCGTGGGTGTAATGTGTCTGTGGACCTACGACCTCACCCCAGGCAGGCGACGCGGAGGCGGTCTTCGAGGACGAACTGCTCGTTTTCGGTGAGCTTGCGGCCTTGGGACGTTAGGTAGAACACGTCGAGGGCTTTGTGGGCTTCGGTGTCGATCAGCACCACTTCGATGTTGCAGCCGGATTCGGCGAAGACGCGGGCGAAGTCGTAGAGCAGGCCGATGCGGTCTTCGGCGATGATCTCGACAAGCGTGGCGTGGTCGGAGGCTTCGCTGTCGAAATAGATGCTCGGGCGAAGTCGTTCGGTCCGTTGTTTGGTTTGCGGGCGGACGCGGCGTTCGAGCATCTGGCGGACGTCAACGGTGCCCATGGCCGCTTTTTCGATCACCCCGCGGAGGCGATCGACTTCGGAGGGGTTCAGTTCCAGCGCGCGGCCGGGATCAGAGAAGGTGAACGCATCGAGCACCTCGCCTTTGGTGTTGGCGAAGGCTTCGGCTTTCACGATATCCATGCCGAAGGCGCTGAGCGCGCCGACGATGGAGGCGAAGAGGCGGGGCTTATCGAGGGTGACCAGGATGAGCTTCCAGACGCCGCCGTGGCGGGTGAGATCGACGGCGACACCGGTCTTGCGGGCGGCCTGTTCGAGGGCGAGGTGGGCGGCCACTTCTTCCTTCGAATGGGTACGGAGGTAGCGGCTGGGGAAGCCTTCGAGGAACTCGCTGTCGGGGGCGTTGGGGGTGACGTGAATGCGATCCGTATCGAGCGAACGGGTGAGTTCACGGAGGCCGATGGAGTAGACGCGCCAGAGCTGTTCGAGACGCCACGGGGTCATGGCGGTGGGGTTGACGCCGCTGATATCGGCGTAGGTCATCAGCGCCAGATAGCGGAGGTTTTCGACAGTGCCGGCGCGGTTGGCCAGCTCCTTGGCGGTGGCGGGATCGTCGAGATCGCGCGAGTTCATGACCGACGACAGGGCCAGGTGCTGCTCGACGAGGAAGCGGACGAACGGCCGCTCCTCTTCGGGCATCTGGATGCGGGCCATGATGACTTCGCCGAGGCGGGCCGATTCCATGGCGTGGGTGGGACCGTCGATGGACTTACCGATGTCGTGCAGGAGGATGGCGAAGATTAAGAGCGGGAGCGAATCGACTTCGGACAGCAGTTCGGCGAAACGGCGGCGGGGGCCCTCGGTTTGCTTGCGTAGTTTGAGGAGATTTTCGGCCACGATGAGGGTGTGCTCATCGACGGTATAGCGGTGATAGAAGTCTCGGATGACGAAGCCTTCGATCATGCGCCATTCCGGCAGGAGGGCGCCGAGGAGGCCGGTTTCATGCATGGTGCGGAGGGCCAGCATGGCATGGGGGAGGGCGAAGATTTCGCGGAGATGATTCCACAGCGGACGCGGTTCGGCGAAGTATTTTTCGACCGATGGGATGGCGCGGGCGATGCGGCGTTCGGAGTCCGTGGCGGGGACCAGGCCGTGGCGGGCGGTGAAGCTCATCAGGCGCAGGGCGAGTTCGGGATCGGACTCCAGCATCTGCGGATTGCGGAGGAGGAGGCGCTCCTTGCTAACGGAGATTTCCGAAGTCGACAGGCGGGTACGCCATTCGCGGAACTGGCTGAAGAGGCCGCTGGGGACGAGGCTCTCGGAGACATCGATAGCCTGGCGGGCGGCGCGGTGGATGCGGCGGGCGGAGAGGAAGTATTGGCGCATCCAGCTTTCGATGGGCTTGGCCGGGTCGATGCCGGTGATGTAGGGCTGGCGGACGATGTCTTCCTGGGCGTCGAACTGGAGGACGTTCTGATCGCGGCCGGCCATGAAGTGGAGGTAGCAGCGGAGGGTGTAGAGGAACTCAATTTCCGGGCCGAGTTCGCCGAGCCAGTCGGGGAGTTCGCGGGAGGGGTCCTGCAGTTTGGCGAGCCAGCCGATGACGTGGAGATCGCGGAGGCCGCCGGGGGACTCCTTGATATTGGGCTCGAGGTGGTAGACGGTGTTCTGGAACTTTTCCTGGCGTTCGCGGGCTTGGCGGATGAGGTGGCGCAGGAGCGTCTGGCGTTCGCTCGAAATGAACTTGGGCAGGCGGGTGAGGAGGCCCTGGTAGAGCTCGGCGTCGCCGCAGAGGAGGCGCTGATCGAGCAGGCTGATGGTGAGTTCGAGGTTAGTGGAGTGGTATTCGCAGCACTCCTCGATGGTGTGGACGGAGTGGGAGATGCGGAGGCCGCTATCCCAGCCGATGCGTAGAAACGCGGAGAGGGCGTCCCGCGACTTTTCGTCGGAGGGCGCCCTATCCACGAGCAGCATGATGTCGATATCGGAGTGCGGGAAAAGCTCCGACCGACCGTACCCTCCAACGGCCAGCACCGCCATCCCTTTCGGGATGGCAGGCGCCAGATATTCGAGGAAAGCTGAACGAAGAACGTTATTGACTAAAGCAGTTCTCTCGGCCAGGACGGCGACGGGGTTCCCGTCCGAGAGAAACCGCTCACGAATGGCTTGCAAGGGATCGTTAGAGGGCAGTTTCGCCGCGCTCATCGTTTCGAATGCGAATCGCGTCAGCCACATCATAGACAAAGATCTTGCCGTCGCCGATCTTGCCCGTTTTCGCAGCCGCGGAGACGGCGGAGATGACTTCCTCCGCACGCGCCGAGGCGACGACCATTTCGACCTTCACTTTGGGAAGAAGATCGACCTGATATTCCTGGCCGCGATAAACCTCCTTGTGCCCCTTCTGCCGGCCGTGGCCGCGAACTTCTGTTACCGTCATGCCATCGATGCCAATCGCCTTGAGGGCTTCCTTGACGTCTTCGAGCTTGAACGGCTGAATGACCGCTTCAATTTTTTTCATCGCGTTTTCTCCAATTGGACCCGGGGGTTACGATTCCAGGCTATACCCTTCTTCGCCATGTTGGCTCAAGTCAAGACCCATCGTCTCTTCTTCGGGCGAGACGCGGAGGCCAACCACAGCGTCGACAACCTTGAGAATGATGAAGGTTGCGACGATCGCCAGCACCCAGGAGATGCCGACGCCGATGATCTGATTGACGACCTGGCCGCCGTTGCCTTCGAGCAGGCCGACGGGGAGGACCTTACCGGACGCATCTTTGAACGCCGGATTAATTTCGCTGGTAGCGAAGACGCCGGTGAGGATGGCGCCAAGCGTGCCGCCCGCGCCGTGGACACCGAAGGCGTCGAGAGAGTCATCGTAGCCGAGCATGTTCTTCACCTTCACAACCATGAAGTAGCAGAAGACGCCGGCGATGAAGCCGATGATGAGGGCGGGCATGGGCTTCACGAAACCGGAAGCGGGGGTGATGGCGACCAGGCCGGCGACGGCGCCGGAGATGCCACCGAGAACCGACGGCTTGCCGTGCTGCATCCATTCGGCGAGCAACCAACCGCAAGCGGCGGCGGCGGCGCCAAAGTGGGTGGCGGTGAAGGCGGAGGTGGCTAGGCCACCGGCGGCGAGGGCGCTACCGGCGTTGAAGCCGAACCAGCCGACCCAGAGGAGGCAGGCGCCGATGAAGCTGAGCACGAGGCTGTGGGGCTTCATGGGTTCGTTGGGGTAGCCCTTGCGCTTGCCCATGACGATGGCGCAAACGAGAGCGGACACACCGGAGGTGATGTGGACGACGGTGCCGCCGGCGAAGTCGAGGCAAGGAATTTTGCCGCCGAGGAACGCGTTCAGCAGGCCGTTGTTGCCCCACACCATGTGAGCCATGGGGTAATAAACAATCAGGGACCAGAGGATAGTGAACAGCACCATGGCGCTAAACTTCATGCGTTCGGCAAAGGCACCGGTGATGAGCGCCGGAGTAATGATGGCGAACATCATTTGGAACAGCATAAAGGTCTGATGCGGGATGGTGGCGGCGTAAGTCGGATTGGGATCGGCGCCGACTTTGTCCAGGAACAGATAGCGGAGGTCACCAAGGAAGGGGCTGCCTTCGCCGAAGCTGAGGCTATAGCCGATTAAGGCCCAAAGGACAGTTCCAATGGCCATCAGAATGAAGCTTTGCATCATGGTGCCAAGCACGTTTTTCCGGCGAACCAGGCCGCCGTAGAAAAGGGCGAGGCCGGGGCCGGTCATCATGAGCACCAGTGCGCAGCTGACGAGCATCCACGCATTGTCCGCGCTCAATTGCGCGTTCTTAATACCTGCTTCCAGTGCGGCCGTGGTCGGGGGGGCGGGGGTAGCAGCTTGCCCCATAAGGTGGGCTGCCATGGCAGCCGACAGGGACAACATCGATAGAATTCGTTTCATGACTCTCCTCTTGGGCTGACCCGCGACATGGCGGTACGCAAACGGGGCGTGTGATAGTTATCATCCACGCTGGCGAGGCGAAGCGGAAGTCAATCTTTCCTATCCGGGCGATTCAATTTATCTATTTGCCCTCTTCTCTATCGGGGTAATTGAAATTATTGATTGGCGCGGGGCGCGGGTTGCCCCGTAGACTTCATTCTAGGTCCCCGTCGCACCTGAGCATTCGTGCAATAAAAGAATCCAAAGTGGAGATCTGCTAGATGAAAACTCCGACGTTTTTTCGCGTCGCAATTACCGCTCTAACTCTTGCCGCTTCCGTAGCCGCGCAGGACAACAGCCAAGCGCCGGCCCCTGCGCCCGCGCCCGCGGCGCCAGTGTGGTCGGCCGGGCCGATCACCTTTAGCGGGTTGATCGATGGGTATTACAGCTTCAACGCCAATCACCCGGCGAGCCGCAACAACGATTTGCGCAATTTTGAAGTAAAAGCGAACCAGTTCTCGCTCAACATGACCAAGTTCACTCTTGAACATGACGCCGACCCGGTGGGCTTCAAACTGGACCTTGGCTTCGGCAAGGCATGGGATCTGTTCCACGCGACCGACCCGGCCGGCGTGAACACGGTGAAGTACATTCCCCAGGCATACGTCAGCTTTAAGCCGAAAAATGCAGGCGGACTGCAGATCGATTTCGGTAAGTTTTATACTTCCGCCGGCGCTGAATTAACTGAAAATAATCTGACCTGGAACTACGGTCGCGGTTTATTATACACCAACGGACCGTACTATCACTTCGGCGCTCGTATCAATAAGCCGATCAATGATAAGTTCGCCGTCGGCCTGCAGATCGTCAACGGCTGGAACAACGTCGAAGACAACAACTCCGGCAAGACCTTCGGCTTCACGACCGCCTGGACCCCGAACAAGAAGTTCAGCTGGTACAACAATTACTACACCGGTCCGGAAAAGAACGACACCAATAAAGGCAAGCGGAACTTCTTCGACACGGTGGTGAACCTGAACCCGACGGACAAGGCGAGCTTCTTCGTGAACTTCGACTACGGCAACGAATCGAAGGTCGGCAACGGCAGCGCGAACTGGGTGGCGATTGCTCTCTCCAGCCGCTTCCAGACGACGGACAAGACGGCGCTGGCCATCCGGTATGAAAACTACAACGACAAAAAGGGTTTCATCACCGGCCAGACGCAGATGCTGAACAGCTTCACGGTGACCGGCGAGTACAAGTGGATTGAAGGCCTGCTGGCGCGGTTGGAATACCGTCGCGACTGGTCCGACAAGCCCTTCTACGGCCGCGGCAATCAGCCGGGCAGCTGGAAGAACCAGGACACGATTTCCCTCGGCGTCGTGGCTTTCTTCGGACCTAAGCGCTAATTCGCAACCGGCACCGGCCGGAGCAAGCCGACACCAATCTGCCCGTGCAGATTCTCGGCAGGCTCCGGCCGGTCGCCGCCTCCAAACCATACCCGCACCGTTCCATCCTTCCGCACTTCCACCTCCGGGTCACACACGACCCTCGCATTCCACCCCTCGCCCACTCCGATCAACGCTGTTTCCCCGATTTTTTCCCACTTGACGCCATCGTTTGAAACCGCCATGCCGATGCGGCGCCACTCCTCCTTGTCGCGGCCGGTATAGAGCATCCACCATTTGCCGAATTGCGGCCAGACGGCGGGTTCACCGAGACCGTTTTCGTCGAATGTCCCAGGGGCGCCGAGTTCGAGGATGGGGTTTTGAAGCGATTTCTCCCAGGTCGCGCCATCGGTGGAAACAGCTACACCGAGCCGCTGGCGGCGGGCGCGGTCCTGACCGAGGAAGTAAAGATAGTGCTTGCCGGCGGCGGTGATGACGTAGGGATCGCCGACGCCGCGTTCGTCCCACTGGCCGCGCGGGCCGGCGGGGAGCACAGGTTCGGAGGCCTTTTCTTTTTGATTGCGGAGCAAGCCGAGTTGGGGCGGATTGCCGGCCTGATAAAGATAGTTTTCGCCGAGAATGGCGCCATTGGCGGCGATATAGGTGCCTTCCCAGGCGGCGGGGCCAGGCTGGAGAATGACGCCTTTTTTCTGCCAAGTGAGGCCGTCGGCGGAGATGGCCAGACCGGTGCGCCAGGCTTTTCCATCCCAGCCGGAATAGAGATTGCGATAGCCGGTTGGGGTTTTGGCGATGGAAGGGTTGAGCGCGTCGACGCTGTCGAACTCGCCGGGGGCGCCGTGGGGGAGTACGGGGTCGGGCTGTGGTTCCCAAACCCAGCGGATCTTTGTGGCTTGGCCGGAGGCCGGGGGGAGTGTAAACTCGGCGTATTTGGCGCAGCCGGAAAGGGTTAACGCGGCCAATACCGCCCACCATCGCATACAAGGATCATAGCGGGATTCGAATTTTGAGTGCGGTGCGCTTGCCGGGGTCGGAATCGAGCAGGAGTTCGCCGTTGAGGCTTTTGACGCGGGAGCGAATGGTGACCGGACCGCGTTTGAGTAGTTCGAGTTCATCGAGCGAGTAGGCGCCGGCGAAGGGGAAGCCATTGCCATCGTCTTCGATGGAGAGTTCAAAGATCTCCCCATCGCGGCCGACGCCAACGGTGAGATGCTTGGCCTGGGCGTGTTTCTGGACATTGTGGAGCGCTTCCCGGACGATCTGCAGGACTTCGGTGGCGGACTGGGTTTCCGGCGGAACACGGGTGGAACTGCCGACGAACGTGGAGACGATGCCCGTATCGCGTTCAAAGGACTCAACCAGTTTTTTGATGGAGGGGACAAGGCCCGCGCCATCGATTTCCGCCGGGCGCATGTTCCGGACGAACTGGCGGATCTCTTCTCCTTGATTGCGGGCGAGCTGCTGGAGTTCTTCGAGTTCCGCCACGGCCCTTACCGGATCGCGATCCATGATCTTCCGGACAACCTGCAAGCGCATCTGGAAGCCGACGAAACACTGCAACGGGCCATCGTGGAAATCGTGGGCGATGCGCTGGCGTTCGGCCTCGCGGGCGTGTTCGGCCTCCGAGCGGTACATGGTGGCCTGGCGGGCGGCGGCGCGCAGACGAACCTGCAGTGCCTGGCGCTGGAGGGCCATCACGGTGACGGCGGTACCTGAAAGGAGGACGCCGGGAGAGAGGACGAGGGTTTGGGTGGTAGGGGTGAGGAAGAGGAAAATTGTCGTGGCCAAGACGACGGCGAAGATTTCGCGCGGCGTGTGGAGCAATGCCGCCGACATAAGGATGAACAGATAGAAGAGCGAACTGATGCCGGTGTTGTATTCCAGGGGGAGCGATGTGCAAATGAGGAAGAATACTGTATCGACCAGTAAACTCAGCAGCATATAGCCGCGACGCTCCAAGCTGTAGCCGAATACGGCGGCAAGGGCGTAGAGGGTAAAGGCGATCCACAGGCCGAGGCTTTTTTGCGCGAGCTGTCCTGAAGCGGCAAAGGCGAGAACCGAGCAGAAGGCGCCGAGCAGCAAACGAAAAATGGCAAGCGCGAGTTGCCAGCGCGATACCAGTGCAGTGGTCGCCACTTCCACGGCCGGTGCGCGGTCGGGGCGCGAAGCGTCGGTAGAGATCATCCTGGCTTATTATCGGCGTATTTCCGGCAAAACTGCAGGGATAGGCGGGCCGGGGAATTCCGGGGCGGCGCGGCGGGGGAGCAGTAGCGTGGCTGCAATGGCGAGGCCGAACACCAGATTGATGAGATTACCGAGAACGGGGTATTGAAAGTTTGCCGGCAAACTGGAGCGGCCGGGGCTGAGCAGTCCGGCGGCGGCCTGCGCCAGAACAGCAGCGGCGATAACGAAAGCAACCGGGCGGGCGAAGCGGCGGCCACGATAGAGGCCGGCGGCGGCAGACAGATAGGCGGTGGCGGCCGCGGCAGACCAGAGAACGGTGCCCCAGCGGGGAAGCGCAGCGCCGAAGAATAGCCGCGGATCGGCAGCGGTTGCCTCCAGCAGGTGGAGCGGCGTGGCGACGGCGAGGTAGGCGGCGGTGAGGCGCGGGGCGAGCGGGAGCGGATGGGGGAAGGCCTGGCGGACGTCACTGTGAAGGAGAACCAGAGTTGCGGCGGGGAGAGGAATTCCGAAGAAGAGCACTTCGATCAGCAGAATGAGAACGCGGCCGGCGCCGGTGCTGGCGGCCGGGTCGACCGGAGCAATCTGGGCGGCGAGGGCGAGCGGCGCCAGCACCCAGGCCAACAGGACGACGGCGATGGAGAGATCCCATGCCCACCAGCGGCGGCGATGGAACGCGGGCGGTCCGGCGAGCAGGGCGAGGGCGATGAAGATCGAAAACAGATACGAGTCGAAACGCGGTGGCGGGGATCCATCGACGGACCCGACGATGGCGAACAGGAGCGTGGTCGCCGCAAAAACGATGCCGAGGACGAAAATCGCCCAGCCCATTCCGTCAGCGGCGCGGAGAAATCCGGAGGACAAAGCGATAGTTTACCGCGCCGGGGAACTTTTCCCGGAGCGCGGCGTCCAATGGAACAGAACGACACGCGGATGTGCAGGCGTGAGATCATAAACGGGGATGCGCAATATGGCCGAAGCGCTCATTACAGTGCGGTTGGACGACAACCACCCGGTGGGAGACCCGGTCGCCACAGCCTCGCTCGACGCCGCACTGGTCGATCGGCTGAAGAATTGCGACGAGGAAGCCTACGAAACGTTGCTGGCTCGATTCCAGCAGCCGATCTACAACCTCTGCTACCGGTTGGTGAATGATCCCGCCGATGCCGCCGATGTTGTACAGGAAGTGTTTCTTAAAGTTTTTCGTTCCATCGACAACTTCCGCTGCCAGAGCACGTTGAAGACGTGGATCTACCGGATTGCGGTGAACGAGGCGTACAACCACCGCCGCTGGTTCAGCCGGCATCGCCGTCAGGAGGTCGGCCTCGAAAGCGAGGACGAGACCTCCCGGCCCTGGCTTGAATCGATATGCGACCCGGCTCGGGACCCCTACGAGCTTGCCCTAAATGAAGAGCGACACCAGCTCATCGAATCCTCCCTGCGGGAAATCAACAGTGATTTCCGCACCGCTGTCATACTCCGCGACCTTGAAGACCTGAGTTACGAGGAGATCGCCGACGTTTTGCAGATCTCGCTCGGCACCGTCAAATCGCGTATCCTGCGTGGCCGTGAATCGCTTCGTCGCGTTCTGGCTGGGCAGATGGAATCCCAAACCGCAAACAGCGGGTTGGGGCTCGTTCCAGGAGCTGTGAAATGATGCGGCCCGTCGATTGCCAAACTTTTGAATTCTGGTGTGAGGACATGAACGGTCCGCGCGTGGACGCGGTGCTTCGGGAGCAGTTGCAGTCCCATCGGGCGCAGTGCCCGCGATGTTCCGATTTCGCGATCCGGTCTGAGCATCAGCGGCGCGCGCTGCATGGCCTGACAGTGCGGCCGGTGCCAATGAACCTGGCCGTGAATCTGCGTGTGATGGCGTCCAAAGAACTGGCGCGGCGATCCGCCCGCGTCAATCTGGCGACGCGGATGGATATCTGGCAAGGAAAGATCGGCCTGCTTCTCGACAATCTGTGGCGACCGCTGGCGATCCCGATGGCCGGGGGCCTCGCTTCGGCCTGCTTCCTGTTCAGCGCGCTGATGCCCACCTTCGCCCTGCAAACGCCAGCTTCGGCCGATGTGCCGACGGCGTGGTATCAATCGGCCAAGGTCTATGGCTTGTCGCCGTTCGGCGGGAATTTCGACAACGTAACGATCGACGTGCGGATCGACACCAGCGGTCGCGTGATCGACTACGCCGTGCCGACAGGCGATTCCGGCATCTGGCTGAAGGACGCGCGGATGAAAAAGGCCGTCGAAAACAGCCTGCTGTTCATGAGCTTCAAACCGGCCAGTTTCTTCGGACAGCCGGCGTCGGACACGATCCGCATCACGCTGCGCCGCAGTCATATTGAAGTCAAAGGCTAATTACTCTGGGACGTAAGCTAGGCCAACATTTTCTATCGAGTCAGCCGATTCTGGAGAGGATTGCGGCGGCGGTATGCGCGGATAACCCGGAGACGATCGTCGAGATCGGGCCGGGGCAAGGGGCATTGACGGAACACCTGCTGAAGTCCGGCGCGCACGTCCACGCCGTTGAGTTGGACCCGGAGATGGTCTCCCATCTGGCCAAGCGCTTCCCCACGCATCCGCGGTTGACGGTGCATCATCAGGACGTGCTGGATACCGATCTGGCGCAGTGGGGCCCGGCGGCCATCGCGGGCAATCTGCCGTACTACATCACCTCGCCGATTCTGGAGCGAATTCAACGGGCGCGGGCGACGGTGCGGTCGTCAACGCTGTTGATCCAGAAGGAAGTCGCCGACCGGGTGATCGCCAAGCCAAAGTCGCGCGATTACGGGTATTTGACCGTCGTTGTGCAGAGCTGGGCCGATGTGGAGTTCGTGGTGGCCGTGCCGCCGGAGGCGTTCAAGCCGCCGCCCAAAGTGGATTCGTCGGTGATTCTGCTGAAGAGCAAGGCGGAGGTCCCCGCCGACCTGGACACGTTTCTGAAGTTCGCAGGCCACGCCTTCCGGCAGAAGCGGAAGAACCTGCGGAACAATTTAAACGGGGTCTATCTGGGCGTGGATTGGAACACGTTCGAGGAGCGCACGTTGCGCGCCGAACAATTGAGTATTGATGAGCTCCGCGCATTGTGGCACAAGTTATCCTGAAGGTTGATGCTTCGCGTACGTTTCGCTCCCTCGCCCACGGGCTATCTGCACATCGGCAGCGCCCGGACCTTCATTTTTAACTGGCTCTATGCACGCCGCAACGGCGGCACGATGATCCTGCGTCTGGACGATACCGACGTCGAACGCAACACGCAGGCGTCGGTGGATTCCATCTACGACGGCCTGAACTGGCTCGATTTGTCGTGGGATGAGTTCTACCGGCAGTCGGACCGCCTGGACCTGCACCGCGCCGCGGCGGCCACCATTTTGGAGAAGGGCCTCGCCTACCGCGACTTCACGCCGGCCGCCGGTCCGGACGCCGAGGAGAAGGCGCACGACGGGATGGCCTGGCGCGCCAATCCGGGGCAGCGCGAGATGTCGAAAGAAGAGTCCGACGCGCGCGCCGCGGCCGGTGAGCCGTTCGTCATTCGCTACCGCGTGCCGCGCGATACGGGCCGGGTGGTGTCGTTCAAGGACAGCGTCTACGGCGACCAATCGAAGTCCTGTGACGATATCGAAGACTTCGCGCTGCTGCGTTCGAGCGGTATGCCGACGTACCACTTGGCCTCCTGCGCCGACGACGCCGACCTCCACATCAGCAACATCATCCGCGGCCAGGACCACCTGACGAACACGTTCAAACACGTGCTGATTTTCGAGGCCCTCGGCGCGGCCATTCCGCAGTTCGCGCACCTGCCGCTGCTGATCGCCCCCGATGGCGCCAAGCTCTCCAAACGCAAGCACGGCCCGGTGGTGAGCGTCACCACCTACCGCGACGCCGGCTTCCTGCCGCACTCCTACGTCAACTTCCTGTGCCTGCTGGGCTGGAGCCCGAAGGACAACCGCGAGCAGATGACGCGGCAGGAGATCATCGACATCTTCAGCTTCGAAGGCATCAACCGGTCGAACGCGGTGGTGAATTTCACCGAGGAAGACCCGATCGACCCAAAGGCGCTGTGGCTGAACGGACAGCATCTGCGGTCCTTGCCGGTGGCCGAGATTATGCCCGCCGTGACAAAGGTTCTGGAGAACGCCGGCTACACCATCCCGGCCGACGCGGCGCACTTCACCAGCGTCGTGGACCTGATCCGCGCGCGCTACACCACGCTGCTCGATTTCGCCGGCAAGGGCCGGCCATACTTCTCCGACGAGTTCACCATTGAACCGGCGGCGATGGAAAAGCTCGACGTGGCGGGCGCGCGGGCGCTGTTGGCTAAACTGGGTGAACGCCTGGCGGCCGACGCCGAATTCACCGAAGCCAGCGTGGAGGCGCACCTGCGTGCGCTCGCCACCGAACGCGGCGTGAAAGCCGGCGTGTTGATCAACGGCTCCCGCGCGGCGCTCACCGGGCAAGCCGTCGGGCCCAGCGCGTTCCACCTGTTCACCGCCGTGGGCCGGGAGCGGGCGATTGCCCGGTTGAAAGCGGTGGCTCAATGATCATTCTGGGACTAGGCGGATTGGGACGCGGCGCGGCGGCGGTCATCGCCCGCGACGGGCAGTTGCTGGCAGCCGTCGAACAGCACAAAGTGGCGCGGAATCACACGCCCGGCGTGCTGCCGATGGAGGCCATTCGCACCTGCCTGGAGCTGGCCAAGGCGAAGCCCGAAGGGGTGGACATCATCGCGCTGGCGCGGCCGTTTTCTTCCGAATCGGAGCTCCACCTGGAGTTGCGCACCCAGTTCCCCCGGGCCCGCGTAGTGGCGGCCGAACATCACACGGCCCACGCAGCGGCGGCCTATTATCTCTCCGGCTTCGACCATGCGACGGTGCTCACGCTCGACCGCAACGGCGACTTCCGTTGCGGCGCGCGCTGGCAGGCGCAGGGCACGCGCATGCAGTTGGACAAGGAGATGTACTATCCGGATTCGATCGGCGATCTGTACAGCCGGGTGACGGAACTGTTGGGCTTCAACGCAAACGCCGAGGAGCACAAGGTCCAGTGGCTATCGACCGAAGGAAACCCGGCGTACGCGCCCTTGTTTGAACAGATGTTCCCGATGGATGGCGACTGGGCCAACCACACCGACCGGCATTTCTTCGACGGCGAGCGGATTTCCCGCGGCGGCTTCAGCACACGGTTTTATCAGGGCCTGGGCCTGGCCGATGGCGCGGCGGTACCGGAGAAACTGGCGCCCGATGTAGCCGCATCGCTGCAGGCGACGGTGGAGAAGATCGTCCTCCTGCTGGCCGGCACGGGCGAGAATCTGTGCCTGGGCGGCGGCGTGTTTTTCAATTCGATCCTGGTGGAGACGCTGGAGCGTTTCGGCCAATTCCAGAACGTCTACGTGCAGCCCTCGGCGGGAAACGCGGGCACGGCGTTCGGCGCGTTGTGCATCGCTTGGCACGAGGTATTGGGCGAGACACAGCGAATGGGACTGGGCAGTTTCTGCCTGGGCCCGGAATACACGACAGAAGAGATCAAGCGAGTATTTGAGAACTGTAAGTTACGGTTCCAGATGTTACTCACGACGGACGCCATCTTATCGACGGCAATAGACCAGTTACAGCGCGACCGTATCCTGGCCTGGATGCAGGGGCGCATGGAGTTTGGGTCGCGCGCGCTGGGAAATCGCAGCATTCTGGCGAGTCCGATGAATCCGTATTCGACGGAGAACCTGAACGTATTTATCAAACACCGGGAGCCGTCGCGTAAGTTCGCCGCGTCGGTACCGGTGGAAATGGCGTCGGAGTATTTTGAAGTCGGGCCAAACGCGCGTTACTTATCCACGGTGGGACGTGTGCGCCCTGCCCATCGGGATAAGTTTGCCAGCGCCATTCTTGGGAACGACATGGTGCGCGTGCACACCGTCGCCGAAGAAGACAACCCACTCTACTGGCGCCTATTGCACCGGGCAGCGGAAGTATTCGGCATGCCCGTGTTGTACAACACCAGCTTCAACCTGTTCGGCGATCCGCTGGTCTGCACGCCGCGCGACGCGGTCCGCAGCTTCTATTCGTCCGGCATTGACGCTCTCATCGCCGGGTACTTCTTCGTAGAGAAGTAGAAAACAAGTGGTGGCGGAGGTGGGACTTGAACCCACACGCACAGTGAAGTACGGCAGATTTTGAGTCTGCTGCGTCTGCCAATTCCGCCACTCCGCCACTTGTGCGAACAGCAAATTCAGTATATCAAAGACGGATGGACTCCGCCTGCCTCCTGCGCCAACAATTACTATCCGGTGAAATTTCGGCCGTCGAAGTCTTCGAAGCGCACCTGGAAATTATCGAGCGGCGCAACCCGGAATTGAACGCCATTGTGACGCTGACGCCCGATCTGGCGCGGGCGCAGGCAGAGGCGGCCGACCGGGCCATGGCGCGCGGCGAATCGCTGGGCCTGCTGCACGGGCTGCCGGTGGCGCACAAAGATTTGCAGGAGACGCAGGGCATCCGAACCACGTTCGGTTCGCCCATCTACGCCGATTACGTGCCCGTGTTCGATACGGAGATCGTCCGGCGGATGAAGAAGGCGGGCTCGGTCTGCCTGGGAAAAACGAACACCCCGGAATTTGGAGCAGGGTCGCAGACATTTAATCCTGTGTTCGGCAAGACGCGCAACCCCTACGACCTCACAAAAACCTGTGGCGGCTCCAGCGGCGGCGCGGCCGTGGCGCTGGCAACAGGCATGATCGCGTTGGCCGACGGCTCCGACACCGGCGGCTCCCTTCGTAACCCCGCCAGCTTCTGCGGCGTGACCGGGCTCCGCACCACGCCCGGCCTGGTGCCGATCGAACCGAACGGCTGCCCGGGCAGTCCGCTCACGGTGAACGGGCCGATGGCACGGGACGCCGGCGATGTGGGCCTGTTGCTGGCGGTGCTGGCAGGGTTGAACACGGTCCCTGAACTAGACCGGGATTGCAAAGGGACGCGCGTGGCCTGGCTGGGCGAGGTGCCCGGCATGCCGTTTGAGGCGGCGGTGCACGACGTCGTGAACCGCGCGCGAAAGCATTTCGAGACAATCGGCTGCCACGTCGACGACGCCACGCCCGACTTCACCGATGCCGACGCCGCCTTCCGCGTCCTGCGCGCCCACGAGTTCTATTCGCTCCACGGCGCCAAGCCCCGCGAGCGAATGAAGGAGACCGTGCAGCAGGAGATCGCCCGCGGCGAACGGCTGACCGCGGACGACATTGCGCGCGCCCACACATTGCGAAACGGCCTGCGCCAACGAGTCGCCGCGTTTCAGACGCAATACGAATTCTTCGTCCTGCCCACGGTGCAAGTGCTGCCATTCGACATCGAGCAGCCCTACATCACCGCAATCAACGGCCAGGAACTCCCCACCTACATCGACTGGATGCGGAGCTGCTATTTCGTCTCCATCCTGGGCGTACCGGCGCTCAGCGTACCCTGCGGCTTGTCCGCGGAAGGCCTGCCGGTGGGCCTGCAGATCGTCGGCCGCGCCGGGGCGGACTGGGATGTATTGCGGCTTGGAAAGGCTCTCGAACAAGTCATAATGGGCAAACATGTCTGAGGCCGATCTGACAAAGACCACGCCGCGATCGCACCCTTCGCTCACGTCCCATTCGACGATCGACGAAGGCCGCTTCCCGCCGGGCACGCTACTCGGCCAGCGCTACCGGATTGTCAGTGTTCTGGGCAGGGGCGGCATGGGCGAGGTCTATCGCGCCAATGACCTGATCCTGGGCCAACCCGTCGCTCTGAAATTCCTTCCCGTGGAGATGGCGCAGGACGAACACATCCTGAACCGCTTCCGCAACGAAGTGCGCGTGGCGCGGCAGGTTTCCCATCCCAACGTCTGCCGCATGTACGATCTGGGCGAAGTGGACGGGCAGCCGTTTCTATCGATGGAATATGTCGACGGCGAGGACCTGTCGACGCTCCTGAAACGCATCGGCCATCTGTCGCAGGACAAGGGCGTGGAACTGGCGCGGCAACTCTGCGCGGGCCTCGCCGCGGCCCACGACAAAGGCGTACTGCATCGCGACCTAAAACCGGCCAATTTGCTATTGAACAGCAAGGGCCAGTTGATGATCACCGACTTCGGCCTCGCCGGTCTGGCCGAACAGGTCCAGACCGATATCCGCTCCGGCACTCCTGCCTACATGGCGCCGGAGCAGCTTTCCGGCCTGGAAGTCACCGCCAAAAGCGACATCTACGCCCTCGGCCTGGTGCTGTACGAAATGTTCAGCGGCAAGAAGGCGCACGCGGCGGAGACGCGCGCGGAATTGCAGCGGCTGAAGGACGGCGGCTCGGCGCCGTCGCTGTCGAGCCTGGTGAAGGATCTCGACCCGGCCATTGAGCGCGTCATCGAACGCTGCCTGGCCCCGGACCCGATGCGACGTCCATCCAGCGCGCTGGCGGTTTCGGCGGCTTTGCCCGGCGGCGATCCGTTGGCGGCCGCGCTGGCGGCTGGCGAAACGCCCACGCCGGAGATGGTGGCCGCCTCCGGCAGTCACGACGGCCTGCGCCCGCGCACCGCGCTGCTGTTGGTCGTTGCAATCATCGCCGGATGGATTGGCGTGGCGATGCTGAACAGCCAGGTCACACTGCTGGACAAGATCCCGTTCGATCAGCCCACCGACGCGCTCGCGCAGAAGGCGAAGGAGATGATCGCGACCCTCGGCTACACCGATAAGCCCGACGACGTCCTCTACGGCTTCAGTAAGAACACCGGCTACCAGGAGCAGTTGAACAAGCACTTCGGTGGCAAGGCTTGGGAGCACCTGATGCACACGCGCCCATCGCTGGTGAACTTCTGGTACCGCACCACACCCGGTTCGCTGTGGCCGTCGAACGACCGGAGTATCTACCCCACGGAAACAGACCCGCCGATGACCGTGCCCGGCATGGTGCGCATCTCGCTCGACCCGGAGGGCCGCCTGTTGAACTTCCGGGCGCTGCCAAGAGCGACCGACTCCCCGCAGGACGGGCCCTACGATTGGGCGGCGTTGTTCAAGCTGGCGGACCTGGATCTGGGGATGTTCAAACCGGTGGAGCCGATGGGATTGCCGCAGGTGACATTCGACCAACGCTCGGAATGGAAGGGGACGATTTCCCAGCACATTCCCCACGAATTTCGCGTGGAGGCGGCGGCATACCGCGGACGGCTGGTGCACTTCAGCGTTGCCGTCGATTGGGGGGATCCGCCGGTAGCGCCCCCAGCCTCCGGGCCCGACTGGGGCAGCCGGTTCTCGCTGCTGCTCTATACCTGCGCCTATGTGTTCGCCGCGTGGATGGCGTGGAACAACTGGAAGGCCGGGCGCACGGACCGCCTTGGCGCCTGGCGCCTCGCTATTTTGATGGCTGCCGGCGCCTTCTCCACCTGCCTTCTGGCCGCGCACTACAACACGTTCGCTAATTTCAGCAGGGCATTGCCGAACTGGATGGCGATCAGTATCTTCGTCGGCGTGCTGTTCGGCACGATGTACATGGCCTTCGAGCCCCACGTGCGCAAGCGCTGGCCGGAGATGTTGGTCGGTTGGGCCCGCCTGTTCTCCGGCCGATTCACCGACCCTCTGGTCGGCCGCCACGTGCTGTACGGCGTCGCGGGCGCCATGGCAGCAGGCCTGTTGGCGGGCGTCTCAAACATGGCGGAAAAAAGCCTGCGGCTGGACCCGATGGTGGGCGACCTGCAAGCGCTGACCGGCGTCCGGTTTCACTTTGCCACCTTCACCTCGTTGTTCGCCAACACCATCGGCAGCGCGACATTCATGGTCTTCCTGCTGCTCGGCCTGCGGGTGCTACTGCGCAATCAATGGCTGGCGCTGGCGGCCACGGCGTCGATCTTCTCCGCCATGATCGCCCTCAACTCCGCCCTGCCCTGGTTTGTCTTCGGCATCGCGTTCCTGATGAACGGATTGATGCTGTTCTACCTGTTGCGCTTCGGCTATCTGGCAACGGTCGTGGTCATGACCTGCAACTACTTCATGGGGCACTTTCCGCCGGACCTGAACTGGGGCAACTGGTACGCGCCATCGGGGACCTTGTGCTTGCTGTTCCTGACGTTCCTCACCGCCTACGGATTCCGGGTTGCAACGGCGGGACAAAAAACGTTGGCCGACGACTTCAACTAATGCGAAACGCGCGTGACCGGGGGAATCGGCACGCGCGTTTCCAGCGTCGAGTCTCAGGCGACATATTAGTAGCCCTGTTGTTCGCCGCCCTGCTTGCGGACGCGACCAGCCTTCACATTCGTTTTGACTTTCATTGCCGTATCTCCTTTCCGTTGGTTTACCGAGTGCGTTTCTAACCGCCTCTGCAAGTACGGGCGCAGCCAACCCGGGATTGTTCTCACCGTCACAAACATTTTTCTGAAGCAGATATGATGGAAGTCGAAACGCCATGAATCGACGCCAACTGCTCGCCGCCCTCGCCGCCGGATCGCTTAGCCTCCAGGCCAAGAAGCTGAAGAAAATCGGCTGCCAGCTCTATACGCTCCGCAGCGTGATCGACGCCAATCCCAAGGCCATCTTCGATCAACTCGACGGCGCCGGCTACGACGAAGTGGAAGCGGTGCGTGGCAACCTGCCCAAGATCTGGGACGCCCTCAAAGCGTCAAAGCTGAAACCGGTCAGCCTGCACATCGACACACAGCTGTTCACCGTGCAACAGGACAAACTCGGTGCCGCGCTCGACGACGCCAAAGCCAAAGGCTTTAAATACGTCGTCTGCCCCTACATCGCCCCGGCCGACCGCGGCGGCGTGGACATGATCAAGAAACTGGCCGACACGCTGAACAAAGCCGGCGCCAAGTGCAAAGCCGCCGGCACGCAGCTCTGCTACCACAACCACGCGTTCGAATTCGAGCCGGTGAAGGGCGGCAAGGGCAACCTGCTGGACGTCCTGATGGAGTCCACCGATCCGGCCTTGGTCGGCTTGGAATTTGACATCATGTGGGCCGCCGTCGGCGGCACCGATCCGATCGAAGTGTTGAAGAAGTACAAGGGCCGTATCCCGTTGATGCACGTGAAGGACCTCGCGCCCAACATCACCGTCCGCTACAACGAAAAGGTACCGAAGGAGGCCTTCAAGGAAGCCGGCTCCGGCATCCTCGAATTGCCGAAAATTCTTCGCACCGCCGAAGCCAACGGCACCAAGCACTTCTTTGTGGAGCAGGACCAGACGCCGGGCGACCCGATGGCCAGCCTGAAGCAAAGCATCGCCTACTTGAAAAAACTGGAGCTGTAGATCACTCCGGTTCACCGGTAGTCCCTTTGCTCCAGGACCGTGTAGTACGACAAACAACCCTCAAGCTGGGCCAAAGCATTGTACACTGTGGAAATCCAACCCAGTCGAATCCGCGTCGAGGTGGCAGGAGTTTTGGTAGTCCAGTGTGAGGAATTCTAGATGAAACATACGAAGTCTATTCTCTTTAGTTTGTTTGTACTCGCGTCCGCTGCGAACGCCGTTGCCGCCCCCTGCATCCCGGAGACTTTGAGCTATTACAAGACGAACTACGGCGAGTTGAACGCCTGCACGTCGGGTGTCCTGAACTTCTTCAGTTTCGATTTCTCCAAGCTCTCCTCCTTCGGCTCGGTCACTGCCAACGATATCTACGTCACCCCGGATCCCTCTCAAAACACCCTGCTTTTCAATGGCATCCTGCCGTCTACGTTCAACCATGCGGTGCTCCCTGGCCAGGCCGAACAGTATCTCGTCTCCTACGTCATCGACCCGCCGCCGATCGTCGCCGGCGACGACCTCTCGCTCGACCCGCCCACCGGCCCCATCTACGTCTCCCGTTGGTCTTGCGCCGATCAGCCCTTTTCGCAGTTCCCGACGCCAGGCTCCATCGCCGGCGTCGGCCCCACAAATTACGTCTCGAATTCGTTCGAGTGCCTAAACGCGGCGAACCCGTACTTCCTGCAGGTCAGCCCGCTGACGCAGCTTTCGGCCAGCGTCACCTTCGCCGTACCCGCCCGCTACGTCTTCACCCGCATGGCGATCGATCTGCTCCCCGGCGAAGTCACCGGCCTCGAGGGGATTGTCGCGCAAAGCCAGACCACCGTTCCGGAACCCGGTACCTTCATTCCCGCCGCCCTCGCCCTCGCCGGCATGGCGTTCCATCGGTTGCGCCGCCGCTAACCGTTGCGCGGCACCTGTTTACGCCTCATACTGACAGATTGAGGACCCGCGACGCAGTTGAGCGCGGAGCTTATCTGCACGAGGAGCGCTTTCTTTGCCCGACCGCGGTTTCCGGGTGATCCATTTCCCATTGTTCACCAGACGGATTCTGTCCGTCGCGGTGTTGCTCTCCTGCGGTCTCACCCCAACCTCCGCCCGCGAACTGCACCCCGAAACCGGCCAGTTCCTGCTGGAAAAATACGCTCCCAAGGTATACGGCGCATCACCCCAGAACTGGGCGGTCCTGCAGGATCCCCGCGGCATCATGTACTTCGGCAACACCGAAGGCCTCGTCGAGTTCGACGGCGTGCAGTGGCGCCGCATCTCCCTGCCCAACGCCAGCACCGTGCGTTCCCTCGCGATGGACGACAAAGGCACCGTTTTTGTCGGTGGCCAAGGCGAACTCGGCTACCTCGCGCCCGACGCGCAAGGCAACGCCCAGTTCGTCTCCTTGCTCGAAAAACTGCCTGTGGACGACCGGAAGTTCGGCGACGTCTGGAGTATCGCCGCCACTGCCGATGGCGTCTATTTCAGCTCCACCGGAAGCCTCATGCGCTGGCGTGCCAAGGGGGAGATGAAAACATGGAAGTCCTCCAAACGGTTTCGCCGCGCCTATCTGATCGACGGTGTTCTCCATGTGCATATCACCGAGATCGGCCTGCACCGGCTGCGGAACGAGCAACTCGAACTCGTTCCCGGCGGCGACAAGCTCGACAAGAGCGACTTGCGTGGCGTCTTCCGTCACGGTGCCGACAACATCCTCGCCACCAATAAAGGCTGCTTCCGGATGTCCGCCTCCGGCATCGACCCGTTCCCCTTCGCCGCCGACGCAGCCCTCAAAGATGCCTCGCTCTACACGCTCCATCAGTTGAACAAGGATCTGCTCGCCCTCGGCACCCTCCGCGGCGGTCTGATGCTCACCAACACCGAAGGCAAAGTCCTCCGCACCATCACCAAGGACAACGGCCTGCCCAGCGAGTACATCACCTCCGCCGCCGTCGACCGCCAGAACGGCGTCTGGCTCACCACCAGCAACGGCCTCGCCCGTTTCCAACTCCACCTCACCGCCTTCGACGAACAGAGCGGCCTCCGCGGCACGCTCATGACACTGGCCCGCTGGAAGGACACCATCTACGCCGGCACCACCAGCGGCCTCTTCCGCCTGAAGCCCGCCAAGGCCGCCGGCCTGCCCGAATTTGAAGCCGTCGACGGCATCAAGGAAACGGTCTTCGCCCTCGTCGTCCGGCCCGGTGAACTCTGGATCGGCACACAAAACGGCGTCTACTCCATGCCCGCCGACAAGGTGAAGCTGGAGGCCAAACTCGAAGTGGCCTACGACGTCTCCTTCTCGCCCCGCAACGACGGCGTGCTCTACGTCGCCTCCCGCACCGGCGGCATTCGTTTCCGCCGCGAAGGCACCGAATGGAAGAAGACCGGAGAGGTAGCCGGCGAAGGCCAGGAGTTCCGCACCGTCGCCGAAGACGACGACGGCCGCGTCTGGTTCACCACCCGCAGCGGTATCCTCCGCGCCAATTTCGACAAGGAGCCCGCCGCCGTCGAATCATTCTCCGAAACCGACGGCCTCCCTCCCGGATGGAAAAACCTCTTCCGCATCCGCGGCCAACTCCGCTTCGCCACGGAAAAGGGGCTGGTCCGCTTCTCCGGTCCGGATCGGAAGTTCGTGCCCGACGATACCATCGGCGGCCTCTTCGCCGATGGCTCCCACGGCGTCCTGCTCATGCGCGAAGACGGCCAGCGTAATGTCTGGGTAAGCGGCGCCGGCTATCACGGCGTCACCGATATCGCCAAAAACTGGCGCCCCATGCCCTTCCTCGGCGCAGGGCTCGACGAAATCTGGGCGCTCCAGGCAGATCGCGATGGCGTCGTCTGGGCCTCCGGTCCCGACGGCCGCCTCGTCCGCCGTGAACCCCTGCCCAACACCGACATCGACCCCTTCCGCATCCACATCCGCCGCCTCCAGGCCGCCGAAACTCGCCACACTATGTTCGGCGGCTTCGGCAAACCTGTCGGCAACCTGGAACTTCCACAAGGCGAAAACGACCTCCGCGTCGAGTTCGCCGCGCCCTTCTTCGACGCCCCCGAACGCGTCGAGTATCAAGTCTCCATCGACACCGCCGGCGGCCGCTGGTCCGGCTGGACCAATGAAACCTGGAAGGATCTCAACAACCTCTGGGAGGGCAACTATCAACTCCGCGTCCGCGCCCGCAATCCCTACGGCCAGATGACGCCCGAAGCGTCCATCTTCTTCCGCATCCTCGCCCCCTGGTATCGCGCCTGGTGGGCCTACATGCTCTACGTCCTGGCCGCCGCCGCCGTCATCTGGCAACTCCTCCAATGGCGCCTCCGCAAGCTCCGCGAAAGCAACCAGCAACTGGAAGCCCTCGTCGACGAACGCACCGCCCAGATCCGCGCCCAGGAACAACGCACCGAAGCGCTGCTGCTGAACATCCTCCCCGCCCCCATCGCGGAAGAACTCCGCTCCACCGGTGAGGTCACCCCCCATCACTTCGACGACGTCACCGTCTGCTTCACCGATTTCGTCGGCTTCACCCTCTCCAGCGAAAAACTCCCCGCCAAGGAGTTGGTTGCCCATCTCCACCGCTACTTCACCGAATTCGACAAGATCGTCGCCCGCTACGGCCTGGAAAAACTGAAGACCATCGGCGACGCCTACATGTTCGTCGCCGGCCTGCCGGAGGAGAGCGAGGCCCACGCCGTCAATGCCGTCCTGGCAGCCATGGAGATCCTCGCCTGCGCCATGGAAATGAGCGCCGCCGAAGGTGGCATGCCGTGGAAACTTCGGATCGGGCTCCACTCCGGCCCCGTCGTCGCCGGCGTCGTCGGCGTCAAGAAATTCGCTTTCGACATCTGGGGCGACACCGTCAATCTGGCCTCGCGCATGGAGTCCAGCGGCGTGCCCAACCGCGTCAACATCTCCGCCGCCACCTACGCCCGCGTCAAAGAGGTCATCGCCTGTGAAGCCCGCGGCCCCATTCGCACCAAGGACGGCCGTGACCTCGCCATGTACTTCGCCAACGGCCTCGCCGTGCAGCCCGTGGGCAGCCAGACGGCCCGCTTCGGCACGGTCTTTGAACGGCCGCCCGAAGCCCTATAGCGGAATCGCCAGGCCTTCCTGCGCGATCACGACGTTTTCGAATTTCTCCCGAGCCTGCACCAGTACGTTGCGCAGGAACTCGTCGGAGTGCGACGGGTCGTGGTGCGCCAGTACAAGCTGCTTCACCTTCGCATCGCGGGCGACGTGGATCGCCTCCAGCCAGGTGCTGTGCCCCCAGCCGCGCTTGGATTCGTACTCTTCCGGCGTGAACTGCGCGTCGTAGACCAGAATGTCGGCGCCCTCGGCGTTTTCCCGCAGCACACGGTCGAGCGTGGGGTCACCGTGCTCGTGGTCGCAGGCATGAACCACCACCGCGCCCTGGCTCTCCAACCGGAAACCGGAGGCGCCCTGCGGATGGTTCAACGGGAACGCATGCACGCTCAAACGGTTGTCTTCCAACGGATGATCGGAAATCTGCACAAACTCGCGTTTGGCCGCCAGCAGATCGAACCGCACAGGGAAGTACGGGTTTGTCATCTGCCCTTCCAAAATGTCCGCCGTCTCTTCGGGCGGCTTGCTCGAATGGAAGGTGACGTGATTAGCCGGGCTGTACAGCGGCGCGAAAAACGGAATGCCCTGAATGTGATCCCAATGAAAATGGGTCATCAGGAACGAAACGTCCAAACTCTGTCCAGGGAACCGTTGCAACAAAGAGAGCCCCAGTTTCCGGGCGCCCGTACCGCCGTCGATGACAACGATGGAACCGTCAGCCAGTCGCAATTCAAGGCAGGTTGTGTTGCCCCCATACCCCAGGTTTTCCGGAGCCGGAGTAGGGATGGAGCCTCGCACTCCCCAGAAATTGAGTTCCATCCGGAACGGGTTGTTCATCAAGTCGGTCCCTTGTCCTCGTGTTGAATCGAACAAACAGGCTATCTGTGTGAGCTTACTCGATTCTGATCGTTCGCCGCAAAGGTTCGTTACATCCGGAAACGTCTACAATGTGAACGGATCAGCTAAAATCAAGGAACTCATGCAGCGCGACGAACAGATTTCGCGGGTTATTTTTGCGTACGCCACCCGCATCGGCGAGGCGCGCGAAACCGACGCCGTCCTCCGCCTCAATGCCGACATGGCCCGAGACCTCGTCGGCGCCGACCGCTGCAGCATCTGGCTCATCGACGACAAGAATCAGCAACTGTGGACCAAAGTAGCCCACGGCATGCCTGAGATTCGTATCCCCCTCGGCCAGGGCCTCGCCGGCGCCTGTATCGACGGCAATGAGACGATCGTCGTCAACGACACCTCCCAGGACGCCCGCTTCCTCAAGATCGACTCCAAAGGCGGCTACGAAACCAAGTCCGTCCTCGCCATGCCCCTCCACGGCTCCGATGGCAAGGTCATCGGCGCACTCCAGGCCTTGAACAAACCCGGTGGCTTCTCGCAGGAGGACGTCGATCTCCTCGGCCTCGCCGCCGCCTACTCCGCCTCGGCGCTCGAATCCCAATGGCTCCGCGCCGAAGCCGAAGCCGCCCGCCTCGTCCTCCGCGAACTCGAAATCGCCCGCACCGTCCAGGAACGCCTCTTCCCCCAGGACCCTCCCAAACTCCCCTCCCTCGACTACGCCGCCACCTGCCGCCCCGC
>CANIVU010000056.1 GCA_947470805.1 Acidobacteriota bacterium | reverse complement strand
GCTCGCCTTCGCTCCGTTCCGCGGCTCCCCACGCCGTGGTCGATCCGTTCGTCTGCTGCTTGTTCATTCCGGTTCTCTTTCCCGCTCTGCTCTTTAATTAGTCGAACCGGATTTGTCTCACCTATGTTGGCACGGAGGGCCGGCCTCGATCGCCCCACCCGCATCGGCCTCGCCCTCGGCAAATACGCCATCACCGTCGACCGTGCCGACGCCCCCGCCCCAGCCACCCAGCTCGAAGTCGTCACCCCACCCACAGCGCTCCCACCCGCCAACAACAAGCCCCTCCTCTGGGTGCTGCTTACAATCATCGCCCTGTTCGCCACCGCCTATACCGTCCGCACCGTCACCCAATCCCCCGCCTCGGTCGCCGCAACCCCGCCCCCGATCCCCGTCGCCACCCCCACCAACTCCATCCGTATTCTCGCCGGCTCCCCCGACCGCCACTACGTCGACTCCCTCGGCCACGAATGGCTCGGCGACCGCTTCTTCACCGGCGGCCGCGGCGTCAACACGCCCTCCGCCTGGATCCAAAACACACCCGACCAGGTAATCTACAAAGGCCACCGCGAAGGCGACTTCTTCTACGAGATCCCCCTCCCGCCCGGCGACTACGAAGTCCGCATCCACTTCGCCGAAACCGTCTACGGCAAGGACAATCTCAACGGCGGCGGCGAGTCCAGCCGCCTCTTCCAAATCCTCCTAAACGGCAAGGTGGCCATCGGCCACATGGACGTCATCCTCCACGCCGGCGGCTCCAACATGGCCTTGATGAAAGCGTTTCCCGGCCAGCATCCCGAAGCCGACGGTAAGCTCCGCATCCGTTTCGAGTCGAATCTCAACGACAAAGCCTTCGTCAACGCCATCGAAATCGTCCCCGGCCTGAAGGACAAGCTTCTCCCCTTCCGCCTCGCCGTCGGCGCGCCCACCTCCCTCGTCGATGCCAAAGGCCGCGTCTGGATGCCGGACCGCTACGTCACCGGCGGCCGCACCGTGGAGCGCCTGAAACCCGTTCAGGCCGAAGTCCCCGAACTCTTCCGCTACGAGCGCTTCGGCCGTTTCGAGTACAACCTCCCCGCCGTCCCCGGTCACCAGTACCAACTCAACGTTTGGGGTGCCGAACAATACTTCGGCGTCAACACCCCAGCCGGCCCCAAGCCCCGCCGCGTCTTCGACATCTTCTCCAACGGCCTCGCCCTCGCCCGCGACGTCTCCCTGGCCGACATCGCCGGCGGCCCCGTCAAAGCCGCCCACAAATCGTTCAGCCACCTAAACCCGGACGCCCAGGGCAACATCCGCGTCCTCTTCGCCCCCACGGAAAACTACGCCGCCATCAACGCCCTCGAACTCCTCGACGAAGGCCCCACCGGCCGCTTCCACTAAACAGAGGACCCGCGCGCTCTTCCGGGGACACTCTGATCCCCAGTCCGATAGCTCACCCCTGTCCGCGGTGAAGAGTGTCCTCTGCCCTGAGCCCTACGCCCGCCCGGCAAACTCCCCGGTCTCGGTCGAAATCTTGATCTTCTCCCCCTGCTTAATAAACAGCGGGACCTGCACTTCCAACCCCGTCTCCACCGTCGCCGGCTTCGTCACGCTCCCGCTCGACGAATTCCCCTTCACACCCGGCTCCGTATACTTGACGTCCAGCTCGACAAACTGCGGCAACTCCAGCCCGATCGGATTGCCATTGTACTTCTGCATCTCGATCAGCGACCCTTCCTTCAGGTAATCGAGCGCCTTGCCAATCACGTTCGCCGGCAGCGTCAAAGTCTCAAAGCTCTCCTGATCCAGAAAGTGCGACCCATCCCCATCGCTGTACAGATAGGAAGCCGCCACCATCACCAAATCAGGCTCTTTAAACTTCTCCCCAGCCTTGAACGTCTTCTCAAAAACCGCGCTCGTCAGCAGGTTCCGGACCTTCAGACGAACCAGCGTCTGCCCGCCCCGCGCCGTCGGCGAACTGATATCCGCCTCCAGGCAAATATACGGAACATTTTCCAGCTCAAACAAAGTACGACGTTTCACGTCAATTGCGTCAATCAGGGATGCCATGAATTCCTATTTCTTTCCAGTATAGTATTCGGCGCCCGCTACCCCAACCGCACCGGATTCACCAGCTTCCGCCGTAACTTCGCCCCCGCCTCAAACTCCCCCCGCAACTCCCCATCCGTCAGATGCCCTCGCATCGCCTCCAACCGGTCAATCATAGAAACCAGCGCCGCATCCACCGCCCCCGAATTCGTCGCCAAAATATCATTCCACATATCGAACTGGCTCAACGCCAGCCGCGTCATATCAATCAACCCCGGCCCGCCCGCCCGCAACTGCTCATCCCGATCCAACCCCGCCCCCACCGTGCACCCCAACGCCGTCGCCACCAACTGCGGCAAATGCGACGTCAGCGCCACCGTCCGGTCATGTTCCTCCGGCCCCAGCACCAACACGTTCGAACCAATCTTCCGGACCCAATCCACAAACGGATGCTCGATCGCACGAGTCAAAACCCAAGTCCGCCCGCGAAACAATCCGCCATCGGCGCTGGAAGCCCCGCGAGACTCCTTCCCCGCCATCGGATGCCCGCCCAGGAACTGCGAAGGAGGCAAAAACCGCGCCGCCGCCGAACAAATCAACGCCTTCGTACTCCCCGCATCGGTCACCAAAGTCGACGGCCCCAAGTGCGGCGCCATCTCCTCAATCATCGAAACAATCCGCCCAATCGGCTGCGCCAACAAAACCAAATCGGCGGTCGAAGCCGCCTCGGCCAGCGTCATCTCACCGTCAATAATCCCGTGCGCCAGCGCCTCGGCAATCGTCCGCGGCGAACTGACGCCATAGATCCGGCCCGTAAACCCTGCCTGCCGCAGCGCCAGCGCAAAGCTTCCGCCAATCAGCCCTACGCCCGCAATGGCAACCGTTTTCATCCCGCGATCGACCGCCCCACCGCCGAAGCAATCAGCCGCAACTGCCCCATCAACTCCGCAAACTGCTCGGGGAACAAGGACTGCGCCCCATCGCTCAACGCGTGGTCCGGATCGTGGTGGACTTCGATGATCAGCCCATCCCCACCGGCGGCCACCGTAGCCCGCGCCATCGCCGGCACCAGCGTCCGCTTGCCCACGCCGTGCGACGGATCGCCAATCACCGGCAAATGCGTCAACTGCTTCAACACCGGAATCGCCGAAATGTCCATCGTGTTCCGCGTGGCGGTCTCAAAGGTGCGAATCCCGCGCTCACACAAAATCACCTGATAATTGCCGCCCGACATGATGTATTCGGCGGACAACAGCAACTCTTCAATCGTCGCCGCAATGCCGCGTTTCAACAGCACCGGCTTCCGCGAAAGCCCCAAATCCCGAAGCAAATTGAAGTTCTGCATGTTCCGCGCCCCGACCTGCAAAATGTCGGAGTACTCGGTCAACAGCGCAATCTGCGATCGGTCCATCACCTCGCTCACAACCAGCAGCCCGTTCCGGTCCGCCGCCGCGCGCAGGACTTTCAAACCAGCCTCGCCCATCCCCTGAAAACTGTACGGAGACGAGCGCGGCTTAAACGCGCCACCACGAATCACCTTCGCACCAGCCTTGGCGACGAGGGAAGCAGTAATCTCAATCTGCTCCTCGCTCTCCACACTGCAAGGCCCGGCCATGACGATCACCTCAGGCCCGCCTATCTTCACGGAACCGATCTCGATCACCGTCCCCTGCGGCCGGAAGCGCTTGTTCGCCAGTTTGTACGGCGACACAATCCGGTGGCACTCCTGCACACCGTCCAGCACTTCAAACTCGGCCGGGTCAAACGTCTCCAGCGGCCCCACACCGCCCAGCACCGTATGCGTCACGCCCGTCGAACGATGAACCGTAAAGCCCATCATCACCAGACGGTCGATGACATTCTGCACCTGGGATTCCGGTGCCCCCTCTTGCATCACGACCAGCATTGCCTACTTCGCCCCCATTCGCGTCCGTTGCAAAGTGCGCATCTCATCGATGATGCGTTCAAAAATCCGGCGCACAGCGTCATCCGGAATCGGCCCGCCATTGGCGGCCATGATATTCGCGTAGACCATGTCCTCGCGCTTCGGCTCGTACACCGGCATGTCCATATTGGCCTTCACGGCGCCAATGCGTTCCACCACGCGGCTGCGTTCGTTCAACAGCGCCACCAGCCGCCGGTCAATGCCGTCGATCTCTTCCCGGCACGCCGTCAGTGTCTCTTTCGCCTCGTCCAGCGTCATCTCGCTCTGCCTTGCAACGCCCCAGTCTTCAACTCGCGCGTCAACTCTTCCAACTTGGTTTCCATCTCAGGAGTCCCCGCGTACTTTTCTATCACGCGGACCAACGCACTGCCTACAACTACCCCATCCGCCAATCGGCCAACGGCCTCGGCATCGGCGGCTTTGGCAATGCCAAACCCAACGGCCAGCGGCAGATCGGTGTGCGCCCGCATCGCCGTAACTAGCGGCAACGCCTGCGCAGAAAGCTGTTGCTGCTCACCGGTCACACCCGTCCGGCTGACCAGGTAGACAAACCCCGACGAGTACCGGCCAACGAGCGCCAGCCGTTCCGGCGTGCTCGTAGGAGCAGCCAAAAACACAGTGTCCAATCCGGCCTCGCGAATGGTCTTCACGTACGGCTCGGCCTCTTCCACACTGGCGTCGGTCATCAAGACCCCATCCACACCAGCGGCCTTGGCATCAACGGCCAACTTCGCAAAGCCGTATTTCATAAGCGGATTCAGATAGGAGAACAGCAGAATCGGAACCTCGGAGTGTTCCCGAATCTTCGCCGCGCAGTCCAGAACGCCACGCAGCGTGGCGCCATTCGCGATAGCGCGTTCGGCACCGCGCATGATCACCGGACCATCGGCGATCGGATCGGAGAACGGAACACCCAACTCAATCACATCCGCCCCGCCGCGTTCCAACGCCGCAACCAGCCGGACCGTATCATCGAGCGACGGATCACCAGCAGTGATGTAGGCGACCAGCGCCGGTTCATTCTTCGCGCGCAGTTCGGCAAACCGGCGGCCAATTCGTGTGTTACTCATGCACATCCCTTACGTTCTCTAGAAGCATACCAATCCCGATCCCAACTCCATCGGTACCTGTCCCCACTCCCCAGCCGCCATCCGCACCCAGCCGCACCGCAACCCCAGGCCGCGCCGCAGACCCAACCAAGTCAAACCATCGGCCACCAACCGCACCAAACCCAGTCCCAAAATCACGCCGCACGGCAGAGCGAATCAAGCCATCCGCACCAAGCCGCACCGCAACCCCAGGCCAACCCGTGGACCCAACCAGGCCAGACGATCGGCCACCAACCGCACCGAACCCATGCCCTAAATCACGCCGCACGACAGAGCGAATCAAGCCATCCGCACCCAGCCGCACCGCAACCCCAGGCCAACCCGTGGACCCAACCAGGCCAGACCATCGGCCACCAACCGCACCGAACCCATGCCCAAAATCACGCCGCACGGCAGAGCGAATCAAGCCATCCGCACCAAGCCGCGACAACGCCCCGGACGCACTACGCCCACGCCGCCGCGATCGGCCGCGGCCATCCCGCGTCCGCGACACAGCCGCGGCCCACGATGACAACTCGGAATCGCGACGCCAACCCAGCAGAACAATCCTCGCGGCGGCGCCCGTTACCGAACGCTCAAGCCAACAACTACTCATCCAAATCCTTCAGATTCTCGCGATAAATATCAATGTCCTTATCGCCGCGCCCGGACAGGTTCACAAGGAAAACCTTGCCCTTCTCCGCCGGCGCCCGACGGATCGCTTCCGCCATCGCGTGCGACGACTCCAACGCCGGAATAATTCCCTCGGTCCGCGACAACGTCACCGCCGCCGCCAACGCCGAGGCGTCCGAACAGTTCACATACGTCGCCCGGCCCTCGTCGGCCAAATTCGCGTGTTCCGGCCCGATCATGGCATAGTCCAGCCCCGCCGACACCGAGTGCGTCAACGCAATCTGCCCATCCGCATTCTGCAGGACATACGAATAGCAACCCTGCAACACGCCCGGCGAGCCACCGGCAAACCGCGCCGCGTGTTCGCCCAACGTCAGGTTCCGGCCGCCAGCTTCCACGCCCACCAACTCCACACCCGTGTCGCCAATGAACTCGTGGAACATCCCGATCGCGTTCGACCCGCCACCCACACACGCAAACACAGTGTCCGGCAACTTGCCTTCGCGCTCCAGAAACTGCGCCCGGGCTTCCTTCCCGATCACACTATGAAAGTCGCGAACCATCATCGGATAAGGATGTGACCCCAAAGCCGAGCCCAACAGGTAATGAGTGTTTTCAACATTGGTAACCCAGTCGCGCATGGCCTCGCTGATGGCGTCCTTCAACGTCCGCGAGCCATTCGTCACGCCCACAACTTTGGCGCCCAGCAACCGCATCCGGAACACATTCAGGCGCTGCCGCCGCATGTCTTCCTCGCCCATGTAGACCGTGCAGTCCATGCCGAACAACGCGCACACCGTCGCCGTCGCCACGCCGTGCTGACCCGCGCCAGTCTCGGCGATCACGCGGTTCTTCCCCATCCGCCGCGCCAGCAGGATCTGGCCCAGGCAGTTGTTGATCTTGTGCGCGCCCGTGTGCAGCAGGTCTTCGCGCTTGATGTAGATCCGCGCTCCGCCCAGGTTCTCGGAAAGCCGTTTCGCTTCCCACAGCGCCGTCGGCCGGCCCGCATAGTTGTGCATCAGGTCGGCGAGCTCTTTGTGGAACGCCGGGTCCTGCCGCGCCACTTCATAGGCTTTTTCCAGCTCTTCCAACGGTGCCATCAGCACCTCGGGCACAAACCGCCCGCCATAGGGCCCGAAGTGCCCGCCCTTGTCCGGTTGCGATGTCGTAATCATACTGAGTGCGCCGCCGCGATAAATCGCGCCATGCGGCCATGGTCCTTCTTTCCAGGTGCGGATTCCAATCGCGAACACGCATCCACACCCCATGGATGCGCCACCGCGATGGCCTGCCGTACATTACTTTCGTCCAACCCGCCCGCCAGCAATATCTTCCCCGACGCGCCGCGCGCCCGCGTCCAATCGAACGTGTGCCCGCTGCCGCCATACATCTCCGTCGGCGTGTCCAACAAAAACGCCTCCGCCGGAAATGCTTCCAACTGTTCCAATCCAAAGGAATCGTTCACCCGGAACGCCTTCCAAACCCTGACGTCCGGCGGCACGCCATTCGCGCCTTCGTCACCGTGCAGCTGGGCCACATCGAGCCCCGCTTCTTTAACAATCGCGGCGATCGAATCCGGCGATTCATTCACAAAAACCCCGACTTTCAGGATCTCCGCGGGCACCCGGGCGGTGATCACCGCGACGCCAGCCGGGGTGATATAGCGAGGGCTCTTCGGGTAAAAGTTAAAGCCCAGGGCGCCAGCCCCGGCCTCCACCGCCGCCAGCGCGTCGTCGACGCTGGTGATCCCGCAAACCTTCACGAGGGTCACGACCGCAACGCCTCCAGCGCCGCCGCAGGGTCCGGCGATTTCATCAAATGCTCACCCACCAGGAACGCCCGGTATCCCGCCGACCGGAGGAGCCGAACGTCGTCGGCCGAGTGGATGCCGCTTTCGCTGACGGCCAGAATCCCCTCGGAAAAGCGCTCAGAAATGCGCAAAGATGTACCCAAATCGACGTGGAACGTGCGCAAATCGCGGTTATTCACGCCAATTATGGACGCTCCGGAGTCAAACGCCCGTTTGAATTCATCCTCATCATGGACCTCAACCAGCACATCGAGCCCGTAGCTTTCGGCCAGTTCCCGCAGCCGCCGCATCTCGGCGGTTTCCAGAATCGCGGTGATCAGAAGAATGGCGTCAGCGCCAAGCGCCGCCGCTTCAATGACATGCAGCGGATCGATGGTGAAATCTTTGCGCAACGCCGGCAGGCCTACGGCCTGCCGGGCCGCCTGTAAATCCGGCCAGCCGCCCTGAAAAAACCGCTCATCGGTAAGGACGCTTAACGCCGAAGCCCCTCCCTTTTCATACACTTGCGCGATTTTTACCGGATCAAAATCCGGGGAAAGAAGCCCCTTCGAAGGCGATGCTTTTTTGATTTCAGAAATGATCGCCGGCCCGTTCGAGGCTTCGAGCGCCTTGCGGAAGCCGCGCCGCGAAGCGGCGCTGGCTTCCGCGCGCGCTTCCAGTTGGCGCAGATCTCCTTGCCGCTCAGCGAGTTCCACGCGTTTGTGGGCGACAATCTTGGCCAGGATATCGGGGACGGTTTGGAGCATTCCGTGTAACCCCTATCCTATCATTTGGTTAGCGCTACCTGGACCTGCGCGCGCATGGAATTCAGTAACTCGCGGGCCTTGGCGGTCTTGAGGCGTTTCGCCAGGTCGTCGCGGACCTTTTCGATCCCCGGCTCCTCCAACCCCATTAACTTGAATAGATAGTAGCCGTTAGGGAGTTTGACGGGAGCGCTGACATCCCCGATATTCAGAGTCGTCCAGATGGCCTGTTTGGCCTGCGCCGGGATGTCATCGGTAATCTTGAGCGGGCCGTAATCGCCGTTTTTGTCGCGGGAAACGGGGTCTTTGGAGTACTGTTTGACCATTTCCACGAAATCGGCGCCGTTCTTGATTTTTTCGCGAACGTCCTTGGCCAGTTCGAGGGCGGCGGTGTTTTCGGCCTCGTTTTCCTGGCCGGCGGAGAAGAAGACGATTTTGAGTTTGGCCGCGGAGACGTACTTCACATTCTCCTTGTAGGCCTGCTGAATTTCGGCGTCAGTGACGGTGGTGGTCTTTTCGGCGGACTGCATTAGGGCGCTCGAGAGTGCCTGGAGCCGTGTGAGTTCCAACTGCTGGCGGAAGGGAGGGGCTTGATCGAGTTTGGCTTCCTCGGCCAGTTTGGTCATGCGTCGCATGAAGCCGATGCCGCGCAGCATCTCTTCCGGATTATCTCGGAGGTTGGAGCGGAGCTTTTCATCCATGGCGCCGAGGAAGGCTTCGATTTCGGCGGGGGTGACGGGCTTGCCTTCGAGAGTGGTCTTGGTGACCTGGACCGCTTTGCGGTTCTTCTCCACCCACTCCAGATTGCGCTTCTGTTTGATTTCGGTGAAGATCTGGTCGCGCACCTTTTCGTAGGGGTCGGTATTGAGGCCGATGCGTTTGAAGAGATAGTAGCCGTTGGGGAGGCGGGTGGGCCCGGAGATACCGCCGTCCTTGAGGCCGTAGGCAAGATCCTTGACCGCCGGGGGGATCTGGTCGCCCATGCGGACTTCGCCGTAGTCGCCGTCCTTTTCGCGGGAGGCTTCGTCCTTGGAAAACTCTTTGACGAGAGCGACGAAATCGGCGCCGGCCTTGAGCTTCTTGTGGATCTCTTCGGCGCGACGTTTGGCTTGCAGCTCTTCGGTCTCGGTGGAGAAGGGGAGGTAGATGAGCTTCATCTTCACGCCCGAGTAGGCGGCGACGTTGGCGGTGTAGTAGCCGCGCTGTTCGAAGGGCGTGACGACCTCTTCGATTTCGTGCTGCTGGATGATGGCGTTGGAGAGCAGCTGGATGCGGTTCATCTCCAATTGGAGCTTGAGCGGGTTCTGTTCGTGGAGTCCCCGTTTTTCGGCTTCGGCCCCCATGCGGCGGAGCCAACCGACGTAGCGCAGGATTTCGCGCGCATCGTTGGTGGTGGCTTCCTTTGACTTGGCATCCATGGCGACGTAGAGTTGCTGGAACTCTTCGGCGGTAATGGACTGGCCGTCGAGCTTAGCGACGACCTCGCGCGGTTTACTCGGATCAATTTCGATCATCCGAGGACCGGTGGGCATGACAGGTTGGGAAAAAACGCCGCCAGCCAGTACAATAGCGGCAGCCAATCGAATCATCATCTTTTCCAGTGTACTGAACCTCCTATACTATAGATTGACCCGAGGAGATATCGTGACGTTTCGGTCCGTGATTGTTACCTTCTTCGTTTGTCTGTTCTCCCCTTTGATTGCCCGGCCCGCCGCACCTGAGCATCCTGAGGCCGTGTTGCGGAAGGCGTCGCGTAAAGCGCCGCTGAACGGATGGATCCAGGTCCATTTGGAGGGGACGCCGGCCGAGATCGGCTACCAGCACGGGCATCTGCTTTCGAAAGAGATTGCGGAGTTGCAGAAGATCGTGGCGCTGGAGTTGGAGCACGACACCAAGAAAGACTGGGATTTCTTCCGGAAGGCGGCCGAGGACGTGTTGTGGCCGAGGGTGGAAGGCGAGTACCGGGAAGAGTTGCAGGGTATCGTCACAGGGTTGCAATCGCGCGGGGTGAAGCTGGATGTATGGGACGTGGTGGCGTTGAACGCGTACCTGGAACTGGGCCCCTACTACGTTCCCTACTGGGAGAAGAAGCAACCCGAGGGCGAGCACCAGAAGCATGTTTCCGTTCCGGAGCGGTGCAGTGCGTTCATCGCGACGGGCGACTATACGAAAGACGGGAAGATCGTGATGGGGCACAACGCCTGGACCGGTTATCTGGACGGGCAACGTTGGAACATTGCCTTCGATATTGTTCCGGAGAAGGGCAACCGGATCTTCATGGACGGGTTGCCGGGCGTGATTCACAGTGGGGACGATTTCGGCATCAACTCGGCGGGGATGATGATTACCGAGACGACGATCAGCCAGTTCACGGGATTCGATCCGGAGGGGATTCCGGAGTTTGTGCGGGCGCGGAAGGCGATGCAGTATGCCAATTCGATCGATGAGTTCGCGCAGATTATGAGCGAGGGGAATAATGGCGGTTATGCGAATAACTGGCTGATCGGGGACAACAAGACGGGCGAGATTGCGAGCCTGGAACTGGGATTGAAGAACGTAACGTTGCGGCGGACGACGGATGGTTATTTTGTGGGGTCGAACTTCCCGGTGAACGAAAAGCTGGCGGAGGAAGAGACGACGTTCAACATGAAAGACAAGAGCATCAGCGCGAATGCGCGGCGGGTGCGGTGGGAACAGTTGATGGCGGAGTGGAAGGGCAAGATTGACGTCAAAGCCGGGCAGCGATTCCTGGCGGATTCAGTGGACAGTTTTACGGGCAAAACGGACCCGAATGAGCGGACGTTGTGTGGGCGGATTGATTTGTCGCCGCGCGGAGTTGTGTCGTGGGTGCCACCGTTCGGCTTGGCGGGGGCAGTACAGAACAAGGTGGCCGATGGGGCGATGGCGTCGCAGATGACGTTCACCGGCGCGATCGGGCCGCAGTGCGGGGTTCCGTTCCGAGCGGCGCGGCATTTGGCGCAGCATCCGGAGAATGGGTGGGCGCGGCCGTACTTGAAAGATATGCCGGCGCGGCCGTGGACGACGTTGCAGGGGGCGCGGAAGGGGCGGTAGGCTTCTTTTGGGGCTTGTGGTTTCGGGCGTCGGGCTTCGGGCTTCTGCGGGAGGCATCGCGTCTAGGGGACACGCCTGCAGTTAGGGCTACAGGCCGAACTGCATCGGAGGGTCTGCCCGGCATGTCCCCGGAGGGTAGTGTGCTCGGCATGTCCCCGGAGAGTTGTTGATTAGGCTGGCGCGCGGCTGAGGTAGCGGCTGGGGGAGTGGGCGGCGAGGCGGGGTTGGTTCACCGGTTTGCTTAGATCGCAGTGGACGACCCAGCGGGCGAGTTCGCTGATGGCGGCGGCTAGCTCCAACGGGTTGGCGCCGAGATCCACGCTGTCCTCCGACACGCTGCCTTCGCGGAGGCGGATCACGTTTGCTGGCGCGTGGGCGTAGCCCAAATGGCGCGCCGGGACGGAGGCGATCATGTCCTCTTCATTCACGTTGCGAAATACGCGGTGGTTGGTGGCTTCCAGCAGGCGCTGGCCCCAGGCCTGGTTGCCGACTCTGGGTGCGCCATACGTGTACACCTGTGGGGTTCGCGCGGAGAGCCTGCTGGCGGCCAGAAGGGCGAGCGCGCCTCCTAAACTATGGCCGCAGATGAGTAACGGCAGGTTCGCCGGGAGCGTGGATTCTACCTGCGACCAGACTTCGTTTAACGCCTTTTGAAACCCTTCGTGCACCTTCGCCTCGCCTGCTTCAGTGGCGGGGAGGAGCTTGAGGTTGATAAAGAGATCGGCCCAGTCATTGGGCTCCGTGCCTCGGAACGAGAGGACCGTTTGGTGCTCGTTGGTGGCGACGTACCCCTGGGTGCCGGGGCCATTCCAATCCCCGATGGGTTCGGCGGAGTAGGACAGGGCGGAGAGGCGGCTTTTTACTCCTTCCCAGCCCATTGGCGTTTCGCCGTCCTGGCCGTAGGCGAGCATGGCGAGATCGACTGGGCTCGCTTTATACGCGTGGCCCTGGGGCGGGTAGAAGAGTGTACGGAACGTTACCACGGCGGGTTACTTTCGGACGCGGCCTTCCCAACGGAGGCCGCCGCGCCACATGCGCGGGATGCCGACGTTGGGGATGGGCGAGAAGGCGGTGTAGAAGCGCCGGTCGAGGAGATTTTCAAAGCTGGCGATGGCCGAGAGCTGCGTCGTCAGATTGTGGCGCATGGCGAGTTGGACCGTGGCGTAACCGGGCAGGCGGAAGGTGTTCAACTCATCATCGAATTGCATGGAGAAGCTGCGGAGGCCGCCGCTGATTAACGTCTTTCCCTTGGACCACATGAGTAGGGCGTTGCCGGCATGTTTCGGCACCTGGGCGATGCGGAGGCGATTGGTGAAGCGGCTATCGCTGAAGAGCCAGGCGAGTTCGAGACGCAGATTGTGGCGCCACTGTTGGGTGACCGTTGCTTCGATACCGCGCGTGAGAGCTGCGCCGGCGTTGCGGCGCTGGCGTTCGATGAGGGCGGGCGTGGAGAGCAACGTGACGTTAGTGATGAGGTCTGTCAGGGAGGTGCGGAAGGCTGTGATGGAGGCGCGGGTGGTTTCGCCGGAGTAATCGAGGCCGAGTTCGGAGCCGAAGGCGAATTCGGGTTTCAACAGATCGTTGGCGCGGGTGACGGCGTTGCCGGCGCGGAATTCGCGGAAGAGTTCGTTGAGCGTCGGCGCGCGGAAGGAGCGGTAGACGCTGCCGCGGCCGCGCCACTGTTTGCGGCCCACGACGAAGCCGCCGCTGGGGGAGAAGAAGCTGCCCTGCGTGCCGGCGGCGTGGACGCGGCCGCCGCCGAAGAACTTGACTGGGCCGGCTTTGACATCGGCCTGGGCAAACGCTCCGCGCTGCCACTGGATGCCGCCGCGATTGGCGAAGCCGGTGGGGAAACTGGTTTCAATGCTGTAGCCTTCGACGCGGGTGAAGTCGCCGCCGAAGAGCGCGTTCGCGCCCGTCCGTTGCAGGCGGTAGAGGGCGGAGCCGCCGCTGACATCGGCGGGGACTTGTTGGCGCATGGTTAGGCGCTCGGTGGCGCGGTTGGCACCGAGGATGGTTGAAAAGCTGGCGTGGAATTCTTCCTGGCCGTGCCAGGCGGAGAGGCTGAGGTTGTCCTTGCCGAATTCGCGGAAGTACTGGCCGGAGATGTTGCCGAGGCTGGTGGAGTTGCGTTGGAGAACGGTGCCGTTGGCACGGTCCTCGGTGAGGGCGTCGAACTTCAGGAAGAAGCGATCTTTGGCGCCGGTGTAATCGAGGCGGACATCGCCGGCGGCGAAGTGGACGCCGGCCTTGGTATCGGCGGCGCCGCGGCGGCCGTCTTCGATGATGTAGAAGCCATCGGTACGGAAGAGGCGGGTATCGGTGCTGAAGGCCCAGCGGGGCTTCAGATGGCTGAAGCCGGCACCGATTTGGTGGGTTCCTTTGTTGCCGCCTTCGTAGGCACCGTGGAGGCGCCAGGGCTCCGCCTGGCGGCTGAAGAGCTGGATGCTGCCGCCGATGGCGCGATCGCCAAAAACACTCGTCGAGGCGCCGCGGACGACTTCAATGCGATCGATTTCTTCGGGGGCGAAGCGGGTCCAATAGACCCAGCCGCCGAAGGGATCATTGGCGGGGATGCCGTCCCAGAGGACGAGGGTGCGGGAGGCGCCGGAGGAGCCGAGGCCGCGGAGGGAGATGCCCTGGGTGGTGGGGTTGGCCACTATCGATGAACTGCGGCGGAAGAGGGTGAAGCCGGGGACGGAGCGGAGGCGGTCGTCGACGTTGACGCCGGGGTTGGCTTGGATTTGGAGTTTGGGCCAGACGGTGATGGCGGCGGGGGCTTCGGCAGCGATTTTTTCGTTGACGGTGATTTCGGTCTTCACCGGGTCGATGGGGGCGGGGTCTTGCGCGGCGAGAACGGCGGGGAGGACGCACCAGATTAAAGATCGTAGATTCATGCCGAAATCAAAGGCTATCACGAGCCTACGACGAGGCCGGTGGTGGCGGGGGCGCGGGAGGGGCCGGGGTGAGGATGATGACGAAGCCTTCGGATTCGGCGGGCATGATTTTGTGGAGCGTATCGCGTTCGCCGAAGGGGGTTGGTTCGACGACGGCGAGGTAGCGCAGGACGGTGTAGAGATCGCCGTCGCGGGGGATTTCGAGGATGCGTTCCTGGGTGCGGAGGGAGTATTCGACGTTGGCGTCTTCGAGGCGGGCACAGAGCCAGGCGGCGGTTTCGAGGGCGCGTTCGAGCCAGGGCATGCCGGCTTCGGCGGTGAAGAGATCAAGGATGATGTGGACGGTGACGGCGTCTTCCTGGGCGTGTTCGCGGACGTGGAGTTGGCCGTGGCGGGCGGTGGAGCGCCAGTCGATGCGGCTGGCGGGGTCGGTGGGGAGGTAGGGGCGGAGGCGGTAGAACTCGTCGCCGGCGCCGGCGCGGCGGGCCTGGATTTCTCCTTCGACCTGAGCGAGGAAATCCTGGGCGTAGGGCTGGGGTTCGAGGGCGGGGTAGACGAGAACGTCGGCATGGAGGGTGACACGGGCGCGGCGTTCGGCGAAACCGAAGGGGAAGCGGGAGGTGAATTGGAGGGAGTTGTCGCGGAAGCGGCCGCGGTGGGAGAAGCGGACGCTGGAGTATTCGGTGACGGTTTCGCCGCCCGGGATCATGGGGAAAAAGATGGGCTGGGAGAGGCCGTCGGAGTGGACGGACTGGAGGCGGGTGGCGAAGCTGGGCATCCAACTCTTTTCGTTGCGGACGACGAGTTTTGCCATGGATTGTTCGCGGGCGAAGAGGTGTTCGGGCGGGTGGAATTCGACTTCGAGACCGGCGAGGGAAAGGCGGTTGACGAAGCCGGAAACGAGGAGCGTGGCCATGAGGGCGGAGGTGATGAGGAAGATGAGATTGTTGGCCGACAGGAACGCCGCGGCGCCCGTCAAAACGACGGCGAGCGTGAAGGCGAGACCGGCCTTTGTGATGCGTTGATCGATCCGCGTGCGCCAGGCTTCCGCCGCGCGACGCCAAAGCTTCCTCATATCGTTGACAATACAACGATGGACCAGGCTCCGGAACTTCGACGTGCATTGCACCTGCGGCATTTGATCTTCATGGGGCTGATTATTATTCAGCCGACGGCGCCGATGCCGCTGTTTGGGGTGGTGAGTAATAAAGCCGGCGGGCATGTGGTTTCGACGGTGCTGGTGGCGATGGTGGGGATGCTGCTGACGGCGATCAGCTATGGGCGGATGGCGCGGGTGTACCCGAGCGCGGGGTCGGCGTACACGTATGTGGGGAAGGAGATTCATCCGACGCTGGGCTTTTTGACGGGGTGGGGCTTGTTGCTGGATTACGTGATTAATCCGCTGATCTGCGTGATCTGGTGTTCGAAGGCGGCGGGGAATTTTCTGCCGGCGGTGCCGTATGCGGCGTGGACGATTTTCTTCACGCTGGTGTTCACGTGGCTGAACCTGCGAAACATTCAGGCGGCGGCGAACACGCACAAATATCTGGCGATTGTGATGGGCGTGGTGGTGGCGTGGATGCTGGGGGCGACGGCGGTTTTCCTGCAGACGCATCCGGCGGATTTCTGGAAACCGTTCTATGATCCGGCCACGTTTACGATGTCAACGTTTTCGGCGGGGACGGCGCTGGCGGTGTTGACCTACATTGGGTTTGACGCGATTTCGACGTTATCCGAAGAGACGGTAGACGCGGAGAACACGATTCCGAAGGCGACGGTGATTGTGTGTTTGCTGATTGGGATTTTGTCGGCGATTGAGGTGTACGCGGGGCAGCTGGTTTGGCCGCACGGGGAGGCGTTTCCGGACGTGGATACGGCGTATGTGTACATTGCGGGAAGGGCCGGGGGGATGTGGCTGTTTCATGCGGTGAATTTGACGCTGCTGGTGGCAACGGTAGGTTCGGGCAGCGGCGGGCAGATGGCGGGGGCGCGGCTGTTGTTCGGGATGGGACGGGACAATGTTTTGCCGCCACGGTTCTTTGCGCGGATTGATGCGGTGCGGCAGGTACCGGCTTGGAACGTGTTGTTGATTGGGGCAATTTCGCTGGCGGGGGCGTTGACGCTGACGTATGAGCTGGGCGCGGAGTTGTTGAACTTTGGCGCGTTTATTGGGTTCATTGGGGTGAACCTGGCGGCGTTTCTGCGGGCGTGGCGGGTGCGGAGTTATGATGCGATTGCGCCGGCTTGCGGGTTATTGCTGTGCCTGTATATGTGGGCGAGTTTGAGTCCGAAATCGTTGCTGCTGGGGGCGACGTGGGCGGCGATTGGGTTGGCGTATAAGTTGACCCGTAGGTGATTTTGCTATCCTGCCGGGGCGGGCAGAGCTCGCTTTAGGGAGACGTTATGAAACTGCTGGTTTCTTTGCTGCTGCTGGCCGGAGTGGTGTTTGCCGGACCGATTGATGGCAAGTGGGTGTCGGAACGGAAGATGGAGCGGGATGGGCAGGCGATGACCATCGTGCAGACCTTCGAGCTGAAGGAAGAGGGCGGGAAGGTGACGGGGAAATTCTCGATGAAGTTTGGCGAGATGGAACCGCCGGCATCGGAGGTCAAAGACGGGAAGCTGGACGGGAACAAGTTCAGTTTTTCGACGACAATTTCGACGCCGAATGGGGATATGAAGACCATGTACAGCGGGACGGTGGAAGGCGCCGTGATGAAGGGCAACGCGGAACGCGAGGGCGGGCAGGCGCGGCCGTTCGAGGCGAAGAAGCAGTAGCGATTTGACACGAGTGGGGCGGGAAGTTTCATACTGGAGACCGAACGATATGCGACTCCTACTGCTTTTCGCCCTGCTCACGCCTGGACTGTTTGCCGCGTGGAAGCCGTTGTTCAACGGCAAGGATATGACCGGCTGGAAGCAGGTGGGGTGGCCTGGGTTTACCGTGGAAGACGGGATGTTGAAGACGGGCGGCGGGATGGGGCTGTTGTACTTTGAACCGGCGGCGTTTGGGGATACGACGATCCGGCTAGTGTTTAAGACCACGAGCGAGCGTGGGAATTCGGGCGTGGTGATCCGGATGCCGGAGCAGCCGAAAGACGCCTGGTACGGGGTTCACAACGGCTACGAGGTGCAGATTGATTCGGCGGGGGACGACTGGCATTGCACCGGGGCGATCTATTCCATCAGCAAAGTGACGCAGCGGAACCAGAAGCCGACGGGGGAATGGAACACGTTGGAGATTGAGCTGAAGGGCGGGGTGACACGGGTGAAGCTGAACGGGAAATTGGTGAACGAATACAAAGAGGGGCAGGCGGTGCCAGAGCGGAAGCAGTGGTTTGAACCGATTCGCGGACCGCGGGCGAACAAGGGGTACATCGGGGTGCAGAACCACGATGAGAAGTCGATTGTGTTCTTCAAAGAAATTAGCGTGAAGCAGTGAAACGCTGGAGCAGCTGGGCGATGAGCGCGGTGCCGGTGCTGATGCTTCTGGTCAGCGCGGGGATGAAGCTGGCGCAGCCGCCGGGGCTGGCGGAGGGGTTCGCGCATTTGGGTTGGCCGGTGAGCAAGGCCATGGGGCTGGGGGTATTGGAAGTTCTATGCACGATCGTCTATCTGGTGCCGCGGACGAGCGTGTTGGGAGCGATTTTGCTGACGGCGTATCTGGGCGGGGCGACGGCGACGCATGTGCGCGTGGACGACCCGTACTTTGCCACGCCGTTGCTGGGCGTGCTGGTGTGGGGCGGGCTGTATTTGCGCGATGAGCGCGTGCGGGCGCTGTTGCCGTTCGTTACGAAGTGAAGCGCCAGCTGTAGACGTCGGCGTCCTTGACGGAGAAGAGCAGGCGGACGGGTTTGCCGGTTTGCTGTTTCAGGTCGCCGCGCCATTTGACGTTACGGGCGATGCGGTCGCCGATCATCTCCACGCAGTCGCCGAGGGCGAGGCCGGGGATGGGGGTTTCGTCCTCGTTGAGCACTTGCACGCGGACGCCGCCATAGGCGCTGGTGGCGAAGTTGAGTTCGAGATTGGCACCGGTGCAGGTGATGGGCACGGTGAGCAGTTCCCCGCCCCGCCAGCCGGCGTGGAGACTTGCCAAGCCGTCCGTCCGGAGGGCATAGCGCTGGAGGTGGGAGGTGGGTTGGCCGTAGTGGCGGTTCACGTAGAAGCTCATTTCGCCTTCGCCGGTGGGGACGATGTTGAGTGCGGGGTAGTTGTCGCGGCTGACCCAATGGTTGAGGCCGAGGCCGGGGCGGAGGAAGGACTCGCGGAAGTAGCGGGAGACGGTGTCGCCCCCACGGGTGGAGAGGAGAACGCTGTCGGAGGTGTCCTTGAAATAATCGGGGTGGACGCCGACTTCGCGGGCCTCTTCGGGGGTTAGCACTTGGCGCTTGGGATTGAAGCGGGCGGCGATGCCGACGTAGATGTGGGGGGCGCGGAAGTAGGGGTGGAGCTGATTGGTGTAGAGGTGGTCTGCAGGAGCGCCGCCGAGATCGAGCGGGACGTAGGGGGACCAGTTGACGAAGTCGGCGCTGGTGGTGCGGACGATAGAACGGACGCGGTCACGGAACTGGCGGACGTAGGCGACGTAGCAGTTTTCGCTTTCGGAGTAGAAGGCGAGATTCTGCGAGTCAAACAGGGGCAACTTCGTGGCGGGCATGACGGGGGCTTCTTGCAGCGCGCGCCATTTGAGGCTGTCGTCGGAGACCCAGGCTTTGAGGCCGCTCGAGGCGATGCCGGAGATGGCTTTGTAGCGGGTGGTGGCGCGGGGGTTCTTGTCGATGAACGGGCAGAAGTTGTGGGAGAAGGGGGCCTGGCCCTGGAGGAGGATGTTGTTGGCGGGCTTTTCGAAGTGAATGCCGTCGGCGGATTCGGCGTAGCAGGTGGCCTCGGTAGGGCGGCCGTCCTTGCCGGCTTCGGGAACGCCGCGGTAGTAGAGGCGGTATTTGCCGTTGTCGTGGAGGACGGTGAAATAGGCGCTGAAGGGGCCTTCGTGGGGGCGGTCGAGTTTGAGGACGACTTCCTTTTCGACGGGCGTGCCGAGGCGGAGTTCGGCACCGCGGATCCATTCGACGAGGGATTCATCGAGGAAGAGTTCGCGGCGGGACTCTTTTGGCTGGGCGAGCAGGCGGGCGGCGGCGGTGAGAAGGAGGTCGCGTCGTTTCATTTGGCGAGGTCCTTTTTCAACCAGACGATTGCTTTTTTCACCATATCTTCCTTGTCGGCGGAGAGGGTTGCCATTAGCTGGAGCGCTTCGTTTCGGAAGAGGCCTTTGGCGAGTCCTTTGAGAGTTACGACGATGGCTGCGCGGCGTTTGAATTTCTGGGGCGCGGCGGTCCAGGAGGGGAGTTCGGCGACCCATTCGGGGTGGGCGATTAAGAGCGGGCCCATGACTTCGGCGCAGAGCGTGTCGCAGTGGGCCCAGTTGTGAATGTCCTTTTCGAGCCACTTCACGAAGAGCTTCCATTCGCAGTAGTCGCACTTGCGGCGCATGCGGGCGTAGAGGAGGATGGCGACGGAGCCCTCCTCAAACTTGCCGCTTGCCCAGAGGGCGCGGGTGAGGGCGGTGCGATCCTTGTCCGGCCAGGCGGCGAATTCGGCACCGTGTTTTTTGGCGAGGTTGCGAACGTGGACGGTGTAGGTGCAGTAGGCGTCGATGGGGTCCTTGAAGAACCGTTGCATGGTGGGGAGCTTTTCGGGCTCGGCGTGACTGACGAGTTCCGCACGGATGGCGGCATGCATTTCAGCAGGTGTCATGCGACGGGTTCGAGGCGCTCCACGCGAACGCGGGCGATGCGATTGCGCTCCATTTCGAGGATGGTGAAGCGGCGGCCATCGTCTTCGAGAACGGCGCCGGCTTGGGGGAGATCGCCGAGCTTGGAGAGGATGTAGCCGGCGAGTGTTTCGAAACCACCGTCGGCGGGGAGTTCAACGCCGTACTGGTTGGCGAGGTCGGGGATGTTGATGGTGCCGTCGAGTTCGAGGGCGGCGGAGTTGCGGTCCTGCTTGGGGCGGGAGATATCGTGTTCGTCTTCGATTTCACCGAAAACTTGTTCGAGGACGTCTTCGAGGGTGACGACGCCGGTGGTAGAGCCGTGCTCATCGACGACGACGGCCATGTGGGTGTTGTGAGCACGGAAGACGTCGATCAGGTCAGAGAGCGAACGGGTTTCGGGAACGAAGATGGGCACGCGCATGACGTTGCGCAGGTTGAATTGGGCGGGGCCTTTGCGGAGCATCAGGACGTGGATCAGGTCCTTCAAGTGGACGATGCCGATGACTTGATCGGTGCTTTTTTCGAAGACCGGGAGGCGGGAGAACTGGTGTTCGTTGAGGAGGACGAGGAGTTGTTCGAGGGATGTATCGACGGGCACGGCGACCATGTTGGTGCGCGGGACCATGATCTCGCGGGCGGCGTATTCTTCGAGTTCGAGGAGGCGGTGGATGGCCAGTTGTTGGAACTTTGGCAGCTTGCCTTCGGACTCCGACAGGGAGACGATGAATTTGATTTCTTCGACGGAGTGGCCGCCGGAGCCTTCGCCTTCGCCCTTCAGGCCGAGTTGGAGGGAGATGCGTTTGGATGATCGCTCGATGATGGAGACGAGTGGGCCGGCGATGCGGCCGAAGACGACGAGGATGGGGGCGACGAGGACGGCGAAGCGGTCGGCCGTTTCGATGGCGATGTTCTTCGGCACGACTTCGCCGATGACGACGTGCATGTAGGTCATCAAGGCGAAGGAGAGGACGAGGGCGAAGACGGGAATGACCTTTTCGGTGAGGGGCATCATGAGCGGCTGCATCCAGCCCATGAGGATTTGATGGATGGTTTCTTCGCCGGCCCAGCCGAGGCCGAGGGAGGCGAGGGTGACGCCGACTTGCGTGACGGAGAGGAGGCGCTCCGGATATTCGAGGAGATGGAGGGCGGCTTTGGCGCCGGAGTTGCCATCGTCGGCGAGCTGTTTCAACCGCGATTTGCGGGAACTGAGGAGGGAGGTCTCGGCAGCCGCGAAGAATGCGTTTGCCGCGACGATCAGGCCAACGAGCAGGAACCGGTAACCGTAACTTGAATCCGCCATACTTAGAGTTAGTGTTTGCTCGAAAGCTATTACAGTCTATCAACGTACTGATCGGCATCGCTGTTTTAGCGGCGATTGGTTTGGTTTATTGGTGCGTCTGGCGGCCGCTGCCGCAGGCGAGTGGGACGATATCGGCGCCGTTGGCGAAGGGTGTTCGCGTGGAACGCGATGCGCTGGGCGTGCCGCATATTTTTGCCGAGACGGCGGAGGATTTGTATTTCGCGCAGGGCTTCGTAACGGCGCAGGACCGGTTCTGGCAGATGGAATCTTTTCGGCGGATGACGGCCGGGGAGTTGGCGGAGGTGGCGGGGCTGGCGGCGTTGGAAAGTGACAGGGAGTTCCGGCGGTTGCGGATGTCGCGGTTGGCCGAGCAGCGGGCGCGGACGGTGACGGGCGAGGACCGGGCGGTTCTGGCGGCGTACGCGCGGGGCGTGAACCACTACATGGAGACGCACATGGACCGGCTGCCGGTGGAGTTCACACTGCTGGGGTACAAGCCGCGGCCGTGGCGGATTGAGGACACGCTGCTGGTGGGGCTGATGATGCAGCAGTCATTGAGCAACACGTATAAGCACGACCTGACGCGCGAGGCGATGTATGAGAAGGGCGACGCGGCGAAGGTGGCGCAGCTGTTTCCGGAGCGGACGGGATCGGAGAATCAGCCGGGGTCGAATGCCTGGGCGGTGAGCGGGGCGCATACGCGGTCGGGCAAGCCAGCGGTGGCGAACGATATGCACATTGCGTGGTCTTTGCCGGGCGTTTGGTACATGACGCATTTGCAGGGGCCGGGCGTGAATGTGACGGGCGTGGCGATTCCCGGGGTGCCGGCGATTGTGGTGGGGCGGAACGAGCACATCGCGTGGGGCATTACGAACCTGGGCTTTGACGTGCAGGACTTGTACGTGCCGGCGACGCAGCAGGCGCGACTGGAGCGGGACAGGATTGCGGTGAAGGGGACGGCGGGCGAGCCGTTTCAGCAGTTAGTGAACGAGCATGGGCCGGTGTTTAGCGGGCCGGGCGGGAAGCCGGTGGCGCTGCGGTGGGTGGCGGCGGAGAATGGGCCGTTTCAGATCGGGCTGGTGAAGTTGAACCGGGCGAAGAATTGGGCGGAGTTCCGGGATGCGCTGCGGGAGTTTCCGGGGGCGGCGTCGAACGTGGCGTATGCGGATAAGGACGGGAACATTGGGCTGCAGGTGACGGGGCCGTTGCCGATCCGGAAAGACTGCAATGGGCAGCGGGTGCTGGCGGCGGGGACTTGCGAATGGCAGGGGTTTATTCCGTTTGATGAGCTGCCGTCGTTCTACAATCCGGGGCCGGGACTGATTGTGACGGGGAATCAGAATCCGTTTCCGGAGAAGTATCCGTATGCGGTGAGCGGGAATTTTGCGCCGCATTACCGGGCGAACCGGATTTTGGATGAACTGAAGCGGCGAGAGAAGTGGGCGCCGGAGGAGATGGTGAAGTTGCAGGCCGATATCTACTCGCCGTTTTCGCATTTCCTGGCGGGGCAGGTGGTGGCGGCGTGGGACAAGAAGAAGGCCAGCAATCCGCAGTTGAAGGACGCGGTGGAGATGCTGCGCGGGTGGAAGGGCGACATGGACGCGGCGAAGGCGGAGCCATTGATTGCGACGTATCTGGCGAACTATTTACGGCGGTCGATTGCGGCGAAGGCGACGAACATGCCGACGATTGAATGGGAGCCGTTTATCTATTTCGGCGTGATGGAAAACATGTTGCGGAAGCGGCCGGAGGGGTGGTTTGCCGATTGGGACCACGAATTGCTGCGGTGCTTGCAGGAGGGCGTGGAAGAGGGCTCGCGACGGCAGGGGACGGACGTGCGGAAGTGGCAGTGGGGCGAGTTCAACAAGCTGGCGATTGTGAACCCGGTGGTGCGCGGGGTGCCGTGGGTGTCGGGGTATTTCCAGATCGGGCCAGTGGGGGTGAGCGGGTCGTCGACGACGGTGAAGCAGACGACGGCGCGGATGGGGCCATCGATGCGGATGGTGGTGGATTTTGGAGATCCGCAGGGCGGGTTGTTGAACCTGCCGGTGGGGCAGAGCGGGCAGCCGCTGTCGGGCCATTTCAAGGATCAGTGGGAGGCGTATTCGAACGCGACGAGTTATCCGCTGCACTATCCGGGCGGGTGGACGGTGAAGTCCACGTTGACGCTGCAGCCATGAAGAAGCTGGTGGTTTTTGGCGGGCCGCCTTGTACGGGGAAGTCAACCGTGGGCAGGGCCCTGGGGTGGGCGCATTTGGAGATGGACGCGGCGCGGATGGCGCTGTTGCCCGACGCGGCGCACACGCGGGCGGACCGGGAGGTGGCCTACCGGGCGGTGTTGTGGACCGCGGGGCACGTGTTGCGGTATACCGATATCGTGATCTGCAATGGCGGGTTTGGTCACGCCGAGGACCGGCAGGGGTGCTTGGCGGTGGCGCGCGGGGCGGGCGCGGCGGTTTATGTGGTGGAGTTCACGGCGCCGTTGGCGGTGCTGCTGGAACGGAACCGGGCGCGGCGGGATTCTCATCCGGGGTTGGACCTGACGGATGAACGGGTGACGGAGATTGCGACGACGTATCCGTGGTGGGGCGCGGGGATTCTGGTGGACAGCACGCGGCCGGTGGCGGAGTGCGTGGCCCAGGTGCGGGAGTTTGTGGGATGAGGCGGGCGGTATTGGTGGCGTGGTTTTTGGCGGTGGTGGCAGTGGGCGGGGTAGCGTGGTGGTATCTGTTTTCAGCAGGGTCGACGCCGGAGGGGCAGAAGCCGTTGGGCGATGAGATGGCGTTCCGTCAGGCGTTTCAGGCTGGCGTGGGGAAGCCGCGGGTGGTGGCTGTGTTGTCACCAACGACGCCGGCGGACCTGGCGGTGGCAGAGCGGGTGCAGGCGTTATTGATGGAGTATGAGAACGACGCGTTGGAGGCGCATGTGGTTTGGCAACCGGTAGCGCGGACGGACTGGGCACCGACTACGGACGCGATGGCGCGGGTGTGGGACAAGCGGGCGCGGCACTATTGGGCGACGGGCACGGGGTTGCGGGGGGAGTTGGGGGCGGGTGCGGCGTTTGTGTTTGCGCGGGGAGCGGGGTTGGACAAGGCGGGCGTGCGGGTTGGCGACTGGCAGGCGGAACTGGCGAAGATACGGGAGTTCCTGGGACCGGCTACGCGCAAAACGAGTATGTGATGCGGGTAAACTACGGGTAAGAGTTCTCGCGAGGTGTTCCATGTTGGCACGATTCCGTGCGGCGTTGTTGCCGCTGTTTTGCATGGCTGTTTTCGGCCAGACGCCGTCGGCGACGGTGGTGGGGCGAGTGACCGATAGCGCTGGCGGCGTGGTGCCTGCGGTGACGGTGAAATTGACCAACCTGGAGACGAACCAGGGGCATGAGGTGGTGACGCGGGACAGCGGCGATTTTACGGCGCCGAATCTGGCGCCGGGGCGCTATTCGCTGGAGGCGCGGCGGGAGGGCTTTCAGTTGTACCGGCGGCCGGAGTTCACGCTGGCGCTGGATCAGGTGCTGCGGCTGGATGTTTCGCTGCAGGTGGGCGCGGTGACGGAGAGCGTGACGATTGTGGATACGCCGCCGGTGTTGAACACGGAGAGCGGGGCGCGGGGCGATGTGACGACGAACGATGAGATTCGCGAGATGCCGCTGGCGGGTCGCAACTTTTCGGACCTGGCGTATTTGAGCGGGGGCGTGTTGCCGAAGGGGGAGGACGGGGACGGGGCGTTTGCGATCAACGGCGCGCGGGCCGATAATGCGGGCTTTTTGATTGATGGGATGAACAATACGCAGAGGCGGAATACGGGATCGATGGTGAGTCCGCCGTTGGAGGGTGTGCAGGAATTCAAGATGATCACGTCCGGTTTCGCGGCCGAATATGGGCGGTATGCGGGCGGCGTGTTGAGCGTGATTCTAAAGAGCGGCGGGAACCGGTTGCGGGGTTCGCTGTATGAGTTCATGCGGAATGATGTTTTCGATGCGCGGAACTTTTTTGACGTGGACAAGTCGAAGTTGCGGCGGCACCAGTTTGGTGCGACGGCGTCGGGGCCGGTGGTAATTCCGAAGATTTATGACGGGCGAAACAAGACGTTTTTCCTGGCGAGTTGGGAGTCGTTGCGACAGATTTCGGGCGCTACGCGACGCGGGCTGGTGCCGGCGAATGGAATGATTGGCGGCGACTTTTCGGCGGCCGTGGATGCGACGGGGAAGGCGTTGGCGATCACCGATCCGCTGAACCGGAACACGCCGTTTCCAGGCAAGCAGATCCCTTCGTCGCGGTTCGACCCGGTGGCGTTGAAGATGGCGGCCTACTATCCGAAGGCCAACATGAATTCGAATGCTCTGAACTATCTGGTGCAGAGCAACGCCAATAGCAACTGGGATAACTACAGCATGAAGATCGACCACGCGTTCAGTGTGCGCGACCAGTTCAGCGCGCGGACGTTGTGGCGGAAGACGGAGTCGTTTGATCCGTTCACGCGGTCGTTCATTCCGGTTTTCGGCTCCACGAATTCGCCGTTTGAATTATTGAGCGGGTTGCGGTACACGCGCACGATTTCGCCATCGATGATCCTGGAGGCGAATGCGAGTTTTTCGCGCCGGACGAACAATCAGGGCTGGCCTATTACGGGGCGGGATTGGGCGAGCGAGGTGGGGTTCACGGGCGGGTTGAAGAACCCGGTGGCGCTGGGCCTGCCGCAGATGGAAGTGACAGGATATGTGATTCTGGGGCACGCCTACGACCTGCCGAAGATCTGGAGCTACAACAACTATCAGTACAGCGGGAACTTCACGTGGATTAAGGGCAAGCACACCATCAAGACCGGCGGCGACTTTTTGCGCTACCAGTATTTTTCGCGCGGGTTTGGCGATACACGGGGGAGGATGACGTTTTTGGGGCGGTTCACGCAGGAGCCGTTTGCCGATTTCCTGATGGGCTATGCGCAGACTTCGCGGCGGCAGTTGGATGCGGCCGGGCCGTATCATTTGGTTTCGAACTATTCGGCGTTCGTGCAGGACGACTACAAGATCACTTCGACGCTGACGTTGAATATCGGCGTGCGCTACGACTTGATGTTGCCGCCGCGGGAGAAGTTTGGCGCGTGGTCGAGCTTCGTGCCGAGCCTGGGAAAAATTGTAATCGCAGGGAAAGGCATTATTCCGGATTTCGATGCGCGGATTAACGCGACGGGCGTGGCGCAGAATGTGATGATGGCCTCGGCGGCAGGGCTGCCGGACACGCTGGTGAATCCGGACCGGAACGATTTCGGGCCGCGGTTCGGGTTTGCGTGGCGGCCGCGTGGCGGGACGAAGTTTGTGCTGCGCGGCGGGTATGGCATTTTCTATGGCACAAGTTCGCTGTACCGGCTGGATGAGAATAGCGACACGTATCCGTTCTCCATTAATGAGACCTATTCGGCAACGTCCACAAACCCGTTGCTGTTGACGGTTTCGAATGCCTTTCCGGAGGCCAAGCGCCGGGTGGGCGGGGTGACTTCGACCACCGGTCAGGATGTGAATCAACCGAGCCAGTATCTGCAGAGCTGGAACCTGACGACGGAGCGGGAGATTGGCAAGGGCTCCGTGTTGGAGGTGGCGTTTGCGGGTTCGAAGGGAACCAATTTACCGCGGCGTTTTGACCTGAACCAGCCGAACCGGCAGTTGGCGTTGCGGTTGCCAGATGGGACTTTCCCGCGACCGTTCCCGCAGTTTCAGACGATTAACTACATCATCAACGGATCGAATTCGATCTACAATTCCGGCGCGGTGACGGTGAAGCGGCGGTTCAGCAAGAAGCTGTTTGTGCGGGCGGCGTATACGTATTCCAAGGCGATTGACGAGAGCTCGAATACGGGTGGGACGATCGCGGCCGGGTTCCCCTCGGCGCAGGATTCGCGCAACCTGCACGGGGAGCGGGGACGGTCCGATTTCGATATCGGCCATTCGATGGTGGGCGCGTTTATTTGGGAGCCGGATGTGGCGCGGAATATTTTCCTGCGGAAGTGGCAACTGGCCGGGACGACGCGGGCCTATACGGGTGCGCCATTCACGCCGAAGGTGGCGAATGTGTCGATTGACCTGGGTGAAGCGGTGCGGCCGGACCGGATCGCCAGCGGGCGGTTGGACCAGCCGGGCGTGGATGCGTGGTTCGACCGGAACGCGTTTCCGCTGGTGCCGCGGGGCTCCTATCGCTTTGGGAGTTCGGGGCGGAACGTGGTGGACGGCCCGGGGTTCTTCACGTTCGACATGAGCCTGTCGCGGCGGTTCGCGGTGACCGAGCACACGGCGTTTCAGTTCCGGTGGGAGACGTTCAATCTATCGAACCGTGCGAACTTCAACCTGCCGTTGACGCAGGTGGACGTGCGGGGCGGTGCGACGATCAATACTGCCAAGGGAGCGCGCGTGCACCAGGTGGGGCTGCGGCTGGAGTTTTAGAGAGGGCTGCGTCCGCGGGCTTGTTTCGGGGGCTCGATGCCCAGCAATTTGGCGGCTAGTGGAGCAACGTCGATCGATTTCAGGCGGGGCCATTTTGTGGCCTTGCCGATGCGCGGACCGGCGACGATCAGCGTGGCCAGCATGTCGGGCCGGTCGGGGACGAAGCCGTGGGAACCGATGGGTTTATCGAGCGGGGGGAAGAGTTCGCCGACGGTATCGCGAACGCTGAAGCCGGGCTTGAGATCGAAGTAGAGATCGCTGCCGGCGGGGCCGCTGATGCCGTAGTTTTTGCCGTGTTCTTCGGGGGTATAGAAAGCGGTGAAGACGCCGGTCTCTTCGAGCGTTTTGCGGACAAGGGCGCGGACGGCATCGCGGTTCTGTACGGTGCCGCCTTTCCAATCCGTGGTGTTGATCAGCACCGAATTGTAGACGTGAGTGGCGGCTTTGCCGAGGCCGGCGCGGCGGAGAGCTTCGTTGACATTCACCAGTTTGGAGATGGGCGCCATGCCGTGATCGGCGGTGATGATGAGATGGTCTTGCTTTGTCACCAACGGCGCGACCTGTTGGAGCCAGCGTTCTGCGATGGTGAAGCCCCAGAGCATGGCGCGGGTGGCGTCGGCATCGCCCTGTTCGTGGCGGCCGAGGAACTGATGGCCGAGTTCGTCACAGATGGGGATGTAGCCGATGAAGAGGGCGGGGCGGAGATGTTCGGCGAGCCACAGCGTATGGCGCGCGTTCTGGCGCGTCAGTAGTTCCATGACTTCGAGCGACTGGCTGGTGGTGAGCTTGGGTCCGAAATGGGTATTGCCGATAAAGCCGCCGGCTTCGCGGAGCATCGCCGTTGCTTCGCCTTGGCTGATGGCGAGTTCCTGGATGGGGGAGACGTAGAGGAGCAGGTCGGCCGCGGTGAATTCGAAGAGGCGGAAATAGATGACGGCGGGGACGGGATCGGCCAAGTAGAGTCCATCGCTGAAGTGGCGGGCCAGCGGGCGCTGCAGCGGGGGTTTTGTTTCGACGGGCGCGAGGCGGACGACCGTGTTTTCGACGGTGACACCGGTGGCGGTGAGCGTACCGCGGAGCGTGAGTGGGCCGTGTTTGAAATGGAAGCCGGTGGGGGAATCAAAGATCAGATCCTTGCGGCGAAGGATGGTGTGGCCGGCGATCTGGCGGGACTGGTATCCGTTGATTAAAGTTGCGTTGGGGTGTGTCGTGAAGGGGCGAAAGGGGAAGACCTGCGGGGCCTGGTAAGCGACCGATTTCAGGCCCTGACGGCCAGCGGACACCCAGAGCGGTTCAGCGGCGAGTTGATCGGACCGGTAGCCGTTATTGCGTTCGAGAAACGTGTGGGCGGCACGGGGGAGATAGGGCTGGCTGTTGGAGGTGATGTTCGAAACATCGCCGTAGACGCCGGTCCAGAGCGCGGCGTGGGAGTTGCCGGTGGCGCTGGGGAAGGCGGGCTGGATGCCATCGGCCATGGCACCGCGGGCCGCGAGGCGACGGAGGGTTTTCAAGGGGGCGGTGACGGGAGACTTCGTCAACAACTGGTGACCGAGGCCGTCGAGGGAGAAGAGATAGACGGTCTGCGCGGGGGCAGCGAGGCAGAGGAGGAAGAAGAGAACGCGAATCGGAGAGGGCAACTTCTATTCTGCCAAATGCATAATGAACGTATATGAACCCCGATTCCCTGTGGATGGAAGGGCTGGACCCTTTGGCTGTCATTCGGGAGACTCCGCAAAAGCTCCGGGAGGCGATGGCGAGCCACGGCGTGGCCGGCACGACGGACAAGCCGCGGGCGGAGGGCGCCTGGACGGCGCGGCAGATTCTGGCGCACCTGGCGGATACGGAGATTGTCTTCGCGATGCATCTGCGCCAGGCAGTAGCGGAAGACAACCATGTGATTCAGCCGTTCGACCAGGACGCCTGGGCACGCGGCTATGCCGCGGCCGATCTGGAGACGGCGCTGGCTGTTTTCTCGGCGGTTCGCACGTGGAATGTGCAGTTCATCGCGGCTCAGCCGGAGGGCATGTTTGCGAAAGAGTTAAGCCATCCAGAGCGCGGAGCGATGACGTTCCGCACTCTGGTGGAAACGATGGCCGGTCATGACCGGAACCATCTATTCCAACTGGCTACTTAGGGGACACGGAGGCGCGGGTGGCGCCGGTGGAGATGCCACCGTCGACCAGCAGCGTCTGGCCGGAGACGTAACGGCTCTCTTCGGAGGCGAGGAAGACCACGGCTCCATCGAGATCGTTCGGCTGGCCGGGGCGCTTTACCGGGATGCGATCCTTCAGGTACTCGAGCCATTCCTGGTTGTCGTAGAGGACCTTGTTCTGTTCGGTGCGGAACCAGCCGGGCGCGAGGCAATTGACGGTGATGCCGAAGCGGCCCCACTCGTCGGCCAGGGCCATGGTGAGCTGTTTGACGCCGCCGCGGCTGGCGCAATACGGCGCGATGCCGGCGTAGCCGAAGACGCTGGTGACGGATCCGATGTTGACGATGCGCCCGTATTCACGGGGGATCATTTTCTTCGCGATCTGCTGGGCGACGAAGAACGTGCCGCGCAGATTGGTTTCGAGCACGAGGTTGTACTCATCCCAGCTGATGTCGACGGCGGGCTTGCGCACGTTGCAACCGGCGTTGTTGACGAGGATATCGATCTTGCCGTAGGCGGCTTCGGCTTCCTCGGCAAATTGCACGATGCTGTCGTAGTTGCGCACGTCGAGTTCGACTGGTATGGCCTTGCGGCCGAGGGCTTCGATCTCCTTGACGAAATCAGCGCAGTCGTCCTTGCGGCGGCTGGTGATGACGAGATCGGCACCGGACTTGGCGAGGGCGCGGCCGAAGTACTGGCCGAGACCGCGGGAGGCGCCGGTGACGATGGCCACCTTGCCGGTCAGATTGAAGTAGGGGGTGGGGTTGCTCACGGCTGGACGATCACCTTCATCAGATTGGGTTCGTGGTTATAGAGACGGCGGAAGGCGTCGGGGGCGTCATCGAGCGAGACCTTGGCGCTGATCATCGAGTCGACTTTGATTAGGCCTTTGACGAGGAGATCGATACAGGCGGGATATTCGCCGTTGGAGCCGCAGGTGCCCTGGAGACGGATTTCGCGGGTGACAACCGATTGCAGGTTGAGTTCGATCTTCGGGGTGATGTTGCCGATCAAAGTCACGGTGCCGCCCTTGCGAACACAGGCGAGCGCGGTCTTAATGGGATCGGTGGCGCCGACGGCTTCGAGAACGATGTCGGCACCGCGGCCGCCGGTGCGCTTGAGGATCTCTTCGGCGGGGTCGCAGGACTTCGGATTGAAGCCTTCGGCGGCGCCGAGTTCCTTGGCGAGGGCGAGCTTGGCGTCGTCGAGATCGACGGCGTAGACGGTGGTGCAACCGGCGTTCTTGGCGGCCTGGATTGTGAGCAGGCCGATCATGCCGGCGCCGACGACGACGGCGGTGTCACCAAGGTGAACCGGGGTAACTTCGACGGCGTGAACGGCGACCGAGACGGCTTCGATCAACGCGGCGTGTTCGAAGGGAAGTTCGTCGGGCAGCTTGTAGCAGATGTGCTGGGGCACGGCGACGAATTCGGCGAAGGCGCCGTGGCGGCGGTAGTCGCCGCAGGAGACGCCGAGAACCATGCGGTTTTCGCACAGATTCATGTGGCCGGAGCGGCAGAAATGGCACTTGCCGCAGGAGATCATGGAGTCGAAAGTGATGCGGTCGCCGACGCTCCATTGCGTCACGGCGCTGCCGACTTTGGCGACGAAGCCGGCGGCTTCATGGCCCATCACCAACGGCGGGATGCGGCGGCCGGTGGAGCCGTCGATACCGTGAATGTCACTGCCGCAGATTCCGCAGGCGCGGACGCGGACGAGCAGGTCTTCGGGGCCGAGTTCCGGTTCGGGAACTTCGGTCACTTCGAGCTGCATGTATTCCTTGAGTAATAGCGCTTTCATTGCTGTCCTTTACCGTATCGCAAAATGCGATACGTTTGCTGTTACACAGATTATGAATCGACGACAGTTCTGGATGGGCGCAAGCGGCGTGGCCTTTGCCGCCGAGGGACGGGTGACGCTGGGCGTGATCGGCGCAGGTGGCCGCGGCACGTACGTGATGACGGAGTTCCAGAAGGACATGGCGCTGCGTGTGGGCGCGATCTGCGACGTGTATGAGCCGAACCTGGAGCGGGCGCTGGGCGTGGTGCGCAAGGCGCAGAATGAACCGGCGCGGGCGGTGAGGCGGTATCAGGACATTTTGGCGGACCGGACGATTGATGCGGTGCTGATCGCGACGCCGGAGCACTGGCATCACCGCATGGTGCTGGACGCGCTGGCGGCGGGCAAGGATGTCTACGTGGAGAAGCCGCTGTGCCAGACGCCGGAGCAGGGCGTGGAGCTGGTGCATGCGGAGCGAGCGTCGCACAGGATTGTGCAGGTGGGTATGCAGCGGCGGTCGTACGACTTGTACCAGCAGGCGCGGGACGTGGTGCGGAGTGGCACGTTGGGCAGTGTGCGGATGGTGCGCGGGTGGTGGTTGAACAACCAGATCAACCCAGGGAAGGAAACTCCGCTGGAGGGGAAGCTGGATTGGGAGCAGTGGCAGGGGCCGGCGGTGAAGCGGCCGGTGGATGCTTCACGGTTTCGGAATTGGCGGTTGTATTCCGACTACGCGGGGGGCATTGTGGCCGATCAGGGGGCGCATGTTTTCGACGGCTTCCACATGTTGATGGACGCGTCGTATCCGCTGGCGGTGACGGCGGCGGGCGGGCGGCCGCACCGGTCCGGCGTTGATACGGCCGACAGTGTGGTGGTGACGGCGGAGTATCCGGAGGATTTTCTGGGCGTGTTTTCGCTCAACTATGCGGCGATGAAGTATGCGTCGAAGAACGATCAGTTGAACCAGTTGGACGGGACGAAGGCGCGGATGGATATTGGGCGGGAGACGTGCCGCGTGTATGCGGCGGGGAAGGAAGAAGAGGTGTTGCTGGAGAAGAAGTCGGCACGGGGATTTGGCTTCGCGACGGAGCTACATGTGCGGAATTTCCTGGAGTGCATTCGCACCCGGCAGAAGCCGACGGCGCCGGTGGCGCTGGGCTTCCAGGCGGCGCTGGTGGTGCAGTTGGCGAATCTTTCGATGAAGCATGGGCGGCGGATGCGGTGGAATGCGAAGGAGTGGAAGGTGGAGCAGGCGTGATGACGCGGCGGTCGTTGTTGGCGGCGCCGATGCTGCAAGTAAAGGCGCAGAAACGGCCCAATGTTCTGGTGATTTTGACGGATCAGCAGACGCACAACGCCTGGAGCGGGTGCGGGAATTCGTGGCTGAAAACGCCGGCGATGGATTCGATTGCGCGTCGGGGAATGGTGTTCACGAATGCAATTTGCCCGTACCCGGTTTGTTCGCCGTCGCGGTCGGCGATCTTCACCGGGCGGATGCCGAATGAGACGGGCGTGATGGGCAATAACGGGGCGATTCCGGCGGGCATGGCGTCATTGGGGGAGTTGTTCCGGGGGGCCGGGTACGAGACGGTTTACGGCGGCAAATGGCACCTGCCGAAGACGTTCGACGGGATGACTGGATTTACGAAGCTGATCGGTGGGTCGGCGTTGGGAAAGGACATGGACGCGCCGTTGTCGAACGCCTGCGCGGAGTGGCTGCGCCGGAAGCCGGGCGCGCCATTTTTGATGGTGGCGTCGTTCATGAACCCGCACGACATCTGCGATTGGATTCGTGCACATAAAGGGACGCGGGAGTTGCCTGCTTCCGCCGTGATGCCACCGGCGCCGTTGAACATGGCCGTGGACCCGAATGAACCCGAGGCGATTCAGTATCACCGGACGGCCGGGTACGACCTGATGTCGCAAGCTGTGGGGATTGCTAGCGAGTGGCGACGCGATGACATGCGCCTTTACCACCACGACTACTACCGGATGGTGGAGCAGGTGGATGGGGAGATCGGGAAGGTGCTGCGGGCGCTGCGGGAGAGCGGGTTAGAGCAGGACACGGTGATTGTGTTTGCCAGTGACCACGGGGAGGGGATGGGCGCGCACCGATGGGCGCAGAAGGCTTCGTTCTACGAGGAGTCGCTGCGGGTGCCGTTCTTCCTGGCGGGACCGGCGATTGCGGCTGGCGTCAATGATTCGTTGGCAACTCTGACCGATATCGTGCCAACGCTCTGCGCGGTGGCGGGAGTTTCGGCGCCTGTCGATATGCGCGGGGTCAACCTGATGGCGCCGTTCACGCGGCCCTTTGTGGCCAGCCAACTCCGTTATGAGGACGCGGGGCGGGAGGGGCGAATGATCCGGACACAACGATACAAGTACATCCGGTTTAACTCCGGTGCGCGTCCGGAACAGTTGTTCGATTTGGAAGCGGATCCTGGCGAGACGTTCAATCTGGCGCCGCAGGCGGGGACGATTCTGCAGGACCACCGGACGTTGCTGCGGGCCTGGGCATCAAAGACCGGGGATGGTTCTTTTTTGCGAATAGCGCAATAAAACACAAAACACCTCTTGCATGTGGTGCTTTATGCATGTTACTCTGACTGAGTCGCAGGAACGACATATTGATGATTCACACGAACTCTGACTTACATACAAATCAGTTCGCGTGGCTAACTTGTCCGAGACAAGGTAGTTCGCCGCGCGTCTGACGCGGCATATTGGAATTGCCACCCGCGGGTGGCTCGCAAGCGTGTTAATTCGGGATGTGGCCGCCCTGAGGCGGCAGTATTTCACTGCGCGGCGCAGGCTGATTCAGTTACTGCGTACCGGCTGCCAGATCCGTATTAACCGACCACGAATGAATAGCTCAAGGGTAGAGCACGGATCTTGAACATCCGGGGTTACAGGTTCGAATCCTGTTTCATGCACCAACAGTCTTGAAAACTGTTTCGGTAACAACGGGGCCCTCTGGGCCGCTGCCATTCGGGGCATAGCTATGCGCCTGGCGGAACATGCCATCCCATGTGAGTTGTGGGTTGGCTTTTAGCTTCGGCCCGCTATGACGGCGGAGATTGACGCGGACTGGTTGGCCTCAACTTAGGAAAGGGAAGGAGGGCAGGGAGATGATTTGGAAGCGGATCGTTGTGCGAGAGATGGAGCGCGCGCTGGTGTTCATGAACGGGCAACTGCAGGCGATTGAGGGGCCCGGGGTGCACCGGATGTTCTCGCTGCGGCGGGGTCTGGAGGTCGAGATTGTGTCCACGCTCGACGCCGTGCTGCGGCCCACGCTGGCGGAGGGTTTGGTACGGTCGGCGTCGGCACTGGTGGATGAGAACTTTGTCCGCGTGGTGGTGGGCGAGGACCGCACGGCGATCGTCTTTGCCGACGGCGTCGTAATTCGTGTGCTGAGCCCCGGAGAATCGGCGCTGGTTTGGCGTGCCCCGCGCACGGTGACAGTGCGTGAATTCGACATCGTGGCCGAGCCCGCCGTGGAGGCTTCGCTGATCCCGGCGTTGACGCGTCTCGGATCGGTTGCCGCCCGGGTTCAGTTCATCATGGTACCGGAGCAGTCCACTGGACTGATCTTCGTCAACGGCCAACTCGTGCGCAACGTGGGACCTGGGATGCATGGGTTCTGGGTGGCGCGGGGGAACGTGCGGGTGGAGTTGGTGGAGTTGCGCCGGCAGGTGCTGGAAGTGAATGCGCAGGAGATCCTGACGAAAGACAAGGTGACGCTGCGGGTGAACATCTCGGCCGAATTCCGTGTGACCGATCCGATGCTGGCCGCGCGAACCGTACGGAATGCCGGCGAGGCGCTGTACCGATTGCTGCAGCTCGCCGTACGGCGGACGTTGGGGCGGCGCACGCTGGACGAACTGTTGCAGGAGAAGGTGGACATTGAACCCGCTTCGGCCGAGGCTATCCGCGAGGAGATGGCGGCCGTTGGCGTGGAAGTGGGAACGATGGCGCTGAAGGACGTTATCCTGCCTGGGGAGATCCGGGAGATCTTGAACCAGGTGGTGGCGGCGGAGAAGCGGGCGCAGGCCAACCTGATCCAGCGGCGTGAGGAAACGGCGGCGACCCGGTCGTTGCTGAACACCGCGCGGTTGATGGAAGAGTCCCCCATCCTGATCCGGCTGAAGGAGCTGGAAACTCTCGAAAAGTTGACGGAGAAGGTCGGAACCGTGAACGTTTCGGGAGGCTTCGAAGGGTTACTGGAGAAGTTGCTGGCGCCCGCGAAGAAGTAGCTTCCGTTAGCGAGGAAGGGTTAGAAGAACGCGGAGGCCCGGCTCCGCGTTCTCTGCTTTCAACGTGCCGTGATGCCACTGCGCGGCTCGGCGGGCGATGGCCAGGCCCAGCCCGACGCCACCGGAGTCCTCTTTCCTGGCGCGGTGGCTGTCGGCACGGAAGAATGGTTGAAAAATCTTCTCCAACATTTCTGGAGGGACGCCGGGGCCGCGGTCTCGAATCGACAGGCGCCAAGCGTCAGGTGTACCGGTGAGTTCAACATCGATGGTCGATCCGTCCGGCGAGTAGCGGATGGCATTGCGCAGCACGTTTTCCACCGCGCGGCGAAGTAGTTCCCGATCCATCTTCAGCTCCGCTGCGGGGGGCGCACACATATCTAACTGGACACCGCGGCCGGCTGATTCCAGCGACGAATCCTCCACCGTTTCCGCCAACAGTTCCGCCAGATCGCCCGGTTCCAATTGACGACTGCCGGGATCCCCTTCGGCCACGCCGATTTCCAGCAATTCGTCGGTCAACAGTGCAAGGCGGTCGCACTCTTTCCGAATCCGGTCCAGCGCGGCTTCGCGATTCGGATCCGTCCGCGCCACCTCCACGGCGAAGCGCATCCGCGCCAGCGGCGTGCGCAACTCGTGAGAGATGTCCTGCAAGAGCCGGCGCTCCGTAGTTACGAGCGTGTCGATGCGTTCGGCCATCTGATCGAAGGCGCGCGCCAGATTCCCCAGTTCGTCGCGACGTCTCGTTTCCACGCGGGCATTCAGATCGCCGGCGCCAAACCGCTCGACAACGCCGGCGAGCTTCCGAAGCGGGGAGACAAGATAGACAGTGAAAAGATAGGCAAGAATCGCAACGGCTGCGAGGATCCAGATGAACGCCTCCGATATGGACGCGCCGGTGGGAGGAGGCAGCTTCAGAAGAGTGATCCAACGGATCGAATCATCTGACGAAGACGCCACAAGAACAAATCGCGGAGGCGGTGGAACCGGAAACGGATAGCGTGGCCGCGGAGAGGGCCGCTCGGCGAGCAGCGGGGATCGATCCGCGCCCGTGATCAGATCCCGGCCGCGAGCATCGGTGACGTAGTACTCGTTGTTCGGGTCCTCGCCGGCCCCGCGGACGAACTCACGAAGGGCATCGCGGCCCTCCTTCGTATAGATGCGCTGGGCCGCGTCGGCGAGAATTTTGCCGCCTTGGAAAGGAGGCCCCCCCCCCGCGGTTCGGCATCAGGGCTGAGTGGATAAACAGACCCAACACCGCCGCCATGACTGTGGCGATCGACCACACCAGAACTTTGAAATAGAGAGACCTCATGCGGGTGAGAAGAGATAGCCAGCGCCGCGGAGGGTGCGGATGGCAGCCCGCCGGGAGCCTAGTTTTTTGCGCACATTCGAAATGTGGACGTCGAGACTGCGCTCATACGGCGACGCTTCCCGCTGATGCAGTGACGTGGCAATCTCGTCCCGCGAGACCGCGCGGCCGGAGTTTCGCAGCAACAGTTCGAGAATATCGAACTCCGCGCCGGTCAACTCGACCGGCAAACCGTCACACCAAACTTCGCGAGTCGAGGACGATATCTTGACCCCGTTTACCTCCAACACGACCATCCCGGTGGATGGTTTCGTCCGGCGCAAGACAGCGCGGATCCTGGCCAGCAGTTCGCCGGGCGCGAACGGCTTGGCGAGATAGTCATCGGCACCCTGTTCCAGCCCGTGAATGCGGTCAGATGGGGACGTGCGCGCCGTCAGCATGATGACGGGAATATTGGAGGCGGCGCGGAGTTGACCCAACAATGTAAAGCCGTCGAAGCCCGGCAGCATCACGTCCAGTAGCACGAGATCGAACGCCTCCGTTAACGCGAGCGCCAAGCCGCCCGGGCCGTCGTGGACCGAAGTCACACGGACGTCCTGGGCGGCGAAGTAGGCTTCCATTAGACAGCACAATTCTATGTCGTCTTCGATTAACAGTAGGTGCATAACGATCGGATTGCGGACTAGAACGAGAAGGTAAGCTGCAGATCAATCCTGCGATTCCCTGCTCCGCCGCCACCGCCACCGCCACCGCCGCCGGGGCCGCGTCCACCACCACCTCCGCCGGGACCACCAAAGCCGCCGCCCAGAGAATTGGACAAGCCGAAGAGGGGAGAGGTGAGGTTGCCGATGGGTGAGCCGTAGTTCACGTGATTGAGCAGATTACGGGCCGAGGCAGAGAAGGTGAGCGAGTACTTCTTGCCGGACGCCGCGCCTCCGCCACGAGGACCACCGCCGCCGCCACCGCGCGGACCGCCGCCGCCACCGCCACGGGGACCGCCCATTCCGCCGCCCATGGGGCCACCTCCGGGAGGGCCACCGCTGAACGAACCGCGATCGCCACCATCGCCGGCCGACGCACTGGTGGCTTCGCCGAAGCCCCACGTTTTGCTCATGCGTAGGTTGACGGTGAAGGAATCCGGCCCGTTGCCATAGTTCCGCGGAATCAGTTTTTCGCCGGGCTGCGGGTTCAGGTTGAAGGTGCCGTAGGCCGTGTTGACGATGTCGCGTCCGGTGGCACCGGCAGCGGCGAAGGAGGGACGATCATTGAAGACGGAGTCGCCGTTGTTGTCCCGCCCGGTGGTGATGTTGAAGGGTCCGCCGGTGGAGTACATCAGGAACGGGTTCAGAGAGACGCCCCACTTCCCACGCAGATTGCCGCCCATCAGAAAACGGTGGTGAATATCGAAGCTGGACCGGCCGTACTCCGTAGAAAGGTCGTAGGTATTGGCAGGGAATGAGCCCGCGCCGTCGGTATCCCCGTTGGCGTGACCATACGAGTAGAAGCCGAACAGCATGACGTTCGAACGGAAGCGGGTGTTGAAGTTCGTCATCAACTGCCGTTGCCGGAAGGAGCCGGACGAGTCGTAGTAGTAGACGTTGCCGGCCGCGCTGCCGAGCGGCTGTACGCCGGTGCCGGGGGTGGGCGCGTTGATGTTGCGGATGCGCAGCGTATGCAGGCCGCGGGTCTGAACGAAGCTTACGGAGACCGTCGTCGATTTCGGCAGTTGGCGGTCGATGCCAATCACGGTTTGCGCTACGTAGGGCGACTGCAGATCCTGCGCGACGCGCCGGGTTGTCAATGAAGTCTGGTAACCGGCGAGCGTCGTGGCGGTGGGCAGATTCGGGAAGAAGTCCGGACTCGGCACCAGGTACTGCAGCTGGTTGGTTCCGTTGAAGCGCTGGGCCTGCAGGGTGAGATTTTCCTGGAAGCGATCATAGAAGATTCCGCCACCGAGTCGCATCACGGTCTTCGCCGGTTTGCTGCCTTTGCCGTCCAGGCCCCAGGCGATGCTGGCGCGAGGCGCGAAGTTCATATTGGAAGAGATGTTGGTCTGGTTCTCGTAGCGCAAGCCGTAGTTCACAGTGAGGTTCGGACGCCACCGCCAGGCATCGTCAAAGAAGACGCCGAAGTCGGTCTGGGTGACGCTGGCCAGTGGGTTACCCGAGGTCAACGAGAACTGCGACGCGCCGCCACCGAGCGCGCGGATCTGCGCCGCGTTCAGGCCCCGCTGTTGGAAATACAGGGTACGCCGGTAGCGTTCGATTGAGGTGATCGGCGCCTGCGATCCAGCGATGACCTGATTATTGCTATCGAGCACCGGAGCAACGCCGCCAGCGAACGTGAAGCTGCCGCCGAAGCCGTTCGGGTTCTTGTCGTCCAGCCAGCTGGACCGCAGGCGCCCGCCGAACTTCCAAAGGTGCTTGCCCTTGTTGACCGATGTGATGTTGGTCCATTCGATGGAGTTTCGCAAGGTACGGGCGTCACCGATCTGGGCGCCACCACCGGTGAAAGCGTCTAAGACGGAGATCGACGGGATGCTGATGTCGCCCAGCTGGCGGGTGTCGCTGCGCAGAAACTGGAAGCGCGATTCGTTGATCGTCGTGGGACTCACCACGGCGGTTTCCGTGATCTGCACGGAGTGGTCATGGTCGGTTGTGTTGTAGGCGCGGGAGGCGAGATTGAACTGCCCCAAACCTTGATTTTCGTTGTCGGACTGGCTGTAGCCGTAGCGCGCAACCAGTGTGTTTTTCGGGTTCAACTGGTAGTCGACACGGGGGTTGAAGCTCCACCGGCGGGTCGGCGTGACGATGGCCTGATTGAAGGGCGTTGCCAGGAGATTGGAATCGAGAATCGTCGCGTTGACGATGGCGTTTTCGTCCACGGCGCGGCGGTCGAAATCCAGGAAGAAGGAGGACTTCTTCGACAGCGGGCCGCCGAAATTGAGACCCAGGCTCCGCGTCTGGTAGGGCGCTTTGTTGGCCGCGAATGGATTGCGTGAGTTCAGACTCTCGTCGCCGAATCCGACGTTCGCCGTGCCACGGTAGCGATCGGTTCCGGGCTTGGTAAAGACTTCGATGCGGCCGAAGCCGAGCCGGTCGTATTCGGCGGAGAACGGGTTCATGTTGACGCGCACTTCGCGAATGGAGCTCTTCGGCGGCAACTTCCCGCCACTGAAACCGTCAATGAAGATCTCGCCGCCGTTCGGTCCGGCTGACGGTCCGGCGAGCGCCTGCAAGTCGCTTTGGAGGTCGTCCGGGTTGTCGGAAAGGATGTTCAGATCCTCGCCTTTCAGGACAATCGCGCCAACGGAAGAGTTGGGATCGGTGGTCACGGCTTCGGCGTCGGTTACTTCCACCGTCTGCTTTTCGGTGGCGATGGCCAGGCGTACTTTGATGGCATAGCCGGCGCCGGTAACGGTGATATTGCGGACCTGAAACACAGAGAAACCGGCGGCGGTGATCTGCATGCTGTATTTGCCGGGCAGAACCGCGCCAACGGTGAATTTGCCGTCACCATCGGTCGTGGCCTGGCCGGTGAAGCCAGCACCGCCTGTGAGCTTCACTTGCGCGTTCGGGATCGAGGCACCGGAAGGGTCAATCACCTCGCCCGTGAACGTCTGGGCGAATGCGCTTGCGAATAGACACACGAAGAGCGTGAGCACGCGAAGTACTGTAGTCATGGGGATAATCTCGTTGGTTTTTGAGGGTTACTGTAAGCCACCCTCCATGTTCCAGTTCGCAATCATCTGGGATGCTTGCTGAGCGGGAGCACGGAGCAGGAAATCCAGCCCGGCGACGAGGGAGAGCGCCACGGGACGAGAGGATTTGGCCTTGCCGATGGTGAGAACCACGGCGTCACCGGTCTGCAGATCGGCGAACTTGGCCGGAGGAAGTCGATCGAGGAGCATGCTGGGATCCGGGCCGCCACCGCCGCCGGGACCACCGGGACCGCGGGGTCCGGCGCCCGGGGGACCGTTGGGCGCCGGACCTCGAGGGCCACCACCTGGAGAGCCGCCTCCAGGTCCCCCGGCCAGACGCGTCATCCGCGCCTCCCGGGAAACTTGAATCGTGATGTTTTTCTTTGTCGACAGGTCATAAACCGTCAACGTCTGATTGGCCGCGTCGATGGACTTGATCTCGCCGCCCATCGTTGAGAACCGGCCGAAAACAATTTCGGCGGCCTTCACAGTTTTTGCTTCGGCGTCGCGAGGGCCCAATACCTTTAACTGGTCACCCGGCTGGAGGTCGGCTAGCTGCGCCACCTTTGCGTTCGCGAACTTGGAAGAGTCTTCCGCGTATTGATGAATCGCCTTCAGCCCGGAGGTATCGACGGTCCACGTGGCATTACCCTTCGACTGCACAGTCAATGGCGCAACCGATTTCACCACACCGGCAATCGAGCCTGTTTTCCATTCCTGTTGCCGTGCCGCGTCTCGCGATTCGAGCGATTGCTTCGGGATCACCACGATTTGCGCGGCCAGCAGCGTCTTCGCCGCGGCGTCCTGTTGCCCACGAGCCAAGACGCGGTCGCCCTTGGTCAGTGCGGAAATCTCAATGGCCTCCGCCTTCGTCAGGTCCGTCTGCCCAGGCGCGATCCGCTGGATTTTCGCTTCCGGCAACGCTTTCACCGCGTAGAGTTCACCTTGATCGGTCTGCAGGCTGAACTGCCGATTGGCAATGTCGGCGGAAGTGATGGTGCCCAGGACACGTCCCTGTGCCCACATACTGATGGCCGCCACCGCGAGTATTAAGAATCTGCTCACGTAGGACAAGACGACGAGCCATGGGCAAATGGCACGCTCAGGACGGTAAAGAAGTGTTAAGTGCGCGGCCGCGGGTTTCCGGCAGGGCAAATACCAGCCAGCCACCCACCAGGAAAAAGGCGGCGGTCAGTGTCAACGCCGTTCCCAGGCCGTGCTGATCCGCCAGCGCCCCGATCACCGCCGGCGCGAAGGCGCTCATGATGCGCCCGCCGTTGTAGCAAAGCCCCTGTGCGGTGGCCCGTACGGTGGACGGGTACAATTCGCTCAAAATCGAACCAAATGCACTGTAGTATCCATGGCCAAAGAAACCGACCAACGGCCCAAGCAGCAGCAGCGTCTGCGGGTTTCGCGCCGCGCCACCGTAGAGGATAGTGACCACAGCCGCACCCGTCAGGAAGAGCGCGAACGATGGGCGGCGCCCGATCTTGTCCGATAGCAAGCCGAAAAGAAGATACCCGAGCAGCGCCCCGATCTGCATCGGCGCGATCCAGGCCGAGCTTTTCACGATGCTCAACCCCGCGCCGCCCTTCTCCACCGGCGTCGCCAGATACGCGGGAACCCAGGTAAACAGCCCCCAGTATGCAAACAACACCAGGCTCGACATCCCAATCGCGACTACCGTATACCGCAACAATGGAGGCGCAAAGATCTGACGGAACCGCTCTCGTACCGGCAACCGTTCGGACTGAATCCACGTTTCCGGCTCCGGTACGCTGCGCCGGATCCAAAGCACAAGGAGCGCCGGCAGGGCGCCAATTGCGAAGAGCGGCCGCCAGCCATATGTGGGCAGGATCCACGCCGCCAGCCCCGCCGCGGCCAGATAACCGATGGCCCAGCCAGACTGCGTAATCCCGATGGCCTTTCCCCGATGCTCCGCCGGCCACGTCTCGGCCACTAGGACCGTCCCGGCCGACCATTCCGCGCCCAGCCCCAGCCCGACCAACGAGCGCCACAGCAACAACTCCGCGAACGAATGCGACGTCGCGATCAATGCCGTAAAGATCGAATACGTCAGAATCGAACCCATCAACACGCGCGTTCGGCCGAACCGATCAGCCAACACACCGGCCAACGTTCCGCCCACCGCGGCCGCCGCCAACGTCACAGTCGTCAGCGTGCCCGCCTGCGCGCCGGTTAACCCGAACTCCTTCTGCATCGAAAGCAGCGCGAACGAATAGAGCATCACGTCGAGGGCATCCAACATCCAGCCGAGCATCGCGGCAATCAACGTGCGCCACTGGGTGGGCGTTATATGGCTATTGGCAAACAATGGTTGATTATACCGAGACTACAATGAAGAAGTGCCTTTCGACGTAGCCAGCTGGTGGCAGTTTTTCGCGGTCGCGCTCTCGTCGATCCTGTTCCTGGTCGACCCGGTGGCAACCATCCCGGCATTCCTGGTGATGACCGATGGTCACACGCAGGAGCATCGCCGGCGCATGGCAAAGCGCGCCGCCTGGACCTGTTTCTTCGTCCTTGGGGGCTTTGGCCTGATTGGCGCGCAGGTATTTAAACTTCTCGGAATCACGATGCCCGCATTTCGGATTGCCGGCGGGTTGATACTGCTGTTGATCGGCATCGACATGGTGCAGGCACGCCGGCCCAGCACGAACGAAGCTCCTGGCGAAGCGGAAGAGGGCGCGCACAAAGAGGACGTCGGCATCATCCCGCTCGGCATGCCGATGCTGGCCGGCCCTGGCGCGATCTCCACCGTGATGGTCCTGATCGGGCCAACGCCTGAGTGGTGGCAACTGCTGCTGATTTTCACAGCCCTCGCGGTGACCGCAGCAGCCTGTTTCTGGGTTCTAAAAGCCGCTGACAGCGTGCGGCGTTACCTTGGCGAAACCGGCATTCACATCATGACGCGGCTGATGGGTATGCTGCTCACCGCGCTCGCCGTACAGTTCATCAGCGGAGGATTGCTCGACCTCGGTTTTGGCGTGAAGCGTTAAGCCCCGAGTTCGGCGTCAAACACCGTAGCCAGCGCGTGGACGACGGAGGCGATGCGAACGCAGCCGAGAATCACTTCCTCACCGGTGCCTTTTCCGCGTACGACTTTTTCGTGGGAATCGATGCAGACACCGCAACCGTTAATGGCGCTCGCGGCGATGCAGAACAGTTCGAAGTCGACCGGTTCGATGCCATGCGTGCGAATCACATTCATCCGCAGGCGGGCCGGAATCGTGCCGTACTTTTTGTTCTCCGCCAGATGCTGAAAACGGTAGTAGATGTTGTTCATGCCCATGATGGCGGCCGCGGCGCGCGCCGCTTCCATCGCTTCGTGCTTCAGGTGTTCGGCGGCCGCGGTCGTGATCGCCGTCAATAACTGCGGGTTGCGCGACGTGATCGCCGAGGTCAACGCCGAGCCCCAAATTTGTTGCTTGGAAAGATCGGGTTGCTGCAAAAGGTTGCTGAGGTTCAGCTTCAAGTCCTTGGCGTACGCCGGGACGGTATCGAGGAGTTGTTCGAGATTCATGAGGATTCCTGTAGAAAGGGCGGGCCGGTAAGCCCGCCCTCGATTCGCGAAAACTTACAGCGTCGCCTGACCCTTTTCCCAGTTGCAGGGGCAGAGTTCGTCGGTCTGCAGAGCGTCCAGAACGCGCAGAACTTCCTGCGGATTCCGGCCCACCGACAGATCGTTAACGCTCACAAAACGAATGGTGCCTTCCGGGTCCACGATGTAGGTGGCGCGGAGATACATGCCAATGCCCTTGTGCAGAACGTCGAGCGTTTTGCCCAGTTCCTGCTTCTTGTCGGCCAGCATCGGGATCGGCAACCCGCGCAGATCGTCGTGGTTGTTGCGCCACGCCAGGTGCACGAATTCCGAATCGGTCGAGCCACCCAGAACCTGAGCGTCACGGTCGGCGAAGTCTTTCGCCAACTTGCCGAAGGCGGCAATTTCGGTCGGGCACACGAACGTGAAATCCATCGGCCAGAAGAAGTAAACCTTCCACTTGCCCGGATAGCTAGCGTCCGTGATCGTCTCGAACTCTTTACCCTTTTCCAGGCTCACCGTGGCCATAACGGAAAAGGCGGGGAACTTATCTCCAACTCCAAGCATGATGATTGCTGTCTCCTAACTGTGTTTTGAAAAAGTGCGACGCGCTTTCGGCGCGGCGCAGTTGGCGCAAAGGCCGTGGGCTTCGACAACAAAACGCTCCAACCGGAAACCGTTCGGCAGGGACTGGCGCAGGCGGATATCTTCCACCTGCTCCACCGGCAGATCAAACATCGTCCGGCACGAACGGCAAACCAGATGGTGGTGCGGCGCGTTATTTGCCTCCAGGCGCAGTGAGCCGTGATGCAGGCTCACCTCACCAATGAGGCCGTTGTCGAGAAAAGTCTTGATATTGCGATACACCGTACCCAGAGAAACGCTGGGGATGTCGCGCTTGACCCGTTCGTAAAGCATCTCAGGACTCGGGTGATCCTCGGCCTCCAACAACGCCCGGTACAAAACCTGACGCTGGTGGGTGCAGGGAAGCCCGGCCTCGACACAGCGGTTACGGAACCACTGCATTTTGTGCTCGACGTCCATACCGGTTTGGATGCGGACGTCGCGCACAGGATGCATGCTTTTATTAGATGAGAATTATTCTCATCCGTCAAATTACACTTTGACGACGCGGAACAGCTTGCCCAACGTACGTAGCGCCCGGTCCACTTCCTTCTCCGTCAAAATGTACGGAGGCAGGAAGCGCAGAACGGTTTCATGCGTCGCGTTGAACAAAAGGCCTTCTTCGATACCGCGCATCACGTAGTTCTTGCCAGGCCGGTCGAGTTCGACGCCGATCATCAACCCGGCGCCGCGGACTTCCTTGATGAAGGAATGCTTCGTGGCCAAATCGCGCAGCCCCGCGCGGAAGTATTCACCGACGCGGCCCACCTGCTCCAGCAGCCCGTTTTCCATGATGTCGATGAACTCAAGCGCCGCCCGGCACGCCAGCGCACCGCCACCAAACGTGCTGCCGTGCATCCCCGGACGGATCGACGCCGCCGCGCGCTCATTGCACATCACCACCCCGAGCGGCAGACCACATGCCAGCGGCTTCGCCGTCACCATCACATCCGGATTCACATCGGGCGCGATCAACTGATGCGAGAACCACGTCCCGGTTCGGCCCACGCCGCATTGCGTCGCGTCGAACACCAACAATGCATTGTGCTTGTCGGCCAATTCGCGCGCTTTGCGGAGGAACTCAGCGTACATCGGGTAGATGCCGCCTTCGCCCTGAATGCCTTCCAACACGATTGCCGCTGTATTGTCGTTCACCGAGGCTTCCAACGCCGCCATATCATTCGGTTGAATCCATCGCGGCCCGGCCAGCAGCGGTTCAAAATCCATCCGGTACTTCGGCTGCCCGGTGATCGACAACGCCCCCAGGCTGCGGCCGTGGAACGAATTCTCAAGAGCAATGATCTCGATTTTGCTCGACGAAACGCCGTTCCCGTGGGAACGAATCATCTTCATCGCGCCTTCCATCGCCTCGGTGCCGGAGTTGCAGAAGAACGTACGCTGCAGCCCGCTATGCTTCGCAAGCTTCTCGGCCAGCTTGCCCTGGTACTCGTGAAAGTACAGATTGGAGCAGTGGATTAGCAATCCGGCCTGTTCGCGGATCACACGCGTCAACCGCGGATGCGCATGGCCCAGCGCGTTCACGCCGATCCCGCTGATCAGGTCCAGGTACCGTTTGCCGTTGAAATCGTACAACCACGTGCCCTTCCCCCGGCGGATCGCCAACGGATAGCGCCCATAGTTTTGCAGCACGTACTGCTTCTCGAGCTCCATCACCTGCTGCGTGGAGGATAACTGCTCTATTTCAACGTCTGCCGTAGCCACTCGACCATCTTCTCCTTGTACTTTTGAAACGCCGGGTTCTTCTCCCACGGACCAATCCCGTGAGGCGCGCCTTCCACTGTGAAGACTTCGCAGCGCACACCCGCTTCTTTCATCTTCGCGCACATCTGGGGCGACTGTTCGTAGGGCACCGCCTTATCGGCAGTCCCGTGAATCATCAAAAACGGCGGCATGCCTTTGTGGACGAAGGTAATGGGCGAAGCCAGGCGCATCTTCTCTTCCGCCTCCGGCCCCGGGCCTTTCAAATCCAACAACTGCGTGACGTTCTTGCCAATCTCGCCCATCGTCCGGGACCGGGCGTTGAAGTCATGCACACCGTAGAAAGAAACCACGGCGGCGACTTTCCTATCGCCCTTCCCGCGCACACCCGCCCACGACACCAGGTGCCCGCCTGCCGATTCGCCCATCAGCGCGATCCGCTTGGTGTCCACTTTGTACTCGCGCGCGTGCTTGCGCACCCAGCGAATGGCCGCGTCCACATCCTCGGCCTGCGCCGGGAAACGGTGCATCGGCGCCAGCCGGTAATCGATCGAAAACCAGGCAAACCCGGCATTCGAGAGCGGATCAAACAGCGGCGGAACATAGGACGTCCGCGTCCCGTTCTCCCAGCCGCCGCCATGAACGATGATCACCGTGGGGAAGGGGCCCTTCCCCTCCGGCACATAGGCGTTCAGGAGAAGCGAAGCCCCGCCGGGCTTCGCGAACTCGATGTCCTTTTTCAACTCCGCCATCACCGGCAGAGCCATCACCAAACAGCTAATTAGTAGGCCCAGTCGCACTCGGCGCCCCTCCTCCGAACCGATCCGGCGTCGGTTTCGGCAACGGCTTCCGGGGCAGCATTTCATCACGCGTGGAGGCGTGATAAACGAACGATGCCAGAATGGCCGACGCCTGCATCAAGTCGCTCTTGGGAACGTAGTCGTAGACGTCCATGTTGGAGTGGTGCGTCGTCGAGAAATACTCCAGCGGATCCTGAATGAACTGGAACCCGGGCAAGCCCAGGGAGTTGAACGACACGTGGTCCGTCGACCCGGTATTCCGGATCGTCAGCGTCGTCGCCCCGTAGTCCTTGAACGGCGCCAGCCAGGCTTCAAAGATCGGCCGCAGCATGTCGTTGCCCTGCAAGTACACGCCGCGAATCTTTCCGCCACCATTGTCCAGATTGAAATAGGCCTGCAACTTCGCATGGTCCGGTTTCAACTGCATGTTCGTCTGATCCCCGAAATGCTCCTTCACATAAGCCCGGCTGCCGTACAGCCCCTGCTCTTCCCCGCTCCAAAGCGCAATCCGGATCGTCCGGTCCGTCTTCAAATTCAGCGCCTTGATAATCCGAAGCGCCTCGATCGCTACCGCGCACCCGGCCGCGTTGTCCGTCGCGCCCGTGGCGCCATGCCAGGAGTCCAAATGCGCGCCGATCATCACCACTTCATCCGGCCGCTTGGTGCCCTTGATCTCCGCGATCACGTTATAGGTGTCCACGCCCTTGTCGAAGAACTCCGTCTTCACGTCCAACTGCACCTTCACCGGGACCTTCTTCTCCACCAGGCGCGCGATGCGGTTGTAGTGTTCGATCGTCAATGAAATCATCGGCGGCGGAATCGGGGCTTTCAAATCCTGCGTGCTTCCTGTGCCGCCGAAAACCGTGCCTGCCTCACCACGCGAACCAGGCATCAGGACGCCGGCAACACCTTCGTCCAATAAAAACTGATGCAACTTCCCGCGGAAAGCCCGCATAGTGGCCATGTTCAACGGTCTTCCATCGGGGCCCATCGGCATCTGCCGTCCACCGGGACCGCCCGGGGCAAGCCCAAACACACCGGTCGCGCCCGGTTCCTGCGCCATCGCCTCGGCCGCCAGATCGGCGTCGGCGTACCGGCGCCCACGCGCAAACATGTGCACGCCAATAGCACGCTCCGGCTCCATGATTACAAGTTTGCCCTTCAACTTCCCTTTCCACTTTTCAAAATCTGCTTCGGTCCGGATCGGAGCCATGATCACTTCGGCCTGCGTCGGCCCCTGCGTACTCCCGGTCCAGGCGTTCGGATAGCCGATCAACGGTGAGTAGGAAGGCTCAATCAAGTGGACTGAGAAATTGGAGTAGGTCCAGCCCCGTCCAAACGGGCCCCATTTCTCAAAACGGACATCGGTGACGCCCATTTCGTTCAGACTCTTTTTCACCCAGTTGGCGGCCTTGTCAAAGCCGGGCGAGTTGGTCAACCGGTGACCGTTCACGTCGGTCAGCCAGAAAAGGTGCTCCATGACCTTGGAGTTTTCCAGGGCTTCTTGTTTGATCTGATGGACAACGTAGAGGTTGGCTTTTTCTTGCGGGTATGCCAGAACGCCAAAAGCGAGGAGAAAGAGCGTGGTTCGCATAGGGTTTTGTTTCACGATAGCAGGTCCGCGAAATCTTCCGTTTCGCCACCACGCTAAACTGAAACTGCGTGCGGATCACCATCTCCAAGGAGAACTACGTGAAGGCGATCGCCGAGGCTGAGGCCGAGGGCGAACTCGTCATCGCCGCTACGCTGGCCCGCTGGCTGGACGTGTCAGCGCCGGCGGTCACGATGGCGACGCGCCGCCTCCGCCGCGACGGACTCATCGAAGTCGCTCGCAACGGCCGGATCTCCCTCACAATCGCGGGGCGTGAAATCGCCGAACGGCTCATCCGCCGGCACTATCTCATCGAGCGCATGCTCACCGAGATCTTCGGCATGGAGTGGTACAAGGTCCACGACGAAGCCGAACAGATGGAGCATGCCGTCTCTGCCGATTTCGAGGCGAAACTCGCCGAAAAGCTTGGCGACGACAAGACCTGCCCTCATGGGTTCGCCCTCGGACTCGAATCAAAAGAGGATAGGCTGCAACGCGGTCTGGTCGCGCTGCACGAACTCGCCCCGGGCAGACAGGCAGCGGTCGTCAGCGTCTTCGAGAGGGATCGAGGATTGCTGGAATATCTCGATGGCCTCGGGATTAAACCCGGCGCCCTCGTAGAAATGGTCGCCCGGAACGTCGACCAAACTATCACGCTAAAACACAACGGGCGCCACGTCCCACTGGGACGCGGCGCCGCGGAAAAAGTGTGGGTTAGTGCTTTGCCGCTACTGCAGCCGGAGTTCCAACTGGACGAGCAGCAGCAGCCGGTTTCGCCGGCGCCGCTTTAAGCAGCCCGTCGATGTGCTTGGACAACTCAGCGTATTCGGCGGCCGGGCCCGCGCTTGGATTGTTCGGCATCAAACCGCCAATGAAGCGTTCCCGGATCACGCCGGCTTTGTCGATGAACGCAAACGTTGGCACATAGAAGGGCCGCATCACCGACAACCCGAAGAACCGGTAGGCTTCCTGGCTCCCGATCGAACCCATAGGATAGGTAGCACCGTACTTCTTCCGGAACTCGGGAAAATCCTTGCGCTGGTTCTCATCCGTCGTCACGGCAATCACCTGCACACCCTTCGCCGCATACGCCCGCATAGCCTTCTCCAGGCCTTCCGCCGATTTCTGGCAGTGCGGGCAGACGGTCGAAAAGAACTCAAGCACCACCGGCTTGCCCTTGTACTGGCTCAGTTTCACCGTCTGGCCGTTTTCCATCTTAATTTCCAGTTCCGGCGCGGGCTGGTTCACGTCTTCGGCGAACAGAAAGCCGGCCGTCAGGAAAAGAAACGCGCAAAAAAGTCTCATGCTATGGCACCTGTTTGAATAGATTGAAAATAGGCGATCGTGGGTTTCAAACCTTCTTCGAGCGGAACCGTTGGTTCCCACCCCAATACCCGCTTCGCCTTGGAAATATCGGGTCGCCGTCGCTTCGGATCATCCTGCGGCAACGGCTCGAAAACAATTTTGGACATCGTCCCGGTCAACTTTTGAATCACTTCCGCAAACTGCTGAATGGTCCGTTCCACCGGATTGCCGATATTCACCGGCAGCCGTTCGTCGGACTGGGACAACAAAAACAAGCCTCGTACCAGATCACTAACGTAGCAAAAACTGCGCGTCTGCGACCCATCCCCGTACACCGTCATCGGCCGGCCCCGCAGAGCCTGATCCAAGAACTGGGGTACCACGCGCCCATCGTCCAGCTTCATCCGTGGCCCATACGTGTTGAAAATCCGCGCAATATTCGTGCGTACACCGTACTTCCGGTGGTACGCCATCGTAATCGCCTCGGCAAACCGCTTGCTCTCGTCGTAGCAGGAGCGCGGCCCCACCGGGTTCACATTGCCCCAATACGTCTCCGTCTGCGGATGCTCCAACGGGTCGCCGTAGCACTCCGAAGTGGACGTCACCAGATAACGCGCCCCGTTCGCCCGTGCCAATTCCAACAGGTTCCGGCTGCCGATCGAACCCACGTCCAGCGTCTCGATCGGAAATTCGTAGTAATCTTTTGGACTCGCCGGGGATGCCGCGTGAATCACACAATCTACCGGCCCAACATCCGGCAGAGCCTGACACACATCGACTTCAATAAATCGAAAATCCGCGTTTCCGGCCAGGTGGGCTATATTACGGGCATTGCCCGTAAGGAAGTTGTCCACGCCAATCACCCGGTGCCCCTGACTCAAAATCAGGTCGCACAGGTGAGACGGGACAAACCCAGCCGCACCGGAAACAAGAAACTGCACGAATGCTCCTCCAAAATCTTAGTGTAGCGTGGTAGTGATGGAACGCTTGCATCCTGTCGAGACCCTGATCTTTGCCCCCCTGTTGGCGGCGGCCCTTTTTGTCTTTTTGCAGCGGGTGAACCGCGTCACAAAGCTGATCAAGGCGGCCCGTAAAGACCCCGGTTTCTCACTCACCCCACTTGGACCCCGCTTCAAGGAACTGTTCTGGGAAGTCATCTGCCAGGCCAAGGTCATCCGCGAACGGCCCCTTCCTGGCATCGCCCATGCGTTCCTCTTCTGGGGCTTCTGCGCGTTCGGCGTCGTGACGATTAACCACTTCGCCATCGGCCTCCGGTTCCCTCTCTTCTCCCTGCACGATGGCTGGTTCGGGCCCGCCTACGGGCTGCTGGCCGCATGCTTCGCCATCGCTGTCGCGCTCTCCATCAGCGGCCTGGCCATTCGGCGAATGGTCGTACGGCCCAAATGGCTCGGCAAGGTCAGCTATGAGAGCGGCTTCATCGCCCTCCTCATCCTGACCCTGATGCTGACCTACCTGGTCGACTACGTTCTGCAGCCCACCGAACTCGCCTATCACATCCTCTGGTGGCTCCACACCGCGGCACTGCTGATTTTCCTCCCGCTCATCCCACACACCAAGCACCTCCACCTGGTCCTCAGCCCCATCACCGTCTTCCTTTCCCGCGGCAAATTCAGCGCCATCCCCCCGCTTGACGGCGACGAAGATTTCGGCCTCGTCGCCACCAAAGACGTCACCCAACTCCTCACACTACAAGCCTTCTCCTGCGTTGAATGCGGCCGCTGCACAGAACACTGCCCGGCGAATAACACCGGCAAAGCGCTCAATCCCAAGGAGATCATCCTCGGAATGCGGTCGCACCTAAACGAGTTCGGCGTGCAGGGCGAAGAAAACCTCCTCGGCAAACACATCGCGCAGGAGGACATATTCCAATGCACCACCTGCGGCGCCTGCGAAAACCAGTGCCCCGTTGGCATTGAGCACCTCCCCATCATCATTGGCCTCCGCCGCGGCGCCGTCAACACGGGCGCCTGGGAAGACGACCACGGCGGCAAGCTCTTCCGCAACCTGGAACGCTACGGCAACCCCATGGGCTTCTCCGCTTCCGAGCGGGACAAGTTCGTCAAAAAACTGGAACTGCCTCTCTTCGACGGCACCCAGGAGTACGCCCTCTGGATGGGTTGCATGGGCAGCTACGACCCGCAGGGCCGCGAGATCGTCACGTCACTCGTCAAAGTTCTCCGCCACCACAACATCACCTTCGGCGTGTTGAAAAAGGAGCGCTGCTCGGGCGATTCGGCCCGCCGGCTCGGCAACGATCTTCTGTTCCAAACGCTCGCGGAGCAGAACATCACCGCCCTCGAGAAGGCAAACAAGGTTCTCAGCACCTGCCCCCATTGCGTCCGCACCCTGGGCGAGGACTACAAGGAATTCGGCGCCAACATCCCCATCGAACACCACAGCGCCCTCCTCGCCCGCCTCCCCGTCACCGGCAAGGCAGATACCAAACGCGTCGTCTACCACGACCCCTGCTACCTGGGCCGCTACCAGGACGTCTACGACGAACCCCGGCAGGTCGCCGCGCAAGCCGGCCATCTGGTGGAAGCTCCGCGCCACGGCGAACGGAGTTTCTGCTGCGGCGCCGGCGGCGGGCTGGCCTTCCTCGGCGAGGAAAAGGGAAACCGCGTCAATCACGAACGTGCCAAGGAACTGGTCGCCACGGGTGCCGACATCGTCGCTGCCGCCTGCCCGTTCTGCAACACGATGTTCCGCGACGGGCTCGCCGCAGCGTCCGAAAAACCGCCTCAGCTTCTCGATATCGCGCAAATTGCAGCCGCCCGGCTACCGGAATAATTTCGAGCTGTGTTATCCTATTCCTTGGTCGTCACTGACCGCCCGAGTGGGCGCGTAGCTCAACTGGCAGAGCAACTGACTCTTAATCAGTAGGTTGACAGTTCGATTCT
>CANIVU010000055.1 GCA_947470805.1 Acidobacteriota bacterium | reverse complement strand
TCGGTTTGCAGCCAGTGCGGAGCAGTTGAGCCGGGCGGAACGGTGGGCGCGTTTGCTGCGCGTGATTTTCCGTGAGTTCTATCCGAGTGGGCCGGTGGCGGCGTTGCCGGCACCCGTTTGAACGGGTTCAACTGCCGGATTTAGGTTGATGGGATAGCAGAGGCGCGTCGGTGGCGACCACGACGACGATGGAGCCGCGGCCGAGTTCGGAGGCCTGTTCGGCGGAGTTGCGGGTGGCGGCTAGTTTTGCGGGGCAGGGGCGCAGGCGATTGCCCATCCAGGGGCGGGTTTGGGGGAGGGTGGTACAGGCTTTCAGGTCCGTGATCTCGCGGCCGACGGGGACACCGAGGACCTGCAAATCGCCGCCATAATTGCACTGCACGATGACGCCCAGGGTGTACTGCTTGCCGGCCACGGTGACGAGACGGGAGGACGTGCCGATGCCTCCCTTGAAGCCGTTACAGATCATGCCGGTGCCCCCACCGACGGCGCCTTCCTGGACCGGTCCGGGCTTGGCGGCGTTGAGTGCGGCCCAGGCGTGTTCGGGTTTGACGTGTTGGCCGTTGGCATCGTTGAGTGAATCGAATGTCTCGGCGACGATGGGGTAGGTGAAGACGAACTGGCGGCCCTGGTCGATTTGCCAGTGGATGGCGGCGGCGCGTACGACGCCGACGCTGTGGGTGCCGGTCAGGAGGATGGGCCCTTCCAGGAAGCCGGACTCCTCGATCCAGTTGACGCCGGTCATGTCGCCATTGCCGTTCTGATTGAATGTGGCGGCCATGACGAAGTCCCAATTGCCTTTCGGGCGGGGGAGGATGGCGGTGACGCCGGTGCGGACGGGGCCTTGGCCAGGAACGAGTTTGCCTTCGCCGCGGATGATCGTGGTGTGACCGACGGCGATGCCGGCGACGTCGGTGATGGCGTTGTTGGGACCGGGGGTGCCGTCGAAGGGGATGCCGAGGGCGCGGGCTCTGGGATTTTGGGCGGGCAGTGCGCCGATGAGGGCGAGGGCGAGGCAGAGGGATTTTGCGGGAATGGTCATGGGGGGCCGATTGGCTCAGTATAGCGATGGGAGGTTTGGAAAATTGTTCATAAAACTTTTTGGGTGGACGAAATGAGAAACATAGCGCGGCTGATGGATAAAGAGGCGGCGCGTTAGGAATAGGGAGAGACCCCATGGCATTGGACGTACTCATCGTTGACGACTCCGCCGCGATTCGGAAGATTTTGCAGCGGGTGTTGGCGCAAACGGAGATCCCGCTAGGGACGATTCTGGAAGCCGGTGACGGGATTGAGGCACTGGAGCGGTTAAAGGCAAACCACGTGGGTTTGGTCCTTTCCGACATCAACATGCCGAATATGGATGGAATTGAACTGCTGACGCAGATTCGTGCGAATGCGGCGTGGAAGTCAATTCCAGTGGTAATGATTACGACGGAAGGCAGCCAGCAGAAGGTGCTGGAGGCGGTGGACCTAGGGGCGGCGGGCTACGTTCGCAAGCCGTTTACGGCCGACCAGATCAAAGAGAAGCTGGTAGGCCTGGTGTAAATGAACCGTTCAACGGAGGGCGAACCATGACGACTGAAGAGATGCAGGAACTGGTGGAGACGGGCATTAGGAGTTCTGTCGAAAACGTTTGCGGCATGATGCTGGGCTGCACGGTGGAGGCAGGGGAGACGCGTATCATCGGCCACCCGTTGCAGGAGAGCGACGGCGTGGTGGCTCTGATCGGCATGGCCGGGCCGTGGATCGGGACGGGGGCGCTGACATGCCGGCCGGAAGTGGCGCGGCAGTTGGCGGGCGCGTTTCTGATGTCGGAATACGAAGAAGTGAACGACGAGGTTCTGGACGCGATCGCCGAGTTGGCGAATATGGTGATCGGGAACTTGAAGACGATGATCGAAGATAAGGTGGGCGCGATGGGACTATCGACGCCAACAACGATCTTCGGGGCGAGTTTCACGACGAAGATCGGCGGATCGAATACGTGGACGTTGATTCCGTTCCAGGTCTGCGGCGGCGAGTTGCTGGTTCAGGTCTGCATTCTGCCGAATGAGCAGGGGCGGACACATGCGCGGCTGGATATCGTTGGCCACATGGTGACCAAAAACTAGTTAACCCTTGATGCCGTCGAAGGCAGCTTCGATTTCCTGGCGAACGGCGGGCGAGACGGGGACGAGCGGGAGGCGAGGGATGCCTCCGTAGTACCCGTTTAGGTCCATGGCGTATTTGAGGCCGGGAATGCCGTATTTAACCGTGACGAGGTTGGCGGGGTTGGCGATTCGACCCTGCCAGTCCATGCCGGCTTCTTCTTCGCGGGTTCGGAAGGCTTCCCAGATGGTGACGCAGGCGTAGGGCGCGGCATTGGCGAAGGCCAGCACGGCGCCGACGGCCCCAACCTTGAGCGAGGGGTAGAGCGTGGGCGCGCTGCCGGAGAGGACCTGGAACCCGGCCTTCACTTCGCGGATCATCTTCATGAGCTTTTCGAGATTGCCGGAGCTTTCCTTGATGGCGACGATGTTGGGATGTTCGCTGAGCATGACAACGGCTTCGGCGGCGATATCGACGCCGGTGGCCTGCGGCCAGTTGTAGATCATGATGGGGATGCGCGACTGATCGGCGACGGCGCGGAAGTAGCGGACCTGGGCGTCGACGTTGTTGACGAGATTCTTATAGTAGTGCGGCGTGCGGACCATGGCGGCCACATAGCCCATATCGGCGGCCTTATTGGTGAGGTCGACGGTTTCGCGGACGCTTTCGACGCCGGTGCCACAGAGGAGCTGTTTGCCGGACTTGGCATATTGGGCTACCCACGAGAACATCTGCAGCTTTTCTTCCGCCGTGAGCATGACACTCTCCCCGGTGGACCCGCAGACGACGTAGCCGGAAAGGTTGACGATGTTCAGCTTTTCGATGTTGTGCTGGACCTTGGCTTTGTACAGGTCACCTTCATGGTTGAAGGGGGTGGCGATGGGCGGGTAGATGCCTTGGAGCTTAATCATGACGGGGTCCTTTGAACACAAAGGGCGCGGCGGCCGGGTGGCACGCCGCGCCCTTTGAGGCGAACTCGGAAAGGCTTAGCCTTTGACGAAGATGATGACGAGGGTGTAGAGCGCGAGCGATTCGATGAAGATCAGGCCGAGCAGGCCGAGACCACGAATCACCGCACCGGCGCCAGGATTGCGCGCGATGGCTTCAGCGGCGCCAGCGACAGCCTTACCCTGGGCGAGAGCGCAGAGACCGGAAGCGAGGGCCATGGAGAAGGCGTTGGTGAGAACAATGCCGCCACCGTTGTTGGTGCCCTGAGCGAACATGGGCGAGGCAACGGTGAGGAGCACGATGGCGAGGAGCGAGAGACGGGTGAACATTGTTGATGCTTTTCCTTGTGGGTATGAATTGCGCTCAGGAGGTGGTTCGGTGCAGCCCTTGGGAGGGAGCAAGGCTCACACTGGCGCGGGGTTAATGCCGGAATGAAAACTTAGTGATCGTGCGAGGTGGCGGCGCCGACGTAGATCATCGTCAGCAGCGCGAACACGTAGGCTTGCACGAAAGAAACGAAGACGTGGAGGCCCATGAAGATGACCGGGGCCACGATATAGGTCATGCTCAGGAACACCAGGGTGACCTGTTCGCCGGCGAACATGTTGGCGAAGAGACGGATGGTGAGCGAGATGGGCCGGGCACAGTGGCTGACGATTTCGATGGGGATCATGAGGCAGGCCATGGCGGTGTTGCCGATGAAGCCGAATCCCATGTTGGGGCCGGCGAACTGCTTCAGGTAGCCAATGCCGCCTTCGGCGAAGCCCTGGATGTTGTAGTAAAGGAACGCGGCGAGCGCGAGGCCGGCCGGGACTGGCGGGAACATCGTGGGCGATTCGAACGTCGGGATGATGCCGATGAGGTTGGCGAACAGAACGAACAGGAAGATAGTGCCGAAGAAGGGCACGTACTGCCGGTGATGGTGGTGGATGTTGTCGTGCGCCTGGTCGTTCAGGAAGCCGTGGATGCCTTCGAAGGCATGCTGGAGGCCGCCGGGACGGTCCATGGAAAGCTTGGGACGGAGAAAAGCGAAGAGAACGACGATAAACGCCGCGACGACGAGCTGCATCGTCATATAGTTCGCCCAGGGACGGGCCTGTTCCGGTTGACCTACGGCGGTGAGAATCGCGTTGGCGACACCCGCCAGGTGATCGTTAAACAGGGCGGTCACCCACAGTTCATGTTCGTGCATAAAGAAGTTGGAAGAGGATTTCGAGGATGACGGCGACAGACGCCGTAAGAAGGCCCGCAATGATGAAAAGCGGACTGATCCCGAATGTTTCCAGGATAACATACGCCGCCCCGCCAGCCAGAGCGAAGCGGATAACGAGAAGGGCCGTGGAGGGCGACGTGGGTGCGGCCAACGCCTTGGCGAGCCAGCGCATGTTGAAATACGCCGCTATGTTGCCGAAGGCGAAGGCTAATGAGCCTTGCCAGCCCCAAAGAACGAGGACGGCAGGCAGGGAGAGCGCTCCGGTGAGGAGGATCCAACGGCCGAGGCGGGCGACGAGCGTCGCAAAGGCGTCAGTCTTCTCCGCCGCCGGCATCCTGGTCCTTCTGGAAGTCGCCCATCACTTTCTTCACCACGTCGATCATGCCGGCGACGATGCCGATCAGCAGCCAGACGATGTACCAGTAGTGGGTGCCGAGCCACTTATCGAGGCCGTAGCCGATGGCGTAGCCGACCAACAGGGACGACGGGATGATGAAGGCGAGATTCGAATACTCCCCGACCATCCGCGCGAAACTCTTTTTTTGCGCCATCGAATTACCGGCTGCTAACAGCCAGCGTATGCCTTGCATGGCAACTCATGCAAGCCACGCGGGTATTGACCGAGGTGGGCTGCGCCTTGCAGGAGGCGGGGAGAGTAGTGTGGCAGCGTTGGCAGTTTTCCACTTGCTTTGCCCAGGGGCGGAGAGCGTGATGGCCATGGCAGGTGTTGCAGTTGGCTGTTTTCACCTTCTTCTCCAGCGCGTAGGCCCGGCCGTGGGGGCTTTGTTCGTACTGCTGTTTTTCGGCCAAGTGGCAGTTGCCGCAGAGCTTGGAGACCTCCGACGGGGCGGCAACCTGATCGGGCGGGACGTTGCCGACCGAGGTGCGATGTTTTTCGCTGGCGCCGTGGCAGATGCCGCAATCCATGTTGTTTTTGGCGTGTTTGTGGGACTGGAAATCAGCTACGGTTTCGGCGTGGCAGGCGGCGCAGCGGTGCTCCTGCGCAAAGACGGACAAGGCCGCGAACAGGAGGAGCACTAGCGCCACTGGGTCATTCTCCGCACAATGGTCCGATCGATTTCCGAGACACGGCGTTTCCCGGCGAGCGCCATGGCGAGGCGGGTTTCGTCGGTCAGCAGTTGCAGCACCCGTTCGACGCCGGGCTGGCCGAAGGCGCCGAGGCCCCAGAGCGGGGCGCGGCCGACGAGGACGGCGCGGGCGCCGCAGGCCAACGCTTTTAGTACATCGCCGCCGCGGCGGATGCCGCCGTCCATGAGCACGGGGACTTTGCCGCCGACAGCGTCGACGACGTCGGGCAGGGCGTCGAGCGAACCCATGGCGCCATCGAGCTGGCGGCCGCCGTGGTTGGAGACGGAGATGGCGTCGGCACCGTTCTTGACGGCGAGGGCGGCGTCTTCGGGGTGGAGAATTCCTTTGGCAATTATGGGGATATTGGTTGCGCTCTTCAGCCAGCCGATGTAATCCCAGGTCATGTTGGGCGTATGGGGGCCCCACATGGCGGCGCGGGCGGGGTTGACGGGCTTGCGGGTTTCGGCGTCTTTGGGCACGCCGGATTGCATGTAACCATAGTCGAAGCGATTGCGATTGTTGCGGTCGCGGTTGGACTGATAGGCGTTGTCGACGGTGACGACGATGCCTTTGCCGCCGCTGTCTTCGACGCGTTTGGCGTAGTTAACGGCTTGCGCTTTGTTCGAGTGGCCAGTGGTGTTGGACCACCACTTGAGGGGCTTGCCGTCCTGGAGAAGTTTGTTGACGCCGGTGGCGGAGCAGATGAGCGTATCGCGGGCGAGGGCGCCCTGGGCGACGATCTCATCGGCATTTTGCAGGACGAGATTCTTGCCGCCGGTGGGGGCGATGATGATGGGCGATTTCAGCTTGAGGCCGAGGAGTTCGATTTCGGTGGAGACGTCGGTGGTGTCGACCATGACACGCGGGAGGATGGCGACGCGGCCGAAGGCTTCGCGGTTGGCGCGCAGGGTGTATTCGTCTTCGACGCCGCCGGCGATGAAATCGTAAGCCAGGCGGTGCATTTTGCGCTTGGCCGCTTCTTCGAATTCGTGGATGTTTACGGGCCCCATCACGTCATCGTTCTGCGCCCACAGGGGGGAGGTGGCCACCAGACCCATCAGTTGCCGGAAACAGTCACGTCGTTGCATCAATGCCCTCGCTTCCGGGCAATAATATCACTCACTTGCTCCCCGGCTTCTTTGATCAAGATGCCCATCTTGGGGAGCGACGGTTCCATGTCGGCGCGGAGGCCCATGTCTTCGAGCGATTCCGAGGTGGTGGGGCCGATGGAGCAGATGGCGAGTTTATCCAGCGCCACGCGAAAAGGGGCGGCGACGCCTTCCTCTTCGGCCATTTGGAAGAGGTGGGGGAGTTGCATGGAGGTGGTGAGGACGATGGCGTCGAACTCCCCGCGGGCGAGGCGCTGGGCGGCTTCGCGCAAGGGGGCGGTGTCTTCGGGGAGCGCCCATTGATAGACGCGGACGGGGGTGACTTCGCAACCGCGGGCGCGGAGGGCGGCGAGAAGATCCTCATTGGAACGGCCGTATTCCTGGACGGCGACGCGGCGTTCGGGCCGATCGGCAATGGCGGCCATGAGTTCGCGCCACGTGTTGGGCGAGGGGACGGTGACGGCCCAGGGGACACCCCATTCGCGGAGGACGGCCTGGGGCTTGGGACCGCGGGGGGCGACGGTGATTTTCTTGAGCTCTTCGGCGAAGGCGCCGGGGCCGTGGTACGGGGCCAGAATGGCGTCGACCGCGCGGGTGCCGACGCCGGTGAGGAGGATCACCATGTCGAACTGATTCGCGCGGAGGCCGTCGTAGAAGGCGAGGACGTCGGGGTTATCGGCGATGGGGATTTCGCGCATGGAGGGCGCGATGAAGGGTTCGCCGCCCTGTTTGCGAATCAGGGTGCCCATCTCTTCGGAACGGCGCGATTCGAGCGAGAGAATTTTCAGACCGTCAAAGCCCATGTCTGATTGTAGAGAAACGCCCGGCGGGGACGCGCGCGATATAATCACGACGATGTTCCAAGCACCGGGAAGTGACACTCAGATCTTCGACGCGGTCGTGGTCGGCAGCGGGGCCACCGGGGGGTGGGCGGCCAAGGTCCTGACCGAGGGCGGCATGAAGGTCGCCATGCTGGAGGCGGGTCCGAAGATCTCGGCGCGCGACTTCACGGAACACAAGCAGAGCTGGCAGTACCCGATGATGGGGCAATCGCCGAAGATCCTGGAGGACCGGCCGATTCAGGGGCTCTGTTACGCATGCCGCGAGGGCAACTACAAGTGGTTCGTAAACGACAAAGAGAACCCGTATGTGCAGGAGAAGCCGTTTAACTGGATCCGGCAGCGGGTGTTGGGCGGGCGGTCGAATTCGTGGGGCCGGCAGAGCTACCGGATGTCGAATCTGGACTTGAAAGCGGCGTCGCACGACGGGTACGGCGACGACTGGCCGGTGAGCTATGAAGAGCTGGTACCGTTCTACGAGAAGGTGGAAAAATACGTCGGCATTTCGGGTTTGGCGGAGGGGTTGTCGCAGTTACCGGATAGCATTTTTCAGCCGGCGATGCCGTTCACGTGTGGCGAACAGATTCTGCGCGACAAGGTGAAGGCGAAGTTCGGGCGCACGGTGACCATGGGGCGGACGGCGATTTTGACCAAGCCGTTGAACGGGCGGCAGGCGTGCCATTTCTGCGGGCCGTGCGAGCAGGGCTGCGTTACCTATAGCTACTTTTCGAGCCCGTTTACGACGGTGAAAGACGCGCAGGCGACGGGGCGGTTGACGCTGGTGACCGACGCGGTGGCGGCGCGCGTGTTGACGAAAGACGGCAAGGCGAGCGCGGTGCAGTATATCGACCGGAACACGCGCGATGTGCGGGAAGTGCGGGCGAAGATTTTCGTGCTGTGCGCGTCGACGCTGGAATCGACGCGGCTGTTGATGAACAGCAATATCTGCAACGACAACGACGCGCTGGGCCGGTACCTGATGGACCACATCTATCAGGGCGGAGCGGCGGGGACGATGCCGGAGATTGAGGCGCGGCCGTGGGCCGGGCCGCCGCGGCGACCGAACGGGATCTATGTACCGCGGTTCCGGAATGTGAAGGAGAAGACGACCAACGGATTTATCCGCGGGTATGGGTATCAGGGCGGGTCGTCGCCCTCGTTTAACTTCGGCGCGCCGGGTTTTGGGAAAGAGTATAAAGACGCGGTGCGGAAGGGGCAGTGGGGGATCAACATTGGCCTGTGGGGCGAGTGTTTGGCGCGGAAGGAGAACCGCGTCGAGATCGACAAGACGCGCGTGGATGCGTGGGGCGTACCGATTCTGAAGATCAATGCCGGGTGGGGCGATAACGAGTTGCGGCTGTGGGCGGATGGGAAGATTGAGGCGGCGGAGATGCTGGAGGCCGCGGGCGCGAAGAACGTACAAGTGACCGGGAAGACGCCGAGCGTACCGGGGTTCTGTATTCACGAAATCGGCACGGCGCGCATGGGCACGGACGCGAAGAAGAGCGTGTTGAACAAGTGGTGCCAGACGCATGAGATGAACAGCTTGTTCGTCACCGATGGGGCGGCGTGGGTGTCGTCGGGCTGTTCGAATCCGACGTTGACGATGATGGCGTTAACAGTGAGGGCTTGTGAATTTATCCTCGACAATCACGCGAAGGGCCGCGCTTAGTTTACTTGCCGGAGCGGCGACCGGCGCCGCGCCGGCGCGCAGTGTTGGCGTGACGGTGTTGTCGACGATGCTGTCGGGCGGCTTCACGGGCGAGTGGGGCTTCGCGGCGATAGTGGAGATTGACGGCGCGCGCACGCTATTCGACACGGGCAACCGCCCGGAGACGGTGCTGAACAATCTACGTGAGATGAAGATGGATCTGGCGGGCGTGCCGAATGTGATTCTGACGCACCACCATCGGGACCATACGGGCGGGCTGGTGACGTTGCGTCGCGATGTGATGGGGCGCGATAAGCGGGCGATTTCGACGGCGTTTGGCGGGAAAGGGATCCTGCTGCCGCGGATGCCGGCGAACGATTTTGTATTGATGAAGGGTGAATACGAGGCAACGGGCGCGAAACTGCGGGAGATTGATAAGCCTACTGAGATTGCTCCGGGGGCGTGGCTGACCGGGCCGGTGCCGCGGGTGCATAACGAGCGAAACTGGTCGGGCGCGACGCGGGTGCGGATGGATGGCGCGGAGGCGGAAGATACGCTGCCGGAGGACCAGGCGCTGGTGATTGATACGGCGCAGGGGCTGGTGGTGGTGAGCGGTTGCGGGCACGCGGGGATTGTGAACACGTTGACGTATGCGCGGAAGGTGGTGCGGGAGGCGCCGGTGCATGCGGTGATCGGCGGGTTCCATTTGTTCGATGCGAACGAGGAGAAGCTGGCGTGGACGGCGAAGCAGTTGGCGCCGTTGGGCATTCAGTATTTCCTGGCGGCACACTGCACGGGCGTGGAGTCCACGATGCGATTGCGGCAGCTGATGGGGTTGCCGGCGGAGCGGATGACGATTGCGCAGGTGGGCCGGCGGTTCGAATTGGGCAAGGGGATTGTGGGCGGGCGCTCCTGAACGCCCCTATAATGGTTGAAGAGTTCGCACTCTCCCCTCTTTTTTCCCCACAAAGACCATATCGGAATGATTTCTGTAAGCAATGTCTCCATGCGCTTCGGCGTAAAAATTCTGTTCGAAGAAGTGACGACCGCGTTCCAACCGGGCCGCCGCTTCGGTTTGACTGGGCCCAACGGCGCCGGTAAATCGACGTTTATGAAGTTGCTGAGCGGGGAGTCGGAACCGCAAAAAGGCAATGTTTTCAAGCCCGGCAAGCTCGGCGTCATCAGCCAGAACCAGTTCGCCTACGATGAATTCCGTGTGATCGACACGGTGATCATGGGCAACAAGCGGCTGTGGGCGGCGCTGCAGGAGCGCGAAATCCTTTACGACAAAGCCGACATGACCGACGATGACGGCATCCGGCTGGGCGAATTGGAAGGGATTGTGGGCGAAGAAGACGGCTATTCGGCCGACTCCGACGCGGCTATTTTGCTGCAGGGTCTCGGTATTCCGGACGAAGTGAGCGAGCGCAAGATGAGCGAGTTGCAGGGCGGCCAGAAGGTGCGCGTGCTGCTGGCCCAGGCGCTGTTCGGCAACCCGGAAGCGCTGCTGCTGGACGAACCGACGAACCACTTGGATTTGGATTCAGTGCACTGGCTGGAGACGTTCCTCAACAGCTACAAGGGCACGCTGATCGTCATCTCGCACGATCGCCACTTCCTGAACAGCGTCTGCACGCACATCGCCGATATCGACTACGAGACGATCATCACCTACCCCGGCGGGTACGACGACATGGTGCTGGCGAAGACGCAGGTGCGCGCGCGCATTGAAGCGGACAACCTGCAGCGGCAGAAGAAGATCGCCCAACTGCAGGACTTCGTGCAGAAGTTTAGCGCCGGTACGCGCGCCAGCCAGGTGCAGTCGCGTAAGAAGGAAATGGAACGGCTGCAGACCAGCGACCTGTCGCGTTCAAACATCGCTCGGCCGTTCATCAAGTTCCACATGAAGCGCCCCAGCGGCCGCGTGCCGTTGGAGGTGAAAGACTTCAGCCGCGCCTACGACACGAACAAGATTTTCACCAATTTCACGGGCATGTTTGAACGCGGCGAGAAGATCGCGGTGCTGGGCCGCAACGGCGCCGGTAAGACCACGCTGATCAAGGCACTGATGGCGAATGGGCCGGGGCCGTTCGATAAAGAGCCGGATTTGGCCAACGGCACGGGCGAGGTGACGTGGGGCCACGAAGTGCAGATCGGCTACTTTGCGCAGGACCACCGCGAGACGATTACGCCCGGGATGATCGCGCACGAATGGCTGCACCAGTTCGACCCGCAAGCCAGCCGCGAGGAGATCCGCGGCGTGCTGGGGCAGATGCTGTTTGCCGGTGAAGAAGGCATGAAGCCGACCGAGGCGCTGAGCGGTGGCGAGGCGGCGCGGTTGATTTTCTGCCGGTTAATGCTGGAAAAACCGAACTTCCTGATCATGGACGAACCGACGAACCACTTGGACCTGGAAGCCATCAACGCATTGAACTTCGCGATTCAGAAGTACGAAGGCACCGTGATTCTGGTGACGCACGACGAAGACCTGGTGGCCGATACCGCGACGCGGATCTGGCATCTGGATGGCGGCGTGTTCACCAATTTCAAAGGCAGCTACGAAGAGTTCCAGGCCACTATGGCCGCGAACGCAAAGTAGTTTCTTCGCGTTTGTAACGGGCCAGTACCGCTTCGAACTTCTTTTTCACAGCCGGGTTCTGGACCGGATTCTTTTCCAACGGATCGGCCGCCCAATCAAACAGGCGGCCATCTTCGTATAGCTTCCAGCGGCGGTCGAAGACGAAGCGGTCAGTCTTGGTCCAGCGCTCTTTATCGTGCCCGGGGCGCGGGTCATACCAGCTGTAGATCCACTCGCGCGAGTGCCCTTTTTCGCCCTTGAGTTGAGGCAGGAAACTGCGGCCGTCCTGCGGGCCCATGGACTTGGGAGAGACGCCGGTGGCTTCGCAAATTGTCGGGAGGAAATCGCAGGAGTCGACGAGGTCGTCGCTCACGCGGCCCGGCCTCACGCGGCCGTTCCAGCGAGCGATGAGCGGGACGCGCATGCCGGCTTCGGTGGTCTCGCCTTTGCCGCCTTGGAATTCGCGCCCGTTGAGATTCGACTTGATCGTGTTCAACGTGCCATTGTCGCCGAAGAAAAGCACCAACGTGTTGTCGCTGAGGTTCAGTTCATCCAGCCGGCGAATCATGCGGCCGATGATGCCGTCCATGTACTCCACCTGATCCTTGAAATACTTGGTGTCGTTCTTCAGGCGCTTGTTGGTGTTCCAATCGGCGCTCTTCGGCGTGGGCGTGAACGGGGCGTGAGTCAGGGCCAAGGGGAAGTAGACGAACCACGGTTCGGCCTTGTGTTTTTCGATGAATTTGAGCAGGAAGTCGGCGGAGATGTCGTCGCCGTATTTGTCCTTCTGGTTCTTGAAGAGCTGGCCGTTTTCGTAGTAAGTAGGGTCGCCGTAGCGGGAGCCCTTGTCCTCGGTGTGCGCGGCGTGCCAGACGCTGTATTCTTCGAAACCGGCGTCCTCAATGCGCTTACCTTTGCCGCGCCATTCGGGTTCGAAATCGGGCGGGTTGTAACTCCAGAACTGCCACTTGCCGGCGATGGCGGTGCGGTAGCCGTTTTCCTTGAAAAGATGGCCGAAGGTGCGCTCCTTCGGGTCCATGATGCCGAAGGCTCGCCAGTTGCGAAAGTTCGACTGGCCGGTCATCAACTGCATGCGCGTAGGCGTGCAGAGGGGTTGGGAGAAGGCGTAGTTGAAGCGCACGCCTTCACTGGCGAGGCGATCGAGCGCTGGCGTCTGATAGCTCTTGCCGCCGTAACAGCCGAGGGTTTCAAAGCCCAGATCGTCGGCGAGGATAAGAAGGACGTTGGGACGTTTGGCCGGCTGGGCCATCGCCGAGACGCTCAGCGCTCGCAGGAAATTCCGGCGAGTGAGCATCTCAGGCGAAGATCCCTTGGATTTCTTTCGTGGCCGAGGGGAAGGTCTTCAAGCTCGCGCCCATGGCTTTGTTAGCAACCGCTAGGTAGAGGTCGCTGACGGTCCCGGTGGAGCGGGTGTGCATGTTGGTACGAAGCCCGCCGGCGTGACCGGCGACAATGACCGAGTATCCGTTGTTCTTGTGGTCGTTGGCTTCGGCGTGTTCGTGAACGAAGACGAGGGAGGTGCGGTCGAGCACGGTGGCATCGCCCTCTTTGATCGACTTCAATTTGCCGATCAGGTAGGCGAACTCTTCGACGTGCCAGCGGCAGATATCACGCATCACGCGCTGGCCATCGGGGCCGTCGTAGCCGGGAGCTTTGCCGTCGCGGTGGGTGTAGTCGTGGTGGCGCGCGGCGGTGTAGCCAAGCCAGGGGAATCGGGCCAGACCCTGGCACTTGGTCAACATATACGACGCCACGCGGGTCTGCCCGCTGGCGAAGGCGTGTGCGAGCAGATCGCTTTGCAACTTCGCAATACGCGGCCAATCTTTCATGTCGCCTTCGGACTCCGGCGGGTCAACGCGGCGGTAGTTCGGCGGGAGGCTGGCGATGGCGCGTTCGACGTCGCGAATCGACGACAAGTGCTCGTCCAGCCGCGTACGGTCCTCTTGTCCAAGAGCCTTGGCCAACCCCGCGGCATCTTCCTGCACGGCGTCCAGCACGCTCTTCTTCCGCGAAATCCAGCCCGCGTCGCGCGCGCCGAACAATCGGTCAAACAACTTATTCGGCAGCATCTCCGGCGGCAGGGAACGGTCGTACCCGGCCCAGCTCATGTTGCGCTGAATGCTTTCGCCGAAGGACTCCTGCGACACGCCGATCTGGAGAGACCGGAATCGATTCTCCCCGCCAACGCGCCCCGCGATGGCCTGATCGATGGACGCGCCGCCGGAACCGCGGCCGGTGAACTGCGTGCCGCTCATCAGCGCGGCCATGGAGCGGTGATGGTCGTTACCGGGTCCGGGCAAGCGCGCGGCCGGATTATCGAGACCAGTCACAACATGAATGTCATTACGGAACGGAGCCAGCGGCGCCAGACAAGGCGTCATCGTAAACTCCGCGCCGGTTTCGGAGGGAATCCAATACTTCTCCACCACGCCGTTGCCGTTGAACCAGAGCACGAAGCGCGTGGGAATCTCCGCCTTCGGCGTAGCCGCAAACGCGGTGCCAGTGGAGTTAAACATCGCCGCCAGCGGGGGCAGGCCAATGGTGACACCGCTTAGGCTCCGCAGGAACATCCGGCGCGGCAGGGATCGGTCTTTCGTGTGGACGGAAGGCATCGTTTCAAACTCCGTGTCAGGACTCGGGCGGGAATACGGACCACTTCAACAGCGAAACCATCAACTCCTGAAAGTGGTAACCGGACTTCTGGAAATCTTCAAACGACCGGCGGATCACAGCGGCATCGCCCGCCTTCTCCATACGGCCCTGATAATAGCGGAACAACTGCTTCACCACGCACTCCTGGCACTGTTTGTTCCCTGCCAAGATGGTACCCAATTCGCGGGGCGAGCGGAAAGCCGAGTTGGGCGCGCCTGCGATGTGGCCGCTCGTATCGAAGTCCAACGCCACCGTTTCCGGCTTGCCCTTGTCTTTTCTTTCCGGCGTGAAGGTGATCTTCAATTTCTCGCGCCGTTGGCCAACGGCGTCAAACTTCTCGAAACCAAAGCCGATCGGATCGATGAGCGTATGGCAACTCGCACAGCTGTCGTTGGACAAGTGCACCGCCAGCCGTTCGCGATTCGTCATCGGCCGTTCCTTCGTATTCAGCGGCAGATTCGCATTCACACCGGGCGGCGGCTGCGGCACTTCCTGGCAGAGGAACTGTTCGCGCACGAAGAGCCCGCGCGCGGTTGGCGACGTCTCCGCCGGCTTCGCCGTTGCGGCGAGGAACAGCGCCTGCCCCAACACGCCGGCCCGCTCGGTCTCGTCCGGCAGCTTCACTTTGGCGAATTCCGTGCCGGGCTCCGGCACGCCGTAGAGCTTAGCCAGCGTGGTGCTGACGAACGCATAATCGGCCGAATAAAGCTCCATGAAATTCTGATTGTTCCAAACCAGATGCTCCACCAGCTTGCGGGTCTCTTCGGTCATCGCAACGGCCAACTCCGGCGTGTACATCGGGAACGACGCGCGCTCTTTCACCGCGCCCATTAACCGGTCGAACCGCATCCACTCCGTCGTGAACTCATCCACCGTGGATCGCGCGCGCGCATCACGCAACATGCGCCGCGCCTGCTTTTCCACACCTGCCGTCGAAGCCAATTCTCCAGCCGCGGCCGCCCGGAACAACTCGGCATCGGGCATCGAATTCCACAGTGCATATGACAAACGGCTGGCGGTTTCAAAGGGACGCCAAGCGGGCTCAGCTCCGTTCTCCGTCCGCAACAGGAAGTTGGGCGATTGCAACATCCCTTCCACCACCATCTGCGCGCCGCCAAGGACCCACAGTTTCAAGTAGCGCGCTTCTTCGTTGGCGGCCAGCGGGCGGCGGAACGCCTTCTTGCCGAAATCGCGAATGAACTTCCCGCCGCAGGCCGGCGTGGTGTCTTTGCAGGGCACGAGCCCTCGCGTATCGCCGCCGCGGAAAGCGCTCTTAGCCAGCTTCTCCGCGCCGGATGCATAGGCTTCGGCCAGCATCGGGGAGACGCTCTGCGACTGGAACTGATTGCGAAAACCGTTGACGAAATCTTCCGGCGGGAACTGTTCGGCCATGCGCGTGTCGTCGCCCAGCAGGTCGCGCACCGTGTTGTTGTACTGCGTGTTGGTCAGCCGGCGCAGCACCGGTTTCGCGACGCCGCGCCGCTCGGCGATTTCGAACTTGTCGCCGGGCTTGGTGTTGGACACCAGATAGTCCACCCATGTGCGCAACACCGCTTCATCGGCGCTGCCGGGCGCGATGCGCTGACCGCCGGAATGGGCAACTCGCTTGGTGGGTTTGTGGAGAAGCACGGACTGCCCTGGATCGGCGCGATTCACCAGCGTGTGCATCGACAGGCCGAAGCGGGTCCATTCGTCTTTCGACAATTCCCCTTCCGGGAACCGCAGCCTTGTGCCCGCCGCCACGCCCCCGCCGCTATGGCAACCCTCACAATTCGCCTTATGCAGCACCGGCAAAACCTGCGAAGAAAAGTACTCCGGCCCCGGCGCGCGCGGGTCTTTCTGCGCGGCCAGCAACAGGAACGCAAGGAAAGGGATGGCAGTTCTCACTGCCGACTATTTTACTCAGATCGGGCTTATCGGCTCAGGATCAGTTGCTGGGCGCTCGCCGGCACCTGGTGCAGGACGTTGTCGGTGAACCCGGCGGCGCGGAGCATTGCTTCCAATTCCGCCTGTGTATACGCGTCGCCGGCGGGCGTGTTGAGCAGCATCGTCATACTGAAGGCAGCCGAGGCCGAAGGGCTCACGCGGTCCGGGTTCGGAACGAATTCAAGCGTCGCCAACACGCCGCCTGGGCGCAACGCCTTGCGGCACTTGCCAAGAATCGCCGTACATTCAGCAGCGTCGAAATGGTGCAGGAAATTGGTGAGGTAGATGACGTCGTAGCCTTCGCCAAATTCCATCGTCAACGCGCTGCCCTCGCGCTTATTCCAACGATCCGCCACGCCGAACTTCTGCGCGTTCTTTTCCGCCACGGCCAGCACGGCCGGCCAGTCGAGAGCATCCACCTGCAACTCCGGAAGCCGCGCCGCGGCCAGCACGCCAAAGATCCCGTGCCCCGCCGCGATGTCCAACAACCGCTTCGGCGATTCCAACTGCGCGGCCATGAACTGCGCCGCGGGGAACATCATCGGCATCATGCCTTCGGCGAAGTCCACCCACACCTGATTCTCGATGTCGAGATACTCGCGACCGTCGAGCAGCGTCGTGCCCTGGCGCACCGTTTGCGCCACATCGGCCGCCGCCTTCATATTCATAGAGTGGCTAATGAACTGCGCCGCCGAACCCAGATAGGCGGGCGATTTCCGGTCCAGGAACGCCGCCGATTCGGGCGTCAAGCCATAGACGCCATCGGTCTTCGTCAGCAACCCCGCCACCGTCAGGTAGTCGCACAGAATACGTGTCCCGCGTTCGCTGGCGCCGCACGCTTCGGCAATCGTCGCGACGGTAGTGGCCCCAGCACCAATGGCCGTGAACAGGCCAAGGTCAATGCCGCCCTTCAGCGCCGCCGACTGCATGTGCGCCTGCATCATGCCGAAAATACGTTCGGGAGAGATATTCATTGTTGCTTCACCGCCTCCAATAAAGATACAGGCCCAGGCATCGGCACAACGCGCGAAAGGGCAAATCCATGGGCATTTAACAACTGCCGCCACTCGGATTCCGTGCGCTCTTTTCCGCCGCACATCACCATCATGTTGAGATCCATCATACGGCCAAACTGCGCGTCATCGCCTTCGGGCACCACCGCCTCCACCAACAACAACTTCGCAGGCGCGGGCATCGCCCGGTGCACACCGCGCAGAATGACCCCGGCCCGCTCGTCGTTCCAATCATGGAGAATCCACTTCATGGCGTAGAGGTCGCCACCAGCGGGTACACCTTGAAAGAAGTCGCCAGCCACAAATTCGCACCGGTCCGCAACGCCCTGCGCCGCCAGGGTGGCCGCGGCGGCAGGCGCGGTGAACGGCAGGTCCATGACGATGCCTCGCGCCTGCGGCCGGGCCTGCAAAATGGCCGAGAGCATCATCCCATTGCCGCCGGCCACATCGACAAACAACCCCCGCTCCGGAAACACATAATTCGCCAGAACCGATTGCACGATCATCGCGCTGCTGCCGGCCATGGCCTGGTTGAACATATGCCCTTCCGCCGGATTGGTCTTCGTGAAGTACGACCAGATATCTTCGCCATGCACTTTGTCGAATGCGCATTCACCGGTGCGCGCCGCCTCGGCCAGCGACCCCCAACCGCGGTAGTGCCCGCCACCCAGCACCGCAGCCACGAAGCCGCGCATCGATCCAGGCACATCGCCCCGCAACGCCTCGCCGAGCGGCGTCAGTTGATAGCCGCCGTCCATCGAACGCAACAACCCCAGCGCCGCCGCGGCGCGCAGGAAGCGATCAGTCACGCCGGGGTCACGGCCCGCGGCAATCGCGTCGGCCACGCCTAACTCGGCAAACACCTGCAACGTGCGTGCCCGGAAAAAGCCAAAAACAGTGTCCATAATCAGCGCCTGCGGAGGCGGCGCGGAAGTAAATTCGTTCGTCATAAGTTGCTGTCCTGAATCGATACGCGAAGAGGGCCCCGTTAAGTGGGTCTCGTTCGTGGTATCTATGAGAAGACAGTTCTTTCATGCTGATCCTTCACGCCGGCGTTCACGACGGCTACTTTTCCATCTGGCTGGAGGCTTCGGCAGATCATCGACAGGACAACGGGGCGGCTAGACAAGGAAAGCCGCAACGGGGTGGACCGCAAGATTACCCATATGGTGCGCCGCCCGTTCTGTTGCGCGAAGTGCTGAGTTCGCTGCCCTACTGCGGGGAACTAGCCAAGTTGAAGATGCAGCGAGCCGTGTTGTGGGCGCCCAGCGCTCCCAGCGGCCCTCTCGCTTCAAGCGCGCTGATCGCCGAGCATCCCGAATACGATACGCTCACCATGGCGCCATGGTCCATTGCAAGTATGCAATTAGGGCCAAAGGAGACCGTCGACTTTTTGGCCGCCACTTTCGGCCAGCGAGTCATCCGGCCCGGCCTCATGGTCGGCCTCGATGTAACATTCTGGATCTCCGCCCTCCGTTTTGCCGGGGGTATGGTGGCCCGGCAGCAGTTCCTGCCCGATATGGATGCCGTCGAAGAAGGCTTCGCCGCTCAGTGGACCCCGGTCTACCCCGGCATGGAAGGGCACCGGTTGGCCGCGCTCGCCGCCGCCATGCCCGCCGCCGCCCGCGCCATCAGCTTCGACGAGAACAACCCGCCCGTCACGCCGTCTCGCATCGTGCTCGACGCCTTCGTCGCCTGGATGGTCGACGACCTCGTCCGCGGCTCCTTCTCCGGCCAGAATCCGCCCCGGGGCAAGAGCCCGCACGACCGCTGGCTCCACGCCCTTGCCACCCAGGACGGGTTGGTCCAGGGCTACCCCGACCAACTTTCCCGCATCGCCACGCAGGTCCGCCAATGGCGCCGCCCGGTTGCGTTGACCGCTGACGCTCCCTTCCGCCTCTGCTTCCGACTGGAAGAACCAGCCGAGGACAGCGGCACGTGGATGGTCCGCTATCTGGTCCAAAGCGTCGACAATCCCGATAATCTCCTGCGCGCCGAACAGATCGGCTCCGGCGACCGGCTCCCCGGCGTCACCCGCCAGCCCACTCTCGAGTTCCTGCTGACGTCGCTGACCCAGGCCACCGCCATCGTACCGCGCATCGAAAGCAGCCTCCGCGCCTCCGTCCCCACCGGGTTCGAACTCGACACCCAGGGCGCCTACGACTTCCTGAACCAGCGGTCGATCTCGCTCGAACAGGGCGGCTTCGCCGTTCAGCTTCCCGTGTGGTGGTCCCGAGACGGCACGCGTTCGCACCTCAGCGCCCGGGCCAAGGTCCATAGCGACGACGATCCGCCGAAAGGCGGGCTGTCGCTCAACTTCATCCTCGAATTCGACTGGCGCATCGCCATCGGCGAAGAGCTTGTCAGCCGCGAAGAGCTATTGGAACTGGAGCGCCTCCGCTCACCGCTATGCAAGGTGCACGGCCAATGGGTGCACGTCACGCCGGAGGAGATCAGCATCGCGCTCGATTTCTGGCGCCGCAACGTAACCGGCCACGCCACTGTGCGCGAAGTCATTCAGATGGCGCTCGGCAACTATCACACCAACGCCGCCCTCGCCATCGAAGGCGTCATCGCCACCGGCTGGGTGAAGTGCCTGCTCGATCAACTGGAAGGCCGCACGGTTCTCGAAGATCTGCCGCCGCCCAAGGATTTCAAGGGCAAGCTGCGTCCGTACCAGATCCGCGGCTACTCCTGGCTCAAGTTCCTCCGCAAGTGGGGTTTGGGCGCCTGCCTCGCCGACGACATGGGTCTCGGCAAAACCATTCAGGCGCTGGCACTGCTGCAGCTCGATCGCGAAGAAGGCGTCACCCGGCCCAGCCTGCTCATCTGCCCCACGTCCGTCGTTGGCAACTGGCAGAAGGAAGCCGCCCGCTTCACGCCCAAACTCAAGGTGTTGCTGCACCACGGCATCAACCGCGAAAAGGGCGACGAGTTCACCAAGCTCGCCTATAAGCACACGCTCGTTATCACCAGCTACGGTCTGCTGCAGCGCGATCTGGAAGCGATTAAAGGTGTGCAGTGGTCCGGCATCATGCTGGACGAAGCGCAGAACATCAAAAACCCGGAGACGCGCCAGGCGCGCGCTTCGCGATCGCTCGAAGGCGACTACCGCATCGCCCTCACCGGCACGCCCGTTGAAAACAACGTGGGCGAGTTGTGGTCGGTGATGGAGTTCCTCAACCCCGGTTTCCTCGGCACGCGCGACCACTTCCGCAAAACGTTCTTCATCCCCATTCAGACCGGCCGCGACCCATCCATGTCCGGCAACCTGCGCCGGCTCACCGCGCCGTTCCTCATGCGCCGTTTGAAGACGGACACCAGCATCATCGCCGACCTTCCCGAAAAGATGGAGAACAAGGTCTTCTGCACCCTCACCAAGGAGCAGGCCGAACTCTACGAGAAGGTGGCCAAGGACGCCTACCGCCTCATCGAAACCGCCGACGGCATTGGCCGGCGCGGCGTCATTCTGGCAACGCTGTCCAAGCTCAAACAGGTTTGCAACCACCCCGCCCACTTCCTGGGCGACGGGTCGCCCGCCACCGGCCGCAGCGGCAAACTCGCCCGCCTGACGGAAATGCTCGAAGAGGTGATGGCCTCCGGCGACCGCGCCCTGGTCTTCAGCCAGTTCACCGAAATGGGCAAAATCCTGCAGCACCACCTGCTGCAGTGCTACGGAGAAGAGGTGCTCTTCCTCCACGGCGGCACGCCCCAGAAGCAGCGGGAACTCATGGTGGAGCGCTTCCAGGCCGCGTCCAATGGGCCGCGTATTTTCATCCTTTCGCTCAAGGCCGGCGGCACCGGGTTGAACCTCACCCGCGCCAACCACGTCTTCCACTTCGACCGCTGGTGGAACCCGGCCGTGGAAGACCAGGCCACCGATCGCGCCTTCCGCATCGGCCAGAAGAGCAACGTACAGGTTCACAAGTTCGTCTGCGTCGGCACGCTCGAAGAGCGGATCGACGAGATGATCGAGCGCAAAAAAGGCATCGTGCAGGAAGTCATCGGCAGCGGTGAGCAGTGGATCACCGAGTTGTCGAACGAAGAGTTGAAGTCGGTCTTCGCGTTGAGCGGAGAGGCTGTGGAGGAAGGCTGATGAACGAACGCGGGGGCCGTGGCCGCGGCGGCGGAGGCGGCGGAGGCAGCAAGGGCCGCGGATTTGGCCGCCGGAAATTCTTCCGGCCGCGCCGTGGAGCGAAACCGGAAGGCGAAGGCGCAGCCGCGCCCGCTGAAGGCTCGCCCATTGTAACGGAAGCGCCAGTCGCCGCCGCACCGCCGCCGCCCCCACCCGCCGCCCAAAACGATAACCGCCGGTCCGCCGCTCCGCCCGCCAACCGCGGACGCCGCCAGGGCCCCCCGCAGCGCAATGCGCGCAACACCGGCCAGCGCCAGTCGACGCGCGGTAAAAGCACCTTCAACCCCTACGGCCGCCAACCCCAACGCGCCACCGGTATCAAGGCACAGTCTAAGGGCGGCAAGTTCGGCGAAAACTGGTGGGCCCGCCGCTGGATCGAAGTGTTGGAGAGCTTCGACATGGGCTCGCGGCTCAATCGTGGCCGGGAGTACGCCAAGAAGGGACACGTCCTTTCGATTCAGATCGAAGAGGGGCAAGTCATCGCGCGCGTGCAAGGTTCACGCCCTAAGCCTTACGAAATCGACGTCAAGATCCACACGCTCCCGGAAGCCGACTGGTCCAAGATCGCCGGCCGCCTGGCCGAACAGGCCGTGTTCTCCGCCAGATTGCTGGCTGGGGAAATGCCGGCCGATATCGAAGAGATCTTCGAGGAGGAGGGCCTCTCCCTCTACCCCGCCGCCGAAGGCGACCTGCAGGCGCAGTGCACCTGCCCGGACACGGCCAACCCCTGCAAGCATTGCGCCGCCGTCTATCTGCTCCTCGGCGAAGAGTTCGATCGCGACCCGTTTCTCCTCTTCGCTCTCCGCGGGATGCGCCGCGAAAAACTGCTGGCGATGATCGAAAAGCAGTTGCCGCAGCTGACCAACGGCGAAGGCGAGCATCTCAGCAAAATGGAAGGTCCGGAAGAAAAGCCGGAGGACCCGAAGCAGCCGCTGCCGCTCGATCCCGACACCTACTGGAAAGGCGCCGTCCGCCTGCCGGAAGAGGTGATGGGCGATGTCACCCCACCACCGACCTCCTGCGCGCTTCCTCGCCGCCTCGGACCATTTCCGTTCTGGCAAGGCCAGCGCCCGCTGCTCGACGCGCTGGAGCCCATCTACAAGAAGGCCTCGCAACACGCGGTCGTCTTTTTGATGGGTGAGCCGATCGGCTAAAAAAAAGTTCAAGAGTTCACACGCACTTCCGATATGACTCTTGAATGAGTCTGATTCCGACAGCTACGGAGGGCATGCGAAAAGCCGAGGAGCGCGTCCAACGCGCCGCCGAACGGCTCGCCCGTCTCCCCCTGGCGGGAGACGCCTCCGCGCCCGAAGATGTCGTGGACTTGAGCGCCGAAGTGGTGGCGCTGCTCGAAGCGAAAAACGCCCACGCCATAAACGCAAAGGTGGCCGAAACGGCCACCCAGCTTGATCAACACTTGCTCGATATTCTCGGCTAGCTGTTATTTACCCAGCACCGCGAACTTGGTGGCGAAGTCCAACACCAGCCCCGGGAACACGCCCAGAACCAGCGTCATCGCCGCCGTCAGCCACATCGTAATCTTCAGCCCGCCAGGAATCGCTTCCACCGGCTCCGTCGATTCCGACTCGTGCATGTACATTACCACCAGCACGCGCAGGTAGTAGTAGGCGGCCACCGCGGAGTTCAACAACCCCAGCGCCGTCAGCCAGTACATGTGCGAATCAATCGCCGACTTAAAGATGTAGAACTTGCCGAAGAAGCCCGCCGTCAACGGTACGCCGATCAACGACAACAGGAAGATCGTCAACATCGCCGCCACTGCCGGCTGCCGCTGGCTCAGGCCCTTCATGTGATCCAACGTCACATGCTCTTCGCCCTTACCGGCCACATGCGTCACAATCGCGAACGCGCCGTAGTTCATCATGCCGTAAGCAGCCAGATAGAACATCGCAGCCGCCGTACCGGTGATGCTGTGCGTCGTCACCGCCACCAGCACATAGCCGGCGTGGGCGATCGAGGAGTAGCCCAGCATACGCTTGATGTTGTTCTGCCACATCGCCGCGAAGTTGCCGATCGTCATCGTCGCCAGCGCCATCACCCACAGCACCGGTTCCAACTTCGGCATTAGCGAACCAAACGCGGTCTGGAACACGCGGATCATCACCGCAAAAGCCACGGCCTTCGGCCCGGCCGAAAGGAAGCCGCTCACCGGAGCCGGAGCCCCCTGGTAAACGTCCGGCGCCCAAACCTGGAACGGAGCCGCGGAGATCTTGAACGCGAAGCCCACAAGCATCAGGCCGACCGCCGCGCTCACCATCGTCATCGAAGGCACGCCCTTCTCCAAAGCACCGTGAATCTCCTGCAGGTTGGTGGACCCGGTCATCCCGTACACCCACGCCACGCCGTACAGCAGGAACGCCGTCGCGAACGAGCCCAACAGAAAGTACTTCAACGCCGACTCATTCCCACGCTTATCGTCGCGGATGTAACCGGCCAGAATGTAGCTCGCAATCGAGCTCACTTCCAGGCCGATGAAAACCATGATCAGCTCATTTGCCGCCGCCATCAGGCACTGCCCGGCCAACGAGAACAGCAACAGGACGTAGAACTCACCGGAGTTCGACTTTTCCCGCTCCAAATAGGACGTAGAGCACAACACCGTCAACAGGCCGACACCCAAAACGACCAGGCGGAAGAACGCCGCGAAGCCATCGGAGACGAGCATGTTGCTGAACGCCAGCCCAGGGTTGTCGTAGGCAACAACCGTTCCATACATCGCCAGGCCAATCGCAATCGCCGCCAGCGTGGAGATCACGCTCCGGCTATCTTCGTCTTTCTTAAAGCCTTCCAGGACCAGCAGCAACGTGCCCGCGATCGTAAGAATGGTTTCCGGCAGGAAGCGAAGCAGTTCCGCGGTTTGAGGGAAGAATTTAGCGTCCATGGTTGGAGACCTCCGCGCGGGTGGTCGTCGATTGTGTCTGAAGTGCGGTCCGGTCAATAATCTTCTTGTTCGATGCCCCGATCGACGGCAGGAACGACTGGGCAAAAATGCCCATCCACACCATCAGCGCCAGCAGCGGAACGATACATGCCCACTCCCGCGCGCCCAGATCGTGCATATGATGCTTCACGCCCTCCGGCGTCTCGCCGAAGAAGGTGCGCTGATACATCCACAACATGTAGCAGGCCGACAGAATCACGCCCGTCGCCGCGAATACCGCCCACCAGATGTTGATCTTCGAGGCGCCCTGCAGAACCAGGAACTCGCCCACGAAGTTGTTCAACATCGGCATGCCGATCGAAGCCAGCGTCGTAACCAGGAACACCGTGGACAGCCACGGCGCCGGCGTCGCTACGCCGCCGTAATCTTTAATCTCCAGCGAGTGCTGCCGTTCGTAGAGGAACCCGACCAGCATGAAGAGCGCGCCCGTCGAAATACCGTGCGCCAGCATCACGTAGACAGCCCCATCGAGGCCCCACTGATTCCCGCTGAACAGGCCCAGTACAACGAAGCCCAAGTGGCTCACCGAGCTGTAAGCAACCAGCTTCTTCATGTTCGGCTGCACCAGCGCCACCAGCGCGCCGAAGATGATGCCGGTGATGGCCAGAATGGCAATCCAGTTGGCATTCTCTTTAGAGGCGTTCGGGAACATCGGCAGACAGAAGCGAAGCAGGCCATATGTGCCCATCTTCAGCATGACCGCGGCCAGCATCACAGACCCGGCCGTCGGCGCTTCCACGTGGGCGTCAGGCAACCACGTGTGCAGCGGGAACAGAGGAACTTTGATCGCGAAGGCCAGGAAGAAGGCCAGGAACAACAGCGTCTCTTCCAAATGCGTCATCGTGAACTTGCCGCTCTCCATCATCAACAGCAGCGCCGGGTAATCGAACGTCCCGCCCTTGCTGTAGATGTAGAGGATGGCGGCCAGCATCAGCACCGAACCCACCATCGTGTACAGGAAGAACTTCACCGCGGCGTAGATGCGCCGGTCGTGTCCCCAGATGCCAATCAGGAAATACATCGGCACTAGGCAGACTTCCCAGAACACGTAGAACAGGAACAGGTCGACGGCGACAAACACGCCAATCAAACCGAACTCAAGCAGCAACAGAAACGCGAAAAACTCCTTCACGCGGTGGTCGATATACTTCCACGACAGAAGGATCGAGATCGGCGTCAAGAGTGTCGACAGCAGCACCAGCCACAGGCTCACCCCGTCCATGCCAATGTGATACCGGATGGCCGGCGTCGCAATCCACGGCGCATCGGTCACCCAGGTCATCGCGGCCGGCTGTTGCAGCACCGGCTCGATGAGCAGCAGCGAGGCGGCAAAAACACCGATCGAAAACACCAGCGTGAACATCTTGATCAGCCCGGCGTTGCCCTTCGGCAGCATCAGAGTAATCAGAAAACCAAGCAGCGGAGCCGCGATCAGAATATCGAGGAGATTCATCGGCCACCTCCCATCACAGTCAGCGCGCCTAAGATGAACACAACTCCGACGACCGTCCAGGCCGCGTAGTTCCGGACCAACCCGCCCTGCAGGTGCCGCAGCATGCCACCGAAGTTATAGGCGGCGCCGCTGAAGCCATGCACAAAGCCGTTGTCGATAATGCCCGCGTCCACAACCTTCCACAGGAAGTTGCGCGACGTGCGCTCGATCGGGTGAATGATCGTGGCGTCGTAGGCTTCGTCGACGAAATACTTGTTCAGCAGCACGTTGTAGACACCGCTAAACGAATCCTTGATCGAATCGGCCATGCCCGGCTTCGCCACGTAGACGATGTAAGCCAGGAAGATGCCGATGATGCCGGGCGATGTGCCCAGTATCATATCTGCCAGCGAGTGCTCCATGTGGCCCTCAGGAACGATCCCGTGAAACACCGGCTCCAGGATGTGGGGGATGTTGAAGAAGTAACCGCCCACCACCGACAGAATCGCCAACACATACAGCGGGCCGATCATCACCCAGGGCGATTCATGCGGATGCGCGTGGCCCTTGTACTCGCCGAAGAACGTCAGGAAGATCGAACGGAACACGTAGAAGGCCGTCATACCGGCCGTCACCCAGGCCGCCCAGTACATCCACATATGGTGGTGATGCGCTGCGCCCAGAATCTCTTCTTTCGAATACCAGCCCGACATGAACGGGAAGCCGGCAATCGCCAGCGCCGCGATCAGTAGCACGTTGAACGTGTGCGGGATCTTCTTCCGCAGGCCGCCCATGTGGCGCATGTCCTGCTCGTGGTGGCAGGCGTGAATCACCGAACCGGCGCCCAGGAAGAGCAGCGCCTTGAAGAAGGCGTGCGTCACAACGTGGTAGATGCCGGCCGAAAAGGCGCCCAGCCCGACAGCCAGGAACATGTAGCCCAGCTGCGACACCGTCGAGTACGCGTAGACTTTCTTAATATCGTTCTGCACCAGGCCGATCGTCGCGGCCATAACGGCCGTCGCCAGGCCCACAATCGCCACCGTGTCCATCGCAATCGGCGCCTTCATGAACAGCGCCGCCGAACGCGAACACATATAAACGCCCGCGGTCACCATCGTCGCGGCGTGGATGAGGGCCGACACCGGCGTCGGGCCTTCCATGGCGTCCGGCAACCAGACGTACAACGGAATCTGTGCCGACTTACCCGTCGCGCCAACCAGCAGCAGCAAGCAGATCGCCGTCACAATCCCGGCCGAATGTTCCACCGGCAACTCCTGCGCCTTGGCGAACACCGTCGGGAAGTCCAGCGACCCGAACGTGATCACGATCAGGAACATCGCCAGCGAGAAGCCGAAGTCGCCAACACGGTTGACGATAAATGCTTTCTTACCCGCATCGCTCGCCGACTTCTTCAGGAAGTAGAAGCCGATCAGCAGGTACGAGCAGAGCCCCACGCCTTCCCAGCCCACGAACAGCAACAGGAAGTTGCCGCCCAGAACCAGGATCAGCATGAAGAACATGAACAAATTCAGATAGGCGAAGAACCGGTAGTAGCCGTCTTCGTCGTGCATGTACCCGGTGGCATAGATATGAATCAACGTGCCGATACCCGTCACAACGCACAGCATCACCGCCGTCAAACGGTCGACCGCGAAGTCAACCCCGACATTCAGCGCGCCGCTCGCCATCCACGTGAAGTAGTGCTCCACGTAGCGTTCTTCCAGCGGCATCAACGCCATGAGGGTCTTGACGACCCATAAAAACGACAGCAGCACGCTGCCGATGGCGACCATGCTTTGCACGGTCTTGCTGGTGCGGCGCCCGGTTAAACCGTTGATGGCGGCGCCTGCCAGCGGGAGGAGTGGAATGAGCCAGAGTTGCATCGTGCGTTAGTTTTTCAGAGTGTCGAAGTCGTCGATCTGCAGCGTCGAGCGGTTGCGGAAGACCATCAGAATGATGGCCAGGCCAACGGCCGCTTCCGCCGCCGCCACCACCATCACAAAGAAGGAAAAGATCTGCCCGTCCACCTTCCCAAAGTGATTGGAGAAGGTGACGAAGGTCAGATTGACTGCGTTGAGCATCAGCTCAATCGCCATGAAAACGGTAATCACATTGCGGCGGAACAGGAACGTTGCCACGCCAATCGTGAACAGAATGGCGCTCAGAATCAGATACCCGGACAACGGGATCGTCAGCTTGAAGAATTCCGGTGGGAAGAGGCTGTACATTAATCCATCTCCTTATTGGCCAACCGGTAGGCGCCGGCAATCGCGATCAGAATCAGAATGGAGGTCACTTCGAACGGCAGCAGGTAACGGGTAAACAACTCCCAGCCCACTTCGCGAGGACCGCCGCCCGTGAACGCGCCGAACTTCACCGGCTTCATCGCCGACGTCGCGTTGGTGATCACCCACGAAGCAACCGCCAGCAGAATCACCAGCAGCGGGAAGCCCAGAAAATGCGCCGTGCCCGCCTTCTTCGACATCTTTTCAGCACCGGTGTTCAGGAGCATGATGACGAAGACGAACAGCACCATGATGGCACCAGAGTAAACAACCAGTTGTGCCGCGGCGATAAACTCAGCGCCCAGCAACACATACAAAACTGCCAGCGAAACCATCACGCCGACCAGCGACAGCGCGCTCGAAACCGGATGGCGTTGCAGCGACATGTTGATCGCGCAGGCCACTGCGATGAGGGCGAAAGTGAGGAATAGGACGAGATCCATTTCTTGATATGCCCCTATTTGTTAAACAACGTCACGCAGAAAGCAGTCAGCACAAGATTGGCCAACGCTACCGGGAACAGGAACAGCCAGGCGATCTTCATCAGCTGGTCGTACCGATAGCGCGGCAGTGTCGCACGCACCCAGATAAAGAAGAACAGCAGGAAGCCAACCTTGCCAAAGAACCAGAACAGCGAATTCAGGATCGGGCCCAGGCCCGGAATCAGGAACACCAGCGCCAGAACCGCGAAGACCACGCCGAAGAACGGGAACGAATACCGGTCGTTCGGGCGGATGTTGTTCATGCCGTGGTAGAAGAGGAACCCGGCGGAGATGCCGAACAACAGCGTCGGCACAAAGGTCGCAACAGCCGGCGGCACAATCGGGTGCCAGCCGCCCAGGAACAGCGCCGTCGCCACCGAGCAGACGATGATCATGTTGCAGTATTCCGCCATGAAGAACGCGGCGAATTTCATCGAAGAGTACTCGACGTGGAACCCGGCAACCAGTTCGCTTTCCGCTTCCGGCAAATCGAACGGCACGCGGTTCGTTTCGGCGAACGCGCAGATCATGTAGACGATAAACCCAATCACCTGGAAGCCTGTAAACAGGTTCCAATTCGGAATGATGCCGTACACAAACCCGGCCTGCGTCTCAATCACTTCCCGCAGGTTCAGCGAATTGGACATCAGCAGCGGAGCCGCCAGCGCCAGCGCCATCGGCAGTTCGTAGCTGATCATCTGCGCCGACGAGCGCAACGCGCCCATCAAAGCGTACTTGTTATTGGAGCTCCAACCGGCCAGCGCGATACCGTACACGCCCATGCCGCCCAGGCCCAGAATCCACAAAAGGCCGATGTTGATATCGGCCAGCCCCAGGTTCACCTTCGTGCCGAAGATGTCCACCGTGGGCCCAAACGGAATCACCGCGATGCCCGTCACCGCGAACATCAAACCCAGCCACGGCGCCGCCCAGTAGAAGAAGTGGTTCACGCCACTGGGAATAAAGTCTTCCTTCGTCAACAGCTTCACGGCGTCAGCAATCGGCTGCAACAAACCATGCGGACCGACGAAGTACGGACCCACGCGCAACTGCACGTGAGCGATCACTTTTCGCTCCACCCAAACAATGTAGGCGAGCGTCGCCAGCAACAGCGGGGCGATCAGGAGAGTTTTGATGACTGATACGAGGAGGTAGTCCATTGCGTCTCTTCCTAGCGGTACAGCCCGCCGGGAGCTTCCATCACTTCGTTAAGAATCTTCGAATACCGTGTCAACGTTCCCGTGGTGAACAGCGTGTCGCGCGAAGACTGAATCAGCTCCGGCAACACCGTCGACGCCACGCGCCCATTCACCGGCATCGTCTGCGCCGCACCGCCGGTCACAATCACCGGCAGCGGCACATTGTAGCCGCGCACTGTCTTCTGGATCTCCGCAAACACCACATCGGCGTCCACTTTGCCCAAATTCACGCCCATACCGCGAGCGATCAATCCGATAATCGCCAGGTCCGTCTTTGCGCCGACCGTTTCCACGCCGCGCTTCAAACGTTGCACCTGGCCGGTCACGTTGGTCACCGTGCCGTTCTTTTCATAAGCCGAAGCCGCCGGCAACACCACATCGGCGCGCTGCGCGGTCTCGGTCAGGAACAGGTCCTGCACAACCACAAACGCGTTCGACGAAGCCAGCGTATGCCGCGCCAACGGGTTGGCGCCCACGATCCACAACAGGTCCAGATCGGTGGCCGCCATCATCTGCGGCAGCGTCATGCCCGCCGCGCCCTCGGCCGGGTGATACCCCGGACCCAGATCCGGCAGCAGCCCCATGTCCATCGCGCCGCGCGAATTGGCGTAGTCCACCAGGCAGATGTACTTCACCGGAATGCCCAGCGATTCGCCGAACGCAACCAGCTTCCGGACGCCTTCGCCCTTCACGCTGTCGCCGAACAGAACCAGCAGTTCCGATTCGCCCTTCAACTTCTCGCGCATCGATTCGACGCCCGCCAGCCATTCGCTGTCCGTCGTCCGCACCGAGCCCTTGGCAATCTTGTCTTCCCGCACCGCGCCCGAAGTCGCCACATAAATGCCGGCCTTATGATGCCGGTAATTCGCGCGAATCTGGTTGGCCAGGAACGGCTGCTGCTGCGAAATGTCCGCGCCCACAATCAGCACGGCCTTCGAGTTGTAGCAGTCATCCACGTTGCCCAGCGTCGCCGTCTTGCCGCTCAGAGAGTCCAGCAAAGTAACGACGTCGCCCGACCGGTGATGGTCGATATTGTTGGTCTTCAACGCCGTCCGCGCAAACTTCTGCAGCAGGAACGCTTCTTCATTAGAGATGCGCGTCGAACCAACAACGCCAGCCTTCCCGCCGGCCTTGAACTTCTCCACAACCGCCTGCAGCGCCCGCGCCCAGCTCACTTCTTCCAGCTTTCCGTTAATCCGCATCAACGGCGCCTGCAGCCGTTCCGGATGATGGTTGAAGTCGAAAGCGTAGCGGCCCTTCACGCACAGGAACTCGCCGTTCAAACCGGAGCGGTCCCGGTTATTCCCGCGAACAATTTCGTTATTCCGAACACCCAGCGTCGTCTTGCAGCCATTGGAACAATGCGTGCAAACCGTGCCGACGTGCTCCATTTCCCACGGCCGCGTCTTGTAGCGATACGCGCCACTGGTCAACGCGCCCACCGGGCAGATATCGATACACGAACCGCACTCGTCGCACTCAAGATGATCCCCGTGCGACGGCGCAATTTCCGCCGCAACGCCACGGTTCACAATCCCCAGCGCGCCCACGCCCATGCCTTCATTACAGACACGCACGCAGCGGTAGCAAAGAATACAACGCGGCCCGTCGTAGAACACCACCGGGCTCCACTGTTTTTCCGGCACGTGCTGCTTCACTTCGGTGAAGCGGCTCTCGCCCGCGCCGTACTTGAACACCATGTCCTGCAGTTCGCACTCGCCGCCCTTATCGCACACCGGGCAGTCCAGCGGATGGTTGGTCAGCAGGAATTCCAACGTGGTCTTCCGGGCCTTCACCACGGCCGGCGATTCGGTCCGCACAACCATGCCCTCGCCCACCGGCACCACGCACGCCGCCATCAACTTCGGGGCCTTCTCAATCTCCACCAGGCACATGCGGCAGGCAGCCTGCAGCGACATGCCTTCGTAGTAACAGAACGCCGGAATCTCGATGCCAGCCAGCTTGGCGGCGTCGATCAATAACGTCCCCGCCGGTGCTTCCACCGCCGTATCGTTGATCGTCAGCTTGACCATGTTCGCCATCAATACTCCTTAGCCCACCTGAACCAGTTCGCTGGAAGCGAAAGGATTCCGGGCCACGTACGCCTCAAACTCAGGACGGAACTTCTCGACAATCGAAATGGTGGGCATCGCCGCCGCATCGCCCAGCGGACAGAACGTCCGGCCCAACATGCTCTTGGCCAATTCGCCAACCATGTCCACATCGCGCATCGCGCCATTGCCATCGACAATCCGCGCCAGCATCTTCTGCAACCACGTCGTGCCCTCACGGCACGGGATGCACCAGCCGCAGCTTTCATGCTTGTAGAACCGCATGATGCGCAGGGCGATCTTCACCATATCGGTGTCCTCGTCCATCACCATCATGCCGCCCGAACCCAGCATCGTGCCGGCCTTGGCCATCGAGTCGTAGTCCATCGGAATATCGCACTCATCGGCGCGCAGAATCGGACACGACGAGCCACCCGGAATGGTGGCCTTCATCTTCTTGCCCTTCCACATGCCGCCGCCGATTTCATTGATGAAATACATCATGTTCATACCCAGCGGCACTTCGTACACACCAGGCTTATTCACATGACCGGCCAGACACACCATGCGCGTGCCGCCGTTCTTCGGCGTGCCCAGATCGGCATACCACTTCCCGCCACCCCGGATGATCTCCGGAACCGTGGAGAAGGTCTCCACATTGTTCAAAACCGTCGGAGCCTGGAAGGCGCCGCTCACCGCCGGAAACGGCGGGCGAATCCGCGGCACGCCGCGCTTGCCTTCCAACGATTCCAACAACGCCGACTCTTCCCCGCACTCATAGGCGCCCGCGCCCGTCTGCGAATAAAGGTCGAAATCAAAGCCAGTCCCGGCAATGTTCTTGCCCAGGTACCCGCGCTGGTAGGCTTCCTTCAACACCGAATCGAAGTGGTCAATCAGGTAGCGGTATTCGCCGCGAATGTAGACCCAACCCTTCGTCGCGCCCACGGCCTTCGCCGCAATGAGAATGCCCTCAATCATCTGATACGGGTCATGCTCAATCAGCAACCGGTCTTTACAAGTCCCCGGCTCCGATTCATCGGCGTTGACGACAATGTACTTCGGCCCCTCGACGTTCTTCGGAACGAAGCTCCACTTCAATCCGGTCGGGAATCCGGCGCCGCCGCGGCCGCGCAACGACGAAGCTTTCACTTCATCGATGATCTGGTCCGGCGTCCATTCCATGACTTTCTTGAAGGCTTCAAAGCCCCCCGTCGCCAGGTACGTGTCCAGCCGCCAGGAGTTCTCCACCCCGAACCGCTTCGAGATGACCTTCGTTTCCAACGGGCTCGGCGGATTATAGAGTTTCACTGCAGTCCCTCCAGCACCTGATCCAACTGCGACACCGTCACTTCGTGATGGAAGTCGTAGTTCACCTGAATCGCCGGCGCCCACGAGCAGGCCCCGATGCATTCCACTTCTTCCAACGAAAATTTGCCCGACGCCTGCGTCTGCTTATGCCCCACGCCCAGCTTCTTGCAGGCATGTTCGTAAAGTTCCGCGCCACCCCGCAGCATGCAGGCAACGTTCGTGCAGATCTGAATGTGGTACTTCCCCTGCGGCTTCTTGTGCAGCATCGAGTAGTAGCCGACAACTTCATCCACCTGCAGCACCGAAATGCCCAGCCGCTTGGCCAACTCTTCCATCAGGTCCGGCGTCACCGCGCCCACTTCATCCTGCGCGTACATCAACATCGGAATCAGCGCGCCGCGCTGCCTTCCGGGCGGGTAATGTGTCAACAGGTCAGCGAAACGCGCTTCCAATTCAGGCGAAAAGGTCATCGGTCGCAATCTCCCAGCACGAAGTCCAAACTGCCCATAATGGCAATGGAATCGGCAATCATACGGTCTTCAATCAGGTTCGGCAGTGCCTGCAGATTGCCAAAGCTTGGCGTCCGCATGTGCACGCGCAACGGCTTCGACGTGCCGTCGCTCACAATGTAGTAGCCCAGTTCCCCGCGCGGCGATTCCACCACCTGGAAAACTTCGCCCGCCGGAACAGTGATGCCCTCGGTCACAATCTTGAAGTGATAGATGAGCGACTCCATCTGAGTCTTCATCTTTTCCCGCTCCGGCAGCACAACTTTCGGAGCCGACGTCTGCACCGGGCCCTCGGGCATCCCCTCCAGCGCCTGGTTGATGATCTTGATCGACTCGCGAATCTCGGCGATGCGCACCGCGTACCGCGAATACACATCGTTATCGGTCGAGGTCGGCACGTTGAAATCGAACTTCTCGTAGCTCGAATACGGCATCATCTTCCGCGCGTCCATCGGAAGCCCCGCCGCGCGAATGCACGGTCCGGTCATGCCCATTTCCAGCATCTCTTCCACCGGCAGCAAGCCCACGCCCTTGGTACGCTTCACCCAGATCGGGTTCGTGTTTAACAGCGTTTCGTACTCGTCCACGCGGCTCGGCAGCGTTTCCATGAAGGAGCGAACACGCTTCTCCCAGCCCCGCGGCGGGTCCAGCGCCAGCCCGCCCACACGGATGTAGGAGGTCATCAACCGCTGCCCGGCGAACATTTCAAACAGCCGCAGAATGTCTTCGCGTTCCCGGAAGCACAGGAAGAACACCGTCATCGCGCCCATGTCCAGGCAGTGCGTTCCCAGCCACACCAGGTGGCTGTTGATGCGCGTCAATTCGCACAACAATACCCGTAACCATTGGGCTTTCGGCGGAATTTCCACTTGCAGCAACTTCTCCACCGCCAGGCTGTAGGCCAGGTTGTTGGAGAGGTTCGCCAGGTAATCCACACGATCGGTCAGCGTGATGCCCTGCTGCCAGTTCAGCGATTCGAACTGTTTTTCAATACCGGTGTGCAAAAAGCCGATGTCCGGCGTGCACTTCAAAACCGTTTCGCCTTCCAGTTCCAGCACCACCCGCAACACGCCGTGCGTCGACGGATGCTGCGGACCCATGTTCAGGGTCATCCGGCGTGAATGGCCGCTTTTCTCGGTTTCGGCGTTGGGTGTTAGCGTCTCGCTCATAGTTATGGGGCTCTCCCTTGTTCGAAGCGTCAGGCAGGCGGGGAAAGAGAGCGGCCGCGCTCCTCTTTCGGATGTCGTTATTCGTTCTGGTAGCTGTACTTGAAGCCGTGCACCGGGTAGTCGCGCCGCAACGGGTGACCTTCCCAGAAGTCAGGCATCATAATCCGCGTCAGGTTCGGATGGCCCGTGAAAACGACGCCAAACAAGTCCCAAGCTTCCCGCTCATACCAGTTCGCCGACGCGTACACGGCGGTTGCCGATACAATCTCCGCCTTCTCCCCGCTCACGCGGCACTTCAGCCGCACAAACAGGTTCCGCGAAACAGATTGCAGGTGGTACACCACTTCATACCGCGGCTCCATCGGATACCGGTCCACACACGTCACCGTCGACAGACGCTCGAACTTCTGCGCCTTCAACGCCCGCAACGCGTCCAGAATTTTTTCTGGAACTACTTCCAGCGTTAATTCGTTTAGATCATTGTTGCCGCCCGTCAGCATGCCGGGATCGGCCTGCTCCATCGCGGCGGCGACAGCGTTTTCTTTCAAAATCTCAGGCAGCATGATCCACCTTGTCCAACGTCGGAACTTTGTGCAGCGTCCCCGCGGCCGACCGTCGTTCGATATCTTCGGCGTGCGTCCAGTCCAGTACGCCCTTCTTCCAGATGTAGAAAAATCCCGCCAGGACTAAAACGATGAAAATAATCATCTCGGTGAACGCAAACCACTTCAGGTCGCGATACACCACCGCCCACGGATACAGGAACACGGCTTCAATATCGAACAGGATGAAGAGCATCGCGACCATGTAGAACTTCACGCTGAATCGCTCGCGCGCCGATCCGATCGGCACCATGCCCGATTCGTAGGGCATGTCTTTGAACTTGTTGCGCACTCGCTTGCCCAATAGGGCCCCGGTTACGATGACTCCGGTCGCGTTCGCGATGGCGAATAACCACGCCAGGAGAACGGGTATGTAGCTTTCTTGCAGGGATGTCGGCATTCTTTTGGGAGAGTTTACCCTCTACAAAATATAATGATCGGGGAAGTTCCACGTCAAATTACGGTTTGACAAGAATCTGGCCTACTACCCCCCTCCCGAAACAAAAATGATTGAAATTGTTGTCAACGGTGACCCCCTCCAAGTGCCCACTGGCACTACAATTACTGGCCTTTTGGCCATTCTCGCTATTCCCGGCGATCGCGTCGCGGTCGAACTCGACCGCTCAATAATAAAGAATATTTTTTGGACGGAAACCCAACTCCGCCCCGGCTCCCAGGTCGAAATCGTCCACTTCGTCGGCGGCGGCTGATCCGGCGCATACCCGTAACCTGTCAACTGGAGCCACCAGGATCCGGCCACCGTGGTTTCCGATTCGCAAACCAATCACCTCGCTGCGTTGCCCCACGATGGCGAGTTTCCCAAACACGACGGCATCAACCACAGCCTCAAAGGTCTGGCGCCAATGCCTCAAACGCTTCGGCCATATCTGCCGGCAGCTCGTCGAAGTCGTCAGCCATCCAGATCTCACCCGCCATCGATCCCGGCTTTCGAGCGCCCGTACCCTCTGCAACCGGCTCGCCGATCGTAGCTTCCTCAATCTTTCGCCCGTGCATATCCGGAGCCTAACGCAAATCAGACCAGATCAGTTCTACCGAGGTCCCAACAACTCTTCCACCGCCACCCGAACCTCGGCGAGCCCACGCAACTCAATCACGTCGCCTTCCCGATAGGTACGGCTCCCCTCGGCATAGGCCACCGTCACCTCCCGCAGATCCGGATACACCACCCAGAACGAGATCGACCCGTTCGCCAGGCACAGGTCTTCCTTCTCCCGGAACTCCCGCGCCGTGTTCGACGGCGATTCCACTTCAATCACAATCTCCGGCGCACCGGCGATATAGCCGTCCCGCTCCGCCGCGTCCCATCGCGATAGGCGAATCACGCCAACATCAGCACGCCGGATCTCATGCTCCGGATGCGCGCGGAATGCCATTTCCTTGTCGACGACAAACGAATCGTCCAGAATTCGCTCCAATAACGTCCGAATCCGATGCTGTAACGACGTATGTCCATGCTTCGGCCATGCAACCATGACGATCTCCCCCTGGCGCAACTCCTCATAGCCGCCCGGAACCTCCGGCCGCTCCAGGAATTCAGCAACGGTAATCAACTTTGCAGCGGTTGCCATGTCCGTATTCTACCTTCCCCGCCCCAGCTGGACCGCGTACCCAAACCGCTTCAAATCCACCCGCGTCCCCATCACCACCACCCCCTCCGCCTCCAATCGCTGCACCTGCTCCACACCCCCATCCCCGCGCAACAACACCTTCCCGCCCTTCCCAATCACCCGGTGCCACGGCAAACCCGGGTCGAACTTCTTCAAACACCACGCCGCCTGCCGCGAACACGTCGGAAACCCCGCCGCCCGCGCCACATCCCCATACGTCGTCACCCGCCCCCGCGGCACCCGCTTCACCACCGTCCGCATCAGGTCGAACATCGACTCACTGGATGGTTTCGCTTCGGTCGTCATGGAACCCCTCCACCTGCACCGCCCTCAAATAATCCCGCGGCGTCACCACATGCTGAATCTCATCTTCCGTCATCTCCGGTTGCGAACGGAACAGGATCCGCGCCCCGTCCCCAAACTCCTCATCGACGGCAACCAAATCATTCAACCCGCGAAAAATGAACGAAATCAGATTCCCGTCCTCCCGCAAATACTGCTTCGATTTCCCGTTCCCAATCCGCAGCGCCTTGTCGTAGGCCTCCGTCGCATCCTTCGCCCGAACCATATGCAAATCAAAATGGACAACGCTCTTACCGGCGCCCTCCACCCGCACCTCCACCACCAGATCCGCCAGATACCAGTTCGCTAATTCCATTCCGAAACCCTCTCAATCTTCCGCCGCCACGCGCTCAACAGCCAAATCCCAATCAAAATCAACGCCAAACTCAACCCCGCCCAGAACCCCCGCGCCCCCCAGCCCTGCGGATACGTCAGCCACCACCCCAATGGCAATCCCACAACCAGGTAACAAATCCCATGCGCCACCATCGGCGTCCGCGTGTCCCCCAGCCCCCGCAACGCCCCCGTCGCCACCGCCTGGATTCCATCAAACAACTGGAAAAACGCCGCAATCACCAAACAGGCCGCCGCCGTCTCCACCACTTCCGCATCCGCCGTGTACAGCCCCGCCACCATCCGCGGCGCCGTCCACAACACTACCCCCGCCAGCGTCATAAATCCCGCGCCCAGCCCAATCCCAACCCACCCCGCCCGCCGCGCTCCGCCCTCGTCCCGCCGCCCCACCGCCTGCCCCACCCGCACCGCCACCGCCGACGAAATCCCCAGCGGAATCATGTACGTCACGCTCACCACATTAAACACAATCTGGTGCCCGCCCAACGCCACCGGACCCAACGCCCCCAGCATCGTCGTCACCAGCGAAAAAACCCCCACTTCAAACGAAATCTGCCCCCCTACCGGCAAACCCAACTTCACCACCTGCCGCACCCGGTCCCACCCCGGCCACGCCGTCCATCCCGCCCATCCATCCCGCGCCACCGTCACCCCCATCAAAACCCCAGCCATGTACAAACGCGCCACCGACGTCGCATACCCCGACCCCGCCGCCCCCATCGCCGGCATCCCCAAGTTCCCAAAGATCAAGACCCAGTTCCCAAACAGATTCACCACATTCGCCGACACCAGCGCAAACATCACCGGCCGAACGACATTCTGCGACTGCAAATACCGCCGGAACGTCGCATACAACATCAACGGCAGCGTCCCCCAACTCACCGCCCGCAAATACCCCTGCGTCCCATCCCGCAACGCCGGATCGATCCCGAAGAAATCCATCACCGGACCCATCATCCACACGAGCCCGATCAACGGCGGCGCAACCAAAACACTCGTCACCAGCCCCGCCGCCAGGCTCCGCCGGCAATCCGCCATGTCCCCCCGCCCGTATGCCTGCGAGATCAACGTATCCAGCCCTAAGATCACGCCAATTCCAAATACCGCGAACGTGTAATACAGCCCATGCCCCAACGCCACAGCCCCTAACATCTGCCGGCCCGCATGCCCCGCCATCACCGTATCCACCACGCCCATCGCCATCCAACCCAGCTCGGCAAACACCAAAGGCAACGCCAATCGCAACATCGGCCGCAGTTCCACCGCAATCGCCTCGGAGGCTTGACGGAATAACTCTTTTAGGGGCGTTGACATTCATCTCCAGTTTCGTACAATCGAGGAGTCCACCTTACCCGCTGTAAACGGATTTCTCTTTTTATGTTCAAAACAAAAAAGATTCGAATTGATTCGAACCTGGCCGACAAAGAATTCACTTCGAGTGAGATCTCCGAAGTTACTGGTGTAAGCCTCCGTCAGTTGCAGTGGTGGGACGAACAGAAGGTGGTATCGCCCCGGCACGAAGGCCACAAGCGCGTCTATCTCGCCGAAGAAGCCATCGAAATCGCCGTCATTGCCGAACTCCGCCGCAAAGGATTTTCGCTCCAGAAAATTCGCCGCGTTCTTCGGTTCCTGCAGAAGGAAATGGGCAAGCGCCTCGTTGAAATCCTCGGCGCCGATAGCGACATGCATCTGGTCACCGACGGCAAGTCGATCTACCTCGAAGCCAACAACGACTCGATCATCGACATCCTGAAAAACGCCGACCAGCCCATGTTCCTCGTCTGCGTCACGGATCAAGTGAAGCGTCTCGGGGCTCCGGCCGAACAGCCCAAGCGCAAAACGGTCACCCGCGAAGCCCCGGCCGCCGCCCGCCGCTCCAAAGCCGTCTAGGATTCCCCTGGGAGCCGTGCTACCGGAAAACCCCTTAATTTAGGAATTCCCCGGCCGTTCAAACTTTTCCACAACGAAACGGCCACGACGCACGTCAGAACCTGTAAGCCCAGCGGACCAGCCGCTTGCTGTTATATTGAAAAGAGTATCGGGAGGTACTTCGATGGCCAACGCTCGTCGCCGGCTGAATTGGATTGTGCCCGCTGTCATCGTCACCTGCTCCGTCCTCGGTGGCGTAGTCGGTCCCCTCGTGTCGGACGCCAACGCGGCCACCAACGAAGACGAAATCACGCAGGCCGTCCGCACGTTCACGAAGGTTTATTCGACCGTCGAACAAAACTTCGCCGACAAAGTTACTTCCGATAAAGCCATCTACAAAGGCGCGATCGGCGGCATGCTCCGCACCCTCGATCCCCACTCCAGCTTCTTCGATCCCCGCGACTTCCAACAGCTCCGCGAAGATCAGCGCGGCCACTACTACGGCGTCGGCATGACCGTCAGCGAACGCAACCGCCGCACCGTCGTCATCGCGCCGTTCCCGGGCTCCCCCGCCTACAAGGCCGGCATCCGCCCCGGTGACACCATCCTCTCGGTAAACGACAAGAGCACCCAGAACCTCACCACCACCGAAGTCGCCGACATCCTCAAAGGACCCCGCGGCACACCGGTGCAAGTGGTCGTCACCCGCGACGGCGTCGACAAGCCCATCACTTTCAACATCGTCCGCGACGAAATCCCGCGCAAATCGGTCCAGGACGCCTTCTTCGTCAAACCCGGCATCCTCCACATCGATATCGAAAGCTTCAACGAAAACACCTCCAAAGAAGTGGAAGAGAACCTGAAGCGCGTCGGCGAACAGAACGTCAAAGGCCTCATCCTCGATCTCCGCGAAAACCCCGGTGGTCTCCTGAACGAAGGCGTCTCCGTCGCCGGCCGCTTCCTCCAGAACGGCCAGACCGTCGTCTCCCACCGCGGCCGCGCCTCCGCCGAACGTCCCTATCTCGCCCGCAACGGCAGCGCCAAGCGCACGTACCCCATCGTCGTCCTGGTCAATCGCTACTCCGCCTCCGCCGCTGAAATCGTGGCCGGCGCCCTGCAGGATCATGATCGCGCCTGGATCCTCGGCGACAACACCTTCGGCAAGGGCCTCGTGCAAACGGTCTATCCGATGAGCGATTCCACCGGTCTCGCCCTCACCACGGCCAAGTACTACACGCCTTCCAACCGGCTCATCCAGCGCGACTACCAGAACACCTCGTTCCTGGATTACTACTACCGCAAAGATACCGCCACCCAGAACCCCAACGACGTGAAGATGACCGATTCCGGTCGCACCGTCTACGGCGGCGGCGGCATCAAGCCCGACGAAGCTTTCGTCTTCCCCAAGGCCAATAAATTCCAGACGGAAATGATCCGTCGCTTCACGTTCTTCAACTTCACCGCCAAGTTCTTCGGTGGCAAGGAAGCCAAACTGCCCCAGGGCTGGGATCCCAACGATCAGATCATGAACGATCTGAAGGCCTTTGTCACCAAGGAAGCCGTCCCCTTCACCGAAGGCGAATGGACCGAAAACCTTGAGTGGACGAAGCTCCGCCTGAAGAACGAAATGTACCTCACCGCTTTCGGTTCCGAAGAAGCGCGCAAACTCGCCGTCGAATCGGACCCCATCGTCGTCAAAGCGGTAGACTCCATGCAGAAGGCCAAGGAACTCCTGGAAAGCGCCAAAAAGCTGATCGTTCAGCGCACCGCGCCGCGCCAGGAACCCTAAGCCCCCAACGTCATTTTTGTGAACGATTACGCACCCGAACCGCAGGTCTACATTCTAGATACGGGTGGTCAATACACCCATCTCATCTCTCGCAAAGTCCGTGAACAAGGCGTCTACGCCGAAGTCCGGCCCAGCGAAACACGCTTCTCGGAGCTCAAGAACGCCCGGGCCGTCATCATCTCTGGCGGCCCGTCCAGCGTTTATGAATCCGGAAGCCCCACGGTCGATCCGGCGCTCCTCGCCAGCGATATTCCCGTCCTCGGTATCTGCTACGGCCAGCAGCTCATTGCCTATCTCCTCAAAGGCGAAGTGCGCAAAGGCACCAAGGGCGAATACGGCCTCGCCAATCTCGACCTCGAACCCTACCCCGGCCCCCTCTTCAGCGGCGTAGAAAACCACCAGCAAGTCTGGATGAGCCATCGCGACACCGTCTTCGCCCCTCCCGGCGGCTTCCGCATCCTGGCCTCCACCAGCACCTGCTCCATCGCCGCCATCGGCAACGACGACAAGAAGAAATACGCCGTCCAGTTCCACCCCGAAGTCGTCCACACCCGCGAAGGCAAAAAGGTCCTCCACAACTTCCTCTTCGATATCGCACACTGCACCAAGGACTGGGAACCCGCCTCCCGTATCCCCGTGGTCGTTCAATCCATCCGCGACGTCGCCGGCGACCGTAACATCTTTTTCTTCGTCTCCGGCGGTGTCGATTCCACCGTCGCCTACACCCTCTGCCTCAAGGCTCTCGGCGATCAGCGTGTCCACGGCGCCTACGTCGACACCGGCCTCATGCGCCAGGACGAAACCGCCTTCGTCCGCAAAATCTTCGCCTCCCTCGGCGCCGAACATTTCCGCGTCGTCGATGCCAAGTTGAACTTCCTCTCCGCCCTCGAAGGCATCACCGAACCCGAGCGCAAACGAGCCATCATTGGAGAAAAGTTCGTCCAGATCCAGGAAGAGATCCTCGAATCCGGCCCCTACATGGATGGCAACTGGATCCTCGGCCAGGGCACCATCTACCCCGATACGATCGAGTCCGGCGGCACCGCCAAAGCCGATCTCATCAAGACCCACCACAACCGCGTCGCCGGCATCCAAAAGCTGATCGAAGAGAATCGCATCGTCGAACCGCTCACCCAGTTCTACAAGGATGAAGTGCGCGAACTCGGTGTCGAACTCGGCCTCCCCGCCGAATTCCTAGAACGCCATCCGTTCCCCGGGCCCGGTCTCGCCATCCGCTGCCTCTGCGCCGACAAAGACGAAGCCTGCACGCCCACCGATCACGGCACCATCGCCCCCATCCACTCCGTCGGCGTCCAAGGCGACTCCCGCTCCTACCGCCCCGTCCTCGTCGTCGACCACCTCGATCACGCCCGCGCCACCGAAGCCATCAATGCCGACCAGCGCGTCAACCGCGTCATCGGCGAAGTCGGCCACAACATCCCCCTCTCCCGCCAGTCGGTCATCAAAAGCGCCATCACACCCGGCCGCATGGACCGCCTCCGCAAAGCCGACGCCGTCGTCCGCCAACTCTCCCACGACTCCGGCTTCGACAAACAAGTTTGGCAATTCCCCGTCGTCCTCATCCCCTTGGGTGGTGGCGGCCTTCCCGATTCCGTCGTCCTCCGCCCCATTGATTCGGTGGACGGCATGACCGCTCAATCCGTGCCCATGCCGGAAAAACTGCTCCGTAAAATGTGTGACGCCCTGCTCGCTATCCCGGGAATTGCCGCGGTCTATTACGACCTCACGCACAAGCCGCCCGGCACCATCGAGTGGGAATAGCTTCGCCACGCTATAATATTTGGAGCCTACCTCTGCAGGAGTCCCAGTTTCATGTTTGATATGTTCCGGAGCCGCGATAAAGCGGTTCGTACCACCTTGACTGTCATGCTCGGCCTAGTTGCCTTGTCCATGGTCGCCTACCTTGTCCCCGGCGGCCCCGGTGGTGGTGCCACGACGAATGAAGCGGTGATCGCCGAAGTCTGCGATTCCAAAATCACGCTGCGTGAAGTACAAATGCAGCTCCAATCTGCCTTGAAGAACAAATCGTTCCCCATGCAGATGATCCAGAACTACATCCCGGAATTCGTCAACCAGTTCGTGGCCGAACGCGCCACCGCCTGCCAGGCCAACGAGATGGGTATCCGCGTCTCCGAAGAGGAAGTCGCCAACGCCATCAAGTCGATGCTGCCCAACATCTTCCAGGGTGGCTTTAACAAGGAGCTCTACGCCGGCTTCCTCTCCCAGCAAGGCCTCACCATCCCCGAGTTTGAAGCGAACGTGCGCAAGCAGATGCAGCTTGTCAAACTCCGCAATCTGGTCATGGAAGGCCTCATCGTCACCGCCGACGAAATCGAAGGCGAATACAAGCGCCGCAACGAAAAGATCAAGGTGGAATACGTCACCTTCGCCGCCGACAAGTTCAAAGGGCAGGTGACGCTCTCCCCGGCCGACATCCAGACCTACTTCAACGCCAACCGCGACCGTTTCAAGACCGAAGAAAAGCGCAGCTTCGATCTCCTCGTCGCCGCTGAAGACAAGATCGGCGCCACCATCGACGTCAGCGAAAACACCCTCCGCCAGGTCTACGCCTCCGCCGGCGACCGCTGGCGCTCCGGGGAACGCGTCCACGTCCGCCACATTCTCTTTAAGACCACTGAAAAGTCGGATGCCGACGTCAAAGCCATCGAAGCCAAGGCCACCGGCGTTCTCCAGCAGATCAAGGGCGGCGCGGACTTCGCCAAGCTCGCCACCGAACACTCCGACGATCCGGGCTCCAAGGCCAAGGGCGGCGACCTCGATTGGGTCGTCAAAGGCCAGACCGTGGCGAACTTCGAAGCCTCGGCCTTCTCCCTCAAGAAGAACGAAATCTCCAACCTCGTCAAAACCGAATACGGCTTCCACATCCTCCAGGTTCTCGAACGTGAAGAACCCAAGGTCAAGTCGTTCGACGACGTGAAGGCCGAACTCGCCACCGAAATGCGCCGCCAGCAGGTCCAGTCCCGCATGGAATCGGCCGCCGAACAGGCCCGCGCCGAACTCGCCAAGGCTCCCAAGAACGCCGCCGCCATCGCCGCCAAGTACAACCTGAACCACTACGCGGTCCAGGAAGCCCGGCCCAGCGATCCGCTCCAGGAAATCGGCGTCAACCAGGACTTCGCCTCGGCCGTCTTCAGCCTCCAGCCCGGCGGCGTCAGCAACGGCATCATCATCGGCAATAACAAGATCGCCATCGGCGTCCTCCAGGGCATCACCCCGGTCCGCCGCGCCGAGCTGAACGAAGTCGAAAACGGCATCCGCGCCCAGCTCACCGAACAGAAGGCCTTCGAAATCATGGCCGCCAAGGCCAAAGAAGTCGAAGGCATGGTCAAGGCCGGTGGCGATCTCAAAGCCATCGCCAAGGCCGTCGGCGGCGAAGTGAAGACCAGCGACGAATTCACCCGCGACGGCAACATCCAAGCGGTGGGCTCGGCTACGTACTTCTCCGATCTCTTCGAAAAGCCCGCCGGCTCCCTCTCCGGTCCGCACAACATCAGCGGTCAGGTCGCCGTCGCCCGTCTGGTCTCCAAGACCGACGCCAACATGGCCAATCTCGCCGCCGAGCGCACCAACCTCATCACCGGCATCAAGGGCCGCAAGGCCCAGGAACGCAAGGATCTGTTCGAAGACGGTCTCGTCAATCGCCTTATCGACAAAGGCAAGATCAAGATCAACCAGGACATCATCCGCCGCATGATCGACAGCTACCGCGCCTAGACAAATCAGCACAAACAAAGCAAAAAACCGGCCTCCAGGCCGGTTTTTTGCTTTGTCCATTTGCTGCCACAGTTCGGCTACACTGGTGGAATATGGAGAAGTCGATTAGTGCCGTTTACGAGAACGGCTTGCTACGCCCCCTCGAACCGCTTCACCTCGAGGAACGCCAGCAAGTCTCGCTCACGATTGACGAATCCGAAGTTACGCTGGCCGGCGATCACGACTTGCTGGACCAGGAGTTGCTAACAAACCTTGCAGGCGAAGAACTGCCGGAACTAACACTGGAAGAAGTGTGAGCGGCACTGGCAAAGATTCCCGGGACTATGACGGCGGCTTTCGTAGCCGAACGCGAGGAGCGCTTCTAATTAGCGGGGTACTTCCTCGATTCCAGTGCAATCGGGAAGCTCTATCACTCTGAGGTGGGAGCACCAGCAGTTTAGGCGCGCCTCGAACAAGCTGAGACCGCTTTGTACGTCTCCCGTCTCGCCGTTGTCGAAGTCCCGTCCGCCTTCGCGGGAAAGGTGCGGACAGGTCAATTAGCCGTCGCTGAGATCGAACTCCTCCGAGCTCGATTCCACGGCGATCTGCGCCGTAAAGTACTGCGAACCGTCGCCGTGACCGCCGGGCATTTTCGGGATGCGGAGCGGCTCATCAACGCATACGGGGTACACCACCGCCTGCGCACACTCGACGCCATTCAACTTGCCGTAGCAGCGCAACTCCTCGGGCGCGGTTTCGTGGACACTTTTGTCTGCGCCGACAAAACACTTTGCCAGGTTGCCGAAAGAGTCGGGTTTACCGTCTTGAATCCAGAAGGCGTCTCCCTGCAATAACGCCCCCTTCACCGTCTGATCGACACCTAACCGGCTTGACCCGCCAGGCGCACATCTAGCGGCGTCTTCGTTGCCGCAGCATGAACCGCAAATGATCGGTCCAACTCGGCTTGCTTGACGGCACGCGATCGAGAAATCCGGGTGCCGACGCAACCGGTCCGCCTTTCTCGCTCAGCTTCTAAATCAGCTGAAGGTGACTTGTCCAATCAGCAGCTTTTCGAGCTTCATTGCCGTTGAGATGCTCACGGATAAGCTGCACACACTCCTCATACGAGCGCTCCACTGCCAGGCGTGCCGGTGCCTTCGGACTTGGCACCAAATCGGCCGGCATTTCGCGTCCGGTATAGGCGAAGTGCCCATCGGCCCCACCGGGCGCTACCCGCACATCCCAACCCGGCCAAGCCTCCTGCAAGAAGGAAAGACAATCTTCCTCGTGCTCGGGAAGGGAAACCCGCAGGGTGCGGGCGGTGATGTCGATAGCGCAGTACTCGTCAATCCAAACGCCAAGAGTCTTTCTCGAATCACTATCGCTACGCCGCAGAAAAGTCGCCCGCAGTTCTTACAGATCCGCAACCGCGGAAAGTGACCCGAGAAGCGTAGGACCATTCATCAAGACGCCGGACAGCAGGAAATCAATAGCGCTATCCTGCCAGCCTTCATGAGTCCTCACACTTAGAATGGCGCAACAAAACGAGCGCGCCAGATTCTGACCTAGCTGATTGAAAGAGATCGTGAGCGGCCGAGTGGGTGTCCCGGTCACCAATTCCGCGGCAACGCCAACCGCCATCGCGATCTCTTGCCAAACCAGGGCGCGGCGAACCGTCCACGCGGAGGCTTGCCAGGTTTCTGCGAGAAGCAATTCGTAGACACGCCGAAGGTCCTCTTCGTCTGGCTATTCAGCATAGTAGTAAGTCAGGCTGCGGCGGTCCTTGTCGAACGCAATGCCACCCTGCGCCCATACATCGTCCAGCCACTCATCCGCCGGTGTGCTACCCCGAATGAACGCTTCGGTTTTTGGGGGCCCCCAGAAGATATCCTCTGCAATCGTAGTAGCCCCCCAATGCGAATAGAACAGCTCGACTTGACCATTCTCGCGGATCGCGTAGTTTGCTCGATCTCCCATGCACTCCGGCGCCCCTATTGTTCTCGATCCGGTGCCCGCTCTAAATACAACTCAACCCGGTCCGTCGTCCACGTCGCCACACCGCACCCAAAGAAATCGGTATCTTCCGTCCAAATGGGACAGTCCAGCGCCAACGCACAAGCCAGAACCGGCCAATCGTCTTCGTCACGGCGCGCGATCCGCTGACGCGCGAGCATCTCGAAATCGCGATACCGCTCCGAATCAACGTTCTCTACCAGCTCCCTGAGCTGATCCAAAATCGCCATCGCTGGCGGCACCGGCACACCGCGCCGTTCAAGAATCGCGGGAAGTTCCTCGCGAGCCTCTTCAAATGCCGTATCCGGCGCAAGAAATGCAACCCGTTCGGCGTACATACGCAACAACGAGAGAACGCGAGCCCCCAGAACCCCGCGAATCAAGATGTTCGCGTCGAGCACCAACATCGTCAATCTTGCTTCGCCCGCCGCTCACGCCGCCGCGCCTTGAAGTCCGCCAGAATCTCGTCGTCAGTCGTGCCCGCCGCCGCGATCAACTCCTGCATCTTCTCGCCCGCCACACGCAGCGCCTCCAGATCAGCCTGACTCGGCTTGGGCTTCGTCGGCACATAAATCCCAATCGTCGCGCCATGACGCGTGATCGCTACCGGCGTCTTCGACTCAAGATAGTCCGCCAGGTTTTCCCGAAACTCCCGAATGCCAACTTTAGTCGTCTGCATGTGCACACTGCCTCCGATGCGTACACAAGGATAACACCTACGCCGCCGCCTTCCCCCGCCCCCCAAACCACTTCACAAACATCCACCCCGCCAACAATCCCACCGCCACCAGCAGGAACCAGTGCAAATTCCCCTTCACCGCCTGCATCAACGCCGCCGGATCTTCCAATAAACGCGGCTGTTTCCCAATCGTCTCCGATCCCAACACCGCCAAAATCCCGCACCACAGCGTCGAACCCACAAACGTCACCCCGGCAAACGGCCAGAACGGCACCCGCAACAGCCCCGCCGGGAACCCAATCAAATGCCGCACCACCGGCAGCAACCGCGAAAAGAAAACGCCCCCCAGCGCATACTCCGCCAGCCACCGCTCAGCCAACTCCAACCGCTCCGGCGGCAGCAGCATATACTTCCCATACCGCTCCAACACCGTCCGCCCCAACGTCCGCGAAAACCAATAACAAAGCGCCGATCCAAACGTCGACCCCATCCCCCCGGCCAGAATCACTCCCCACAACGACATCCGTCCCTGCGCCGCCCAGAACCCCGCCGGCGGCATGATGATCTCCGACGGAATCGGGACAATCGTGCTCTCCAACGCCATCATCAGAAAGACACCCGCATATCCCATATCGCGAGACCACTCAAACCACGTCTTCAACAGATCCTGAAACATCCTACCCCCGGTAAAATTAGCCGCAACCGTTAATATAGCATCGGCCTCAACCCAAACAGGACTAAGGCTTTCTCCTCCACAACTTCTCGCCGGCACACTGTGTTTACCCATCTGTCGCGCGGCAAATTAGAAAACTACATCGGAGAAAGTTATGTCGAAATTGTCTTCCATCGCTGCCGCGATCGCTATGGCCGTCGTGTCCCTGAACGCCCAACCGGCCCTGCACCTGACCATCGTCAGCCACAACGAAGAGTCCAGCTGGCGCCAGAACGACTACCTCAACAACCAGCGTTTCTACCTGGAAAATCGCGAACTGGTACGCCAACTCGCCGTCGCCATCAAAGCCAGAAACGCCGCCTGGAACTTCCAGTCCGATTGGAACTTCCTGCTCGCCGTCGAAAAGTACGACACCCCGCAGGTCACCGCCTCCACCAACAACAAAAACATCCTCCGCTGGCTCGTCGAAGACATGGGCTTCGAAGTCAATCCCCACGCCCACGAGTCAACCTACAACTACGCCGACGTCGCCTACCTCCACGAACGCATCGCCCGCGTCGCCACCCCCACCGTCGTCGGCGGCTTTCTCTACTACCCCGTCGAAAACCCGCAGGGCTGGGAACAGCACATCAACGGCACCGCCGGCCGCAAATTCCCCAGCTACTTCTGGAAGCCCAACATCCTCTGGGGCGCCGCCACCGGCAATCACCAGGGCGCCGACGAAGAGTCCTACGGCATCTGGCGGCCCAAGGACAAAGCCAACTTCACCACCCACTCCGACGCCCAACGCCTCATCTACATCGGCTCCGGCTGCAAGAGTGATTTTGAAGAGACCGGGCCCGCCGGCATCGACGCTTTCCTGAACGCCTCGAACCTCGATCCCAACGGCTTCTACACCGCCAACTACATGATCAACCAGGGCCGCCTCAGCGCCGAAACCATCGCCCGCGTGACAGCCGAACTCACCCGCCTCTCCGCCAACCCGCGCATCATCTGGAGCCCCCTCTCGCAGACCGTCGCCCACTGGCAGGCCAACGGCGCCCAGCCCTTCCGCGCCCCCTGCGCTACCGTGGCCCAGTAGACGCGCGTACAATGTGAGATAAGGGGAGAGGCTCAGAATGCCCTTCCCCTGTCTCACTATGGTCCTGAACGGGGAACTGCTCAATGAGGTGTACGACGAACTCCATCGTCTCGCCTCCTCGTTCCTGCGCAACGAACGGCCCAACCATACCCTTCAGCCCTCCGCGCTCATCAACGAAGCCTACATCCGGCTGATGACGCACCGCACCCACGCCGCCGTCGATCGCCACCACTTCCTCCGCCTCGCCGCCCGCGCCATGCGCCACGTCCTCATCGATTACGGCCGCCGCCACCGCGCCGCCAAACGCGACGCCGCCCTCCTCCTCATCACCGATTCCCCCTCCGCCCCCCAGGCCGCCGAACCCGAAGACTATCTAACCATCCACGACGCCCTCACCAAGCTCGAACTCGTCGACCCACAACTCGCTAACGTCGTCGAACTCCGCTTCTTCGGCGGCCTCTCCGTCGAAGAAACCGCCGAAGTCCTCGAAGTCTCCGAAACCACCGTCAAACGCGAATGGGCCGTCGCCCGCGCCTGGCTCCGCTCCGAACTCGAAGGCCCCGAAGACGGCGACGACGCATGAGCCCCCAAACCTGGCAGCGCGTCAAATCCCTCTACGCCTCCGCCCTCGAACTCCCCACCGAGCGCCGCGCAGACTACCTCCGCCGCGAAGCCGCCGAAGAACCCAAAGTCCTCACCGAAGCCCTCCGCCTCCTCCGCCACGAAGACTCCCCCTCCGCCCGCCTCGACGCTCTCCAAGTCCCCGCCGGCCTGCTCACCAAGGAGCGCCGCGGCTCCCTCCTCCCCGGCGAACGCCTCAACGATCGCTACGAAATCCGCCGCTTCATCGCCCAGGGCGGCTTCGGCGAGGTCTACGAAGCCGACGACCTCGAAAAAGGCGAACGCATCGCCGTCAAACTCTTCCGCCCCGAATTCGCCACTGCCGATCACCTCTCCTGGCTGCGAAGAGAAGTGCAGATGGCACGCAAGGTCCAACACCCCAACATCTGCCGCGTCTTCGACTTCGTCCAACCCCCGCGCGCCGCCTTCCTCACCATGGAGCTGCTCGATGGCGAAACCCTCGCCAGCTACCTCCGCCGCGAAGGCGCCCTCTCCGAACGCCGCGCCCTCCCGCTAATCCGTCAAATCGTTGCCGCCCTCTCCGCCGCCCATGCCAACGGCGTCATCCACCGCGATCTCAAGCCCGGCAACATCATGCTCGTCCCCCGCCCCGACGGCCCCCTCCGCGTCGTCGTCACCGACTTCGGCCTCGCCCGCCAGTCATCGGACGATCGCCGCACCACCGTCGCCGCCCAGTCCTCCACCGCCGCCTTCGGCACCCCCGCCTACATGGCCCCCGAACAGATCTACGGCCGCCCCCCCGGCCCCGCGGCCGATATCTATTCCCTCGGCGTCGTCCTCCACGAACTCCTCACCGGCGAACTCCCCTTCGCCAACGATTCCCCCCTCGCCCTCGCCGTCCGCAAAACCCGCGAAACGCCCAACTCCCCCATCCAGCTCGCCCCCACCCTCCGCCCCACCTGGGAACGCTGCATCCTCCGTTGCCTCGCCCCCAAGCCCGACGACCGCTTCGCCGACGTCCGCGAAGTCCTGACATTTCTCGACTCCCGCTCCTCCACCATCGTCGCCTGGAAGCTCGCCCGCCGCGCCCTCCGCCGCACCCGTACCCGCGCCTGGCTCGCCACCGCCGCGGCCCTCGCCGTCGCCCTCTTCGCCTGGTCCGTCTGGCCCGCCTTCCCCTCCCCGGCCGATACCGCCCAGTGGGAACGCGGCCTCTTCAGCCTCCACGCCGGTGAACCACTCCTCGCCATCCAGGCCTGGGAGAAAGGCCCCCTCACCGTCCCCCGCACCCAAGCTGATCTCGCCCTCGCCTGGCATCAACTCAAACTTCCCGCTCGCGCCCGCCAACACCTCGACCAGGCCCCCAGGTTCTTCGCCAACTCGAACGACCGCGCCTACCGTCAGGCCGTCGACGCCTTGTTGAACGGCGACCCAAAAACCGCCAAACAGCTCCTCGAGGCCCGCGCCAAGTCGGACCCCGTCAACGGCCTTCTCCTCGCCGATCTCGCCTATATCGAAACCCTCGCCGCCGGCCGCCCCAGCCCCCGCTGGACCGAAGTCACCAGGCTCCGCAACGACCATCCCGGCGCCCACCTCCAACTGGCATCGCTCCACAACGCCGATGCCAATGAGCCCGCCGCCGAACGCGCCTACCTCGCCGCCCAAACCTACGCCCAGGCCCACGCCCAGCCCGATCTCGTCCGCGCCATCGCCAGCCGCCGCGGCCTCTTCCGCCTCGCCTCCGGCCACCCCGACGCCGCCCGCAACGATCTCGCCTCCGTCACCGGCCAGGCCATCCCCGATACCGGCACCGGCCCCTGCGAACACAAGCTCCTCCTCCAGTCCGGCATCAACGACGATTTCGCCCAGCCCCCTGAAGCTCCCGCCTTCGTCAGCCCCCGCTTCAAACTCATGCCCTCCTTCGCCAATCGCACCGATACCGGCAAGTTCGACCAGGGCCTCCTCGATACCCAAATCGCCGTGTCTTTCCCGCTTCCGCCCGTCCGCATCTGCTCCGGCCAACTGTTCGTCACCATGCGCCGCAATCCGGCCGTCGGCGGCTCGGAGAACGACTATCTCATGGTCGGTGCCGCCCCCTTCGACACCACCGGCGTACCCACCTTGCAGCACTCCCTCTGGGCCGGCTACCGCGATAGCTATAAGGGCACCATCACGCTCGACCTCGGCGCCGACATCTTCGCCAACGCCCAACGCGCCTACGCTGGACAACCCCAAACCTCCCTCGACCTCTACGCCTCCGATGACACTGAATTCGATTACATTACTCTGCTTATCGTGTATTAGCGCCGTGGCCCTCGCCCAGCCCTGCGCCCCCGCGCCCAAAAATATGAGCGCCTGGTTCTCCTTCGATGAGCCGATGTTCAACGGCGCCAACCGCGTCCCCGGCATGGTCGGCCGCGCCCTCCACTTCGATGGGAAGGAGTCGTTCTTCGAAATCCCCGCCGCCACACCGGGTCTCAACGCCGGCGAAGAGAACTTCTCCGTCGAAGTCTGGATCCGCACCACGAACGCCAAAAGCGTGCGCAACATCGTCGACAAACGCGACCCCAACGCCCGCGGCTGGCTGATCTATATCCGTTCCGGCAGTCCGGGCTTTCAAGTGGTGAACGGCCCGGAAATCACCGACGCCATCGCCACGGCGGCCAACATCGCAGACGGCCGCTGGCATCACGTCGTAGGCGTCGCCAAGCGCCTCCCGCAGCAAGCGCCAATGGTCTATGTGGATGGTCAGTTCCGCGTCCAGTCCGGCCGCAACGTCACCCTCAACGACATCAGCAACGACGCCCCCGTCTGGCTCGCCCGCCACCACGCCAACGTCTACGTCAAACGCGACAACATCTATTTCGATGGCGACGTCGACGAACTCTCCTTCTACCGCCGCGCCCTCACCCCAGCCGAGATCACCAGCCTCTACAAAGCCGGCCGCGCCGGCAAGTGCCGCAAGTAATAAAGGAAGAAGGTAGGAGGCAGAAGGTAGGAGGGAGAAGGTAGAAGGCAGACGGGAGAAGGTAGACGGGAGGAAAGCGGGCGAAGGGAGCACGCAAACCCCACCCACCCCAACAACCGATCGGTGCCTGGCACCGGGCCCGTCCGACGCAACCTCCACCACCCGAACTCTCTCCCCGTGTGCCAGGCACCCCGGGAAAGGGGAAAGGGGAAAGGGGAAAGAGGAAAAGGGAAACGGGGAAAGAGCGCATCGAGCACCGAAAACCCCACCCACCCGAACATCCGTTCGGTGCCTGGCACCGGGCCTGTCCGACGCAACCTCCACCACCCGAACTCTCTCCCCGTGTGCCAGGCACCCCGGGAAAGGGGAAAGGGGAAAGAGGAAAAGGGAAAAGGGAAAAAGCCCCCCCAAGAGACAATAGAAACCAGGAGCAATTCCCAATTTGGGCATCGCACAGGATTTCGTACTCATCATCGTGGCCGGCCTGTTCGGCGCGATCCTCGCCCACGCCCTTCGCCTCCCCCTCCTGGTCGGCTACGTCGCCGCCGGCATCGTCGTCGGCCCCTTCACCGCCGGCCCCACAGTCGTCCAAATCCACGACATCGAAACCCTCGCCGAAATCGGCGTAGCGCTACTCCTCTTCTCCCTCGGCCTGGAAATCTCGTTCAAGGACCTCCAACCCGTCCGTCGTATCGCCCTCCTCGGCGGCCCGCTCCAGGTCGCCCTAACCGTCGCCGCCGGCGCCCTCGCAGCCAAATACCTCCTCGCCATCCCCACCACCGAAGCCATCTGGTTCGGCGCCATGATCTCCGTCTCCAGCACCATGGTCGTGCTCAAAACCCTCTCCGCCGCCGGCCTCACCACCACCCTCGCCAGCCGCGTCATGATCGGCCTCCTTGTCGTCCAGGACCTCGCCGTCATCCCCATGCTCATCGTCCTCCCACAACTCGGCGGCCCCCCGGAAACCATCCTCCCCTCCCTCGCCAAATCCCTCGCCCTCTCCGCCCTCGTCCTCGCCGTCATCCACGTCGCCGGCACCCGCCTCCTCCCCGGCTTTCTCAAATTCATCAACGAATGGGGCTCCCCCGAACTCTTCCTCGTCTCCGTCGTCTCCATCGGCGTCGGCATCGGCTACGCCACCCACTTGGCCGGCATGTCCTTCGCCCTCGGCGCCTTCGTCGCCGGCATTATCCTCTCGGAGTCCGAGTTCAGTCACCAGGCCCTCACCACCATCGAACCCCTCCGCGACATCTTCGGCCTCCTCTTCTTCGTCTCCGTCGGCATGCTCTTCGACCCCGCCTTCGCCCTCGCCAACGGCCTCAAAATCGCCCTCACCGTCGCCGCCATCTTCGCCGGCAAAGCCCTCATCACCGGCTCCATCGCCCGCGCCTTCGGCTACGTCAACATGGCCCCCTGGATCATCGGCCTCGG
>CANIVU010000054.1 GCA_947470805.1 Acidobacteriota bacterium | reverse complement strand
TTTTACGTCCATTGGCCCAAGCCTGCAGCGTAGTTCTTTGTTCGGCAGTCAACTCAACTTTGGGGGCAACGCGCATCGGCAACCGGCTCCTCCAGTATACGGATGCCGCCGGTCCGATATTCGTTCCTACTTCTGAAGCACTACACTAGCCATCTGCTCGCTGGCCAGGGAGGCTTCGCCAACCGCCACCTCTACGCCGTGAATCACCCGGGCCACCGGACCGATCACTGATCGCTGAATCGTCCGATTCACGAAGAAGACGGAGATTAAAAGCGTCAACGCCAGTACCGTCAGGTTCAACCCACGCTGCCATCCCGAACTTCGCTCCAGCGCCTGCAACTCGTTCTGCAGATCCTTGGCGGTATCGTTGGCAAGCGCCTGCAACCCGGTTTTTGCCACCTCCATCTGGCTCGCCAGGTCCCGGCTTTGCCGTTGTAGCTCCGGAGTCATGTTGCCCTTGGCACGTAACATACCGCCGTAGGTGGAACGTCCCGCTGCGGCCACCTGCTCCATCGCCTTCGCCATTCGCTGCACCGCCTGCTGCCGCTCGGCGGCAATGCCCGGTAGCGCGGCAGAAGCACGCAGCGATTGTACTGTCGTCGACGCCTCTTGCCCAGCACGATCCAGTGCCGACTCGTCTTCCAGCATCACCGCGTCATTGAAGTTTCGCGCCATACGCAAGAAGCTCTCCGAGGCATCCTGCGTGCGCTGTGCCACCGGAAACAAAGTCTCCGCCGTCGTCCGTAATCGGCGTTCTGTGGCGTACCCCTGCACTTGTCCAGTGGCGATCGAGATCAGATACCCCGCAGCGAAAATTCCGATACTTAGCCATACTTTGGCGGCGATTCCTGATGTCTTCACGGCAGTTACACTCTCAGCTATTTCACGGTCAATAGTTTCACGCCGCCAGCGGACGGAGCCGCGGCCAGATAGCCAATCGCGCCCTTTGTCTTTGCAACGAAGGCGACGATCTCGGCATCCGTCGCGAAGCTCTTCGGCATCGATCCCTTGCCCGTAAAAACAAGACTTTTGAAGTGATTCCGAAGTGCCGGATCGGACTTGCCGACATACGTCTTCAGAAAGGCCTCATGCGCCGCGCCAGACTGCGCCAGCACCGGTTCCACCGCCGAACCATCGCCCAGCGTCGCCTTGGAACCGAGGAATACCTGCTTCAATTCATCGGCGCTCACAGCGGTGGCTTTCACGCTCGGATTGGCCACAATGACCACCTCTGCGAAACACGCGGACACTCCAACTAGAAAGAAAGCCAGTAAGTTTTTCATTTTCGTAACTCCTGTTTAGAACACAAACCCTGTGCGCAGCAGGAATACCGTCGACTTCGGCTTCAGCCCTTGCGGATTGGTACTCGGGTAAAACGTGCGGGAGGAAATCGGGTCGGCAAAACCATCCATGAAGTGTTCCTCCACTTTCACGTTCCAGAATCGGTTGATGTCGAATCGCGCAGAGACCACCGGCCCCCGAATCCCATTCGTCGGCGAAAATCCGAGGCGTCGATCGCCCCGGTAGTCCGCATAGTAGCTACCCATTTCAACCTTGGAATGAACACGATAGGTGCCGGCAACGTACCAGGACCGGCGCTGGTCGGTCGATGGCGGGTACGGAATACCGGTGAGGCGGTTATGCTGATCCGACAACTGAAACTCGGTGAACGCACGAAACTTCCCGCGCTGGAAATCCCCGTAATAGGAACTGATGTGCCCATTCACATCGTCCCGAAACGGCAGCCCGCCGGGAATGGGAATCGGCTGTCCGTAAACCGAGGTCAGCCCCCCAAGTACGTACCCGTGAATATCGAAATGCGAGTACCCCGCCACAAGGCCTTCAACCGGCGTGATCCAGCGCAGGTCGCCACCTATTACAATCGATTTGTAACGGCTAATCGGCGCGCCCCCGTCGCGCGTGCCCAGATAATAGCCGCCGCGCGGGTCGTCTGGACGCTGGCCACCATACAGCACGTAACTCAATCGCCCCGCCTTTTTCAACGGGATGTTCCCATAGATATCACCGCCCACATGCGCGATCGTCGTCGCACGCTGATCGGTGGGATAGACCGATTGCGGCAGCAACGCGAACGTGTGGACAAACTCCATGTCCTGCGTGTCGTTGAACAGACCGAGCGTTGTTTTTACTTTCCCCACGCGAACACCGAAATAGTCGTTGAACTTGTAATCGCCGAACGCCCAGTCCAGTTGCACCTTCCCGTTTCCGATATCACCAATGTTGCGGCTGAACAACTGCGCGCCAACCCGGAACTTTGGTGTGACCTTCATCGAGAGATTTACACCGCCGTCAGTCATCGAGAAGCTGCCGCTGGTCGTCTTCATCGATAGAAAATTGTTGTTGGTGGAGACCGCAAACCCTTGTTGCAGGAACCCATGGACCTGTAGCTCTTTGCCGCCGATCTTCACCTGCGCCTGTAAAACAGGCGAGGTAAAAAGGCAGCCGCCGAGTGCGCAAATACCAATTAGAGACCGAACGAATGGAGGGTACATACAAGTAGATCTATCGACCGGAGAACCACTGGTATTAACCAAATACCATCTCAGGGGGAGATAGTTCGCCCCCACCCATCGCGCCCCCCAAAATGAAATAATGCGGCCACACCCATGCAACGCCGCACCTTCCTCGCCACCCTCCCCGCCGCCTCCCTCCTCGCCGCCCCCGCCCCCGGCGACCCCGTCTTCCCCTACGGCGCCGTCTACTTCCGCAAATCCAACCCGCCCGAAGAAGACTGGGCCAAGGACCACAAACAGGCCGCCCAGCTCGGCGTCAACAACTTCCGCCACTGGTTCATGTGGTCGGCCATCGAAATCGCTCCCGGCAAATTCGACTGGCGCGACTACGACCGCATGTTTGAACTCGCCGCCGAAAACGGCATCAAAGTCACCGTCTCGGAAATGATCACCGCCGCCCCCGAGTGGATGTACGACCAGTTCAGCCACGCCCGCTACCTCGCCTCCGACGGCACCCGCACGGCCTCCTCCATCTCCGGCTCCAGTGCCACCGGCGGCTTCCCCGGCCTCTGCCTCGACAACGAAGACGCCCGCGAACGCGCCGGCGGCTTCCTCACCGCCCTCGTCAACCGCTACAAGGACCACCCCGCCATGTGGGCCTGGGACCTCTGGAACGAACACGCCTGGCCCGGCGGCGCGCCCCCCAAAATGCTCTGCTACTGCGACGCCACCCAGCAGAAATTCCGCGCCTGGCTCCAGAAAAAGTACGGCACCCTGGAAGCCCTCGGCAAAGCCTGGTATCGCTACAGCTATGCCGATTGGTCCAACGTCCACCCGCCCCGCTCCCTCGGCGGCTACCCCGAAAGCCTAGACTGGCTGGAGTTCCGCACCGACAACATGTTCCGCCTCCACCAGTGGCGCGTCGATCTCGTCCGCAGCCTGGACAAACGCAACCGCGTCACCGCCCACGGCATCGCATCCACCCTCGAAGGCCTCCCGGCATCTGCTAACAACGACTGGCGCTCCGCCGCCCAAGTCGATTCCTGGGGCCTCACCTGGGTCGCCTCCCGCAAGGGCAGCGAGCTCTGGAAACAGTTCCATGCCCTCGACCTCACCCGCGCCGGCTCCCGTGGCAAACCCTTCTGGCACGCCGAAGCCCAGGCCGGCCCGCTCTGGATGCAGCCCCAAGTCATCGGCCGCCCCCGCGAAGACGGTCGCATCTCCGAAGACAAAGACGTCCGCCTCTGGAACCTCATCTCCATGGCCGGCGGCGCGACAGGCATCCTCTACCCCCGCTGGCGCCCGCTCCTTGATGGCCCCCTCTTCGGCGCCTTCGGCCCCATGGGCATGGATGGCTCCGTCACCCCCCGCGCCGAAATGGCCGGTAAAGTCGCCAAGTGGGCCAACGCCAACAAGGACATCTGGCGCTCCCGCCCCGTCCGCGGCGATGTCGGCATCGTCTTCATCCCCGAAGCCGAAGTCTTCAACTTCGTCCAGCAAAACGGCAGCACCAAACACTACGCCGAATCCGCCCGCGGCGCCTACCAGGCCTTCTTCGACTCCCATATCCAGCCCGATTTCGTCCACCTCGACGACATCGCCCAATACCCGCTCGTCTACCTTCCCTACCCCATCCACCTAACCGCCGCCAGCGCCCGCCAGCTTGAAACCTACGTCCGCAACGGCGGCATCCTCGTCAGCGAAGGCTGCCCCGGCTACTTCGGCGAACACGGCAAAGTCGGCACCAGCCAGCCCAACTTCGGCCTCGATACGCTCTTCGGCGCCCGCGAATCCTACGTCGAATTCACGCCCGACCTCCTCGAAAAACTCACCCTCCAAGTCCACAGCAAACCCATCGGCGGCCGCTACTTCCGCCAACAGTACGCCCTCGCCGGCGGCAAGCAAGCCGGCGCCTATGCCGACAACACCATCGCCGCCGTCGAACACACCGCCGGTAAAGGCCGAACCCTGCTAATCGGCACCTTCCCCGGCGCATCGTACTTCCTCCACCACTCGCCGGATACCCGAGCCTTCTTCGCCGGACTCCTCCCATGGGCCGGCATCAAGCAGCGCCTCACCGTCAACGATCCCTCCCTCCAAGCCCGCCTCCACACCGGCCCCGGCGGAACCTACCTATGGGTAGTCAACCCCGGTCGCGCCCCCCGCACCGCCACCGTCACCCTCACCGAAAACTACAAATCCCCCAAAGAACTGTGGCAGTCCGGAACCGCCACCCCCAAGCTAACCAACAACCAACTCCAACTAACCATCCAGGACCGCAACGCCGCCGTCATCCGCCTGGAGTAACACCCCTGCGGTAAAATCGCTGAAGCTCCATGCCCGCGATTTTATTTGCCCTTTTCTTCTCCCTATCCGCCCTCGCCCAATCCAGCGCCGGCGGCGGCTCCATACAGGGCACGGTCAAGGACCCCACCGGCGCCGTCCTCCCTGGTGCCAAACTCGCCATCCGCCATCAGGCCTCCGGCCTCACCACCTCCACCGTCACCAACGCCGAAGGCTTCTTCGTCACCCCGCCTCTCAACATCGGCCTCTACAAAGTCCGCGTCGAAATGACCGGGATGAAAGCCTGGGAAGGCGAACTCACCCTCGAAACCGGAAAGATCGCCGTTATCGAACCCGTCCTCACCCCCGGCCAGGTCACTGAAACCGTTCAGGTCACCGACGCCATCCCCCTCGTCAACACCACCGACCCCACCGACGCCTCCACCCTCGACTCCCAACGCATCAAAGAACTCCCCATCAACGGCCGAAATCTGAACACCCTCCTCGCCAACGTCACCCCCGGCGTCGAAGATTCCGACGGCGCCGGCGGGGCCATCCGCGTCTCCGGCCTCATGAGCTACTCCACCGATTACGTGCAGGACGGCGCCGCCGCCAACAACCGAGAATTCGGCGGCTCGGCCAACCTCCAAGGCCTGGAATCCATCGGCGAGGTCCGCGTCGAAACCAGCACTTCCTCCGCCAAATACACCCGCCCCACCTCCGTCATCGTCTCCACCAAATCCGGCTCCAACCGCCTCCAATTCGCCGTCTTTGAAACCCATCGCAACAACGCCTTCGGCGTCGCCCGCGCCCGCCAGGACGTCTTCCTCGACGGCCGTCCGTTCCAGACGCCCAAGCTCATCCGCAACGAGTTCGGCGGCTCCGTCGGCGGTCCCATCGTCTTCCCCTCCTTCGGCGCCAACGGCAAACGGGCCCTCTATAACGGCAAAAACCGCAGCTTCTTCTTCTTCACCCGCGAAGGCTCAGAATGGGTCCAGGGCGTCACCCGCGACTTCCGCGTTCCCACCGCCGCCATGCGCGCCGGCGACTTCTCCGGCCTCATCGACACGCAGGGCCGCCTCCTCCAAATCTACGACCCCGAAACCACCCGCACCGAAGAGTTCCCCAACGGCCGCCTCGTCACCGTCCGCGATCGCTTCGTCAACAACCAGATCCCGCTCAACCGCCTCAACCCCGTCACCAAACGCCTCTTCGAAATCACGCCCATGCCGACGGATATCACCAACCCCCTCGCCGTCACCAACCTCCGCATGGTCGTCCCCACTACCTCCTACCCCAACTTGAGTGACACCCCCACCGTCCTCCGCCTCGATCACAAATTCACCGACAAAGATAACTTCTTCATCAAAATGAACGGCGGCACCCGCTCCTCCCACTACCTCGGCACCGCCACCAACAACGGCCCGCCCACGCTTAACAAGGAAGCCAACGTCACCTACAACCCCGTCACCGGCAGGTCCGTCGCCCTCAGCTGGATCCACACCTTTTCCGCCGGCTTCTTCGTCGAAACCCTCGCCAATCGCACCTGGCAGCTCTCCCTCACCGTCACCGGCCCCGAACAGAAGGATTGGTCCAAAGAGCTCGGCCTCCCTAACCCATTGGGCGAAATCGGCTGGCCCAATGTCACCGGCACCGGCCTCACCAACTACAACCTCATCGAAGGCGACAACCGCCGCCAGCTCTACAGCATGATCTCCAACGTCGAGCAGAACTACAGCCTGATTCGCAAGAAACACAACATCGCCTTCGGCTTCCGCGCCCACGACGAAAAACAGCACCTCCTCCCCGACCAGGGCGCCATCTCCGGCTCCGTCGCCTACAGCCCCCTCTCCACCGCCCTCGAATCATCCACCCTCGGCACCGCCGTCAACCCTGGCACCACACCCCAAACCGGCCACGAAATGGCCAGCATGTTCCTGGGCTATGCCGGCACCTACACCGTCGGCCTCAAGCGCGGCATCATGCGCGTCCGCGAAAGAAACTATGGACTCTACCTCCAGGACACCTTCCGCGTCAACCGCCGCCTCACCCTCACCCCCGGCATGCGCTGGGACATCAATCCCGCCTTCACCGAACAAAACAACTTACTAACTGCCTTCGACCTGAAGAGTAAGTCCATCCAACTCCCCGAATCGCTCCAGTATTACTACGATCTCGGCGTCACCACCCCCCGCGTCGTCGAAAACTTCCAACGCGTCGGCATGTCGTTCAAAAGCGCCGAAGAACTCGGCAAGTCCAAACAGCTCTTCCCGTCCAATCTCTACGACATCGCCCCCCGCGCCGGCTTCGCCTACAACATCACCGAAGGCAACCACGCCATCATCGTCCGCGGCGGCTACGGGCTCTATCTCTCCGCCCTCCCCATGCGCACCCTCCTCGCCCAGTTTTCCGGCCTCGCCCCCTTCCGCGCCACCTACACCTACAACCCCAACTCCGCCGCCCAAAGTCCCGACGGCATCGGCAACTTCCAGATCCGCACCCTCCCCGAAGTCCAAACCGGCATCGGTAGCGCAAACCTCATCGATCTCAACAACCCCACCTCCCTCGGCCGCGGCCAGAGCGTCGTCGGCATGGACGGCAAACAACCCTCCATGCGCATCCACGAATGGAACCTGCTGCTCGAAAAACAGCTCTCCCTCTCCACCGTCATCCGCATCAGCTACAAGGGCAAACACGGCGTCAACGCCGACCAGCTCTTCAACATCAACCCGCAAGCCAACGATTACATCTACTACCTCACCAGCGGCCGCGCCGCCCCCACCGGCGAATTCGCCTCCGTCCTCCGTCGCCCCTTCGATCAAAACGCCTACACCGATATCCGCATCCTCCAGCGCTCCGGCTACATCAACTCCTCCACCTGGGCCCTCGAATTCGAGCGCCGCTTCCGCAACGGCATCGGCATCCAGGCCTTCTACACCCTCACCAACTCCCTCCGCCTCGCCGGAAACTCCTTCCGCGATGATCAATCCTCCGCCGTCTCCGCCTACCTCCCCGGCACCGTCCCCACCGACCTCCGCGAACTCAACCGCTTCCTCTTTTACGACCGCGACACCGGCGTCCCCAAGCACCGCATCCGCTGGAACTGGAGCTACGACCTCCCCTTCGGCAAAGGCAAATACGTGGCCGGCAACGCCCGCGGCTGGCTGCAAACGCTGATCGGCGGCTGGCACATGCGCGGCACCGGAACCGTGGTCAGCTCGTGGTACTCCATGCCCACCACCGATTGGGGCGAAATGGGCAAGTTCCAGGAGTACAAAAACCAGTACAAAATCCTCGACTGCCGCGCCACGCCGGAACTCTCCAAGAACCCCGCCGACGAGCGCTGCATCGAAGGCTACCTCTGGTTCAACGGCTACATCTCCCAGCGCTACATCAACAGCCGCAACCCCGCCGGCCTCCGCAACGGCGTCTTCGGCCTCCCGGAAAATTACCAACCCGCCCAAAAGCCCATCAACCCCTGGCCCAAAGGCGGCCAGCCCACGGACCCCAACAACGCCGACTACGACACGGACTTCGTCTACCTGCCGCTCCAAACCGGCGGCGTGGTCCGAGTCAACTATGACACCGGCCTCCACCCCTGGCGTAACCAGTACAAACTCGGCCCCTTCAACTGGACCATGGACTCCTCCATGGGCAAATACTTCTCCTTCACCGAACGCGCCCGAGTCCGCCTGAACGTCGACGTCTTCAACGTTTTCAACGTCCAAGGCCTGGTCACGCCGACCTCCGAAGGCATCTCCAGCCTGGCGACGTCTTATGCCGGCTTCGGCATCCGCCCCCGCCAGCTCCAACTCTCCGCCCGCTTCGAATTCTAATCAGACAATTCCTAGGTGACTGTCACCTAGGAATTGTCTGCCCCCCCTACCGAACCACCACACTAACCGCCTTCGAAGTCTGCCCTCCCACCGTCAAAGTAACCGGATACGTCCCCGCCCCCAGCCCCTCCGGAATCACCACATTCACCTGATAAACACCCCCCAGCATCCCCGGCGCCCCACCAGCAAACTCCACAACAGCCGCCCGCCCCCCAACCGTAGCCGTGACAACCCCAGTAACAGGCAACAACGGCGCAGCCGGCACAAAATCACCCAACGCCAAGGTCCCCGTCAACACTCCCAGCCCCGTCGCATACACCGCCAACCGGGAACCATCCTGCACCGCCCCAAACACCCCCGGCGTCGCCGCCAGAACCCGCACCGTCGACCCATAGAACAACTGCAACCCCTGCCACGAATAATACAGCTGATACGAATTCCCCGCCGGCGCCGTAATCGGCGTCGCCACCGTCACCTGCTGGTCGTTCGAAAACACCACCGGCAGCGTCGTCCCCGTCAAAGCCGACTGCGGAATCGTCCCCGAAAAATTCCCCAACGTCAGCGCCGGATACGGCGCCGGCTGCCCCCCCGCCCGCAGCGATCCATCCAGCACTAACCCCTGCCCCTCCGCCGGTCCCAACCCCGTCCCAAACAGCGTCACCAACCCTCGCGGCGACACCGTATCAGGGTAATCGTAAGATGCCGCATTCACCACCGCATTGATCCGCGGCTGCGGCGTCCACCTACACCGGTCCGCCCCCTCCAACCGATAAAATCCCCCATCCGTAAAATGCACAAAAACCGACCCGCCCCCCGACGTCACATAGTCCGGGGTCAACGTCGTCTCCAACCACTCAATCCGCCCCGGCTCGCCCCGGAACAACCGGCTCGCAGCCACAAAATACGGCGGCGCCACCGACGTCATCGGCAAAAACCGGAGCCCAGCCCGAACCTCGCCAAGCCCCGCCGGCGTCAGCCGCCACGCACTCCGGAAATTCGTCCCGTTCCCCGCAATCGCCACCGCCGTCCCATCCTCCAGCCGCCCCATCGAGTTCAACCCCGGCACCGAAATCTGGCTCACCGCCTGCGTCGCCCGGTTCCAAACCGACAGTTCCACGGTCAGCACGCCCCCCGTCGGCGTTGCCGCGGCCGAACCCCAATAAATGTTCCCTGCCTCATCCGTCGTAATCCGCTGCAACGTCGAAAACGTCCCCAACGGCGCAAACAGCACCGGTTGCCCATCGGCCGTCTTCAACTCCGCCACCTTCCCATCCACCCCCACCACCAGAATCCGCCGCCGGTTCACATCGGCCACCACAATCCGCCCAGCCGGGTCCACCGCGAACGTCACAATCCCAAACACACTCAAATCCGTCGCCGTCTTCCCATCCGCCGCCCCAATATCACTCCCGCCTCCAACAATAAACTTAGCCCCCTGCCCCGGCCGCACCTCCACAATCCCGCTCTTCCCCTCCAAATTCGTCGCGTACAAAAACGACCCGTTCCGCGCCAAATACGCCCCAAACGGCGGCGCCTGCCCGTCCGCCGTCGCCGCCACCGGCGCCCCACCCACCACCGCCGTCCCGCGATTGGAAAGCCGCACCAACGGCGTCCGCTGGTCCGGCCGCGTGGACCCCTCGTAAAACAGATCCCCATTCGGCCCCACCGCCCGCGGCGTCCCCGTAAACGGCGGATACGGCGCGGTCCCTGTCTCAATGTTCCCATCCGCCCGCAGCGGGAACACCCGGTTCGCAGTCGACGCCGCCGGCGTCCCATCCGCCAGCAACAGAATGCTAATCGAAGTATCGAAGTTCGAATTCACCGTCCGGATCACCCCATCTGGCGTGATCCGACGAATATGACGTCCCGACAAATCCCGCAGCCACAAACTCCCGTCCCGCAGCGGAATCACCTGCCGCGGGGACGACAACGCCGCCTCCACCGCCGGCCCGTCGTCCCCCGTCCGCCCCGCCGCCGCCGCCACCCGCGTCGAACCCGCAATCGTCCGCACCGTCCCATCCCCCATCAACTGCCGCAACCGGTTAAAACCGTCCAAAATCACCAACGCCCCGTCGCGCGTGAAGGCGATATTCACGATCCCGCCCAGGTTCACCTCGGCCGCCATCCCAGCCTCGCCATTGAACCCCGGCCGGCCCGATCCCGCCGCCGCCTCAATCCGCCCGCCCAAAATCTTAAAAACTCGCCCCACAGCCACAAAATGCACTACCCCATCCGGCGCCACCGCAATCTGCGAAACGCTCGTCAACGCCGTCTCCAACGCCGCCCCCGGCCCCATCGCGTCAGCCCGCAGGCCAGTCCCCGCAATCGTCCGAATCCGCCCATCAGCGTCAATCCGCCGGATCCGGCTCGCCGCGTCAAAAATATAGGGCGCATTGTCCGGCCCGACAGCCGAAATCGTCGTCAGAAACGTCTGCGACTCTGTCGCCCGCTCCCCCTCCTCCACCTTCAGCGGCGGCTGCGCCGGACTCAACGATACAAAACGGCATTCCTGAGCAAACACCGAAACAAGAAAGGAAAGGCAGAAAAGGCTTCGCATGCGGACCAAAATAATGATAACCCGCCAACGGCAATCGAACCGCTCCAGCCTACTTAACGGCCGGATGCCCCGATGGCAGCGCCCCCGCCGCCGGCGCCGCCGATAGCTTCGCTAACGATACCGTTGCCTTCTGCGCGCTCTCCGAATTCGGCGCCGCCGCTATCGCCCGGTTCCAATACTCCCGCGCCAACCCGTCCTTGTTCAGGTTCCCGTAAATCGCCCCCAGGTTATACAGCGCGTCCACGTTTTTCGGATCAATTTTGATCGCCTCGTTCGTCGCCGTAATCGCGCCCTCAAAATCGTTGGTCTCAAACAGCAGCCGCCCCAATTCCAGATGGGCTTCCCCGTTCTTTGGCTCCGCCTTCACCGCTTCCCGCAAGTGCTCCAGCGCCTTGTCATTCTTCCCCGTTTGGTGCTCCAGTTCCGCTAACCGCAGCAGAATCGGCAAATGATTCGGCGTCTCCTTCAAGGACGCCTCCAGCGAGGCGATCTCATGGATCGGGTTCTCCGGCGCCGCCGGCATCGCAGCAGTCGAACCAGCTGGTGCCGCCGGACTGCCCGTCTTCTGACGGAACAACCAGTACATCGTCCCCGAAGCAATCAATAGAAACCCAAGCGTCAATGCTGTTCTCAATTTGTTCGTCATATCGTTAGCGCTTTCGCCACAATTTCCACGCCGATCTTCCGCAGGAACCCCTCCGGGGACTCCCCCCCAATCAGCACAAAAACGTAATGATTTTCCATCTCCATCTGTTGCCCCGCCACGTCCATCAACACCGTTCCCGCCCGTACCTCCAACACCTTCGAACTCCGCAGCACCTTCACATGCCCCTTCTGTTCCGCCTCCTGCAACATCTTCTGGTTCCGCTCCCGCGTCCGGCTGAAGTCCGCTCCGCGATAGCTCAAACTCACCGTATTCCGCCCGCTCTTCGAGAGCGCCAACGCCGCCTCCACCGCCGAATCGCCACCTCCCACCACCAGCAAATGCTCGTTCGAATACGAGTCAGCCTCAATCAGCCGATAGGCGACCTTGCTCAATTCCTCGCCCGTCACTCCCAACCGCCGCGGCGTACCCCGTTTACCCAGCGCCAGCAGAATCCGGCGTGCCTGGTAGGTGCCCTTCGCGGTCTCCACTTGAAACGCCTCGCCCTCCCGCCGGATCCCCGTCACGCCTTCGCCCGTTCGCACCCGAACTCCTGTGTTCGCAATGATCGTCTCCCACACGGACAACAGGCTTTCCTTGGTCCCATCGCCGATGTAGAGATTGCCGTACAATGGCATCTCAATCGGCTCGGCCATCAGGAACTTGTGCCGCGGATAATTGCGAATCGTGGACGCAATCTCCCCCTGCTCCAACGTCAGATAATGCAGCCCATACTGGTGCGCGGTCAGCGTAGCGCTCAACCCCGCCGGCCCGGCGCCCACAATCAACAGGTCGAACGGCTGCGGCGCCTCCGGGTCCGCCGGCAGAATCGCGCCATGGTCGTCCCGCCGAGGGGTCCAGGTCCCCTCGCTTTCCATCCGCCCCCGAATGTAGTCCACCGCCAGCTTTCCCTCATTGATCGCTGTCTTGATCAGCCCCACCCCGCCCAACTCGCCCACAATATGGATGCCCGCCACATTCGTCTCAAACACGTCGTTCACGCTCGGCACCTTGATCGTCTGCAACACGTTCCCAAACGCCAGGCTGATCGCCGACGTCGGACACGCCGAGATGCAGTTCGCGTGGCCCAGGCACGCCGCCGCATTCGCCAGAATGGCTTTGCCCGATATCAGTGCCAGCGTCCCCTTCTCCGGACAAACATCAACGCAGCCGCCGCATCCAATGCACAACGACGCATTGATCACCGGCCGCGGCTTGCCCTTCTCGCCCTCCGGCGCCGGGCCATCCTGCACCTGTGCCCTCTGCACGTTCCACATCGACATAGCCGCGCCGCACGACGGACAAAACGCCACGCCCGCCTGCATCGGCTTCCCGCAACGCGGACAGGCAACCGTCGCCACCGGAGCAGCGGCGGGCGCCGCCGCGCCCTTCCCCGGCGCCAACTGCTTCACATATCGACGTACAAAAAAGAACGTGACTGCCGAAGCAATCAAAAACGAAACGAATGTTTCCATGTGCCCCTAGTAGTAGCCGAACAGCATCGCCACCGTGATGTGAACGATCACTAGCACCACGAAGGAATAACTGAACGGTCTATGAACAACATGCCACAAACGAAACAATTCTTGAAGCCTGCTGAGGAACAGCATCTTCGTCGATAGCCACGACTGCGCTCGCACCGCCGCAATCGCACCTTCCAATTCCGCGTTCGGAGAAGGCAACAACCCACCCAATGTCAGTAGCTGTCCGCCAGCCGTCAGAAATCGCCGGCGCAGGACCGCCACCTGAAATGGCCGCGTCAGATCCAGTTGTAGAATCCGCCACAACGCACCCATCAGTGAGAGTGCGTCCACCTCTTCGCGCGATGGCAGTCGCAACAGCGGCGCAATCTCGGCCTCCGACAGCAGGCTCTGCGAACGCATCTGCGCCGAGAATCGCGTCAGCTGCTCCTCCATATCCTGAAAGCTCAGCTCCGCCGTCGTCATGCTGCGCGGAATCTGCGAGAACAGATAACGGCCCACCACTCCGCTCAACGCCACCGCCATCATGATCCAATACGCCAGTCCCGCCAACCCGCGGAGCTTAAACGAGGAATGCAGCGTAATCACAATGGGTGCCGAAACCCCAAGCAATACGTGAAAATCCAGCCAGTGCTTTGTCTTCCCCTTCCGTCCCAGCCACGGCCACCGCTTCCGGATCGGATACAGGAACAACAACAGAAAAATCCCCAGCCCCAGGAACCCCAGCCGGATCCCAATCGATCCGCTCGGTCGCATCGCCGCGTTCAATGGGGATCCGCCCCGCTGCTCACTGTCCAACAAATAATAAGGCAGTCCGTAGTACAACGTGCTAAATAAAAACAGCAGCATTCCAGTCCACGCCAGCCGCAGCCGCAGCCGGTGCCGCGCCGCCAGGTCAAACGAAAACGCTGCCGCCACACTTCCCATCGGTCGAGTCGGATTTTGAGTCGCCATGGCTACTGCTTCGGTGCCCCCAGTTTCACGTCCGTATCAACCGCGAACTCGCGGTAATGGCTGAACTGGTGCGTATTCCGCCACCGCTGCTTCCGCGTCTCGGCCTCAATCAACGCACCCGCCGGCAACCATTCCTTTTCGCCCGTCCGGTACGGAGAATACTCCACTTCACTCGACATCTTCATCAGTCCGATGTCTTCCATAGGCGCCTTCAGATGGACTCTCATACGCCGCACGGAAAACGTCTCGCCATCAACCAACGCCTCGCCTTCCCACGGAATCGGATACTCCCGGCCATGTAACTGCAGCACCGACGGCGAACGCTCCCCTTTCCTATGACTGAAACTCACACGCAGCGTTCGCCGTCCCCCAACCAGTTCCTCCTCTCCAATGGAAAACTCAAAGCTGGGCTGAAACATCGGATGCAAAATCAGCAACAGCGCCGAAAAACCACTCGTCGTCAACATCGGCTTGTCGCTCTCCTTTCCCGGTTTTCCCTGCAGCACACGGCTCTCCTCCACCAGTAAATCCTCGCCGTTCCGTTGCAGAAGAATCAGGTAGTCAAAGGTCGCCTTGCGCTGCAACAGCGTACGCCCTGCCGCTCTCTACCCGCTCGACAATTCGACCAAGAGCCGCGCCCGCCTGATCTCCTCCGCCTCCACGCCATTTGCGCCCGTCAGTTCCACCAACAGCGCTTCCTTCGGCGGCCCCACCACTCCGGTCAATTTCGTCAACGGCTCGGCCACACTCGTCTGGGAGGTCCTCGACGCCGACCCGCTTACCATCCAGACCTTCATGTTCGGCATCGCCATCTCCTACGTCTCCAACACCGCCAATAACCTCCCCGGCCTCGGCTCCTCCACCATCGCCGGCAGTTTCGCACCCTTGGGCGGCACCGCCTTCCCCCGCTTCGCCGACACCAGCTCGGCCCAGTCGTTCTTCACCATCAACGCCTGCACCACGAATCTCTTATTCGTCTTCCTGACGAATCAGGCCGGCTTCGATTCCGGCATCTCCATCGCCAACACCTCGGTAGACCCCTTCGGACACCCCGGCCAGAACGGCCCCTGTACGTTGAACTACTACGGCGAAACCCCCGGCGGTGGCGCAGCCCCGGCCTCCCAAACCTCCGCCGTCATCCCAGCGGGCAAGCAACTGACGGCCGTTCTCTCCACCGGCGGCAACTACGGCGTGGCGGCCACCCCGGGCTTCCAGGGCTACATGATCGCCCAGTGCTCGTTCCAATACGCGCACGGCTTCGCCTTCATCAGCGACGTAGGCGCCAACCGCGTCTCGGAGGCCTACCTGGCCCTCATCCTCGACCCGCCCATGGCCGCCCGGACTCTCTTCAACAGCGAGATTCTCGGCCATTAGGGAAACCGAAGTAACCAAGAACGAAGTAACCAAGACCGAAGGGCCTGTCTGTCGCCAACAGACAGGCCCTTTTCATTGGGCCCCAGCCATCTTGGCAAATACCATCTCGCCCGACGAGCCCCGCCCCGCCAACCCACTCTGCTATCATCCCGAAGTGCCATCATCGGCGAACCTCCGCCATACCAAACTGATCCGCGTAACTCACTGGATCACCGCCCTCTGCTTCCTCGCCCTCCTCATCAGCGGCATCGAGCTCGTCATCTCCCACCCCCGCTTCTATTGGGGCGAGGACGGCAACTCCATGACACCGGCCCTCTTCCAAATCCCCATCCCCGCTTCCCGCCCCTACGTCAAAACTGGCTACAACTACGTCCTGCCCGACCAGAACGGCTGGAGCCGCTCCCTCCACTTCCAAACCGCCTGGTTCCTCGTTTTCACCGGCCTCCTCTACGCCGCCCACATCGTCCGATCCGGCCACCTGAAACAAAACCTCCTCCCCGCCAAAGCCGATCTGGCCCAATCCATCACCCAACACTTTCGCTTCCAACGCCCCGAAGAAGCCAACACCTACAACCCCCTCCAGCGCCTCACCTACCTCGCAGTCATCTTCGGCCTCTTCCCCCTGATGATCTGGACCGGCCTCGCCATGTCCCCATCACTCACCGCCGCCTACCCCTTCCTCGTCGACGCCGTCGGTGGCCAGCAATCCGCCCGCACCATCCACTTCTTCGCCTCCGTGTCCCTGACTCTCTTCCTGTTTGCGCATATCCTGATGATCTTCCTCGCCGGCTTCAAACCCCGCGTCCAGGCAATGATCACCGGCCAGGAGCAATCATGAGCAAAACCTCCCGGCGCAATCTCATCGCCGGCGCCGCCGGTGTCGCCGGTGCCACTCTCCTCGCCAAACAATACGACCTCATTCCGCCCGACGCCGCCGGCATCTACGGTTGCGGCCACACCCTCACCTACGCCGCCCAACGCCTCCTCATCGGCAGCGCCAACGCCCGCGAATTCAAGCCCAGCCAAATCACCAAAGTCCCCCACCAAAAAGGCTCGCCCCCAAAAGCCCCCGAGTACCGCCAACTCCAAGCCAACGGCTTCAAAGAATGGACCCTCCAAGTCGACGGCCTCGTCGCAAGCCCGGCCGCATTCTCTATGGACCAGCTGAAAAACTACCCAAAGAGCACCCAAATCACCCAGCTCATCTGCGAGGAAGGCTGGTCCTACATCGCCGAATGGTCCGGCGTCCCGCTCGCCCACATTCTCGAAGTGGCCGGTGCCCAGCCGAACGCAAAATACGTCGTCTACTACTCGATGGACAAGAGAATCGAAGCCATCGATATGGACGAAGCCCGCCACCCCCAAACCCTCGTCGCCCACTGCATGAATGGCGGCGACATCCCCGTCGGCCACGGCGGCCCGCTTCGCCTCCGCGCCCCCCGCCAACTCGGCTACAAGAACCGCAAATTCCTCACCCGCATCACCCTCGCCGAAAGCCTCGACAACTTCCCGATGAACTATAAATACTCCTGGTACGCCGGTATCTAAACCTCCAGCGTCCGCCGCGGGTCAATCATCGCAAACGCCGCCCCGCCAACCACTAACATCCCCGCCAAAGGCATCAGCGCCAGATCATAACTTCCCAATCCCTCCACTAAGTACCCGAACGCCACCGCCGAAATAAAAGACCCCAACTGCCCCGCCGTATTCATCGCCCCCGAAACCGCCCCCGTGTGCTCCCCGCCCACGTCCGCGCACACCGCCCACGCCACCGGCAACATCATGTTCATCACGCCCAACCCTACCGCCAACAACCCCACCGCCACCGTGTTATCCCGCGTCAAAGTCGCGCCAACCATTAACAAACCGCTCAACACCAGCGCCGGCGCGCCCACCGCCACCCGCCCCACCCGCAGCCCATACCGCCGCGACAACCAGTCACTCAAAAAGCCCCCGGCCAGAATCCCACCCAGCCCCAACAACGGCGGCAACGCCGAGGCGAACGCCATCTGCTGCTCCGTCAACCCCCGCCCCGTCTGCAAGTAGGTGTAAATCCACGATAAGTAAAAATACCCGCCCCAACAGTAACAGTGATACATAACTAATACCCACCGGAAGTTACGATCTTTCAGAATCACTCCCCACGGCGCAGCCTTCCGCTCCACTGTCTCCACCGGATCCCGGTACCAAACCCGCCACACCAACGCCCAGGCCACACCAACGAAAGCAAACACCACAAACGGCACCCGCCACCCATACGCCCGCATCATCGGCACCACCAGCAAAGGCGTCACCATCCCGCCCGCCGACGTCGCAATCCAAAACGCCGAACTCGCCCGCGCCCGCTCCGCCGCCACAAACCACCGTGCCACCACCCCCGTCGCATTCGGGAACGCCCCCGCCTCCCCGGCCCCGAACAGGAACCGCACCGCCAGCAACGGCCCCAATCCCGACACCGCCCCCGTCAATGCCGTGAACCCGCTCCACCACACCACAATTCGCGTCAACACCGCCCGCTGCCCCACCCGGTCTCCCATCGCCCCGCCCGGCGCCTCAAACGCCGCATACGCCAGCGTGAACGCCCCCGTCACCCACCCCCACTCCTTCGGCCCCAGATGAAGGTCCGCCTGTATCCGCGGCGCCGCCACGCCAATCGCCAACCGGTCCAGATACATCACCAGGACCATCAGAAACAGCATCCCCAGAACCAGATATCGTCGCGCCATTGTGTAGTCTCCGGGTATACCACACTCGCCCCAAGCCACAATCGCAGGATCATGCGCCCCTTCCTCCTGTGCCTGCTCATAACCACCACCCTCACGGCCCAGGACTGGTCCCGCTTCCGCGACCCCAACGGCTCCGGCATCGCCACCGGGACAAACTATCCCACCGCATTCAGCCCCACGAAAAACCTCGCCTGGCGCACCCCCGTCCGCCCCGGCAAATCGTCCCCGGTCTTATCCAAAACCCACATATTCCTCACGGTGTTTGAGGACGACAAGCTCTACACCCAGGCCTTCAGCCGCGCCACCGCCAAGCTCCTCTGGGAACGCGCCGAACCCCAAACACCGATGGCGCCAACGTCTACGTCTTCTTCAAGGAACTCGGCCTCCTCTCCTACTCCGCCTCCGGCAAGCTCCGCTGGCGCGCCCCAACCGACCTCCCCATCAACTCCCAAGGCCTCGGCGCCTCCCCCATCCGCGACGGCAACACCGTCCTCGCCTTCGGCTACGGCTACAACGGCGCAATTCCCTTCTCCAGCCAACTCGCCCGCAAGGACAAGAACAATGACGGCAAAATCAACCGCGACGAATACACCCGCGCCGATAACGTCCTCGCCTCCGTCGCCGATTACGTCGGTAACCGCGATGGCGAAGTCACCGAAGACGAATGGATCGAATGGGGCAAACACATCGCCGGCGGCACCGCCCTTGTCGCCCTCAATCTGGCCGCCCCCCAACCCGCCCAGCTCTGGCGGACCGACAAAGGCTTCGACGGCGTCATCCCCTCTCCGGTCCTGACCAACGGTCTGCTCTATTTCGCCAGCGAAGAAGGCAAAATCTCGGTCGTCCGCCCCGGCCGCGACTGGGAAGTCCTGAAGGTAAACGATCTCAATGACCCATTCTTCGCCACCCCCGCCCTCTTCTGCTTCACCGCCCAGTAGTGTATAACTCAGTCATGTCCGTCCTTTCCCGTCGCCATTTCCTCCAAGCCGCCCTCCTCACCCCCGCCCTCGTCCGCGGCAAAGCTACCGACTGGGTCACCCTCGGCAAGTCCAAAATCCAAACCACCCGCCTTGCCTTCGGCACAGGCTCCAACGGCGGCCGCATCCAGCGCCAACTGGGCCAGGAAGGCTTCACCAGCCTCGTCCGCCACGCCTATGACAGCGGCATCCGCTTCTTCGAAACCGCCGAATCCTACGGCGAAATGCACAAGATGCTCGGCATCGCCCTCAAGGGCATCCCGCGTGACTCCTACCGCCTCATGTCCAAGGTGACCACCCGCCCCAACACCAATCCCCTCGAAAAAATCGACGAACTCCGCTCCGTCATCGGTACCGACTACTTCGACATCCTTCTTCTCCACAACCAACACGTCGCCACCTGGCCCACCGACTCGCTCAAATGGCAGGACGGACTGCAGGAAGCCAAGCACAAACAGGCCATCCTCTCCCACGGCGCCAGCGTCCACGGACTCCCCGCCCTCCGCCAATTCCCCGGCAACAAGTTCCTCGAAGTCGCACTCATGCGCGTCAATCACAAGGGAACCCGCATGGACGCCGAGGACTACCAAACCCGCGAACCCGGCAACATCCCCGAAGTCGTCACGCATCTGAAGAAGGTGCATTCCCAGGGCATCGGCGTCATCGGCATGAAGCTAATCGGCGAGGGCGCCTTCACCAACCGCGACGACCGTCAGTCCGCCATGCGCTTTGCCTTCCAAAACGCCGGCGTCGATTGTGTCACCGTCGGCTACAAGAGCCCTGCCGAAATCGACGAAGCCATCGAGAACCTGAACCTCGCCCTGGCCTAAAGCCCTGAAGCCGCGGTCGGTGCCTCGCTCCGGGCCACCAGCCAGCACGAAGACTCCCGCCCGGTCCGCGCCAGCAACAGCGTCGCTCGTTTCCCGTGCGGAACGAACGCTACATCCTTGGCCGATTACCCCTCATCCGCCGGCCCGCTGCGCAAACAGCATCGCCAGCACAATACACAAAAATACCGTCCGCTTCATACGGCTACCCTCCCTCGGGAGCGTTAGCCTCTTTCCTTGCGGCCTCGCTGGCGGCAAGTCCCCATCCGGGCCCAGTATACGCCTGAACCCGCAAAATAGAACCAGATTTTCTAGTCCTGATTCCGGTACTCAAGCGGCACGTCATCCTCCGGCACCTGCCGCGTCCGCACCTCGGAAACCTCCTCCATTCCGTCAATCACCTCCGCCTCTTCATACTGCCCCTCTTCCACCAATTCGGTCACGCTCTCCGAATCGGCTTCAGCCTCCTCCGGCAACCCCTGCGTGTCCCCGGACTGCCCGCCCGAACCCGGCCCAATTCCCTTCTCCCGCTTCACAACCTCTGGATAAATCAATGGATTCTTCATGCCCCTTCCCCCTGCATGCCAATGGCCCATCACATGCTCCCCGATCCACATGTCCACCTTCACCACCCAAGACGGCGCCAGCATCTACTACAAAGATTGGGGCGCCGGCCAACCCATCCTCTTCAGCCACGGCTGGCCGCTCTCCGCCGACGCCTGGGACAGCCAGATGGAGTTCCTCGCCAACAACGGCTTCCGCTGTATCGCCCACGACCGCCGCGGCCACGGCCGCTCCTCCCAGCCCTGGCTCGGTAACGACATGAATACCTATGCCGACGATCTCTCCAGCCTCATCAACTACCTCGATATCAACGACGCCATCCTCATCGGCCACTCCACCGGCGGCGGCGAAGTCGCCCGCTACATCAGCCACCACGGACCCAAACGCATCGCCAAAGCCGTTCTAATCGGCTCCGTCACCCCGTTCCTGTTGAATGGCCTCGGACTGCCGGTCTTCGACGATATGCGCACCAAAGTCCACAGCGACCGCGCTCAGTTCTTCCTCGGCCTCCCGGAATCCTTCTACGGCCTCCAACTCACCGAAGGCCTCCGCAACGACTTCTGGCGCCAGGGCATGCAGGCCAGCCACCACGCCGTCTACGCTTGCATCGAGGCCTTCTCCACCACCGACTTCACCCTCGACCTGGCCCAAATGACCATCCCCACCCTGGTCATCCACGGCGACGCCGACCAGATCGTCCCCATCTCCGTCTCCGCCCATGCCACCGCCAAACTCATCCCCAACGCGTCCCTCATCGTTTACCCCGGCGCACCGCACGGCCTCTGCTCCACGCACAAGGACCAACTCAACGTCGATCTCCTCTCCTTCTGCCACGCCCAGTGATCGGCCAAATACGGTCACTTGACCGCTCTGCGCCGCGCCAGAACCCTCAGCACCCCGTCTTCACAACGATTCGCCGGTGGCCCTCCACATGCTCTTCCAAATGCCATGAACCCCGCAGCAGCCACAGTAGTCAAAACAGAAACCAAGCAGTCCTGGCCCGGCCAGATCAGTGACAGCATGTGCGGCGCTACTCATCGCAAAAGAGACTTCGCCACCGGCCTCAAGCTGTCCGATCGCGAGTGCACGATGTTCTGTGTAAAGGACGGCGCCCAATACGTCTTCGTCGACAACGGGCACATCTACAAAATCGACAATCAGGACTTCGCCGGCCTCCCCGAACACGCCGGCCACAGCGCCGATGTCTCCGGGGTCCTCACCGGAGACTCCCTGCACATCACCACCATCGACATGCCCGCCCACGTCGCCGAAGTCGTCGTCCCCGAATAGGACCCACATCATGGCCGGAGCCACTATCGCCGTCTACGGAATCTTCTACGAAAGCGCCCTCGCCAAAAGCAGTGTCGAACAACTGCTGGCCGCGCACTTCGCCGAAGCCGATGTCACCGTCCAGGACCCGCAATCCCTGGGCAGTAAAGACATCTCCCACAACCGCGAATCCACCGCGGGTGGGTCCACCGCCGTCGTCACGTCCAGCGTTGCCATCGGAGGAGCGCTGGGCTTGGCGGTCGGCGTCGGAGTTCTGGCCATCCCCGGCATCGGGCCGCTCCTGGCCGCCGGCCCGCTTCTGGGAGCATTAGCGGGCTTCGGCGCCGGGGGCGCCGTCGGCGGTGCCATCGACGCCGTCGACGCCACCAGCCTCCCCAACCTCGGCGCTCGCCGCTACGAAGGACACATCCGCGAAGGCGGCATCCTCGTCGCCGTCCAATGTCATCACCCCGATGCCGTCACCCTCGCCAGCGACGTTCTCCACGACAGCGGAGCGCAAGCAATTTCTCAATCCTGACGGCCACCGCGGCCGCCCATTCCCAACCGTCCGACAGACCAAGGAGCACTCCCATGAAGAGCAGCACAAAAGACAAGATCAAAGGCAAGATGCACGAAGTCAAAGGCCAGGTGAAGCAGGCCATCGGCACCGCCGCCAACAGCCCTTCGATGATCGCCGAAGGCCGGATTGAGAAGATCGGCGGCAAGATCCAATCCAAGACCGGTCAGGTCAAGAAGGCGTTCGGTAAGTAGTGGCAAAAACTATCGGCATTATCCTGATCGCAATCGGACTCGCCGGTATCGCCTGGGGTGGGCTCACGTATACGACCCGCGAAACGGTCGTCGACCTGGGCCCCATCCAAGCCACCCGCGAGAAGTCCCACAGCATCCCTCTCCCTCCCGTCGCCGGCGCGGTCTTGCTGGCAACCGGCATCGCCCTACTCGTCGCCGGCAAAAAGGGCTAACCCTCAGAAAGCAGCTTTCCTATGTTGATCCTACTCATTCTTCTCTTACTCATCCTCGGCGGTGGCGGCGGCTACTACGGCCACAGCCGTTGGGGCTCCGGTGGTGGCGCCGGTGTCGGTCTCGGCACCGTCCTCGTCGTTCTCCTGCTGTTCTACTTCATCAGCGGCAACAACATGCGTCTGTAAAGGAGCGCTCCATGCCCACGCCCAAATCCAAAAACAAGCCCTTCCTGACCGATGTCGCCGAACTCCGCCGCCGCGCCCGGAAGCACATGGATATGGGCGCGGTCACGGAAAGCTACAAGGCGGATCGCAAACAAGTCATTAAGATCCTCAACGAAGTCCTCGCCACTGAACTCGTCTGCGTCCTCCGCTACAAGCGCCACTACTTCATGGCCACCGGCATCCACGCCCAATCGGTCGCCGCCGAGTTCCTCGAACACGCCAACGAAGAAATGGCCCATGCCGACATCGCCGCCACCCGCATCACCCAACTCGGCGGCATGCCCGATTTCAACCCCGACATTCTCTCCAAACGCAGCCATTCCGAATACGCCGAAGGCAACTCGCTCCTCGACATGGTGCAGGAAGATCTGATCGCCGAACGCATCGCCGTCGAATCCTACAACGAATTCATCCGCTACCTCGGCGACGACGATCCCACCACCCGCATCGCCATGGAGCAGATCCTGGCCAAAGAAGAAGAGCACGCCGACGACATGAAGAAGCTCCTCGAAGTCCTCAGCAAGTAGCTACGGCATCACCCCCACGCTCGTCATCGCCCAGCTCAAATTCTTCATCTGGTGGACGATCTTTCCCGCCGCATCGAACTCCAGAATCCGCCCAGCCTGGTAGTCGACAACCATTAACCCGCCGTCGGCCAACGGCGCAAAGCCCGACGTCCACGACGTCCGCGCCGCGTCGTTCGCCCCGCCAAACACCACCAGCGTCTTCCCATCGGCCGAGACCTTCCGCACCTCCCCCGGCCCCGCCAGCCCAATCAGCATCCCCCCATCCGCCAACGGCAACGCCTGCGCCGGCATCCGTCCTTTGAAATCCATCGTCCGCACCGCCGCGCCCGCCCTGTCCAACTCCAACACCAGCCCCGCCTTCTGCACCGCCAACATCGTCGTCCCCGCCGCCGTCCGCCGCGCCCGCCGCATCGCCAGGCCCTTGTATTCCGGCTTTGTCACGCTCCACGCCACCTGACCGTCAGGCGTCACTTCAAACACTCGCGTCGCCACGTCATCCACCAGCAGCGTGTTCCCATTCGCCAGCCGCTGCGCGCTCACAAGGCTCGCCCCTGTGCTCTTGTACTGCCACACCACCTGCTGCGCCGCGTCCAACTCCGTCACCACGCCCTTCGGATCTTCGATATACAGCACGTGCCCGTTCGGAAGCACCGCCGCCTCCGTCGACCGGTGATTCCCGCGCCGCCACAGCACCCGCCCGCTCGGCCACTTCATCGCAATAATCTCCGCCCCCGGCCCATGATCGGTCACCACAATCGTCCGCGTCTCCAGCAGCTTCGGCTTCAACTTCCGCCCAAAGAAATCCAATGTCCGTGCAAACGCCCGCTCCTCATCGGCGCCCTTAAACCCGTGCCCCGCCTCGGCAATCGTCTCCAACTCCGCCTCTACACCAACACTCTTCAACCGCTCCATCAAAAACAGCGATTGTTCATACGGCACATTCTGATCCCGCGTCCCATGAATCGCCAGCACCGGCGCCGAATCCGGATTCACCCACGACAGCGGGCTCGCCCGCAAATGCATGTCCAGCGCCGCCTGCCGGTCCCCGCCCAACAGCTGTGGCAACGCCGTGGCCGCGTTCCGGCTGCCCTCATACGCCCGCCGCATATCGCTGCGCCCGTAGTAACTCACCGCGCAATCCACGCTACTCGAAAACTCCTTGTGTGGCCCATTGCCCTCCAACTGCGGCACCCCGCGCGACACCGCCAGAAACTGCGCCCACGTCGCCCCGGCCGACACGCCAATCGCCCCCATCTTCTCCGCATCTACGCCATACTTCCCCGCGTTCGCCCGCAGAAAACGCACCGCGCTCTTCACGTCGTGCAACGGCATCGGAAACTGAAACATCGGCGCCAACCGGTAGCTCACCGTCGCCGCCACGTATCCGTTCTGCGCCAAACGAATCGCCATCGGCAAATAGCTCTCCCGCGTCCCGGAACTGAACCCGCCCCCGTGAATCATCACAATGCCCGGATACTTCCCCGCCGCCTTCGGCCGCACAATATCCATCAGCAAACGGTCGTGCGGGATCGACGCATACGCCACCCCACGCTCGATCACCACATCGTCCGGGTCCGCCGCCCACACAGTCGCGGCCATCATCACCAGCAAGAGAGTCTTCATCATTTCGCCCGCCAAGAATATCGCACCCACCCCCCGGTCCGCAGTATCGTAATAGGACACATGGGCCCCGCACTCCTCCTCGCCGCCACCCTCTCGTGGCTCTCCCCGCTCGATTCGAAATTCACCGTCAACGGCCTCCCCTGGCTCGCCGAAAACAAAGGCGAACTCATCCGCCTCCCCCGCCGCCTCGAAGCCGAAATCCCCAAGCCCGTCTGGAACCTCGGCCTCTCCCCCTCCGGCGGCCGCATCCGCTTCCGCACCAACTCCACCCGCGTCGCCATCAAAATCGAATACCCCTCCGCCCCCAACATGGTCAACATGCACGCCTTTGGGCAAACCGGCATCGACCTCTACATCGACGGCGTCTACCGCTCCACCGCCGTCGCCCCCAAAGACGCCGCCCCCGGCAAAATCGTCGAGTTCACCTTCTTCGCCGATCTCCCCAAACAGCCCCGAGACATCACCCTCTACCTGCCCCTCTATAAGCCCGCCAAAGTCCTCGAAATCGGCCTCGATGACGACGCCACCACCACCCGCCCCCGCCGCTTCGCCAACCCCAAACCCGTCGTCTACTACGGCACCTCCATCACGCAAGGCGGCTGCGCCTCCCGCTCCGGCCTGAGCTATCAAGCCATCCTCGCCCGCCAGCTCAATCTCGACTTCGTCAACCTCGGCTTCTCCGGCAACGGCAAAGGCGAACCCGTCGTCGCCAACATGACCGCCGAAATCGACGCCTCCCTCTTCGTCCTCGACTTCTCCCAAAACAACCCCGACCTCCCCAGCCTCCAACAGGCCTACGAACCCTTCCTCACCACCGTCCGCGCCAAACACCCCAAGACACCCATCATCGCCATCACCCCCATCGCCGCCGCCAACAACAACCCCAAGTTCCAACAGTTCCGAGAACACATCCGCGAAATCATCAATAAACACATCAAAAACGGCGACAACTTACTCACATTAGTCGAAGGCTTCGACCTCCTCGGACCCAACCGTCTCGATGGCCTCGTCGACGGCGTCCACCCCAATGACCTAGGCTTCCAGTGGATGGCCGACGGCCTCGCCCCCACCGTTGCCAAAGTGCTCGCCCTCCCGCCCCCCACCCTCGTAAACGATTCCAAAATCACCGTCACCCCCGCCACCGCCGCCACCCGCCGCCAACAGATCATCGACTTCATCTGGGGCCCCGCCGGCCTCCCCAAAACCAAGCCCACCCTCGGCCCCGATGGCGTCATGAAAATCACCATGGAAGCCGGCCAGGAGAACGCAACCCGCCTCCTCCAACCCAAACAGAAAACCAATAAACTCATCCTCCTCCAGCACGGCCACTCCTGCTCGTTCGAAGACGGCGCCGGGCTCGACCACGCCACCACCGAATTCCTCAAAGCCGGCTACGCCGTCCTCCAGGCCCACATGCCCCACATGCGCCCGGGCGATTGCTCCACCATGCCCCACGGCGATCTCTTCAAGCTGAAACTCGCAAACGGCAACGCCCTCAAATTCTTCCTCGAACCCCTAGTCCAATCGCTCAACACCCTGAAGCCGAAATACAAGGAAATCCACATGGTCGGCCTCTCCGGCGGCGGCTGGACAACAACGCTCATGGCCGCCATCGAACCCGCCATCCGCATCAGCGTCCCCGTCGCCGGCACCATCCCGCTCTACCTCCGCACCGGCGATTCCGTCGGCGACAAAGAACAATATCTCGACGAGTTCTACACACTCGCCGGCTACCAGGATCTCTACGTCCTCGGCGCCCTCGCCCGCAAGCAAATCCAGATCCTCAACCGCAAGGACAACTGCTGCTTCGGCGAAGCGCAGCAAAAAGGCGAGTACGAACCCGCCATGCGCGCCTACGAAAAGCGCGTGCAGGAAGCGCTCGGCAAAGCCGGCAACTTCCGCCTGGTCATCGATGACGACGCGCCCAAACACATGATCTCCCCGCAAGCCGTCCAGCTCATGCTGAAGGAGTTCGCCCAATGAACCGCAACCAGGCCCTCGACGCCTACCGCGGCTTCGTCATGCTCCTCATGATGGCCGAAGTGCTGCACCTCTCCCAGGTCGCCCGGGCGTTTCCAGAGAGCGGCTTCTGGGCCTTCCTGGCCTATCATCAATCTCACGTCGAATGGGCCGGCTGCTCCCTGCACGACATGATCCAGCCCAGCTTCTCCTTCCTCGTCGGCGCGGCCCTGCCCTACTCCATCGCCGCCCGCCTGGCCAAGGGACAAACGGAAGGAAAACTCTTCGCCCACGCCCTCTGGCGCGCGTTCCTGCTGGCCGCCCTCGGCATCTTCCTCCGCTCCACCCACAGCCCGCAAACCAACTTCACCTTCGAAGACACGCTTACCCAAATCGGCCTCGGTTACCCGTTTTTATTCATCCTCGGCTGGCGCCCGCCCAAGTGGGCGTACTACGCCCTCGGCGCAATTCTGGTCGGCTACTGGCTCGCCTGGGCAACGTACCCGGTCCCGGATCCCTGGGCCAAGAACAACAATCTTGGCCACTTCTTCGACGTCTGGTTCCTCAACCTTTTCCCCCGCGTAAAACCCTTCGAAGCCAACCGCGGCGGCTATCTCACGCTCAGCTTCATCCCCACGCTAGGGACCATGATCCTCGGCCTCATCGCCGGCCGCTGGCTCCGCGAATCGGCCAACCTGAAGCGACTCCTGATCACCGGCGCCGCCGCCATCACCGCCGGGTTCCTGCTCCACGTAACGGGCGTGTGCCCCATCGTCAAACGCATCTGGACCCCAGCCTGGGTGCTCTTCAGCGGCGGCCTCTGCTTCTGGTTCACCGCCGCCTTCTACTGGGTCATGGAAGTGAAGGAGCACCGCAAATGGGCCTTCCCGCTCCTGGTCATCGGCATGAATTCCATCGCCGCCTACCTCATCGCCCACCTCTTCGACGCCTTCATCTACAGCTCGCTCAAGATCCACTTGGGCGAACACTTCTTCGCCTTCCTCGGCGTAGGCTTCGAACCCCTCCTCCAAGGCGCCGCGGTGCTAACGCTGTTCTGGCTCATGCTGCTCTGGATGTACAACCGCAAGCTATTTCTGCGTATCTGACAACACCACCACCCGTGCCGCGCCCGCCACAAATTCCCGCCGTCCTTCGTGGCGGCACCCCCGCAACCGTACGGTGAGTACGGTTCCAAGTGCCGTCATTCCCTCGAATTCACGGCATTCCTCCGTGAATACGGTCCCACTCTTCCCGGGGCGCACCCCCACATAAACGAACCCTGTCCTCGATCCGCAATCTCTGCGCACAACGCGCAGGCGCTCTCCCGCCACCCAAATATCCGTGGACATAGTCTCATCCGAACACAGCCCGCAGCCAGCCAGCGCGACCAAAATACCCAACCACAACCGCCTCACCCCGGCCACCGCTCAATCTCCGGCATCAGCCGCAGCGAACTCCCCGCAAAAAACGCCTTCTGCAACTCCCGCGCGCTCATCCACTCATTCCCGGAATCGACAACCGTCCCATCCCAGTCGTGATAATCCTCCACCCGCGTACTCGCAAACCGAATCCCCAAACGTTTCAACCGCGGCAACCCCGCCCGCTCCGCCGCCACAAACTACCGCACCCCGTCCTCACTCACCCGCGCTCGCCGCACATCCAAATCTCGCAACTGCGGCATCCCCACCACCGCCAATTCCCGCAAAAACGCATCCCCCGCCTCCCCGCACAACGCCAGCACCTTCAACTTCGCAAACGGAAAACCCAATAAACACGCAGCATCCGCCGCCCCCGGATAGCATAGCCGCAACTCCTCAAACACCGATCCTTCCCACAACGCCCCCAACCCGCCCGTCTTCTCCAACCCCACGAACTTCGCCTCCAAAAACGTCAACTGCCGCCACCACGGCAACGCCGCCATCGCCGCAATCAACCCGTCGTCCGGCATCGTAAATCCAAACGTCAATCGCCGCAGCCGCGGCATCTCCCGCAGCCACGTCTCTCTCCCCGGCCCACCCAACACCCACGCCGACGGCAACACCAGTTCCTCCAACATTGGAAACCGCATCCCGCCCAAAACAGCGAATGCCGCCGGGTCCTCCGGCGGCATCCACAAACTCCGAATCTGGGCGGCGCCCCCGTCGTGTTCAATTCGCTCCAGGATCACCTCCATGAAAACCTACACCACGTAAGGCTTGCGGTAATCCCGCGTCAGCAGCTTATTCGCCTCCGCGTCACCCACAAACTTCGGCCCGGCAGCGAGCGTCAACCGCCGCCCAACCCGGTACGAAATATTCGCCAAATGACACATCGATGCACTCAACGACGCAATCGAAATCTCGTCGTGCAGATCTTTCGAATTCCGCGACTTCACCGCCCCCAGGAAGTTTTTCATGTGCAAACCCGTCGGATCGCCATCCGGTCCGCGTTGCGCCCGCTCTTCCATGATCAGCTCGTTGCTCTCGCCCTTAAACGCCTGGAACCCGGCGTCGCTCATCGCCGCCCAGCCCTCGGTGCCGAAGTACAAATTACCCACCATGATGTTCAAAGGTGCCGCGCCCTTCGGCGCCGTCGCCTCCGGTGCCGGAGCAGCCGCCATCGGCCCCTGCCGCGGCCCGCGAGGCACCGCGCCCTCGGCGCCCGTCAGCAATCCGCGAACTTCAAACACCAGCTCCCGCCCGCCAAAATCGAACGAAGCCGAAAGCGTGTTCGGCGTCTCCTGGTCGTCCTCGTAAGCAAACTTCCCGCCATGCGCATACGCCGTCTTCGGCCATTCCGGATCGCCCATGCCCCACCGCGCCAGGCCCAGTTCATGCACGCCCTGGTTGCCGATGTCGCCATTGCCCGTGTCCCAAAACCAGTGCCAGTTATACGCAAATCGCAATTCGTTAAACGGCCGCAGCGGCGCAGGCCCCAGGAACATCTCCCAGTTCACGCCCGCAGGCGTCGGCGAATCCGGCTTATGCCCGATCGATTTCCGGCGTTTGTAGCACAGTCCCTTGGACTGATACACCTTCCCGATCAACCCGCCGTTCACCGCCTCCATCGCCTTCATCTTCATCGGATTCGACCGGTGCTGCGAACCCACCTGGAACATCCGCTTCGTCTCGCGCGCCACCTGCACCAGCTTCTGGCACTCGTAAATGTTATAGGCCGCCGGCTTCTCGCCATACACGTCCTTGCCAGCCTTCATCGCCCAGATCGCCGCCAGCGCATGCCAGTGGTTCGGCGTCGCAATGGAGACCGCGTCAATGCTCGGATCGGCGAACGCCTCGCGCATATCGGCGAACTCTTTGGCCTTCTCGCTCGTGCCCTTCAACAGCGTTGCCTGCGCCTTCTCCCGCGCCGCCTGGTTCACATCGCAAAGGCCCGCCACGCGCGCCTCTCCAATGCGAATGTAGTTCCGCAGGTGGTCGCTCCCGCGCCCGCCCAGGCCCACAATGGCCAGGCTCACGCGGTCGTTCGCGCCCCATACCCGCATAGCCGAAGCAGCCGCGGCCGCCCCCATGAAATAACGACGAGTTGTACTGTCGGACATGCAGCGATCTTATCAAACGTCGCACCCGGTGCCAGAATAGAGAAGTGTCCTTCGCCGACGAACTCGCTCAACTCCTCCCCCAAGACCTCCCCCACCGGGACAACGTCATCCGCAAGTCCGCCCTCCACCTCGACATGATCGTCGAAATCAACAAGGTGATGAACCTCACCCGCATCACCGACCCGCGTGAAGCCGCCATCAAACACGTCCTCGATTCCGTCCTCCCCTGGCGCCTCTTCGCCGACTCCCTCCACGTCGTCGACGCCGGCACCGGCCCCGGCTTCCCCGGCATCCCCCTCTCCCTCGTCCTGCCCGACGTCAAGTTCTCCCTCCTCGAAGCCACCCAGAAAAAGGCGCGCTTCGTCCAATCGGTAGTCGACGAACTGCGCCTCCCCAACGTCCAGGTCATCCCCCAGCGCGCCGAAGAGTGGATCCACCACAACCACGCCGACATCGTCACCGGCCGCGCCGTCGCCCCGCTCCACAAAGGATTCCTGATCTTCGCCCCGGCCCTAAAAAACGATGCCCGCGTACTGCTCTACAAAGGGCCCGATGTCGCCACCGAAATCGCCGAAGCCGCCCCCGAAATGCGCAAACGCCGCATCGAGTTCCGCATCCTCGAACGCTACGAACTCCCCGATTCCCTCGGCGAGCGCACAATCGTCGAGATGTCCCGCGCCTAAACGGGTACCATAGAACACTGGAGGCACTCGATTGTCAGACTGGTCATTCGCGCAACAGGACGAGCAGGAACAGCTCGCCAAGCTGGAACACTTTTCGGTGATGAAGCAAACTCCCAACGGCGAAAAGGAGATACTCATCGCCCTGTATGAGTACCACACCCCGCAGGACCCGGCCATGAAGTTCGTCGCCCGCGCCAATCAGCCGCTCTACCAGAAGACCGCGCCCGTCACGCCCATCGGCTGGGGCAACAACCGCCTCTCGGCCCTCTCGGCCTGCCTCAACATGATCCGCAAGTTCCCCTTCGAAGAGTAACGGCGCGGCTATCTCACCACCGACGCCGCCACCGCGTTCGACACCGTCCGCAACAGCCGTCCGTCGTCTTCCGAAGTCGCCCGCGTCGTCAGGATCACCGTCACCACCTGGCTCACCGGATCGGCCCAAACAACCGTGCCGGTAGCCCCGGAATGGCCAAACGTGCCGGGCGAAACCAGATCCCCGCAGTACACCCACACCGGGCTCGTCGCCAGGCCCCAACCCAGCCCCCACGGCTTGCCAATCGCCGTGTTCTGGTCGCTCGTCATCCGCGCCACCGTCGCCGGACTCAACAGCCGTTTCCCCGCAAACTGCCCGTCGTTCAGAAACGTCTGCATCAGGATCGCCAGGTCCGTCACCGTCGAATGCATCCCGCCCCACGGGTGCCCCATGTCGCGCCAATACGGGGTATTCGGGCCAAACCGTTCCACATCCGCCCCCAGCCCCGTCTGGCACAAAACCGTATCGTCAATCTGCCGCCCGCCCAGCCCTAGCGACGAATCCCTCATCCCCAACACATCAAAAATCTCCTTCTTTTGGAACTCCCGCAAACGCGCCCCCGTCACCCGTTCCACAATCTCCCCGGCCAGCAACGTGCCCATGCTCTGATAGCTGAAATCGGTCCGCGGCTTGTACAGCAACGGCGTAGTAAACACGCCCTTCACGAACTCGCCCAACGGCGCATGCGCCCGCCGCAACTCCGTGTTCTGCGGCAGCATATCCGGTAGCCCCGACGTATGCGACAACAAATCCCGCACCCGGATCAACCCGCGGTCCCCTCCCTGCAACTCCGGCAAATACTTCGCCGCCGGATCGTTCAACGAAACCAACCCGCGTTCCACCAGCACCATCAGCGCCACCGCGTTCACGGGCTTCGAAATCGATGCCAGCAAATACACCGCGTCGGGCTTCGCCCCGAACCCTTCGTGCAGAACGATGCTCCCGTTCCGCGCCACCAGGATCGACGCCGCACGCACCCGCCCCGACTTCACTTCTTCCGCCAACAACGCCGACGCCCGCGCCAGCCGCGCGCCCGACATCCCCAGCGCCTCCGGCGTCCCCCGTTTCAACTGTCCCATCACCGCCATCGCTCCCAGCACCATTAGCGCAATACGACGTCCCATACCTTGGTCCTCCTGTCTTTCCCTTTCGGCCCATCAACCATCAGCGTCACCACATACTCACCAGGCTTCGCATACACATGCTGCGGATGCCGCTCCGTCGACGTCTTCCCATCGCCGAAGTCCCACAGCCACGACGTCACCGGCCCATATGACAGGTCCTGAAACGCAATCAGCCGCCGGTCCATGTCCACCACCTGAAATGCCCACTCCGCCTCCACCGCCCGCCGCAGCCCGCCCTCCACCGGCATCAACCGGAACGCCACCAGGTCCGACGCGTTCCCATACATCGACGTCTTATGCGACAGATTCCAGAACCCGCGATACTTCTTCCCGTCCCCGTCATCGTCGTAGTCCAAAACAGACCACGACATCCCGATCACCTTGTTCTCCCACAGCTTTGATTCCACACTCCGCTCCGGCCCCTCGTACGCCGCATAGTCAAACGGAGTAATAAAGAACTCCAGAACTAACTTGCCACTCTCCCCCGGCTTAAACTTAAAATCATAAGCGGCATTCGCATACGGCAGGCTCTTAATCCACGGCTGGCACCCCCACACCATCGTCCAGTCTTTATCCAGCGGCGGCGTGAAAATATGGTAGTTTTGCGCATGAACCCCATGAAAAGAGAAATGCGCCTCGTCCGGATTGACCCCCTGCATCGGATGACTGGTCTTTATAAACGGCCCACCCGATAAGTCCCCGTCTACGACAACTTCAAATATGTCGTTGTGTAAGTCGCGGTGTTTGAAGTCCCAGTAATTATCGGAGGCTTCATACAGGAAGTACAACCGGTTCAGCCCCTTCACCCACCCCACCTTCACCGTCACGTCCAGGTCCTTCCGGTCCATCGGCGTATTGTTCACCGTGTCCTTCAACTGGTCCTGGCCGATCGCGTACGAAGCCGGCACCATCGCCCAATCGTCCGTCTTCCCATCGATCCGCGGAATCTGATTCGCCGGAAACTGGAACACCTTAAATTCCACGCCCGGGCGCTCCAGCGCGCACAGCGGCAGCGCAACCATTAGCAGCAGCAACATTCGCATATCCCCAAGAGTCTATCGCCACGGCGTACCATAAATCGATGTTTCGTTACGGCAGCGATCAGTCTCTCTACCTCGACCGCCCTCCGGCCACCGCCAATCTCCCCGCCCTCACCCGCATCCCCGGCGTCGTCAACCTCCACCCCGCCTACGATTCCGTACTAATCGTCTTCGACCCGCTCGCGACCACCCACGAAGCAATCCAAAAGGCCGCCCGCCAAATCCCCGCCACCTCCGCAAAACAAGGCCGCCACCACATCATCCCCGTCACCTACAACGGCCCCGACCTCGCCGCCCTCGCCAGCCACCACAACATCTCTCCCGAACGAGTCATCGAACTCCACGCCGCCGCCCAATACACCGTCGCCTTCCTCGGCTTCGTCCCCGGCTTCGCCTATCTCGAAGGCCTCCCGCAGGCGCTCCACACGCCCCGCCTCCCCGCCCCGCGCAAACTCGTCCCCGCCGGCAGCCTCGGCATCGCCGGCAGCCAAACCAGCATCTACCCCGCCGCCACCCCAGGCGGCTGGCAGCTCATCGGCCACACCCCCATCGAACTTTTCAACCCCGCCAACGAACCCATGAGCCTCCTCCAACCCGGCGACACCGTCACCTTCCAACCCGCATGACCATCCTCGTCCAATCGCCCGGCCTTCTCACCACCGTCCAGGACCTCGGCCGCCCCGGCCACGGCATCGACGGCGTCTCCCGCGCCGGCGCCGCCGACCCTATCGCCCTCCGCCTCGGCAACCTGCTCCTCGGCAACCCCGCCAACACCCCCGCCCTCGAAACAACCCTCCTCGGCGGAACCTACCTCTTCCCCGACGGTGCGACCATCGCCCTCACCGGCGCGACGCCATCCGCGCTAGCCCCCTACGAAATCCACCGAATCGCCCCCGGCCAAACCATCCAACTGGGCCCACTCACCAACGGCGCCCGCTGCTACCTCTGCGTCCAAGGCGGCATAAAAACAGCCAAAATCGCCAACAGCGCCTCCACCCATCTCCTCAGCGGCTTAGGAGGCGGCCCACTCACTAAGGGCGCCGTCCTGAACATCGGCCCCTCCACCAACAAACCCCAAAACATCCAAATCCCGCCGGTCCTGAAAACCTACACCAAAACCCTCCGCGTCACCCGCGGCCCCCAAGCCGACCAGTTCGAATCAAAGCTCTTCTACCAAACCGAATACCAAGTCACCCAGGACACAAACCGCATGGGCATCCGCCTCGCCGGCTCGCCCATCCCCACCACCCACGACAGCCAAATGCGCACCGAAGGCGTCCCCCTGGGAGCCATCCAAATCCCCGCCAACGGCCAGCCCATCATCCTCTTCGTCGACCAGCAAACCACCGGCGGCTACCCCAAAATCGCCAACGTCATCACCGCCGATCTCCCCAGCCTCGGCCAACTCCGCCCCGGCGACACCATCGGCTTCGAACAAGTCTCCCCCGTCGAAGCCCGCCGTCTCCTCCTCGAACAGGAAGCCCTGATAAACGCCCTATGATCCACATCAACGCCGACATCGGCGAGATCCCCGCCCACATCACCGACGGCACCCAGGAAGCCCTCCTCCCCTTTCTCACTGCCGTAAACATCGCCTGCGGCGGCCACGCCGGCAACGCCGAAATGATGCGCCTCTCCGTCGAACAAGCCCGCCATCACAACCTCCAAATCGGCGCCCACCCCGGCTACCCGGACCCCGCCAACTTCGGCCGCCTGGAACTCCATCTCCCCCTGGACGAAGTCGCAAACTTCGTCCACCAACAAATCACCGCCCTCGCTCAATTCGAAAAAGAACTCACCCACGTGAAACCCCACGGCGCCCTCTACAATCAAGCCGCCAGGAACCCCGAACTCGCCCGCGCCATCGCCCGCGGCGTCGCCCGCTACAGCAAACACATCCCCCTCGTCGGCCTCGCCAATTCCGTCATGCTCGAAACCTTCGCCGAAGAAGGCTTCCCCATCCAAGCCGAAGCCTTCGCCGACCGCCGCTACAATCCCGATGGCTCCCTCGTCTCGCGCCAACTCCCCCACGCCCTCATCGAAGACCCCGCCGAAGCCGCCGCCCAAGCCCTCCAAATGGCGGCCTCGGGAAAGGTTCAAACCATCTGCGTCCACGGCGATACCCCCGGCGCCGCCGCCATCGCTCGCGCTGTGGCGAAAGCTTTAATACTATAGGGGCAAATGAAACTAGCTCTCTGCCTCGTCGCAATGCTCCCCTTACTGGCGCAGATTAACTCGCTGCCCAAAGAACAACTCCTCCAATACACCAAACAGAACCCCTTCGAACGCTTCCCCGACGGCCGCCCGAAGGTCTCCGACGCCCTGCTCGAAAAGCTCAAGGCCATGTCCGCCGAAGAGGTACTCTCCATCGTCCGCAAAGGCTACGCCAACCAATACGCCGATGGCTTCAAAGTCCTCAGCCCCGGCAAGAACCTCATCGGCCGCGCCATGACCATGCAGCTCATGCCCTCCCGCCCCGACATCGCCGACATCGATCAGGAAAAGTGGAAAGCGGCCGGCAACAAGGGCCGCTTCTCCCACCAAACCGCCATCGACATGCTTCAAAAAGGCGACGTCTTCGTCGTCGACGCCCACTCGAACAAAGACGCCGGCGGCGTCGTCGGCGATAACCTCGCCTACTACGTCTGGAAAGCCACCGGCACCGGCTTCGTTATCGATGGCGCCATCCGCGACTTGAACGGCATCCAGCCCATCGGCATGGGCGGCTACTTCCGTACCGCCGTCCCCGAAGCTATTCGCAACGTCATGGTCACCGGCATCAACGTCCCCGTCCGCATCGGCCACGTCACCGTCATGCCCGGCGACGTCGTCCTCGGCGACCGCGAAGGCGTCTTCTTCATCCCCCCGCACCTCATTCAGGACATCATCGACGAAGCCGATATCACCCACGTCCACGACGAATGGACCAAGAAAATGTTCGACACGGGTAAGTACAAATCTACGGAGATCTACGGCCGTCCCTCTGACCCCGCACTCATCAAGGAATACGAGGAATACCTCAAATCTCACGTCGAACCCCGCATCTGGGAGCGCTACCAGAAACAGATGAGCCGCCGCTAACAACGTAAGTTTCCCAAAGACTTACCCGCGCACAGACCGATAAGGCAGAATAGCGGGACCCGAACACCCGCATTCTGCCGATGCGGATATTCAACCGACCACAGCCCGGCTTCAAGGCACTCCTCCTGTCGCGCTTCCTCGCGCTCACCGTGCTTTCAGTACTGGCTGTATTCTTTTTCGGCGCTCGAACGCTCGGCTCGCTTGTCCGGGAGGACGCCGCCGAACATCTCCGCGAAGCCGCGCTTCGTGTCTGCGAAGGAGTCGAGGGCTACCTCGACCTCCACCGCCATGCCATTGAATCGTTAACGCTCGACCTGCAACCGACGGCCGGCCGGCCGCTTGCCATTGCCGACCTTGCCCGCAGTCTCGAACGAACCCGCCGCGTCTACCCCGGCTTCCGCAGTCTTCTCGTTACCGACGCCGACGGCAACATCCTCGCCGCCACACTCCGCGACGGGGCGGCACCTGTTCCCACCGCTGAACTCCACCGCTCGGTCGCGGACAGGGACTACTTTCTCGAGCCCCGCCGCACCGGCAAGCCCTTCCTCTCAGGCATCTTCCAGGGCCGCGGCCTCGGCAACGATCCCATCGTCGCACTCAGCGCCCCCATCACCAGCGCCGAGGGCCGCTTCCTCGGCGTAATAGAGGGCTCCATCGATATCACCCACCTGCCCCTCCGCGCCGATGCCCTCAACAGCCGCCCCATGGTCGTCGCCCAGGACAGTGCCGGTCGCGTCATCTACTCCTCCCGCCCCGAACTGCATAGCCCGCTCGAACTCTGGGAGCCCTACCCCCTCGATTCGGCCGCCGCCAACTCTCCCTTCCGCCTGGCCGACCCCAAGCAGAGCTACGCCAACGGCACACCCGTCCCGCTCTTCTCGGTTCGCTTTCCCATCGAAAACGCCACCTGGCAGGTCGTCGCCGCCCTCCCCATGGACGAGATCAACGCCGACGCTTATCTCTTCTACCGCCGCGCCCTCACCATCCTCGCCCTCGTCATCCTCTTCGCCTGGGCCCTCGCCCGCCTGGTGGCGCGCAACATCGCCCGCCCCATCATCGCCCTCGCCGGCGAAATGCAGCAATACGCCCTCGATGGCCCCGCCCCCAACGGCCCGCAGCCGCAACACCCGGCCCGCGAAATCGCGCAAATCCAGAACGAATTTCATAGCATGGGCGAACGGCTCCGCGAAACCTATCGCCAGCTCCGCGGCGCCCTCGGCGAACGCGATAAGACCAACGCCCAACTGCAGGACCTGCTCCGGGAACTCGACCGCAAAGTCGTCTCCCGTACCAGCGAGCTGGCCGACAGCGAAGCCCGCTACCAACAGGTCGTCGAACACTCCCGCGACATCATCTTCCGCACCGACGCCTTTGGCCGCATTACCTTCCACAACACCGCCTTCTCGCAGATCATCGGCGGTAAGAGCAAGGGAAGTTACGTCGGCCGCTGCCATCTCGACCTCATGGATCGCGCCTGCCGCGAGCAGGTCCGCACCCTCACCCGCCGCCAGATGAAGGACCGAACCGCCTCCATCTATCTCGAATACTCGATCACCGGCGAAGACGGCCTCACCCGTTGGATCGGTCAAAGCACCCAACTCCTCCTCGGCAGCTCCCGCTTCCCGCTCGGCTTCCAGGGCATCGCCCGCGACGTCACCGACAAGAAAATGGCCGAACTCGCGCTCCGCGAAGCCGAGGAGCGCTACGCCCTTGCCGTCCGGGGCAGCAACAACGGCATCTGGGACTGGGACCTCCGCACCGGCTTTGTCTACTACGCCCCGCGCTGGAAACAGATGTTCGGCATCTCCGCCGCGCAGGAGTGCCACGCCATCGACGACTGGTACTCCCGCATCCATCCCGAAGACGCCCCCGGCCTCCGCTCCACGCTCAACGCCTATGTGCAGGAGGGCTACGACCTCTTCGAAACCGAACTCCGCATGCGCCACGCCGATGGCACCTGGCGCTGGATCCTCGTCTGCGGCGCCGCCGTCCGCGGCCGCGATGGCCGCGCCCTCCGCATCGCCGGCTCCAAAACCGATATCACCAACGGCAAGCTCGCCGATCCGCTCACCGGCCTCCCCAACCGTCTCTCCCTCCTCGATGTCCTGGAGAGTTGGATGGACCGTCTCCGCGAAGACGCCTCCCGCCAGTTCGCCGTCCTCTTCCTCGATCTCGACCGCTTCAAACTCGTCAACGACAGTCTCGGTCACGTCAAAGGGGACCATCTCCTGCTCGGTGTTTCGCTCCGCCTCTCCGGCGCCCTCCAATCCATCTCCAACACCGATGGCCTCGTCGCCCGCCTCGGCGGCGATGAGTTCGTCGTCCTGCTCGACACCACCACCAACCAGGACGCACCGGCCCATCTGGCCAACCTCATCCTCCGCGGCATGGAACCGCCCTTCCATCTCGACGGCTCGCTCGTCTTCGTCTCCACCAGCATCGGCATCGCCCGCAGCGGGCCCACCGCCACGTCCCCGGAAAGCCTCCTCCGCGACGCCGACACGGCCATGTACCACGCCAAGTCCGCCGGCCGCGGCCGTTATGCCATCTTCGACAGCAGCATGCACGCCCGCGCCGTCGCCCGCCTGGGCCTGGAAACCGATCTTCGCCGCGCCATCGACGACAAGGAATTCACCCTCTTCTACCAGCCACAAGCAGATCTCCGCACCGGCCGTTTGGTCGGCTTTGAGACACTCATCCGCTGGAACCATCCCACGCGAGGGCTCCTCGAACCCGGCGAATTTATCAGCGTCGCCGAAGAGAACGGCCTCATCCTCCCCATCGGCCGCTGGGTTCTCGAAGAGGGTGCCCGCCAGCTCGCCGCCTGGGACGCCGCCTATCCGGCCTGCCGCCATCTCTCGGTCTCCATCAACCTTTCCGCCCGCCAGTTCACAGACCCCACGCTTGCCTCTGAAGTCGCCCGCATCCTCAAGGAAACCGCCCTCAAACCGCAACGGCTCCACCTGGAAGTCACCGAAAGCATGCTGGCCGACGATCCCAAAGTCGCCACCGAAATCCTCAAACAGCTCTCCACCATGGGCATCGCCCTCGAAGTCGACGACTTCGGCACCGGCTACTCCTGCCTCGGCCAGTTGAACCGCCTCCCCTTCGACACGCTCAAAATCGACCGCAGTTTCGTCCAGGCCCTCGACCTCGAACGCGACGGCCACAAGATGATCGATTCCATCGTCAGCCTGGCCAACAGCCTCGGCATCCACGTCGTCGCCGAAGGCATCGAAACGGCCGCCCACTGGACCTACATCGCCCATCTCGGCTGCCAGTTCGGCCAGGGCTACTACTTCTCCCGCCCCGTCGACGCCGCCTCGGCGCTCGCCATCGCCCTCCTCCGCGACGAGACCCCTTGGCCCATCCCGACCGCCTCCACCGCCTCCCTCACCGGCCTCCTCGGCCTCGCCGAAACCACCATCCCCAGTAAAATCGCGCCGATTACGCAATAATCGCCCGTATCGGCGCCCCATAATCCTGGTCCAGCCGCTGCTGCCCCGCCACATTCAACTTCCGCGAATCCAACCCCAACTGCCACAGCACCGTCGCGTGAATATCGGTCACATAATGCCGGTCCACCACCGCATGAAACCCAAGCGCATCGGTCTCCCCATGCGCCACCCCGCGCTTCAATCCCCCGCCCGCCATCACCACCGAAAATCCAAAAGGGTGATGATCCCGCCCCTCGCGCGCCCCTTCCACCCCCGGCGTACGTCCAAACTCTGTCCCAATCACAATCAGCGTCTCGTCCAACAATCCTCTCTGCTTCAAATCCCGGATCAACCCCGCGATCGGCCCATCCACCTCCCCGCACAACCGCGTGTGATTCTTCTTCAACTCTGTGTGCGCATCCCACCCGTTCCCATCCGTCCGGTACCCATGAAACACCTGCACAAACCGCACGCCCTGCTCCACCAATCGGCGCGCACTCAGTAAGTCCTGTCCAAACGCCCGTGTATTTTCCTGTTCCAGTCCATATAACTTCCGAGTAACTTCAGATTCACTCTCATGCCGGAACACCTCAGGAACTGCCGCCTGCATCCGAAACGCTAACTCATACGACTTAATCCGCGCCCGCACAGACTCATCGGAAACGTCATCCAACGCATTCAAAGCGCCGATGAATTCGAACTGCCTCTTCTGCTCCTCCGCCCCCATCGCCATCTCCGGTGAAGCATAGGTCAACGGCCGCGCCGGATCGCTCGCCAAATGCACCCCGCTATGCTGCGGACCCAGGTAGTTCCCCCCATACGTCCCCGCCCCGCCCAGGTGCGGCGGCGACGGCGGACCCAGCACCACAAACGACGGCAGGTTCTCGTTCAGCGACCCCAGCCCGTAATGCACCCACGACCCCACCGACGGATAATACCCCTGAAAAATATGGCGTCCCGTGTGAAACTGCAACTGCGCCGCATGATCGTTGTCCGTCGTCCACACCGACCGCACCACCGCCAACTCATCGGCCACGCCCGCCACATGCGGCCACCAATCACTAATCTCCAACCCGCTCTGCCCGCGCTTCTGAAACCCCACCTGCAACGGCAAAACAGTCGTCATCAACTTCCGCTCGGAAGCCGTAAATTCGACAACATTCTGCTTCGTAAACGGCGCGTCCAGCACCCCCCGGTGCGGCGTCTCGGCAATCGTCTTCCCCGCCCACTTATTCAACTCCGGCTTCGGGTCAAATGACTCTAAGTGGCTCAACCCGCCTTCTAAGAAAATCCAGATAACATGCTTTGCCTTCGCCGTATGATGCAAGCCCCCGGGCACGCCCTGTGCCGACAGCGCCATCCCCGTCACACCCATCCCTAAGTTAGCCAACAGTGTTCGTCGTCTCATCGCAGCGTCACAAACTCATTTCTATTAAATAACGCGTGGATCAACAGCGCCCGCCGGTCCGTCCCCGCCCCCAGATACGAATCACTCAGCGCCCGCTCGGCCGCCGTCACCGGCCGCGAAAGTACCCGAAAAAACGCATCCCCCACAAAATCCCGCGAACCCGCCAACCGGTCGGCCACAATCCGCGCATGCTCCAGCGTCAGCTTGCTATTGGTCAGCGCCAGCGCCTGCTGCGGCACAATGCTCTCCGTACGCGCAAAACACGCCGTCGGGTCCGCCCCGTCAAAGACCTTCAAAAACGTCAACTGCGAATCCGGCGTCAGCCGGAAGTACAAACTCCGCCGCGGCACATCGGCCTGCGACTCCTCGTTCAGCTCCGGCCCGCCCATCGTCCCATCCAGCGTCCCGGCCACCGCCAGCACCGAATCCCGGATCGCCTCGGCCTCCAGTCGCCGCGCGTTCATCCGTCCATACCAACGGTTATCCCCACCGCCCCCGGACTGCATCTTATACGCAGCACTCGTCACCAACAATCGGTGCAGCTTCTTCATATCCCAGCCCGACTCCATGAACTCCGCCGCCAGCCAATCCAACAGCAACGGATGCGTCGGCCGCTTCCCATTCCGCCCAAAATCGATCACCGACGGCACCAGCGCCGCCCCAAAATGCCGCAGCCAGATATGGTTCACCGCCACACGCGCGGTCAACGGATTCTCCCGCGCCGTCATCCATTCGGCCAGTGCCGTCCGCCGCCCCGTCGACGTCGCCGGATACTGCGGCCCCAACGGCGTGTACCCCTCCTTCGGCCCATCCAGCGCGCCCACCGCCTGCTCCAGCGCCCGCCGCGCGGCCGTCACCTTCCCCTCGTCCAGCTTCTCCGCCCGCAACGCCTCGGCCAGCCGCTGCTGCGCCCGAAAGACGTTCTCCTCCGCCAGCAAAGCCCCGGCCCGCCGCTCCGCCGCTCGCGCCGTCACGCCCAGCGCCTCGGCGTCAGCAGCCTTCCCCACCCGCGCATTCTCGGCCAATACCCGCGCTTCCAACGCCGCCAACCCCGCCCGCGCCGCCGGCAACTCCCGCTCCCCCACCGCCAACCGCGCCTCCGCCTCGGCAATCACCACGGCCGGCTCCGGAGGCGGCATCTGGTCAATCCAAGCCGCCACAAGCCCCATCTCCGCAGCCGTCAAAAGCGGCCCGTTGAGAGGCATCCGCGGCGAAAGCTCCCCCCGCAGAATCCGCACCAAAACGCTCTCGGAACTCTTCCCCGCCACCACCGCCGCCCCGTGCTTCTTCCCGCCCGCTATGACACTCTTCGCCGACGCCACGTTAAAACCACTCTTCAGATTCCGAGCCAAATGGCACCCGCCGCACCGCGCCTCCAACAATGGCTTCACCGCCCCCTCAAAGGTCACCAAAGCACCCGCCGGCCGCTCCCATTTCGGAGCCGTCCGCGCCGCCTCCATCCGTTCCCGCGCCGCCGCCACATCCCCTTCAATCGAAACAATCCGCGCCCGCGCCGCCGCCACCAGGTCCGCCTGCGCCGTCGCCCGCATGTCGGGATAATACGCCGACACCGGCAACTCCACCACCCGCGGCACGCCCGCCGCCAAACCCAGCGCCGGCGGCGTCGCCGGCGTCAACGGCCGCGCCTTGTCCGGAGCCCTTTCATCCCCGCGCACAAACAAATACGTCTCCCCAAAAACCGCCGGATTAATAAACGTGCCCGCCGCGTTCTGTACATCGCCCCGCGGCGCGGCATCGTACACCCGCGCCAACCCCGCCTTCTTCGTGTCCACCTCGCCCGCCACCCGGTCCAAACGCACATCGTGCGGCTCAAAATAGGCGCGAAACCGGTAGTAATCCTCCTGCGCCAGCGGATCGTACTTATGATCGTGGCAACGCGCGCACTTCAGCGTCAACCCCAGCAGCCCCGCCGTCGTTCCCTCAATCGTGTCCTGCAGCCAGACGTTCCGGTTAAAAAGAAACCAATTACGAACAAGGAACCCCGTCGCCCGCAGCGCGCCCTCATCCCCCGGCGCCATCTCATCGGCCGCCAGCATCTCCCGCACCATCCGGTCGTAGCCCTTGTTCCCATTCAATGACTCAATAATCCAGTCCCGCCACTTCCAAATATGCGGCTGCGAATTCCGTATTTCCGCGCCGGACCCATACCAGTCCGAATACCGCCAAACGTCCATCCAGTGCCGCCCCCACCGCTCCCCATACCGCGGACTCGCCAGCAGCGAATCAACAACGCGCTCATACGCCCCCGGCGCCGTATCGGCCACAAACGCCCGCACCGCCACCGGCCCCGGCGGCACCCCGGTCAGGTCCAGATAGACCCGCCGCAACAGCGTATACCGGTCCGCCTCACCAACAGCCACCAGACCGTTCCGCTTCCGCTCGGCCTCCAGAAACGCATCCACCGGATGCCCGCCACCCGGCACCGCTGGCCGCCGTACAGGCTGAAACGCCCAATGCGGTGCCACCGTCACCGGCGCGGTAAACGGAGCCCCCTTCCCAATCCACGCCGCAACCACACCCAACTCCGCCTCGCTCAACCGTGCCCCGCCTAGCGGCATCGCCGGCTCCCGCTTGTGCGCCGCAAGCTGATAGAGCAAACTCCCAGCCAAATCCCCCGGCACCACCGCCGCACCGCGCCCGCCGCCCCGCAGCGCCGCCTCTCGCGTCGTCAGGTCCAACCCGCCCTGCTGCGTCTTCGCGTTATGACAACCCGCGCACCGCGCCTCCAGGATCTTCAACGCGTCCTGCCCCGCCACGACAAACAGACCGGCAACTACCACTGCCCGTAGCATGGATGTTATTGTATGTCGGAACCCATGGAACCCGAAGAGATTCTCCAACAACCTGACGTCCAGGAAACCCAGCACCGCGTCGCCAACGCCCTCGGCGACAGTGTGGACGACATCGCCGACATCGGTTCCGAGGCCCTTGACCTCGTCACCGACGCCGACCTCGGCGATCTCGCCTCCGGTGCCGCCGAAGTGGCCACGGAAGCAGCCTCCGGCGCCCTCGAAGTCATCGGCGGCCTCCTCGGCTCGATCTTCGACTGATTCCCCAAAAGAAAGAGGGGCATGGTCGCCCATGCCCCTCGCTAAACGGCTTGTGCCGTGATTACTGGCACTTCAGGTTGAAGTAGAAGTTCACCCCATTGAGTTGCGTCGTGACAGCACTGCCATAGTTATCTTCGATGGTGATGAAGTTACCGGCAATGACCGCGTTGGTATTCGCCGACGCACAATTCACTACAGAATTTCCTGGCGAAGCGAGTACGCTGCAGCTGATCGTAGTCGCGGTCATGTTAAGCGGCGTGGTTCCCTTGAACACTGTGAAGACGCGCGCGGCCGATTGGGAACCGTCAGAGGTAACAGAGAAGTTCGATAGGGTACAGTCGGCGGGCACGCGGTAGGCGTTCGTTGCGGCGACATTGGTGCTGGTATCGGTCGCCGTTGGGGAGTTGTAGCGAACAAAGGGAGCGGTGGACGTGTTACCGCGATTGGTCTTGGACACTAGCCAAAGCGGACCCGCAGGCCCGGTCGCGCCAGCAGGCCCGGTCGGCCCAGCGGCCCCAGTCGAACCCGTGTTGCCGGTCGGTCCCGTCGGCCCTGTCGGCCCAGTCGGACCCGCCGCACCCGTGGTTCCCGCAGGCCCCGTCGGCCCAGTCAAACCCGCCGACCCGGTCGGCCCAGTCGGTCCTGATGCACCCGTGGGGCCCGCAGGCCCCGTCGGACCCGTCAAACCCGCCGGCCCGGTCGCACCAGTCGGTCCCGATGCACCCGTGGGGCCCGCAGGTCCCGTCGGCCCAGTCAAACCCGCCGGCCCCGTCGCACCAGTCGGTCCCGATGCACCCGTGGGGCCCGCAGGCCCAGTCGGACCAGTCAAACCAGCAGGCCCAGTCGCACCAGTCGGCCCAATAGGACCAAGACTCCCCGTCGGCCCGCTCGGACCCGTCAAACCCGCAGGCCCGGTCGGACCAGTCGGTCCCGCTGCGCCTGTGCTCCCCGCCAACCCAATTGGACCAGTCGGCCCAGTCGGCCCTGTGGGACCCGTCGCGCCCGCCGGCCCGTTCGACGCCAGCGAGATCAACAACTGCGCCGGATGGCTCGTCGTCGTATTCTCCTTCGAGTCCAGCTGCGCCACCAATGTGGCGTCAGGAACAAACGCAAAACCGACATTGCCGCTAATCAACCCATTTTGCACCTGAGAAGTCACATCCACCAGCACATACGTACCCACCTGCGCCGTGCCCGCCGCGATCGGCCCGGCGAAAACTGAACCCACGCTCGCATTCGCGTTCGCGTACGTCGCCGCAAGTTCCGAGAACGATGTGGTCAACGTCGCCACCGACATATTACCGGCCACCGTCACACGGTTCACATAAACAAGCAGTGACGCTTTTTGAATTGCGCTCGCCTGTGTGCCCGCCGGCAGCGTCGCCAGGCTGAACTGCACCAGGCCGGTCCCGCCCGATCCCAACGCCAGAGCCGTCTGCGAACCGAAATTACCAGCCGCATTCGCGGTCGTGATAAAGGTGTCGCCCGTAAGCAACCCATCGGCGCCAAAGGCGCTCAAGGAACCCATCAATAGGGTAAATGCCGCGAATCTTCGCATAAGCTACTTTCTCCTCCGAATAGCAATCAAAGCAGTCAATCCAACCGCGCTCAAAAGGAGAGACGCGGGCTCCGGCACCGCGGTGCCGCCATCCAAATTCACCTGCAGGAACCAATTCCCGTTGCGGATCGTCTGTCCAGTAAAATCGCCCGGATCTAGAAACGCCACAGAGCCAAGGTTAGTCCCAGCCAGCAGATTGTAGCCATCCGCAAGAAACAGCGGACCATCGTTGCCTTGCACACTCAATGCCAGAATATAATTGCCCGCATTTCCGGAAAATGCCAAACTCGGATCTTCGCAAAATCCGGTCACCGGATCCTTGCTCCCGGCGTGGCTGCACCCAGCCCCAACCGCCGTCCCGCCAAAATAATCGTGGTCCACCTGGAAGCCCGTCGAATCATACAGTGCCAGGCTCCCCGCGAATCCGCCCGGTGCCACCGACAGCGCATTCGATCCCCCGTACCCATAGGACTGGACAGTAATCAAAGAATTACTATTCAGTACCAGCGGGATGAATGCCAGATCGGCATCGTACGCAAAGGTACCCGAAAACGACAAAGTCGCGCCGTGGCCTATGGCCGGCGCCAGCATCATCGCCACCACAGCGGCGCCTGTTGCCCAAATGCGATTCATCTGAAACTCCTCCGAAATTTAAGTGCCAATTTACTCGGTCTAGTTGTAGAAATTTATTGTAGAGGCCAAGCACTCACGATTGCAAGACAAATTGGACCGATGTAATCCGATATCTTATACTCAGACTTCCCAATGCCACTCCGCCGGGACCTCCTGCCGCCAGCCATCCTCCTTGCACTTGCCGTGCTCGTTCCCGCCATCGCGCTCGTGCCCGAACTCTCCATCGGCCGCTACGATCTCAACGACAACGTCGCCCACTTCGCCATCATCGAGCGCATGGCCCAAACCATCGAAACCGGCGGCAATCCAATCGACTTCTGGGTCCCCGAATGGACCTTCGGCTACCCCGTTCCCCGCACCTACCAGCTGCTGCCCTACGGCCTCGTCGTCGGCCTCTACTTCGCCCTCGCCAAGTCACTTCCTCTTCTCACCGTTTTCTTGTGGACCAAGTACCTGGCCATCGTCACCATCCCCCTCAGCTTCTTCGCCGCCGCCCGCTGGCTCGGCCTTTCGAATACCACCGCCGCCATCGCCGCCGTCTTCTCCCCACTACTGGCCACCAACGGTCTCTATGGCCTGGAGATCAGCAGCTTCCTCTGGGCCGGCGGCGGGCTCTATACCCAGGCCGTCGCAGTCCACTTTCTGCTGGCAGCCATCGGCGTTGGCTACGGCGCCCTACGCACCGGCCGCCACCTCACCCTCGCCGGCCTCCTCATCGGCCTCCTCCTGCTCTCCCACTTTGTCTACGGCTACTTCGGCGCGCTCACCTTGGTCCTCTTCTATTTGATCAACCCCGCCCGGCGCTTCGTCCGCCTGGCCTGGATCGGCGGCGTCAGCTTCCTCATCTCAGTCTTTGAAATCATCCCCGTCATCACCGATGGCGCCACGCTCAACCGCTCCCGCTGGGAACCCGTCTGGAAGTGGGACTCCTTCGGCGCGCAACAAGTCCTCGAATGGCTCGCCACCGGCGCCCTGCTCGACTTCGGCCGCTGGCCGATACTCACCCTGTTCGCCTTCCTTGGCGCGGCGATCGCCGCCTGGAACGCCCGCGACCGCCGCGACACTCCGGAACGAACCATTCTCATCGCCGCCGTCTTCTGGATTCTGTTCTTCTTCGGCCGTCCCGTCTGGGGCCCGCTGATGCTCCTGCTCGGCGCCACCAGCGATCTCCATATCCACCGCGCCATTGGCCCCGTCCAGGTCTTCCTCGTCCTGCTGGCCGCCTCCGGAGCCGCCGCCATCTGGGCCGCCGTCGCCAAACGAACCCACCCCGCCCTCCCCGCCCTGGCCGCCGCGCTCCTCCTCGCGCCCATGATCCAGGAACGCAACGTCGCCGTCGAAAACAACCGCGCCTGGGGCGTCCGCAACCTCGCCGCCAACCAGGCCGCCCAACCCGACATCGACCACGTCTTCCAGATAGCCAACGCCGTCGGCGGCCGCGCCTACGCCGGTCTCGGCGCCAACTGGGGCGTCCAGTTCAAGGTCGGCGATGTGCCCGTCTACGCCCGCCTCGGCCGCGCCCACATCCCCGCCCTGTCGTATCTTTATCACGCCATGCCGTTGACTTCGGACCTCATGGTCCGCTTCGACGAGCGCAACCTCGCCCACTACCGGCTCTTCAATATCCGCACGGTCATCGCCCCGCCCCACATCGCCCCCCAACTGCCCCGCTTCCTCCTGCCCGGCACCGCCAGCGGGACCCTGCATGTCCTGCAAGCGCCCGGCGGCGGCTACTTCGACTCCATCGACATCCCCGCCGCCGTCCCACTCACCCGGGACAACTTCTACCCCATCAACGACCGTTGGCTGCAGAGCGAGTGGGTCGGCCGCCGCCAGCATCTCTGGATCGAGCTTCCCTCCCCCGCCCCGCCCGGCATGCCCCGGCTGACGCCGGAGTCCGCCCTCCCACCGCTCCCCGCCCCGGCCCCGCCCCCGGGCGAAATCACGGGTGAGAAGGAGACAGCCGGCCGTTGGGAGTCCACGCTCAACGCCACCCGCGCCGGGTTCGTTTTGCTCAAGATGAGCTGGCACCAGAACTGGCGTGCATCGGTCGATGGCCAGCCCGTGCCCATCGCCATGGTGTCCCCCGGCTTCCCGGCCGTCGCCGTCCCCGCCGGTACCCACCAGGTGGCCTTCCAGTATCAGCCCGACAACAGCCGCTACTGGGTCCTCGCTATCGGCTGGCTACTGGCCGCGGCCGCTTTCTTTCTGGAGCGACGCGCCTTCCCAAGGTGACCGATGGATAAATCCGCCAACCGCTCCTACCTCCTGTTCGCCTTCCTCCAGTGCTTCGTTGTCTTCTTCGGCCTGGGCGTCGCCGGCATGGGCTTTGGCGGCCTGTTCGGCGCCCAGACCAAGGAACAGGCCCTGCTGGGAGAACGGCTTCTGCTCGGAGGCGCCGGGCTCACCGGGCTCTCCGGCCTGCTGCTGATCCTGTCTCTCGTCACCGGCTTCGCCCTGCGCTCCGGCGCCTCCTGGGCACCGGGGATCGCTCGAGTCACCGCCTGGATCGCCGCCGTCGAATTCCCGCTCGGCACGGCCTTCGCCGTCTACTGGTTCCGCCGCTTTGGCCGATGACCGTTACTCCCCAGCTCCGTCGCGACTAGTTCCTGCGCCAGGCATTCCGGGGCACCCAGTTCGGCAGCCTCGGCCTCCTCCTTGCGTATCAAGGGCTCCGCCGGCACATGCCGCTGCTAGCCGGTTTCGGCGGCCAGCTCGGGCCCCTCAACCATCTGGACCTGGCCTTCCCCACCGGCACCGTCCGGGTCTTCCCCTTCCCCCTCGAAAACGCAGGAGAGGTCATGGATCTGATCACCCGCCGCACCACGCCGTGCCCCGTCTGCGGGACCCTCGGCGAATACCACCGCGGCTTCCAGAAGGGCGGCCGCGAAAAAGAGGACGGACTCCTAATCCACCTACGAGTTCCTGATCTCCGGCAGTGAGGACGAACAGGTCCTTACCCGCGTGGTAATGTGACAACCATGACAGACTCGCACGCTCAGGACCGCGAACAGCTCATCCAGATCCTCCGGGACGTCGAGGCCTCCATCAACGCCCAAAGCCTCGACGGCATGGTGCAACAAATGGACCCCAACGCCACCGTCGTCTGGGCCAACGGCGAAGTATCCCGCGGCCCGGCCGAGATCTTCGCCTACTACGACCGCATGGTGAAAGGGAAGGACCGGATCCTCAAGAGCTACACCACCAAGGCCACCCTCAGCGGCCCGGCCCGCTTCCTGGCCGATGGCACCGTGGCCATCGCCGATGGCTCTATGGAGGACGAGTTCACCCCGACCTTCCGCGGCCCCTTCAAGCTCCAGTCCCGCTGGTCGACGACCATCGCCAAGATCGACGGGCAGTGGAAGGTGGTCGGACTGCACCTGTCGGCCAACGTCTTCAACAACGTCCTGCTCGATGAAGCCAAACGTGCCCTCATGATGGTGGGCGCGGGCGCGCTGGCCGTGGGGGTGTTCCTGGGATGGCTGCTCGGACGCTTGCTCTCCTAGCCCTCGCCGCCGCGGCCCTATTCGCGGATGGCATCACGGCGGACGGCGTGCTGCGGATGGCCAACCGCCAGCGGGCCCGCGCCGAGGTACCGGCGTTGCGCCATTCGCTCCCGCTGGCCCGGGCGGCGCAGGCCAAGGCCAACGACATGGCCCGCCGCGGCTACTTCAGCCACGATACGCCCGACGGCCGCACGCCCTGGGATTTCATCCGCGCCGAGGGATACCGGTATACCAGTGTGGCCGAGAATCTGGCCGCCGGGCAGAGGACCATCGAGGCCCTGGAGCGAGGGTGGATGGGCAGCGCGCCGCATCGGGCCAACATACGAAACCGGGCCTTCGCGGAGACCGGCGTGGGTGTCGCCAGCGGCCCCGATGGCCCGGTTATCGTGCAGTTATTCGCCGCGCCGGCTCCCTAGCCGACGAAGTGCCAGCCCTTGCGGAAGACCGGCTTCAGCAGCTCGTTGGCTTCCTTGTTGTTGGTGAAGCGGCTGGCAGCGTTGTCCCATTCCAGCTTGCCGTCCACCTTCATGGCGATCACGCCCAGCAGCATCCACTGCACGAACGGACCGGCGACGGAGAAGTTGGAGCAGGCCGGATCGCCGCCCTTGCAGGCGCGAATCCAGTCGCGGTAGTGGCCGGGGGAGCGGGTCAGCAGCTGCGCCGGGAGCTTGTAGTCCTTCATGCGGGCATCGGGCAGGAGGCGGGTCCGCTCGCCGTAGCAACCGGTGGTAACCATGCCCTTATCGCCGATGAAGAGGCTGCCGTTGTTGTCCTTGTCGCCGATCAGCTCGCCGGCCGGGACGCCGTCGAACTTGGGCATGTTCTTCAGGCTGTCGTACCAGAAGACCTTGACGGGCGGCAGCGGACCGCGGGCCGGGAAGTCGAAGCGGATAACGGTCTGGTTGGGGAAGGTGTACTTGCCCACGCCCTCTTTCTTGATGCACTCGACCGAGGTGGGGCCGGTGAGGGAGAGGCGCATGGCCATGTTGGGCGTGCCCATGATGTGGCAGGCCATGTCGCCGATGGCGCCGCAGCCGTATTCGGGGAACGCGCGCCAGGTGCGCGGGGCGATGGCCGGGCTGTACGGACGGTCCGGGGAAGCGCCGAGCCAGGCGTTCCAATCCAGGTGCGCCGGGACGGCTTCGGTCTTGGGTTCAACTCCGGTGCCCTGGGGCCAGTAGGTGCCGGGGCGATCGGTCCAGGCATGGACTTCGGTGACGTTGCCGATCTCGCCACTCCAGATGATCTCGGCGCATTCGCGGGCGCCGGCGTTGGAGTAGCCCTGGTTGCCCATCTGGGTCGCGACGCCGTACTTGGCGGCACCGGCGGTGAGCTGCTGTGCCTCCCAAACGGTGCGGGTAAGCGGCTTCTGACAGTAGACGTGCTTGCCGCGCGCCATGGCCCACATGGAGGCGGTGGCGTGCATGTGATCGGGACAGGAGACAAGGACGGCGTCGATGTCCTTGTGCTTGTCCAGCATGACCCGGAAGTCCTTGTACTTCGGGGCATTGGGGAACTGTTTGAAGGCGCGTTCGGCGCGCTTGTCATCGGGGTCGCAGAGGGCGACGATGTTCTCCCCGGCGCAACCGTTCAAGTCCGTGAAGCCCTTGCCACCGGAGCCGATGGCGGCGATGTTGAGCTTCTCCGAGGGCGACTTATAGCCGAGGGACTTGAGCGTGGGGGCGGCGTTGACCGCGCTGGCGGCGAGCGAGCCGTAGAAGAAGTGGCGACGGGAAATGGACATGGGGTGCACGCCCAGTTTACCAGCCCAGCAGTTCGCGGAGGCGGGCGGCGTAGCGGCGGCTGAGTTCGAGGGTCTCGCCGGTCGCCAGGCGGACGGAGCCGCTGGAGCGGGTATCGGGGTCAATCTCGGCGACCTTGGCGAGGTTGACGATGGCGCTCTTGTGAACGCGGACGAACTGGTCGGGGTCGAGGCGGGCTTCGAGGTCACGGAGGGTCGAGTTGAGCAGGAAGCGGCCTTCGGCGGTGGCGGCGAAGACGAGCTCGTCCTCGGCCACGAAGTAGGCGATGGTCTCGACCGGGAGGACGTGGAGGCGCTGCAGGCGCTTGCCGACGAGGCGCTTGAGCGGCGGGCGGGAGGCGAGGAGGGCGTCGACGTTCGACTGGCGCTCGCGAAGGCGGGAGACGGCGCGGGCCAGCGGTTCGGGCTCGACGGGTTTGAGGAGGTAGTCGAGCGCGTTGGCGGCGAAGGCCTGCAGAGCGTACTGGTCGTAGGCGGTGACGAAGACCACGTGGGGGCGGGCGGGCAGGTTCTCGAGGACCTCGAAGCCGTCCATGCCGGGCATCTGGATGTCGAGGAAGAGGGCGTCGGGGCGGAGGGTCTGGACCTGCTCGATGGCCTCCAGACCATTGCCGGCTTCGCCGGCAATGGTCAGGCCTTCGAAGGCGCCCAGGAGGCGGGCGAGGCGTTCACGGGCGCGGCGTTCATCGTCGACGATCAGGACTCGCATGGCAGGCTCCATTCGAGGGTAACGCGGGATCCGGCGCCCAGGGTGGAGGCGGCGGTGAAGCGGCCGTTGGGGAGGGCTTCGACGCGTTGGCGGACGTTCGAGAGGCCGACGCCTTTTGAGGGTTGGTTGGGGTCGAAGCCGGGGCCGGTGTCGGCCACGGTGACCAGGATCCGATCCGCGGCTGGCATCGCGACGGTGATGGCGATGGCGCCGCCGGCGAGTTGGGGGGCGATGCCGTGTTTGACGGCGTTTTCGACGAGCGGCTGGATGAGCATGGGCGGGACGAGGAGGGCGCCGAGTTCGGCCGGGCAGTCGAGGGTGTAGGTGAGGCGGTCCTCGAAGCGGAGCCGCTCGATGTCGAGGTAGGAGGTGAGGAAGCGGACCTCGTCGGCAAGGGGGACGGTGGGCTGGCGGGTGGAGTCGAGGGCGTAGCGAAAGATGCGGGCGAGGTTGAGGACGGCCTGTTCGGTGAGGGGGGAGTCCTTGACCATGTCGGCGAGGGAGTTGAGGGAGTTGAAGAGGAAGTGGGGGTTGATCTGGGCGCGGAGGGCGCGGAGCTCGGCTTCGGCGGCGAGCTGGCGCTGTTTGCGGGCGTCGAAGCCTTCGAGGGCGGCGGCAAGGTGGGCGGCGACGCCGTCGATGAAGGTGGCGTCCTGGGACTGGTAGGGGCGGCCGCGGCGGCGGGGGCCGAGGGAGAGGACGCCGTGCGGGGGCAGGGCGACGAAGGCGGCGGCGGCGGGGTCGGGCACGGGGTCGAAGCGGGCCCATTCGGCATGGAGCGCCGGGGCAAGGGCGGTGGTGACGTGGTCGATGGCAGCTTGTTCGCTCGCGCATTTGGCGATGCCGCTGGTGATTTGGGCGAGGGTCTGGCGGTAGTCGGGCCGGCGGAAGACGAGGCGGTCGAGGGCCGTGTCGATGGGGCCGACGGCGAGGAAGAAGGCGTAGGCGGCGGAGAGGCCGGAAACGGCGAAAGCCGCCCCGATGGAGGGGGCGGCGAGGAGGGCGAGGAGGAGGAGCGCGCCGAGGACAGCGCCGCGTTTTATGAGGAGGTCGAAGAAGGTGGCGCGGGTTTGGAAGTAGATGAGGCCGGCGATGCTGGGGAGCATGGCGAGTTGGGGCAGCAGCTGGTTGGGGTAGGTCCAGACGGTGATGTCGACCAGGATGAGCGGGAGGAAGGCGGTGGCGAGGGTACGGATGTCCCAGGCGGTGGCGGAGATGGTGAGCGGTTCGGTTTCGCGGGTGGGGGTCAGGTGGAGGGAGGTTGGCTGCTGGGGCGCGCCGCCCCACCAGCGGAGGTTCACGTTTTCGGACTTGGGCAGGTTTCGGAACAGCGCTCCGACGACCACCATGAACATTGTCAACGTGTTTGGGAAGAAGATGGCCTCGCCGCGGGTAAGGATGGCGTTGTGGTCCCGGATGAATGGGATGGCGAGGAAGCCGTAGGAGAAGATGACGGGGAGGTGGGCCGTATATTTGGCTTCGCCGACCGATTCGAGCAGGGACGCGGCGCAGGCGGAGAAGTAGTGGACACAGAGCATGGCGGCGGCGATTTGGAGGTAAAGGGCCGGGAGCGCCCAATCGGGGCCGAGAGCGGCGAGGGTGTAGAACGCCGTTAGCGTGAGCAGGATGAGCAGGAGGAGGATGGCGCGACCCCGGAGGCGGACGCGGGTGGCGAAGGCCGCGGCCATGGTGAGGGAGGCGAGGGCGAAGGCGGCGTTGGCGATGGTTGTTGCGGCTGGCATGGGTCCATCGTGCGGCTTAGCGGGCGGCGGCTCGATGAAAACCATGGTAAGCGGTGCGGATGGGGCGGTGAGCGGTGCGGACTATTGGGTTGCTGGTTGCTGGGTGGTCGCGGGGTGCTGTCTTCGATGCTGGCGGCTGGCGCTTCGGGGATAGCGGGCTCGGTCGTTCCGCGGTGGCGGGTGCGGACGTTGGCGCCGAGGAATGTCGGGCGCAGGTCGCGATTGCGGGCGGCGTGCCGGCATTGATTGCGAGGATGGACCAAGGCAGATGCCGGCCCTGCTTTGGCGGCAGAGCCGGACTCGTCACGACAGGAGGTGATCCGCAAGACGTGCCCGGCGAAGGTCTGCCGGGGTACGCTCGGATTTCGGGCTCGCCGGGCCCGGGTGCGGGTATATTCGGTTGTCAACCAATACGGCCGCCCGTGGGGCGAGCACCCCGATGAATGAAAATGGGGGTGCTGAGGGGCTAGAATGGCGGAGCGGACGAGCGAAGACCGTCGATCTTCCTGGAGGATGAACACCCCGTTTGTCAACCTGGTCCGGCTGGCGGATAAGGATCCCGGATTGGAGCCGTTTAACGGCCCGTGAGGCAAAGTGTAGTCTGATACGCCGGCTGCTCGCTCTGCAGGTAAAGGAGTAGCGCAATGATTGAGATCCCGGCAGTATTGGAGCGGTGCGCTGGCATCGACGTCGGCAAACGAGAGATAGCGGTAGCTGTCATTACGGGTCCAGCCGATCAGGACGGAGAATTGCGGACACGGGAGTTTGAAACAACCGTGCCGGCATTGGAAGAACTCCGGGCGTGGCTCATCCAGGAGGGCTGCACCAGCGTGGCGATGGAAAGTACGGGATCGTATTGGATTCCGATCAAGAATGTATTGGAAGGGAGCGTGGAGATCGTTCTGATCTGTGCGAAGAAGCACAAGCCGGAGCGTGGCAACAAAACGGACTTCCGGGATGCCATTCATTTGGCTCATCTGCATCGGCATGGACTTCTGAAGGGCAGCTTCTTGCCGTCCAAGAGCGTGGTCGAGTTGCGGGATTTAACGCGGCGGCGGAAGAAGCTGCTGAGTAACTTCGCCGCGGAGAAGAACCGGATTCAGAAGGTTCTTGAGGTGACCAATGTGAAGCTGGGTAACATCATCAGCGACATGTTTGGTGTCTCCGGGCAGGCCATGATCCACGTCCTGATCGGGGGCGAGGAAGTGGCGGTGGAGCAGATTACCGAGCTCAGCAAACGCCAGCTAAGGAAGAGAATTCCGGAGTTGACCGAGGCGCTGCGAGGCCACCAGATGAATGACCATTACCGGTGGCTGATCAGCCAAAGTGTCGATCACGCGGTTCTGCTCGACATGCAGATGGAGGAGTTGGAGAGCAAGATTGCCGAAAAGGTGACCCCTTGGAAAACGCAGTATGAGCTCCTGCAAACCATCCCTGGGCTGAAGGAAATGACGGCGGCGATTCTGCTGGCTGAGATTGGGCCGGACATGAATCAGTTTCCTTCGGCCCAGCACCTGTCGAGTTGGGCGGGCATCTGTCCGGGAAATAACCGGTCGGCCGGCAAGAACAAAAAGAGCCGGATCAAGAAGGGGAACAAATTCCTTCTGGCGGCCCTGGTGCAGGCGGGATGGGCGGCGGCGCGCACGAAGGATTCGATCTTCCAACGTAAGTTTCACCGGTGGATGGGCCGACTGGGGAAGGCGAAAGCCAACGTCGCCATTGCCCATAGTCTGCTCGAAGTGGTGTACGCGATCTTGAAAGAGAATCGACCTTACCAGGAGCCGGACCCCGGTGTGGTGCATGCCACCGAGAAAGCCAAGCTCGTGCGGCATCATGCCAAGCGACTGCGGCAATTGGGCGCCGATGAGAAGCTCGTCGAAGAGATGATTCTGCGACTCAACCAAGCCGATGCCAGCTCGGCTGCCCAGGCAGAGTTGGCATCGGCGTCCCAGAAAAAAGTAATCCGCAGGGCATCCCCGGCCAAGGTCTGCCGGGGTGCGCTCGGATTTCGGGCTCGCCAGACCCGAGAGCAAGTATATTCAGTTTTCACAGATCGAGCGGCCGGAAGTCCTTCGCAGGTACGGCCC
>CANIVU010000053.1 GCA_947470805.1 Acidobacteriota bacterium | reverse complement strand
TCCGGAATCGGCTGGCTCGGTGCTTCTTCCCATTCACCCGCAGGGTGAATCTCCATCCCTGGATTGTCTTCCCACATCCCTCCCAGTTTCAACATCTTCCGCCAAAATGCAACTCGGAGGGCTCAGCCGACTGCCGGATTTAGGATTACAGACTTCCCCGAGCCAACCCCACCCCATCCCCACAGTCGCAATCAGGCGTGCCCCAGTGCATCACCTTGCACCAAGCAGCGATACACTCAATTCATGACGACCGCCCCGCCCCCCAGCAACACCGACTTCGACGAATTCGCCGGCGCCTGGACCACCGCCGAAGCCGCCGAGTTCGACGCAGCCCTCGAACAAATGCGCCGCATCGATCCGGCCGACTGGACGCCGTGAAAACAGTCCGCGACACAGCCGAACGCTATGCCAAAACTGACGTCTGGATCGCCATTCTAGCCCTGAAACACAGCCCCGAGCCGATCACCCGCGACGCTCCCATCCGCCCCTAACCCTTCTTAGAAAACAACGCCTCGACCGCCCGTCCCTTCCCATCGCGCGTCGCATACACCGGCCGCTGTTCAATCTCATACGCCGTATCCGGCGCAATCCCCATCGCCGTATACAACGTCGCGTGCAAATCCTCAATCGTCACCGGATTCTCCAGAATCCGGCACGGCCGCTCCTCCGCCGTCTTCCCATAAACCAGGCCCTTCTGAAAGCCGCCCCCAAACACCGCCACGCTCACAGCCTCCGTAAAGTGCCGGTGCATCCCATAATGCTTCGGCTCGGTCATCACATCGGGCTGCTTCACCTGGTCCTTCACCGTCTGATCGGGCTTGCCCTCCGTCATCATGTCGCGCCCAAATTCGGTCGCAATCACAACCAGCGTCCGGTCCAACAACCCGCGCTCTTCCAGATCCCGGATCAACTGCGCAACCGGCCCGTCAATCGTCGCCTTCATGTCCTCGGCGCGCTTGTGCCCGTTCTCATGCGAGTCCCAGAACCGGAACGGAATATACTCCGTCGTCACTTCCACAAACCGCGTCCCGGCCTCAATCGCCCGCCGCGCTAACAAACATCCCAACCCGAACCGCGAGTTATTGTACTTCGCATAACTCTTCTCCGGCTCCAATGACAAATCAAACGCCTTCGCCGCCGGCGAAGTCAGTAACCGGTGGGCATTCTCGAGCGACCGCAAGTAACTCTCTTTCTGAAAATCACTCCCCGTCTTCGCCAACGGCGACGCCTCCAGCATCTTCTTATGCAGCGCCCGCCGGTTCTCAAACCGCGCCCGCCCCACATACTCCGAAGGCCGCGTCACGCTCACCGCATCCCGCGGGTCCATAATCTGAAACGGCCCGTACTCCGACCCCAAAAAACCAGCCGTATGGAACGCCTTCAGCGCATCGGATTCCGCCCCGATCTCCATATTCTGACCAATATCCAGAAACGCCGGAATGTCCGGATTCCGCGAACCCAACGTCCGAGCCATGAACGACCCAATATGCGGAACGGCGACAGACTGCGGCGGCGCATACCCCGTATGCCAATGAAACTGGTGCCGCGAATGCAGAATGAAGCCCAGATCCCCCACCCGGTGCGTCCGGATCAGCGTGCCCCGATCCAGCACGCTCCCGATCTGCTCCAACCCCTTCGACAACCGCACGCCATCCACCGCCGTCGGAATCGACGGGAACGTCGACAACACTTTCTCCGATGCCAACCCCGTCTCGTACGGCGTATACCGCTTCGGGTCAAACGTCTCCGTCTGCGCCATCCCGCCCGCCATCCACAACAGGATCATCGAATCGGCGCGCGGCGCAATCTTCGCCCCCGCGTGCAACCGCGGAGCCGCCCCCATCATCGCCGCCAACAAGGCCTCTCGCCGCGTCATCTCAATCGACATACTGAAACTCCGGATGTAACAACAACGTCCACAACAAATCTTCCAACTCCACCCCCGCCGCTAACTTCTTTTCAGCGGCCGAAGGCCCACGGCCCAATAACTGCCAGAACAATCGATCGGTCAATTGACTCCGGTCTTTCTCCACCGCCGGCGCCGCCACCGGCAACGGATCCACCACCCGCGCCAGCAGGTTCCGGTCCGGAACTTTCGGGAACAGATAGAACCGCACAGCGCTATTCACGTCCGACGTCTTCCCCACATCATCCACCACCAACTTCCCCGTCAGCCGCCGTGCCCCCATCGGGACCGTCAGCAACACAGCCTTCCCAAACGCCGTGACAACAACTTCATCGAATTTGGCCTTATCCACCTCAACCGTCCGCGAATCAAACCCCGCCGCCGGCCGCGCCGCCACGCCATCAAACGCCAACCCCTGCCATCCCGCCAACGTCTTCTCAGCGTCGTAGGACCCGGCGTCCTCCACCAGCAGCCAAAGCTCTTTCAGCCCCGCCACATCCACGTCCACGGGAACCGCCCCCTTCCGCACAACCTTCGAATCAAACACCGCCGCCGGAGCCTCCGGCAACGTCCCCGTCAACCGCTGCGCCCCGCGCCGCAACGCCAGCGCCAGCGTCGTCCCGTTCACCAGTTCCAACGCCTGCAACGTGCTCGCCTCCGCCGGCCGGGTCGTATAAACCTGGTCCCGAATCGGCCGCCCCATCGCCCGGCTCAGCGCCGTCGATTTGAACTCCCACTCCCGCGCCATCCGCGCCCCCCGCTCGCCCGGCAACGCCCGCCATTCCCCCGTAATCGCCGACAGCGAATCCACAAACTGCTCCGCCGTCAACCGCCGCGGCAACGGCCCATGGAACTTCGAATCCGTTGATTGCAGCGCCGGCTGCTGCCAAGCCCGCGAAGTCATGATCAGCCGCAACAGCCGGTTCACGTCATACCCGTTCGAGGCAAAATCGGCCGCCAGCCAATCCAGCAGATCCGCGTTCGAAGGCTCAATGTCCATATCGTCCACAGGCTCCACAATCGCCCGTCCAAACAGCCGCCCCCAAATGCGATTCACGAACGTCCGCGCCAACCGCCCATTCCCCTGCGCCGTAAACAAAAGAGAAGCCGCCGCCCGCCGCTGGTCCAGCGTCCCATCCTGCGGAATCCCGCCCAACGAGGGGAACAAAAACTGCGGCCCCTGCATCTTCCCCGTCTTCACATCGCACCGCACCAACTCGAGTTGCGGCTTCTCCGAATAGATCGCCGCCATCCCATAACTCTCCTTCAACTTGTACTTGTTCACAAAGGAGTCATGGCACGACGCGCACTTCAAATTCACGCCCAAAAACACCTGCGCCGTATTCTGCGCCGCCTGCATATGCGGCAACTGCGACGCGTTCACATCCCCGCGCCAGTTCACGCCAATCAAAAACCCAGCCGGGGCATCCGGCCCCACCGGATTCACCAACTGCCGCACCATCTCGTCATACGGCATGTTCGAAACCAACGCCTTCTTCAACCAAGGCGTATACGGCTTCGCGGTATCCCCGTGATAAGCCCGCTGGTCATTCCGCAGCAAGTCATTCCAAAAACTAATCCAATGCCCCGCAAACATCTCCCGATTGGCCAGCAAGGAATCAACCAGCTTCCCCCGGTCCATCCCGCGCGCCGCCTGCAATTGCTCATACGTCGGCGTGATCCCCCACAAATCCAAATACGCCCGCCGCGCAAAAACGGCATCGGAAACAGGCGCACGCAACGTCCCGCCCACCAGCGAATCCACCGGATGCCCCGTGCCCTTCAACACCGGAACCCGGTGCCCCAACGGCGCCACCCACTTCGACGCACCGCGCCCCTTCATATCCGCCCACGGCAGATCGTCGGCCACCCACCGCTCCAGCGTCGCAATCTCGGCCGCGGAAAGCGGAGCCCCACTCGGAGGCATCCGCATCCCCTCAGTCCCTTTCACTTTTCCGATCAGCTTCCCCCGGACCCGCAAAAACGAGGCCCGTTCATCCACACGAAGACCGGCCTGCGCCGCGTCCCCCGTGTGGCAACTCGCGCACCGCGCCGCCAGTATCGGGTGGACCTCACCAGCGAAGTCCACCTGTCCCCACGCCGCAACGGCGCAAACCGAAGCCAACCAGAAAACGCGCATTAGAACTTGACCTTAACCCAGCCCTTCTTCTTCGAGCTCTCGACAACCTTCTCGAGCAGCACCATCCCGCGCCGGCCGTCCTCAAACGTCGGATAATCCACCGGCTTCGACGGGTCAGCAACGCGGGCGTAGAAGCGCTTATACAGCTGCTTGTGCGCATCGTCGTAGCCTTCCGAGTGCCCGCCCGGCAGGTCCGCAAACCCAGCCGCCGGCCCCATCAGCATCGACGGATCTTTAATCAGAATCCGGTTCGGTTCGTTCCGGTTGCCGATCCACAACTCGTCCGGCCGCTCCTGGTTCCACGCCACACCGGACTTGGTCCCATAGATTTCAAACGCGAACTTGTTCTTGTTGCCCGCCGCCACCTGCGACGCCGTGAACGCCCCGCGCGCCTGGTCGCCCAAGTGCAACAGAATGCCGCCGTAGTCTTCGGTCGTGATCTTGACTTCCTCATAATCCGCCGGCTTCAGCTTCTTGCCCGCGAACGTCTGGATCGCCGCCTTCGGCTTCTTCCGCGTCTTGTGGAACGTCGCCAGATCGGCGCACAGCCCGGTGATCGAAAGCCCGGTCAGGTGCTGGATCATGTCCATCCAGTGCGAACCGATGTCGCCGACAGCGCGAAGCGCGCCATTGTCCTTGGTCTCAATGCGCCAGTTGAAGTCGGTGTCGTACAGCAGCCAGTCCTGGGAATAGGTGCCCTGCACATGCAGAACCTCGCCCAGTTCCCCGGCCTTAATGTACTGCCGGATGTGCTGCACAATCGGGTAGTAGCGCAGGTTATGGTTCACCGCGTGAACCAGGCCTTTCTTCTCGGCCAGCTTCAACATGTTCGAAGCTTCCTTGGCCGAAACCGCCAGCGGCTTTTCGCAAAGCACAGCCTTGCCCGCGTGCAAAGCCTCCATCGAAACCGGATAGTGCAACGCATTCGGCGTCAGCACGTGCACGGCCTGAATAGCCGGGTCCGCCAGCAGCTCTTTATAGTCGCCGGTCGTCCGGTCGATCCCCATCGCCTGCCCAAACGCGGCGGCTTCGGCGGCATTAACGCCCGCCACACCCGCTATATCGACAAACCCCAGCCGCCGGATCTGTTCCGCGTGGACACGGCCCATAAACCCGGTGCCGATAATCGCTGTTGCAACACGTGCCATAGTTCTCTTGCTCTATCCTTTCGTGGAGGGAAAAACACTTCTCTCAGGTTTACTCTATCCCAACTGAGAGCATTCCCTCTTGAATTACACTATAGGAGTTGGATGATCGTTAAGCTCCGCGTAGGCAAAGGCCGAAAAATCCGCCGTCAGGGTATCCGCAACCGGCGCGCCGCCATCACCGCTGCCGCCCTGCTGACCCCGTTTTCTGTCCTCGCATTCGCCCTCGGCGGCTGGCGCCTCCTGGCCGACTTGCAATGGACCAGCCGTTTCGCCATCGACGACGGCCCTCTCTCCCACTGGCAAGTCTGGATCGCCTTCTCTTTCTTCCTCCAGGCCGGCGCCGCCCTCCTCAACCGCTACGCCGAAACCCACGCCGACACGCAAGAAGACTAGCCCCCCGCCAAAAAACTTTGACCGCGATCCCCCCTTAAATACGCGATAAGCATTGAGGCCCGATGTCCGCAACCAATCACCCCTGGGCCGCATCTGAATACGCAAGAGGCATTTAGTTCAATATGTGGAACCGTATGGCGCCCCGTAATGTGGCACTCCTGGCTAAGGCCAGCGAAGAAATCACGCCCGCCTTCGCCGTCTTCTTATCTCCCATGGCGGCCATGGCGCTGGCTCTCGGCCTGTGGGCCTTCGCAGCCCAACTGGCCCTCACCTCCCAATTCCCCATCGCCGGCGGAGCCCTCTCCGATTGGCGCGTCTGGATGCTCATCGCCGGCGGCCTCGAAATGGCTGCCCTGCGATTCCGTTCCCAAACCCCCAACCGGTAAGCTATCCTCGACTGTAGAGGGCGGTGTATTCACAGATGGGCTCGTCATTTCGTAACCCTTCTTTTGGCGGCTCCTCTTCGGGAGTCCTCCCGCAAGGGGTCAAGTGGTTACTGATCAGTAACACGGCCATTTTCCTGCTACAGTTCATCCTGTATCAGACCGCCGGCGTGCAGCTGAACTTCCTCAAGCTCATCCCGTCCCAATTCGTCGGCGGCTACATCTGGCAGCCGTTCACCTACATGTTCCTCCACGATGTGCACAGCACCACGCACATTCTCTGGAACATGGCGTCGCTCTTCTTCACCGGCCCGATGCTCGAAATGCACTGGGGCACCACGCGCTTTCTGAAGTACTACTTCCTCTGCGGCGTCGGAGCCGGCCTGTGCGTGGTCATCGCAGGCTTCCTCGCCGGCACCCCCACCGTCGCCACCCTGGGCTGCAGCGGCGCCCTCTTCGGCGTCCTGGTCGCCTACGGCGTCCTGTTCCCCGACGTCCTGTTCTTCGGCGTCATCAAGGCCAAGTGGTTCGTAACGATCATCGGTGCCGCCAACCTGCTCGACGGCATTGCCAACCGCAACGCCGGCGTCAGCCACATCGCCCACTTGGGCGGCATGGCCATCGGCTACCTGCTCATCCGCTTCGGCTTCCAGGCCCGCGGCATCAAGTCCCCCCAACTCGACCCCATCGCCTGGGCCCAAGCGCAGTACAAAAACTACAAACTAGCCCGCGCCCGCAAGAAGTTCGAAGTCTACATGCGCAACAACCAAACCCGCCACTAGGACTTCCCCGGGCTTGCCCACCGAAGCCCGAAGGGCGAAGGCGGGAGCGGTGCCGCCCCCCAGCAAAACAAACGCCCCGGTTTTCCCTGGGAGCCGTGCTACCGGAAAGCCCCGTAATTTAGGATTTCCCCCATCACCCCTTCAGCAGCCGCACCGCCTCCCCCAAAGCCAAGTTAAATTTCTCCAAAACCGCCACCAGTTCCTTCCCCTGCGCCACCGCCTCCTCGAATTTCCCCAACTCCAAAGCCTCCCGAACCCCCGGCATCGTCTTCGCCCCATACCCCGTATACTGCCCCGGCGCCGTCAACGCATGCTTATACCAAGGACGCCCCGGCAACCCGGACGGCAACTGCAACGCCCGCTCCGTCAAATACACCGCCCGCCCCGCCGCAACACTTCCCTTCGATCCCGAGTACGCCTTCTCAAACGCCCCAGCCAACTCCGCCATCCGCCCAATCGCCCCATCCATCGAAACCAACGAAACCTTCTTCTCCCCCGCCAACTTACTAAGTTCTCCCCAATACCCCCGCACCGCCTCCACCATCCGCGTAAACTCAAACGGCGGTACCTGCGCATCCGCCATCCGCGACATCACCACAGCCATATAAGCCGACATCGCCTTCCCATGCACAAACGTCCCATCCGAAAACCGCTTATACCAAGCCAGCGAGTCAAAAATGGAGTGATAAATTCCGCCATTATCCTCCCCCGAAAACCCTAAGTTCGCCGACGCAATCCCTCCATGATGAATAAAGGCCACATAGTCCGACCCCGCCCCCAATGGCCCCATCGACCACTTATCCGCCCGCCTAACATCCCAATCCTTCGCAACTTCTTCCAGAAACACCGACAACGACGGCGACGCCCCGCCCCCCAGCCGCCCCTTCCCGTTCATATCCGAATTGAAATAGGCCACACACTTCTCCCGTAACTCCGGCAAGTGTTTCTCCACCCACTCCGTCGACCCAATCAACCCAAACTCCTCCGCATCCCACAACGCAAACATCACCGTCCGCCGCGGCCGCCAGCCCTCTTTATGCGCCGCGCCCACCGCCCGCGCCGCCTCAATCAACGCCGCCGCCCCACTCACGGGATCATGCGCCCCATTCACCCAAGCATCGTGATGATTCCCATACATCACCCACTGGTCCGGAAACTCCGAGCCCTTAATCACTCCAATTACGTTATGAATCGTCCGGTTCGAGTTATCAAAGGAAACCGCCACCCGCACCTTTCCACCCGGCCCGAACTTATACGCGCAAGGCAACCCGCCCTTCCAACTCTCCGGCACTAAGTCCCCGTTCAATGACTCGAGCAATGGCTTCGCATCGCCATAGGAAATCGGTAACACCGGAATCGGCATCATCGTCTTGGCGTCAGTAATCGAAAGCCGCTTCGCCCCCTTCTCCGATGCGTACCCCGGCGTCAACGGATCGCCCACATAAATGGACATATCCATCACGCTCCCCCGCTGCACCCCCTGATCGCAACGATAAGGACCCTCCGGATACACCGCCCCCCGCGAGAACCCATCCTCTTTAGGATCGGAGTAAATCAAACAAGCAATCGCCCCATTCTCCGCCGCAACTTTGGGCTTCACACCCCGCCAACTCATCCCATACCGCGCCAACACCACCTTGCCCTTTACATCAATCCCCTTCTCCCGCAAAACCCGGTAGTCATCGGGAACCCCGTAATTCACATACAATAACTCCCCAGTAACATCCCCCGCCGCCGAGTAAGCATTGTAAGTAGCCAACTGCCCCTTATCAGTTGAATCCGGATCCTGCGCAAAATTCGGCTCCGACATCCGCAACCGGAACGGCGTCGGTCCCAACAGCTCCACCACCCGCTCTTTCGGATACGGCAAGAACACATCAAAGGTCTCAATCCGCGCGTCAAACCCAAACTTACGGAACAACCCCAACGCATATTGCGCCACCCCGCGTCCCGCCGCCGACCCCGCGTGATGCGGCTCCGCCGCCATCCGCTTCATGTAGGATTCAATCCGCGCCGGCTCCGGCACCGCCCGCAGCTTCGCCTCCAGCGCCTGCTGACGCGTCCAAGCCGCCCCCGCAAACCCACGCGCCGGCGCGCCCGCCCCCGTCGCGACGCCATTCGCGCCCACCGCAGCCACCGCGCCCGCCAAAAAGTTCCGTCTCCGAGTCATCAACAAGCTCCCCTTTACCAAACGAATCTCACGCCTCAAACCCGGAAACGCGTCCATCTTCTATGTAACCATGACAGCCCCGGCGAATGCGCGCACCGCCTCCCCGCCGGAACCCGAACAGTTCTTCACATACTCGCGTGGGGCCAACAAGCTGACCCAAATTTAGACCGACTAGGATGAACAATGAAAACCCTATCAGTCGCTGCAACCGCAGCGCTCTTGATCGGCGCCTCGGCCCTCTCCGCCGCGCCCACCCCCACAACAAAGTCCGTATACCCAGGCAATCTGGAGGGTTGGTTCTTCTACAGCGATGTCTCCGACACCGTAGATAACTCCCTCGGATCCTTCGTATTCGGTCCCGGCCCCCCCCCTCGGCCAAGGCGGCGTCAAAATTCAGACCATCTTGAATCAACGTCCCTCCCTCTCCACCTACCAGTTCGCAGGCACCAAACTGACCGACATCACCACCCTGCGCTTCAGGACCTATAACCCCTCGGCCGGTAACGGCGGCTCCGCAAACCGCTCCGGCTACCTCAACTTCAACGTCGACTTCAACGGCTCCGACACCTGGCAACGCCGTCTCGTCTACGTTCCGTCCGCCAATGCCGCCGTCACCCAGAACAACTGGAAGGAATGGGACGCCATCAACGGCGGCAACGCCCTTTGGCTCTACTCCGGCGCCACCTGGCCCATCTCCGGTACCCCCGGAACCACGCCGAAAACCTGGGCCCAGATCCTTGCCGAATACCCCGGCGTCCGCATCCGCGTTACCGACGCCTTCCTCGGCATCCGCGTCGGCGAACCCTACCCCGATGGCTACACCGAAAACATCGACGCCTTCAAATTCGCCACCGCAACCGCCGCCACAACGTTCGACTTCGAACCGTTGATCGGACCGCCCGCCAACAAAGACGCCTGTAAGCAAAACGGCTGGCAGGTCTTCAACTACCCCACGTTCAAAAACCAGGGCGACTGCATCCAGTTCGTCAACACCGGCAAGTAACCCACCCGGGACGGCGCAACTCCGCGCCGTCCCCCTTATCCCTGCAGGAACTTCAAAAACTCCGCCGCATCCCGTGTCAAACCCGGAAACGCCCGCAGCGTCTTCCCTTCCCCGTCCAAAATCACATAGTACGGAATCGCAACGGTCTTATGCGTCTCCTCTTGTAACTTCAAATTCGCCTCCGAAACCGCGTCCGACCCGTCCGTATATAATTCAACCAATACGAACTTACTCATCTCGGCCGCAATCTCCGGCCGCGGGAACATATTCGCCTTCATCAACTTACAGTTGGTGCACGTGTATCCCGTAAAGTTCAAAAAGACCAACTTATTCTCCGCCTTCGCCCGTGCCAGCGCCCCCGGCAAATCGTTCTTTGCAAAGTGGATCCCCGTCGCTCCCCCAGCCGAAGATACAGCCCGCGTCGAAACCGGAACGTAGGCGTCAATCTCGCCCAGCGGAGCCCCAAACAATCCCGAAAGCAGGAAGAACGAGAACGCCAGAATAAAGATTCCCAGCAGCAACCGCGGAATCGAAACCGCCTCGTCTTTCCCAATCCCTTCAAACCGCAGCCACCCCAGCAAATAGAACCCCGGCATGGCGGTCAGGACAACCCACAGCGCCAAAAACCGCTCCCGCGAGAGTAACTCCCAATGCAAAACCAAGTCCACATTGCTGAAATACTTCACCATCATCGCAAACACAAAAAACGCCATCACAACCTTCACCCGCACCAGCCACCCGCCAGACTTCGGTAGCTTCTTCAAATACGAGGGAAACATCGCCAAAAAGAAAAATGGACTCGCCAGGCCCGTAGCAAATGCCGCCATCCCCATCGCCGGCTGCAACTTATCACCGGTCACCGAAGCCGCCAGCAGCGCGCCCATAAACGGACCCACGCAAGCAAAGGAGGTGAGCGAAAAAGTAAGTCCCATCAACAACGAACCCACGTAGCCTCCGCCCTCGGACGCCGCGTTCATCTTGGTCAATAGCCCCGAAGGCAGCGTGATCTCAAACGCCCCCAGCATGCTCAATCCGAACGCAAAAAAGACCAGGCCAATCAATCCGTTCACCCAAGGGTTCGACGACAGCGCCTGCGCTCCGCCCGCCCCCAACAGTGCCGATGCCGCCAACCCGATCGCGGTAAACAAAACAACAATGCCGATACAGAAAACCAGCGCCTGCCGCAACCCTTCCCCGCGCCCGCCCTCTCCGCGATTCAGGAAGTAGGAGAGCGTAAACGGAATCATCGGAAACACGCAAGGCGTAAAGATAGCGGCCAGTCCCCACCCAAACGCACCCAGCAAAAAGCCGAGCAACCCATCTTTAGCGGGAGCAGCCGCCGCCGGAGCCTTCTCCGCCACCGGCGCCGCCACTGCGGCGGTCTTCGCAGGAGTAGCCTCAACAAAGCCATCCGGCACCGCCGCCAATCCGGCGTCCGGCGCGGCGCCATCCGCGATGAGGGAAGCGGTGATCAGTTTCTTCCGTGGCGGCAAACAAGTCTTGTCATTACAAGCGCTCGACCGCACCTGCAGCGTGACCTCCAGCGGCCCCGGCTTCACATCGGCCTTCAAGACAGCATCGACGAGAAACGTAGCCTTCTCTTCATAACTCTCCGTCGAGGCAGCCGCCACGGGATCAAACTTGGCCTCCACCTTCTGCTGCAAAACCCGCGTAACAGTAACCGCGGCATCATCCAGCGCGACGATCCGTGTCGCCGTCGGAGTCACCGGCGAGGTCACCGAATACAAATGCCAGCCCTTCTCGATCTCGGCCTGTAATCGTAGCCGAACAGGTTTCCCCGGGGCGACCTTGGCAGGTTCCGCCTCGAGGCTAAACTTGACGGCATTCTGCTGAGCAAACGAAACGCCCGCCGCCAGCAACGCGGGGCAAAGTAGAAGGAGAAGTCTCACCACTAATAAATGTAGCGCGCCCCCCGCCCCCATCCAAATCCCTTATACCGGGACAACCACCCCTGTCCCCTTTCTTCCATTTTCCATATCCCACTATCACCTCCCCTTATATGGGGACAACCACCCTTGTCCCTTTTCTATTGTTTTTCATAGAAAACTGACCCGCGCGCCCATTCCGACCCCAAATCACGAATCCACCGCCCACCTTGGCCCCACCACGAGGCCACCGCACCCGAAAACGCCCGATGGCAAAGCCGCGCCGAACACGTCCAACAAACTCCGCCAACACGTCGACGGAAGTATCGAATCACCCTACCCACACTGAACAAACGCAATACAACAGAATCGCCACCCCCACCCACACACACACCCACACCGCCACGGCAGTATCATCACCAGAGTCGCCCGCCCAAACTCGGCCCGAAATCGGCACCAATTCGAACAACCCTATCCACAGCCACCAAACGCAATACAACAGAATCGCCCCCCAACCCCGCACACTCACCCACACGGCCACGGCAGTATCATCACCAGAGTCGCCCGCCCAAACTCGGCCCGAAATCGGCACCAAATCGAACCACTCTACCAACAGACAATCACCAAAGGCCCACACCCACCGCCCCCGGCACCCCAGCAAAAATCCCACGCGCCCACAAACACCAATCGCATCAATGTAAAGCAGCCATCGAACCCGGCCACCAACCGCCAAACACCCTACGGCAAAATCGCCAACAACCGCACCGGCCCACCCGTCCCACTCTCAATCTTCATCGGTGCCGCGATCAATGTCGCCCCCTTCGCCGGCAACCTGTCGATATAGGCGACATTCTCCAAACCATACACATTCGCCTCGCTCAACACCTGGTGGGTCTCAAACCGGATAGAAGCCCCATAATCCGTGCTCGCCGTGTCGATCCCGACACCCACCACACCGCGCCCCACCAACACCTCCGCGGCCGCCGGAGAAATCCCCGGGAAATGCAGATGCGTAATATCCCCCGGCACATCCGAGCCCAAATACGCCTTCCGATCCGGCCAGAACTTCCCCCAACCAGTCTTGAACAGCACAATCGAACCCGCCCGGATCCGCCCATGCCTCTTCTCAAACGCCGCCACATCCTCCGGCGTCGCCCGATAATCCTTATCCCGCGCCGCTGCCGCCGAGATGTCAATCACCAGCACCGGCCCCACCAACTTCGACGCCGGCACTGACTCCAACGTCAACTTCCCCTCCGCAAAGTGGATCGGACTATCCATATGCGTCCCGCCATGTTCATCAGTCGAGAACCCGCCCGCCGCATACCAAAACCCCAGCGGCGTCTTCTGCCAGGAGTCCTTCCGGTGCACAAACCCCTTCGCGTTCGGCCAATACACCGTGTCTTTGTTGAAGGGATAGGTCAGGTCGACGATTTTCGCCGGATCAATACTCTGCCCGGCGCACGCCGCCACAGCACCCAGGCACACCAAAACACGCGCGCAAACAAGATAGCGAATCATACGGATCGCCTACCAGTCTAGCACCGCAAAACCACCAACCCAACCGGTCACGCCCCGCTGGAACGTGCTAACCCAAGCTCCAACCGCCGGTTCAAGTCCGACTGCGCGAACTCCGCCGCCACCCGAATCGCATTCCGGATCGCGTTCGCATTCGAACGCCCGTGGCAAATAATCGTGCAGCCCTTTACCCCAAGCAGCGGCGCCCCGCCATACTCGGAATAGTCAACACGCTTCTTCATCTCGGTAAACGCGCTCCGCGCCAGCAGGTACCCAAGCTTCCCGCTCACCGACGCCTTCAACGCATCGCTCATCAGGTGCTTGCCGACCTCGACCAGACCCTCGCTCACCTTCAGCGCGACATTGCCGACAAACCCATCGCAGACAATCACATCGGCATGCCCCGTAAACAGGTCACGCCCTTCCACGTTGCCAATAAAATTGATCGGCAACTCCTTCAACAACGGCGTCGCCGACTTAGTCAGCTCATTACCCTTATGCTCTTCTTCGCCGATCGAAAGCAGCCCCACCCGTGGATTCTCCGTATGGAAAATCAACTTCGAGTACAACTCCCCCATCAGGGCGAACTGCGCCAGCATCTTCCCGTCGACATCGACGTTTGCGCCCACATCCAGCATCACAGCCGGCTTTCCCTTCACGGTCGGAAACACCGAAGCCAGCGCCGGACGGCCCACCCCGCGAACCATCCCGTTGACAGTCTTCGAGGTCGCCATCACGGCACCCGTGTTGCCCGCCGACACAACGCCCTGCGCCACACCATCGTGCATCAACCGGCACGCCACGCGGATCGAGCTGTCTTTTTTCGTTCGCAACGCCTTGCCGGCGCTGTCGTCCATAGTGACGACTTCGCTGGCATGTTGCAGACGGATCGGCAACTTCTCCCATCCGGGATGATGCGTGTTCAATTCCGCACGCAAAACAGCCTCTTGCCCGACGAGGATAACCTCGACAGGCAAGTGGCGTACGGCCCGGAGTGAGCCTTCAATTTCCGATTTCGGAGCGTGGTCACCGCCCATCGCATCGACTGCGATGGTCACCAAGGGAGTTGGCACAGGGCCGGCCCTTCTTTACTGCTCAGCGACTTCGATAACGGCGCGGCCCTTGTAGAACCCGCAGGACGGGCAGGCGCGGTGCGGCATCTTCGGGGAGTGGCAGTTCGGGCACTCCGCCTGGCTCGGCTTGGCCAGGTGATCGTGAGCCCGGCGCGTCGAGGTGCGGCGTTGGGAGTGGCGGCGTTTAGGATTCGGCATCGTAGTTCCTTGCTATCGAAAATTTTAGAGGTTCTTCAGGGCAGACCAACGTTCGTCGGTTTTCTGCTCCTGACACTGACAGGCCGTTTCATTCCGGTTCTGTCCACAGGTCGGGCAAATTCCCCGGCACTCAGCGCGACATACCCGTTGTAGCGGTAGCGCGAGCAAAACCTGTTCTTGCAAAATGTCGTTCAACTCCAGCCCCGGACCGTCGTAGAATCCCACGTTGGCGTCGCTGGGCCCGATCGCAATCTCCGCCCCAGGTGCTGTCACCGGAGCCGGAACATAAATCAGGTCAAACTCTTCGTCAATACTTTGTACAAATGGCTCGGTACACCGGTCACACTCCATTCGAAGCGAAACCCGCACCCGGCCCTGCACCCGCAACTCCTCTGTTGAAGCGTGCAGTTCAGCGGTGCCAGTGGCGACCACCGGAGACTGCTGCTCAAACTCGGAATCAAACGGGATCACTCCAACAGCCAGAGACTGCTCAAAGCGGATCGGCTTTTGCTCCAACTCTCGGATTTCAAGGAACATACACACGACCACCACTTCGCAGGAGCGAACATTCTTAGTATACGCTACCCTGCCCCTCGGAGGCAAAGTTCGCTAAGGTTTCGCCGTGTATGGGATGTCCTTCATCCCATCGTCCAACCCTTCAATCCGCACAAACAACTTCTTTGGGGGCTCCGGCCGCGCCACCGCCACCACCGGCGGAACCGGCGTGGGGGCAACCTTCGCCACTCCCGTCATCGGCACATTCACCTCCACTTTGGCTCGAACCGCAACCACCGGCTCCGAGCGCACAGCTTCCGGCTTCACGTCCACCGGCAACGTAAAGGCCGCCAACAAAGGACCAACACGCGAAGCCATCGTTCCGGCAGCCAAGGGCGCCGCCATCACCATGGCGTTCCCGTCTACCCCACCCTTCAACTCCGCCAACCACGAAGAAAGAACAAAACGTTCCTTTCCATTCGCCGCAGCCTGCAACTGTTTCAACGCCAACCCGGAGGTCGCCTCGTTGGTAGTCCACACCCACATGTGCACGCCCGGTGCCTTGGCCACCGCGACACCCACATCGAATCCTTCCAACTGTCCCGCGTCCACCTGGGCACTATCGGCAAACTGATCGAACGACTTCGGCCCGAAACCCTGCGGGACCGAATCGCAACTCACCCAGACCGGATACTCCGCCATCAGGTCGCGGGCCCTCGCAAACAGCGGGTTTACCGACGCCAGCGATTCCACCTGCGCCTTGCTCCGTTCGGCCGCCGCCTGAATCGCAGGCCGCGTCCCGATCAGAACCGTCGTGCCGCCACCGGGCCCGTTGATCCAGGCCAGATGGGGATCCCCTGCCGTGGCCCCCGCCGGAGCCGCAATCTCCAGTCCCTTATAAGGAACCATCTTTGCGCCTTCCTGCATCGCCATTTTCCGCAACTGCGTCAACGAAAACGAACCCGACAGAATCAGTACGTCCGAACGCTTACCGCCCGAATCCACAACCGACGACATCAACAATCGCTCCGCCTGATCGAGCAACGGTGCGCCTAACGCCGCCGCGAACTGGGCGCGGATCTGCTTCCCATCCGCCGTCTCGGCCAACCGACGGAAGTCCACTCCCGCCAGTACTTGCGCCTCCGGATGGGCAAATCGCCAGGCCATCGGCTCGGAAGCGCCGACCGTCGCCGCCTCCATCCCTGTCACCGAAAGGGCAATCAGAGCCACCAGTCCCCGAATTTTGCGAATCAATCTTCTCAGCATGGGTTACTCCACAGCCAAAATCGCGCGATTACTCTCCACGCCACCTTGTCGAACCCGCAGTTCCACAGTGCCCGCCGGCCAGTCCGCCGGGATCGTGAACCGGATCACCGTCACCCCGACCAGTCCGGGAGCCGCCCCGGCAAAATCGGGGGCGTACACCGCATCACCTGCTAGGATCTCCGTCGCCGTCCGCAACGGATTCGGCGGATTGTCCGCCACCGGGAACCCATCGACAACCGGGCGCTGATAGCTCCCGAATCCGGTTCCCATGAAAATCACCTGCTCACCGCGCCGCGCCGGCTTGTCCGGCGCCGCCAGCGAACCGTCGGGCCGCTGCGCCGTCGCCACAAACTGATCGTTGATCTGTTGACCGAACAGGCCCGGTGCATTCCGCACAATGGTGACCTTGCCCGCCAACTCCGGCTGCGCGCCATTCCGCACCGCCAGCGAATACTCCCCATCGGCCAGATCCGACGGCAGGTAGGCGTTCACCTGCTCGGGCGACACAAACAGCAGCGGCAATAACCGTGTGCCGATTCGCGCCGTCACATTCCCAAGCGTCTGCGTCAACGGTCCCGCGCCACCAGCCACATAGTCGTTCGCCAGGCCGGAACCAAAGATCGAGATAATCGACCCCGGCGCCACCGCCTTCAACGGCGTCTCGCCGGCCGCATTCCGGATCCCGGCACTCGGGATAAACGGAACCTTGTCCAACTGCGCGCGCACCACGCGCGGCACCTGCATCGAAAGGAATCCGCCCGCACTCGTCCCGGCCAGATCGCCCTCCCATCGGCGGAACTTGAAGCCCTCGTTGGCAACGGCGGTCACCTGGACATTCGAATCAGACGGATAGAACCCATCCGCCGATCCCGGCTCGACGCGGAACGTAGCGCCTTCGGAAGGATCAGCCAGCGCGATCAGTCGATTGAACCCTTTGTACCGGAAGCTCAATTGACGATCAGCCCCCGAAAAACTCAGCGTCCGTGTCGCCGTCGCGACGTCGCTCCAGCCATCAAACTGCATGCGTGTATCTACGCCCAGCGATACCGTCTCCGGCACCGACAACGTCACCGACGTCCCGCTCGGCCGGTCCAGCGTGCACGGCAACGTGCAAACCGCGCCGTCCACCTGCAATCGCGCTCCCGACGCCAGCGAGCCCGAAACGACAACGCGCGGGTACAACTCGTAGTTCGCCACCCAGCGCACGCCCCCGGCATCGGCTTCTTCCGGCGTGACCAACTGCTGGCTGGCCGCGCCACCGTGGCCCCAGCTCAAAAACTTGTACTTGCGGCCCTTGGCATCGGAAGCCTCCGCCGGCGCCGTAATCGTGTGCTTCGTGCCCACCCCCCAAACAAAGTTGTAGGAAGGCCACGTGTCACGCCCATCCACGCTCACGCGCACGCCCACCGGATTGGTGAGCACCGAGACCGTCGTACCGCGCACGAACCGGGCGACAATCGTCTCCGGAATATTGGCGCCCACGGCCTTGTAAACTGTCCCTTCCCCGCCCCCGATGCTGAAGCTGTCCAGCACCCAGAGCTTCCCGCTCAAGTCGTATTGCGTCGCCGGCGCGCCCAGAATATGGCTCGACCCTTCGGCGAAATCAAACTCCCACGGCAACAACGGGTAGCCGTAGCCCTCACCCGGATTGCGCATCTCGATTTCGGTCGGCAACCGCGTCGGCACCACCGTCCGATCCACAGACACCTGCAAGCCCGGCGGCTCGGTCACCACCGTCACTCGCTTGGCGGGTGAGAACCGCGGCGAAATTACCGCGGGCCCGTTTACCGTGAAGTCACGCAGGAAGCTGTCGCTCTTCCCCGCCCCGTTTACAATCCAGCCTTCAAAAACATATCCACGGGCCGGAAACGCGTTCAGCGTCATCTTCGCCGCGTTAGCCCGCCAAACGGAAAGCGTATTCGGCGTGCACTGCCCATCGACATAAACTACGCCCGGCGGCGGGACATTATTGCTCGACGAGTTAAAAACACCAGGCGAGCCGTCCGGACAGGTCCCCATGCCCGAGCCGGTGCTATAGAAAAGCACATCGATCCGGTGTTCGATCACGAAGGAGGCCTTCAGGCTGGTGAAATCCGGGTCCGCAGTGATCGTAATGGTCGGCGAGGAGCCGGCCTGCAGCAGAGATTTTTCATCCGACCAGCCGGAAAAACCCATACGGGTCGTCCCGCCGGTGTTCTGCCCGGGTTCCACCCATACGGTATGGCGGCTGCCTTTCGGCCAGAAAAACGTCGCGGAACTGGTGTACTTGGTCCCATCCACATAAAAAGAACCGCCCGTCGGCTCCGTGTAAATGCGCGTCTGGGTCGTCTGTGCGGTCGCCAATCCTGCGGCGAAAACCAGAACAGACATGAGCGTTATCGGCATTCGGGTCATAGAGTCGTTCGGGACACTCCTTCGTCCCTACCTTGTCTTTCGGCAGTACTGACAGAATTCTGAATAGTTGAAAAACCTTAGTTAGAGTAGAAAGAAGGAAATTATGTCCAACTCCTCCCCGTTACCCGCCCTCCCGCTCACCCTGGAAGGCTCCTGGATGCTGCACCAGATCTTCCGTTTCAAGCAACCCGAGTGGGGTGGACTGGAATCCCTCCGCAAGCGCCTGATGGTCCGGGAACTGGTGGACCAGCTCCGCGCCTGGGAAACCGATCAGGAATTCCCTTCGGCGGTCTTCACCGTCGTCGGCCACAAGGGCGACTTGATGGTTGTCCACTTCCGGAAAAATCCCGCAGACCTCTACCGTGCCGAGCTCGAACTCTCTAAGCTCTCTATCGGCGCGATGGTCGATCAGGTTTATAGTTTTTTCTCGGTCGTTGAACTCGGACTCTACGAATCGACCGTCAAGCTCTATCGCTCTCTGCTCGATCGCGATCTGGTCCCGCACACCGAGGAGTGGAACGCGGAAATCAAAGCCACGCTCGAACGCCAAAAGGAAGCCATGGCGCCGCGGCTCTTCCCCACCTTCCCCGAGCGCCGCTACATCTGCTTCTACCCCATGGACCGCCTCCGCGGCGAAGAAAACAACTGGTACACCGAGCCGATCGAGGAGCGCCAGCGAATGATGCACGATCACGGCATGATCGGCCGCCGCTACGCCGACGAGGTCAAGCAGATCATCACCGGCTCCATCGGTCTCGACGATTGGGAGTGGGGTGTCGATCTGTTCGCCGACGATCCGCTCGTCTTCAAGCGTCTGATCTACGAAATGCGCTTCGACGAAGTCAGCGCGAAGTACGCCAAGTTCGGCCAGTTCTTCGTCGGCATGCGCGTGCCCGGCGAACACCTCGAAGAAGTCATCGTCGGCTAAGCCGGCGGCTCGCCCTGGTCGGCTGTGTTAGGATCCAACACAGCCGACTATGGAATTTTTCATTAGCGTCTGTATCACCGCCGTTTTTGCCTTCTGGGTGCGCGGACGCGTGAAGGAAGTTGAGGAACGGGCCTCGGCTCAGGACCGGCGCATCGCCTCGCTCACCGAGCGGATTTTCGCGCTCGAAGCCCAGCGAAATGCCGTCGCCGCGCCTCCGCCGGCTTCGGCCGCCCCACCCATCGCAACCGCCCCACCCGGCCCCACCCCGCCACCCGTGCCACACACGCCGCCTCCGGTGATGGCGCCACCGCGGCCGCCGTCGATTGCCGACGTCGCCGGCCCGGCGCCAGAGCCCAAGCGCGACCTCGAAGCGCTCATCGGCGGAAACTGGCTGAGCAAGCTCGGCGTGCTGCTGTTGTTGATCGGCGTTGCGTTGTTCCTGGGCTTCTCGCTCACCGAGATGGGCCCGTTGGGCCGCATCCTGACCGGCCTGGCAACGGCGCTCGCGCTGCTCGGCGCGGGCATCGCCGCCGAACGCAAAGACGACTACCGCGTGCTCGGCACCGCCCTCATCGGCGGCGGCTGGGCTGGCCTCTACTTCACCACTTACGCCGCCCACGGCGTCGAGGCCGCGCGCATCATCGACAGCCCCGGCATCGGCTTCCTTCTGCTGCTCGCCGTCGCCAGCGGGATGATTCTGCACTCGATCAAATACCGCAGCCAGACCGTTACCGGTCTCGCCTACATGGCTGCGTTTCTGACGATCGCGATCTCCTCGCTCACGCAGTTCTCCGCCATCGCCTCCATCCCGCTGCTGCTCAGTTTGCTCACCGTCGCCTGGAAATTTGGCTGGCAGCCGCTGGCTGCCGCGGGCGCGCTGTTCGCCTACGGGGCTTATGGTTTCGACCTCGCCACCGGCGACAAAGACCGCTACTTCATCCTCATCGGCGAACCGGTTCTCTGGATCTACTGGACCATCCTCGAAGCCTACGACCTGGCCGCCAAGAGGCGGGGCGCCGTGCTGCCAATCGCGCCTCTCAACCTCACCGGATTTATGTTTGCGATGGCCGCCGTCTGGCCGCGCGAGAGCGGCTGGGAGCCCGGCTACATGCTGGGCGCGATGGCCGCCGCGCAGCTCGTCAGCGCCATGCTCCGCGGACGTTTGAACGAATCGCGCGAGCTGGTCGACGATTCGGTCTTCGGCGGCTTCCGGGCCTCGATCACCTATTCGGCGCTGTTCACGGCCGCCTGCGTCATCGACCGCTTCACCGGCATGCAGCGCGGTTTCGCGCTGATTCTGCTAGCCGAATCGATCGCCGTTTCCGGCTGGCTGTTCCGCAGCGAATATCTCCGTTCGCTCGGCGCGGGGCTATTCATTCTCCCGGTGGCGTTTGGCGATCACACCTTCAACCGGCCGGGCCTTTGGACGCTGTTCAGCCTGTTCCTGTTCAGCCGTCTGTTCCTGCTGGGCGGCGTCTGGTATTCGTTCGGCATCCTGCTGACTCTGGTCCCGCTGCTGGTCGATTTCGATCCGAAACATCTGCGGCCGGTGCTGCTGACGATCGCCGCGGGAGCCGTTGGCCTGGCGCTCCGATGGCGGGAGAAGCCGGAGGCGCGTTGGGTGGGATTCGCGCTGGCTGTTTTTTCCGTCCTGGTGCTGGTGGCGCAGATGCCCACCGAACTGCTGTGGGTGACCGTCGCGCTGCCAGCCGTGCTCTACGGCGCCTTCGCGTTCGTGATGCCGGAAGGGCTATCGCGGCTGGCGACCTTTGTGCTGATGCAGTTCTTCGCCGGAGCGATGGTCTATCGGCTGGTGGGCGAGACGCCGTGGTTGATGACGGCGTGGCTTGCGCTGGCGCTCGTCTGCTGGGCGGCCGGGATGTTGCGCGTGGGCCCGAGTCTGGCCGGGTCGGCATTGCTGCCGGAGGCGGTGGCGCTGGCGTCGTGGACCGCACATGGATTGGGCCGCCAGGATGTACTGGCGGCCCAGGTTGTTGCGATCGCTTTGTTGTTTGCGATGTATCTCATGCCACTGCGTGGCGAAGATCCATTTGCGCGTTGGGCCGCCGCGATGCATGGCGGGTTGGGGACTTTGGTGACCACCGCGTTGCTCCAGGACTTTGTCAGCGGACGGCGGCTGACGCTGGCCTGGAGCGCGGAGGCATTCACGTTGCTGGGCTTCGGCATCGGGTTGCAACGGCGCCAGCTGCGGTTGAGCGGACTGCTGTTGTTCGCCCTCTGCCTGGGCAAGCTGTTCTTCTTCGACTTCTCCCAGCTCGATACGTTGAGCCGGATTCTTTCCTTCATCGTTCTGGGCGCGCTGCTGATCGCGGCATCGTGGGCCTACTCGCGATTCCGGGAGCATGTCCAGAAGCTGCTTTAGGCGGCCTGCGGGATGCCGACGCCGGTGAGCTGGAGCGTTTCGCGGAGCGAGTTCTTGATGCGGAGGAGGCGGACGCGGACCGAGACGGGCGAGATGCCCAGGGCGGGCGCGAGTTCGTTGCTCGACCAGCCTTCCATGTAGTGGCGGACCAGGAGCGTCCGGTCCTCCTCGCTGCAGTGGGCGAGGAGTTCGGCGAGCGCGGTCGAATCGGTCGAGGCGCCGATGGTCGCGCTGTCCTCGGTCAGTTCTTCAACCGTCTTGCGGCGGCGGTAGTCGACGCGCAACAGGTTCTTGGCGATGCTGTTGACCCAGACGCCGATGGCGGCGTGGTTCTTCAGCTGGGCGCGGCACTCCCACCCTCGGCTCCAGGCGGCCTGGGCGATCTCCTCAGCCAGTTCGTGCTGAACGCCGCTGGACTGTAGGAATCGCACCGTACGGGAAAAGCCGAGCCGGTAGGCGGCGGCGAATTGGTCTTGGGTGAAGGTGGTGGCGGTTTCCATGCCCTTTCTTAAGCACGAGATGCGCCAAACTCATTTCACTTTTATTTTCAATTACTTGCGAAAGACATTCTTTCCCAGTGTCCGATTTCTATACACCTTCATCGCGGAAATTTTCCAGGCGGCCGGTCAGCGTCTCGCTGGCTGTTCGAATATTAGACGCAAAGCGAAGCGCATCGCCGTCAGCGGTTTCGGCGATCATTTCGGCGTAGCCCTGGATGGCGTTTAATGGCGACCGGAGGTCATGCAGCCGCTTGGCGAGGCGGGTGCGGCGCTCTTGGGCGCGCTCGATGCGGGCCGTTAGTTCGGCTTCCTTTAGGGGAAAGAACGCAAAATCGTCCGGGTGACCGCTGGCGGTCAGGCGGATTTCGACGAAGTCGCCGTTGGCGGTGAGCGTGGCGTCGGCGGCTTCGTCGGCCACTTGCCAGCCCCAGGCCTCGACCGTCGAGCGAATGGCGCCGTCGCAGGCCACCTTCACTTCTGCACCGCGTCCATGACGGCGAGGAGTTTGGGGAAGTCGATTGGTTTTGTTTCGAAGGCCGAGCAGCCGGCCTCGATGGCCCGATCGCGTTCGGCCGGGAGGGCGTGGGCGGTGAGGGCGATGACGGGGATATGCTTCGTCGCCGCATCGGCTTTCAGGCGGCGGGTGGCTTCCCAGCCATCGAGCACGGGCAGGCTCATGTCCATGAGCACGATTTGCGGCTGGTGCTCTTTGGTCATTTCGATGGCCTGCTGGCCATCGAGCGCGGTGAGCACGTCGAAGCCCTTGCGCTGCAGGCGGCGGAGCAGCATGTCGCGATTCATTTCGTTGTCTTCAACGAGGAGGACTTTGGTCATTTCGATACCTCGAGGCTGGCGAGGACTTGCGCGATCAGGTCGTTGCCGCGGAGGGCGCCTTTGCTGACGACGGCGGCGGCTTGTTGTTTGAGCCGCTGGCGCTGGGCGGGGTCGAGATCCATGGCGGTGACGACGAGCACGGGGGTCTTTTGCCCTTGTTCGGTGGCGCGGAGGCGGGTGAGGAATTCAAAGCCATCGACCTTGGGCATCATGAGATCGAGCACGACGACGCCGGGTTGGATGGCCGCGCATTTTTCGAGGGCTTCGGCGCCATCGGCGGCTTCGTAGATGGTCCAGCCGAGGTTCTGGAGTTGGCGTTTGAGCAGGCCGCGGGCGTCTGGGCTGTCATCGACGATCAGGGCCGAGTGGGCGCGACCGGTGGCGGCGTGGCGAAGAATGGCGCCGGACAAACGATCGATATCGACGGGCTTGGTGAAGACCTCGTCGGCGAGGAAGCCGCGGGGGTCGCCGTGGGTATCGAGGATGCTCATCAGGATGACGGGGATGCGGGAGAGCTGGGGGTCGGCCTTGAGGCGGCGGAGGATTTCCCAGCCGTCGGCGCCTTCCATGACAACGTCGAGTGTAATGACGCGCGGGTTGAGCACGCGGGCCATGCGCATGCCTTCTTCGCCGTTTCGGGCCACCGCTACGTCGACGGGATGTTTTTCGAAGAGGCGGCGAACGAGGCCGTGGATGGCGGCGTCGTCATCGATGACGAGCACCGTCGGCTTCTCGCTGGGGCGGAGGGGCGGCGCGGCGTGGAGCGAGCCGGGGGTAAGTTCTTCCGGCAGAGACAGGGTGAACGTGGAGCCGACGCCGGGCTCCGATTGGACGAACGTGTCGCCGCCGAGCATGCGGGTGAGGCGCTGGGTGATGGCCAGGCCGAGTCCGGTTCCCTGCCCTTTGCCGCGGACGGGGGTGGATTCGAGTTGATGGAACGGCTCGAAGAGGCGGGTGATTTCTTCGGCGGAGATGCCGGGGCCGGAGTCGATGACGTCGAAGCGGAGGAAGGGGCGCTGGCCTTCGATGACGCGTTCGACGCGGAGGGTGATCTTGCCTTTTTGCGTGAATTTGCTGGCGTTGGAGAGCAAATTCAGCAGGCACTGGCGAATTTTGACGACGTCGGAATACATGCGGCCGATGCCAGGCGCGAGGACGATGTCGAGCGTGTTGCCGTTCTTGGCGGCCATGGGGCGGACGAGTTCGATGACCTCGTCGACCAGTTCGGGGACGAGGAAGGGGGAGGCGTGGACTTCGACTTTGCCAGCCTCGATTTTGGACATTTCGAGGATGGAGTTGATGAGTTCGAGGAGGTGTTTGCCGGCGGACTCGATCTTCTGGAGGTCCTGGAAATCGGTGGTGCGGTTGTCGGCTTCGGCCTCTTCCTGGAGCATCTGGCTGTAGCCGATGACGGCGTTTAGCGGGGTGCGAAGCTCGTGGGACATGGAGGCGAGGAAGGCGGATTTGACGGCGCTGGCGTGTTCGGCGGCGCGCCGGCGGGCGGCGACGCGCTGGTTTTCGATGGCGAACAGGACGAAGAGGCCGACGCAGCAGAGCACGGAGAGGAACGCGGCCATGTTCATGCTGGAGAGGGTTTCCTGCGTGAGGCGCTCGCCTTCTTCGAGGGTGCGGAGTTCGACGTCGGCGATGACGTCGCGGAGTTTGGAGGAGGTTTCGAGGAGGCGGCCCTGTTCGACGAGGCCGTTGGCGAACTCCCACTCGCCGAGCCAGCCGGCCTGGATGGATCGGGTGAGTTCGGCGATTTTGAGGGAGGAGAGCTGCTCGATTTTGGGGAGGCCGGAACCGATGGGGGCGTGGGTATCGCCGAGTTCGCGGAGCTGGTTGAGCTGGCCGTCGAGCGATTCCATGGCGCGAGAGTAGGGGGCGAGGAATTCGGCTTCGCCTGTGAGGAGGAAGCCGCGCTGGCCGGATTCGGCTTCGGCGACGGTGGATTGGAACTGGCGGAGGAGGCCAACGGCGCGGCGGTTTTGGCGGGCGAGGAGGTCGGCTTGCGTGGCCTTTTGCCAGTTGAGATAGACGGCGCCAACGCCGAGCGCGAGCACGAGGGCTCCGATGAGAACGTAGATCATCTCATCGAGCGACGCGAATCGCGACGACCAATTGCGCATGGGTTGATTATGGCGCGGATGGCGGTTGGGCTGCATTTATTGGGCTCCTTTCTTTTGTTTTGTTACGCTGGCGGGTATGGTTCTTTCGCTGTTGGCGGTGGACGATGACCCGCTGAGTCTTGACCTGGTGCGCGATGCGCTGGGGTCGATGGGCCTGCGTATCCTGACCGCTGCCAATGGCGCCGAGGCGCGGGTGGTGCTGGCGGAAGAACGGCCGCAGATCGTGTTGCTGGACTTGATGCTGCCCGATGTGAGCGGCCTCGAACTGCTCGAGGAGATCACGCAGTCGGCGCCGGGGACCGATGTAATTTTGCTGACCGGACACTACACGCCGGAGTCCGCCGTCGAGGCCATCCGGAAGGGTGCCTCCGATTATCTGACCAAGCCGGTGAAGATCGCGGCATTGCGGGCGCGGATTAAAGAGCTGGTCGATGACGCGCAACGGCGGTTTGAGGCGGCGCGGTTGGAGACCGAGTTATTGCAGGCCAACCGGTTCCAGGGCATGGTGGGCCGGAGCCCCCAGATGCTGGAGCTGTTCGCGCTGATCCGCCGGGTGGCGCCACACTTCCGGGTGGCGCTGGTGCGGGGTGCGACGGGCACCGGCAAGGAGTTGGCCGCGCATGCGCTGCACGCTTTGAGTCCAGTGGCGGCGGGACCGTTCGTGATTGCGAATTGTTCCGCGATCACGGAGTCGCTGTTTGAGAGCGAGATGTTTGGACATTTGAAAGGCTCCTTTACGGGTGCATCGGCGGACAAGAAGGGGCTGTTTGAAGCGGCGCACGGAGGTACGCTGTTTCTGGACGAGCTGGGCGACTTGCCGTTGGCGATGCAGAGTAAACTGCTGCGGGCGATCCAGCAGCAGGAGATTAAGCCAGTTGGCGCGACGGCGACCAAGAAGATCAGCGTGCGCGTGGTGGCGGCGACGAACCGACCTCTCGAAGAGATGATGGGTTCGGGAACGTTCCGCGAGGACCTTTACTATCGATTGAGCATGGTGGAGATTCACCTGCCCAACCTGTCCGAGCGGATGGAGGATTTTCCGTTCCTCGTTCGGCATTTTGTGGCGCATTATGCCGGCGAGTACGGGAAGAACTTGGCGGGCGTAACGCCAAGGGCGCAGGCGTTGCTGGCGCGGCATTCGTGGCCGGGCAACGTGCGCGAGTTGGAAAACGTCATCGGGTCGGCATGCATGATGGCCGATGGCGAGTTTGTCGATGTCCGCGATTTGCCGCCTTCGTTTCAGCGGGTGGCGGTTGCGGCGCCGGTTATGCCTGTCCCTGTTGCGGTGGCGGATGGCGGCACGGCGGACGGCGGCGTGGAGTTGCTCAGTTTGGAGCAGCTTTCGCAGCGGCACGCGCGGGCTGTTGTCGAGCATTTCGCCGGGAACAAGAGCAAGGCGGCCGAGGTTTTGGGCGTGACGCGGTCGACGCTGTACCGGCTACTGGGCGAGGGGTAGGAGGTCGCAGCGCGGCTGGGGCGGGTCGATGAATTCGGCTCCGAACTCCTGGCGGAGTTGGGCGGGCGATAGGGTGTCCTTGGCGCGTTGGAGGAGCGCGTCGGAGATGATGGCGCAGTTGGCCGCGGGTCCGTGGATTTTGGCGGCGTCGGGGCGTTGCCATTGGTCGTGGAGGAAGTTGCGGGTGCCCTTTGGCGTGCCGGCGAGGATCATGCGCATGCCTGCGGGGAGGGCCGGCTGGTTTTTGAGGCGCGTGGCTTCGTCGATCAGGACCAGGGTTGTCGCCCGGGTGATTGTGCCGGAGATGTTGGCGCTTGTCGCGCCGGCGGTGAGGGCGAGTTCCTGCACCTTGGCGAGGAGGCCGCCGGTGGGGCTGAGGCAGGCCACCTGGGCGAAGGGGTTTGCGGCGACCTCGTGGAGCGCGCGGAGGGCGAGCGCTGTCGTCTTGCCGCTGTAGCGGGCGGCGGCGAGGACGGTGGTTTGAGCGGTGGCCGTGAGGACCGACTCCTGGTGGGGGTCGAGGGCGAGGCCGAAGGTCTCTTCGACCCAATCGATTGGGTTCTGGTTGGGTTCCACTTCGTTTGTTTTCAACGACATTTGGGACCCTGCGCTGGCGGAGAAGTGGCGGAGGTCGCGCAGGATGTCGCGTTCGATGCGGGAGATTTCCAGGTGGTAGCGGCGGATACGGAGGTCGAAACGGTCGACGGTTCCGGAGGCGGCGTTGGCCTGGATTTCGGCTTCGGCGACGACGGATTGGTTGTTGGTTTTGGCGTTGTGGTGGGCGGCGATGTCGTTGTACAGAGCGGCGAAGTGCTGGCGGCGGACTTCGCGGACGCGGTTGAGCTCCCAGCGGATGGCGACGAGGTCGTCGACTTTGTCGGCGATGACGCGGTTGGGGGCGGCCCAGGCGGACTGGTAGTCGGCGCGGAGGGCGGCGTATTGGGTGTCGTCGACGGTGGGTTTGAGGGTGGCGTCTGTGGCGTAGAGACCGTGTTGGAGGGGCGCGGTGCTGGCGCGGCGCTGGCCCTGCGGCGTGATCGGGCCGCGGGATTTGGCTCCGTTGATGCGAGCTTGTTCGGAACGGGTGTTTTTTGCAGTTTGCATAATGCCTCCTACAACCACAATTAGCATGCGACTTTGGGCGTAAGTACTTTGAGGATTTTAGTACTGGGCTGGGTAAGTTGGTGGTGGGATTTGGGTTGTTCGATTTTGAATTTATTTTCAAGTGTTGTGATCGTGTTTTGTTTTACGGAGAAAAATAGGGTGACTGACACGGGTTTAAGACGTATGATTTACGGATGAATCCGGTGCGCGAGCAGTTTGGGGATATTGATATTTATCTGTTTGATCAGATTTTGAAGGGGCGGATCCGGCCGGGGATGCGGATTTTGGATGCCGGGTGTGGGGGCGGGCGGAATTTGGTCTATTTCTTGGGGACGGGGTTTGAGGTGTTTGCAGCGGATGTATCGGTGGAGGCTGTCGCGGGGGTTCGGGCGATGGGGGCGGGGTTGCCGGAGTCGAACTTCCGGGTGGAGCCGGTGCAGGGGATGACGTTTCCGGATGGGTGCGCGGATGTGGTGATTTTGAGTGCGGTTTTGCACTTTGCTTTGGATGACGCGGAGTTTGGGGCGATGTTGTTGGGGGCTTGGCGGGTTTTGCGGCCGGGTGGGTTGTTCTTTTGCCGGTTGGCTTCGACGATTGGGGTGGAGGAGGAGGTGGAATCTTTGGGGGGACGGCGGTTCTTGTTGATGGATGGGTCGGAGCGGTATTTGGTGGATGCGGGGTTGTTGCGGGAGTGGACGGGGCGGTTGGGGGCGGAGTTGGCGGACCCGATTAAGACTACGGTGGTGCAGGATTTGCGGGCGATGACGACTTGGGTGCTATTTAAGGCAGACCGATGAGTTGGTGGAGGAAGGTTTGGAGGGCAGCTATTCGGGGGAGGGTGAGGGTGGCGGGGGTGAGCCAGTCATTGTCTTCAATGGAGACTTGGATGGCTTTTCCGGGGCGAAGGAGGTTGGAGATGGAGGCGGCGATGGCTTTGTTGGGGCCGGCGGGTTTTTGCATTTCAGCGAGATCTTCGCCCGATAGTGTTTCCGTTGCGGCAGTGACGTGATTACGAGCAAGGATTCGTGTTTCGGGCCAAGTGATTGCAGCGGCTTCAAGGAGTAGATCCTCTAGAGTGCCGTGATTTTGGTTATCGGGGAGCACGTAGATGCCGGTCCTCGGCGGCGCGGCGGCGACGAGGCCCGGTGCGTCAGGCCAATCGGCGATGTGCTCGGAGACTAGCTTCTTCAATGCCTGAAATCGGGCGGCGGGGGTAACCTTGGAATCCGCATCCAGAATAATGCCGACGAAGCTAATGGAAGCTACCGGTACCGAGGCGAAGGACTCTTGCAGAGTGTTGGCGATGTTGCCATCGCCGATGGCGATATGGAGGGCGATTGAGGCCAGCTTGCTTTGATAGAAAGTCGGGACCGGCATCCGCTTCAGGAGATCACCATTGTGCGGGAATGTTGTTGGAATCAGGGGATCCCAATGAGTGGCCACGCGATTCCGCTGCTGAATACGCGAGAATCCGGCCAGCCGGAGCAGTTTTCCAACAAATGCCGCGTCATGGGGGCCTTCGACGAGAAGATAACCGAAGTTCACCGGCCTAGCCTCACATCAAGGCCTCGATCAAAGCGGAGGCGGCGGACCAGATCGGGGGCGAGCCGTTGGACTCGCTCGGGTCTGTCCGGACGATTGAGGCGGTAGAGGACCATGTCGTTGCCCAGTTCTGGACCGAGCAGGGCGTCGAGGGCTTCGAGGCTGTGGGTGGTGGCGAAGAGTTGGACGTTGTTTTTCTTGCAGGCGGCGGTGAGCCAGGGGAAGACGGTTTCGAGGGCGGAGACGTGGACGGCGCTTTCGATTTCGTCAATTAGGAGGAGGCCGTTTTTGAGGTTGCCGATGGCCAGGGCGATGGAGATTATTCGGCGGAGGCCGTCGCCTAGGGTGGAGAGGGGGGCTAGGCCGAGGCCTTTGTAGTTCACATGGAGGGCAGGGGTTTGGCCGTCGGGAGTGAGGATTTCGAGGTCGTCGATGGCGGGGTCGATTTGGCGGAGGAGAGCGAGGATGTCTTCTTTCCAGCCTTGCTGGGTGGCTTCGGAGAGGCCTTTGAGCTGGAGGGGGTCGATACGGTGGGAAAAGGGGGTTAAGGAGTGGAGTTCAATCGAAAATTCGCTAGACTCCCACATCGCAAAGCCGGTCGACCAAAAGCGGAATGTCTGAGAACTCGGGAGGTTGGCAAAGCTCGACGGGGCCACATCGACTTTTATCTGAACACCAGTACGCGGTTCCAGGCTTCCAGACTCTACTTCGCTATTTCCCGGATCGGCGGGCGCCATCCGTTCAACTTTCTTGGCTTCCGCTGCCCAATGGCGGATTGGCACATCACCGGTTGCGGAAAGTTCGATGCGAAATTGAGGGTGCTGTTTGAAAAGCCAAAGAAGCTCGGCGACCTGTACACCACGCCCGCTCCGCGCATCGCGACGCTTTAGCACTTCCATCCACTCGCGCTGATCGAATGGCCGGGCGTAGAGGGCGAGGGCTTCGAGGATGGACGACTTGCCGGAGTTATTCGCGCCGATGAGGAGGTTGACGGCGCCGCAGTCGGCGAGTTCTACGTCCGTGAATCCGCGGAAATGGCCGATGCGGAAGGAATCGAAGAGATGGCTCATTGCGTCTGATCCATGGTAGCGCTATGGGCGGGTACGGTAAAATATCCTCATGACCCCTTCCGAGGACCTTCTGTGAGCTTGATTACTCTCACTGTCCTTGGGTCCGGGACCTCCGTTGGCGTGCCGTTTGTCGGGTGCCATTGCGACGTCTGCACCTCCACCGATCCTCGGGACAACCGGTTGCGGCCTTCGGTTTGGGTTCGGTTTGATGGGCGGGATGTCGTCATCGACACGACGCCGGATTTTCGGTATCAGGCGCTGCGGGTCCACATTCCGAAGCTCGATGCGATTTTGTTGACGCATGGGCATGCGGACCATATTTTGGGGTTGGACGATGTGCGGCCGTTTAACTTTCGGCAGGCGGGGAATATTCCGGTTTATGGGAGTGCCGACACGCTTTCCATTGTTCGGCGGGTTTTCCAATATGTCTTTTCTGAGGCCGTGAGTGAATCGAGCCGGCCGAAGTTGGAGACTGTCACGATTGACGCCACGCCGTTCCCGTTGTTTGATCGGGAGATTGTTCCGATTCCGCTGTTTCATGGGTCGATGCCCGTGTTTGGGTTTCGGATTGGGAAGCTGGCGTATTTGACGGATCATAATCGCATCCCGGAAGCGTCGATGGCGCTGTTGCAGGGGTTGGATACGTTGTTCCTGGACGCGCTGCGGTACAAGCCGCATCCGACGCATTCGACCGTTTCCGAGTCGCTGGCGATTGTTGAGAAACTGCAGCCGCGGGTCGCTTATTTCACGCATATTTGTCACGATCTGGGGCATCAACGAGCGGAGAGCATGTTGCCGGACAACGTTCGCCTGGCCTACGACGGGTTGACGGTGACGGTGGACGCATAGAGGCCCATGGACGTCTTTCGCTCTCTTGCTGATGCGCGTGGCCGGTTGGGACCTTGCGCGCTGACCATTGGCAATTTTGATGGGACGCATTTGGCGCATCAGGCGCTGTTCCAGGAAGTTTCCATGCTGGCGCGCGGGAAAGGCTGGCGGGCGGCGGCGTTGACGTTTGATCCGCATCCGGCATGCGTGGTGGCTCCGGATCGGGCTCCGAAACGGATCACTTCGTTTGAACAACGGGTGGCGGTGATGGCGGCTTGCGGGTTGGAAAAAGTCCTGATATTGCCGTTTGACGGGGAGCTGGCGCGGGTGTCGCCGGACTCGTTTGTGCGGGATATCCTGGTGGGCGCGTTGGGGACGAAGGCGATTGTGGTGGGAGACAATTTCCGGTTCGGGCATAAGCATGCGGGGGACATGCATTTGCTGGCGGAGTTGGGATTGCAGTTGGGATTTTCGACGCATATCGAGCCGGCGATCCGGTCGCGGTATGGGGTGATTTCATCGACGCTGGTTCGCGAGGCTGTGGGGAGCGGACGGATGTCGATGGCACAACGGTTATTGGGGCACGCCTACACGCTGACCGGCGCGGTGGTGACGGGCCATGGGATCGGGTCCAAACAGACCGTTCCCACGCTGAACATCGAGCCCGCGACGGAAGTGCTTCCGCCGGACGGCGTCTACATTACCCGGACCCGGGAAGTGGACGGCGAACGGGAGTGGCGTTCGATTACCAACATTGGGATGCGGCCCACGTTTAACGGGGACCGGCGGACCATAGAGACGTTTTTGCTTGACGCGTTTGACGGCCGCAGACCGGCCGGGATTGCGGTTGAGTTGTTGCGGCGTGTGCGCGAGGAACGGAAGTTCGAGACGGCGGAAGAGCTGAAGACCCAGATCTTTCGCGACGTGGCGCGGGCGCAGGCGTATCATCGACGGCTCGCTTTGTGGCGACCGGGTTTACAATAAAAACAGGAGTCTATCTCGTCATCATGAGTATTTCAGAAGGTAAACGTAAGCATCTTGTTGCGCTCTCCGACGATCGGGGCGTGATTGCCGCGGCGGCCATGGACCAGCGCGGATCGTTGCAGAAGTCGATCGCGTCGGCCAAGGGCATTTCGGCCAAGGAAGTGACGCAGGAGATGATGGAGGAGTTCAAGATCGCTGTATCGAAGATCCTCACTCCGCATGCTTCGGCGATTTTGCTGGATCCGGAATTCGGATTGCCGGCGGCGGCGGCGCGTTCGAAGAACGCCGGATTGCTGTTGGCCTATGAAGAGACGGGTTACGACAACACGCAGCCGGGCCGTCTGCCGGACCTGTTGCCGCACCTGTCGGCCAAGCGCATCAAGGACATGGGCGCCGACGCCGTGAAGATCCTGATCTACTACACGCCGTTTGAAGATCCGAACTTGAACGACATCAAGCATGCGTTCGTGGAGCGGATCGGCAGCGAATGCGAAGACATTCAGATTCCGTTCTTCCTGGAATTCGTGGGCTATGACCCGAAGGGCGGGGACGAGAAGGGCTTGGAATACGCGAAGATCAAGCCGCAGGTTGTCATTGGCAGCATGACCGAATTCACCAAGCCGCAGTACAAGGTGGACGTGTTGAAGGTGGAAGTGCCGGTGAACGCGAACTTCGTGGAAGGCAGCTCCGTGTTCAAGGGCGAGATTGCGCAGACGAAGAAAGAAGCGATGGACCTGTACCGTCAGGCGGCCGACGTGACCGACAAGCCGTTCATCTATTTGAGCGCCGGCGTTTCCAATGCCGAGTTCAACGAGAGCCTGGCGCTGGCGGCCGAAGCGGGCACCGATTTCAGCGGCGTGCTGTGCGGCCGTGCGACCTGGAAAGAAGGCATTCCGGTTTACGGCAAGCAGGGCATCAAGGCTCTGGAAGACTGGTTGTCCACCGAAGGCGTGAAGAACATCGAGAACGTGAACAACTCGATCAAGGCTGCCAAGTCGGTGTTTAGCCGGCTGGGCTAGTTTTTCCGGTTGGGTAGTTTGGCGGCGCGATTCCCTGGCGGGAATCGCGCCGCTTTCGTTTTATTGGAGGGGGTTCCAGACTTCGGCGAGGTCGAGGGTGAATCCGGTCAGGGGTTCGGGGGCGGTGAGGGAGTCGATGTTGGTGAGGGTTTCGGGGGATTGGTTGGGGCGGTAGATGGTGACGGAGCAGGTTTCGGGATCGATGAGCCAGCCGAGTTGGGCTCCGTTTTCCAGGTATTCGGTCATATTGGCGTGGAGGGTCTTGAGGCGGTCGGTGGGGGATTTGAATTCCATCACGAAGTCCGGGCAGAGATGCCAAAAACCTTCTGGTGAATCCAGTTCCGCGATGCGGGACTTGAGCGTCCAGGACAGGCTGGGGGAACGGCGCGCGCCGTTGGGCAGGACAAAGCCGGTGGAGGAGTCGCAGGTGATACCGCGGCCATCCTTCTCTTCCCAGTTTCCCAAGTGGCGTCCGAGGTAGAGATTACGGACGCCGGTTTTTGGATAGGTTGGAGCCTGAACGAGTAGGTCGCCGGCGGCGGTTGTTTCGAGCCGCAGATCGGGTTGGAAGGAGCAGAACTCCGCGCAATCCTGATCGCTCATGGGTGGAGCGATCAGGATTGCGGGGATTGGGGTTAGGACTCGATGAGGTCGGGGGCTTTGGAGAGGTCGACGCCTTCCCAGCGGGCGACGACGGCGGTGGCGAGGCAGTTGCCTAGCACGTTCACCGAGGTACGGGCCATGTCGAGGACAGCGTCGATGCCGAGGATCATGGCGATGCCGTCGGCGGGGATGCTGAACGTGGCGATGGTGCCGGAGAGGATCACCAGAGATGCCCGGGGAACGCCGGCTACGCCTTTGCTGGTTAGCATGAGGGTTAGCATCATCAGGAGCTGTTGGCTCCAGGTGAGTTCGATGCCGGCTACTTGGGCGCAGAAGACACTGGCGCCGGAGAGGTAGAGGGTGGTGCCGTCGAGGTTGAAGCTATAGCCCGTTGGCAGCACGAAGCTGACGATGTGTTTGGGCACACCGAACTTCTCCATGTTTTCGAGGGCTTTGGGGAGGGCGGCTTCGCTGGAGGCCGTGGAGAAGGCGATGAGCCAGGGTTCCTTGACCGCTTCGATGAAACGGCCCATGGGGATGCGGCAGACCACGATCACCGTGCCGAGCACGAAGAGCACGAAGACGATGAGGGCGGCGTACATGGTGACCAACAGCTTGCCGAGGGTGAAGAGCACGCCGAGGCCTTTGGCTCCTACGGTTACCGCTATGGCCGCCCCGACGCCGACTGGGGCGAGCATCATGACGTAGCGGGTGTATTGGAACATGACCTCCGCCAGCGATTCGCACCACTCGACGATTGGTTTTGACTTGTCGCCGATGGCGGTACAGGCGGCGCCGAAGATGAAGCAGAAGACGACCAGTTGAAGGACTTCGCCTTTGGCCATGGCGTCGATGACGCTGGAGGGGAAGGTGTGTTCAAGAATCTCGCCGACCGTGGGTGGTTCTTTGAGCTTGGGTACGGCGGCGACGGCTCCGGTGGCGGCGGCGGCGGGTTCGACATGCTGGCCAGCGCCGGGGCGGATGATGTTGACGGCGCCGAGGCCCAAGAAGAGGGCGATGGTCGTGACGATTTCAAAGTAGAGAATGGCTTTGCCGCCGACGCGGCCCATGGTTTTGACATTGCCGGAGGCGGCGATGCCGTAGACGAGCGTCGCGAAAAGCAGGGGCGCGATGATGCTCTTAATCAGCTTCAGAAAGATATTGCTGGCGGGCGTGAGTTGTTTCGCCACATCGGGGGCGAGTACCCCGAGTGCGACACCAGCCGCCATTGCGATGAAGATCCATCCGGTAGCGGAGATCTTGCCGAGAATTCCCATTTAACGTTCTCCCCATTTGAGTTTTTGACGGAGGACATCGAAGAACAGCATCTTCGGGGGCCGGACGAGTTGCAACGTGTGCTCGGAACTGCGGCAGACCACGCGGTCTCCGCGCATGAGAGGCTGTCCCACCTGGCCGTCTACGGTGAGATAGATCTCCTCGTCGTCGCTGCGCGCCCACACGGTGATGGCGCTAGAATCAGGCACGATCACAGGGCGATTGGTTAGCATGTGCGGGCAAATCGGGGTGATGGTCAACGCGGCCACCTGCGGAAAAATGATGGGCCCTCCGGCGGCGAGTGAATACGCCGTGGACCCGGTGGGTGTGGAGATGATGAGCCCGTCCGCTTTGTACTTACAGATGAAATGTTTGTCCCAGTAGACCTCGAGATCGATGACGCGGGCGAGGGCCATTTTTGTCAGCACGACGTCGTTCAGGGCTTCGTAGCTGGCGACGGTTTCTTCGCCGCGGATGACTTCGCAGTGGAGCATGCGGCGGAGGCCGATGCGGTGTTCACCGCGGAGGTAGCGTTCGAGTTCCGGGAAGAGCTGTTCGACGGTGATGGCGGTGAGGAAGCCAAGGGAGCCGAGGTTGGCGGCGAAGAGGGGGATGGGCCGGCCGTTGATGGAGCGGGCGGCGGAGAGGAGGGTGCCGTCGCCACCGAGGACGATGATGAGCTGGGTGCCGTCGGGGACGTGTTCGCGGGAGATGCCGTCGGTGCGATTGACGTATTTGGCGGAGACTTCGTCGAGGTGGGCGGTGATGCCGCGTTCGTCGAGCCAGGCGAGGAGCTGGGCGAGGACCTCGGGGGCGCGTTCGACGTTGGGGCGGGAGAAGATGCCGACAATTTTAATGTCTTGCATAGAGGAGGAATTCCTTGTTTCCTTCGGCGCCGAGGATGGGGCTGTCGATTATTTCTGTTCGGTAGCCGAGGGCTTGGGCGGCGGTGGAAACGCGGTGGATTGCCTGCTGGTGCAGTTGGGGTTCGCGGACGATGCCGCCTTTTCCGACCTGTTCACGGCCCACTTCGAATTGCGGTTTCACGAGGATAACTAGTTCGCCATCTTCGCACAGAAGCGGCGGGAGTGCAGGAAGAATAATCGTCACGCTGATGAAGCTGACGTCGGCGACGGCGAGGGCGGAGGGTTCGGGGGTGTCGGCGGGTTGGAGATTGCGGGCGTTGACGCCTTCGCGGAGGACGACTCTGGGGTCCATTCGGAGGCGGTAATCCATCTGATTTGTGCCGACGTCGAAGGCGTATACGCGGAGGGCGCCGCGCTGGAGGAGACAGTCTGTGAAGCCGCCGGTGGAGGAGCCGATGTCGAGGCAGACTTTATTGGTGGGATCGATGGCCCAATGGTCGAGGGCTTGGGCGAGCTTATGGCCGCCGCGGGAAACGTATGGCGGCGGGGCGGCGACGTCGATCGCGGCATCGATGTCAATTTCTTTGCCGGCTTTGTCGGAACGCTGGCCGTTGACCTTGACCTGGCCGGCGAGGATGAGGGCCTTGGCCTTTTCGCGGGAGCCGGCCAGACCTCGTTCGAAGAGTAGCTGATCCAGGCGCATCCGCGGGGTTTTCATGCTTTGCGCTTCACGATGAAATCGGCGAGTTCGGCCAGGGGTTCGGCGGCTTCGCCGAATGGTTTGAGGGCTTCGTGGGCGGCGAGGCGTTCGGCTTCAGCCATTTGCTTCGATTTTTCCAGGCCGTAGACGGCGGGGAAGGTGATCTTTTGTTGGGCCTGATCTTTGCCGGGGGTTTTGCCCAATGTTTCGGCGGATTCTTCAACGTCGAGGATGTCGTCGACGATTTGGAAGGCGAGGCCGGTGTGTTCGCCGTAGCGGGAGAGGGCGTCGAGTTGTTCGGCGTTGGCGCCGGCGTAGATGGCTCCCATGCGGACACTGGCGCGGAGGAGGGCGCCGGTTTTGGCGCGGTGGATAGCTTCGAGCAGCTCGGCGGTGGGAGGCTGGCGTTCGCCTTCGATGTCGTGGACCTGGCCGCCGATCATGCCTCCTACGGTGCCGGAGGCGGTGGCGAGTTCGGCTACTAAGCGGGCTTTGGTGAGGTCGCTGGCATGGGGGAGTTTGCCGAGGGTTTCGAAGGCGAGAGTGAGAAGAGAGTCGCCGGCGAGGATGGCCATGGCTTCGCCGAAGACTACGTGATTGGTCGGGCGGCCGCGGCGGAGATCGTCGTTGTCGAGGGCGGGGAGATCGTCGTGTATGAGCGAGTAGGTATGGATCATCTCCAGCGTGCAGGCGGCGTCTTCGATGCCTTTGGGGCTGGCGCCCAGGGCTTCGGCCGCGCCGATGCAGAGGACGGGGCGGATGCGTTTGCCGCCGGCGAAGAGGCTGTAGCGCATGGCGCGGTGGATGGTTTGGGGGGCGACGGTTTCGGCTGGCACCCAGCGTTCGAGAGCGGCTTCGACGATTTGGATGCGGGCGGCGAGATATTCTTTCAGGTTCATTCTTTGGTGGGGTCGAAGGGGGCGGGTTCGGAGCGGTTCAGGAGGATTTCGACGCGGGTTTCGGCGTCTTCGAGTTCTTTTCGGCAGCGGTCGGAGAGGGTGACGCCGCGTTCGAAAACTTCGATGGCTTTTTCGAGGGGCAGGTCGCCGGACTCGAGTTCCTTGACGACGGATTCGAGGTCGGCGAGGCCTTGTTCGAAGTTCCAGTCGGGGGGCGGGGCTTCAGGCATGCTTTCGGCTATTGTAACGCGGGTGGGGGTTCGGGCTGGGGTAGGATGGGCTATGATGTTGCCGAGCCGCGAGCAAAAGATGGCTGCGATTGAGCCGGTGGTGTATACGTACACGTCGCTCTTGTCGGCGGGGCATTTTGCGATGTTTGGTTTGGCGCCGTGGCGGATGCATGCCGAGACGGCGTTTCAGATGCAGTATCGGGATATGGCGGAGTTTTTGCTGGGCGAGGCGGGGGCGGGGCGGATGGTAGCGGCGGATTATTTTGAGCCGGGGTTTGTGGCGGGGTGGGATTTGCCGACGTGGCGGGGGGAGTGGCGGGAGGGGATTGGGGTGCGGCTGGGGGGGTTGGGGTATGACCGGTTGGGCGAGGCGGCTTGGGTTTCGCATAAGTGCGTGCCGCGATTGGAGGCGGAGGTGCGGGAGGCGTGGCGGTTATTTTATGGGGCGATGACGGATGGGGAGTATCGGAAGGAGTTTGTTCGGCAGGTGGAGTTGCGGCGGCGGGAGTTGGTGCCGTTTCATGTGAAGGTGGAGTTGCTGTATTTGTGAGGGGGCTGAAATTGGCGCGGTGGGGGTGGGGTTATTGTTTGTTTGTCGGGACCGGGCCGTGTTGTTTGTGGTGAATTGGGATCTGGGCGCCGTGCGGCCTCGGGGGTTCCCGGTGATGAATCCGTTGCGGGATCGTGGTCCGGAGCGCGTCGCTGAGGCCTTCTTGCGGCGGATGGCGGCGGGAGATTAATGTATTGGGTTCGTCGCGGCGGAGGGTACGGAGAGGTGGAGGAGGCGGTCTGGATTGAAGTGGGGCAGGATGGGAGCGTGAAGGAGTTTGGGGCGATGCACTAGGATTTCGCGCCGGGCGCCTCTCGGGGTTTTCCCAGGTGACAGTCACCTAGGAAAAGGCTGGGGGGTTCTGGGATGACAGCCATCCCGCTTCGCCCGGGTTGTGTCGTCGGAACGTTTTACGGAAAAAAATAAGGTGACTGACACGGGTTTAAGACGGGGGTAAGACGGAGAGGGTGGCGGACCAGTCGAGCAGGCGCTGCCATTCGCCGGGGCCTAGGGGGATTCCCGATTCTCTTCGCTGCTTTTCGAAGCGGCTCTCGGGTTCGCCGGCGATTAGGACTTCGTCGAAACCGGCTCCGGGGGTGGCGCTGTGGAGATAGTTTGTTAGCTTGTCCATGCGGGTTCCGAATTCGTCCGCGCCGACGAATCTTGCGGGGTCGATGGCTAGGAAGCTGTGGCTTACGCCCATGGGGCGATCCTTGACGCGGAGGCCGCCTACTTCCGTGCTCATGGCTCCGCCGCCGAGGATGGCGCAGAGGATTTCTACCATTACTGACAGGCCTGTTCCCTTGTAGCCGCCTAGGGGCATGATCAGGCCGTTGAAGGCTTCGACTGTGTTTGTGGTTGGACGGCCTTCCTTATCCATGGCCCAGCCGGCGGGGATCTCTTCCTGCTTGTTGTGATAGGCCTTGAAGATTCGGTTCGCAGCTACTGTTGTTGTTGCCATGTCTAAGAGCCACGCGTTTTCGGGCTCGCCGGGGACGGACATGCAGATGGGGTTTGTTCCTAAACGCGGGTCCTTGGCTTGGTAGGGCGGGACGATCGGCGAGGCGTTGCAGAAGGCGAAGCCGATTAGACCGTTGCTCGATATCTTGCGGCCCCAGTAGGCGGCGGCTCCGAAATGGTTGGCGTCTCTTGCTACTACGAACGCTATGCCGTTCTGTTTCGCCAGGCGGATGGCGTGGTCGCAGCATATGGTCGACGTTACCGCGCCCAGGCCGTTGTTGGCGTTGTAAAGCATCGTCGCGCCGCTCTCGCGAATGGCGTGGCCGTCCTCGGCTCCGTTGATGAGGCCGTTCTTTAGCTGGTCGAGGTAGTAGGGCAGCAGTTGCATGCCGTGCGAGTCGACGCCGCGGAGATTGCCGAAGATGAGGTTGGAGGCGACGAGCGCGGCGCGGTTTGGGGCGACGCCTACGCCTTCGAGGAGTTGCTGGGCGAAGCGCTCCAGCTTTTCGTGGTTGATGACGGTGAATTGATCAGCCATGTTTGGCCGCCAGATGGGCCGCGATGGCCAGGAGGAGTTCGATCTCCTCGGGGGTGAAGGTGCGTTCGGCGCGGTTGGCTATTCCGTAGGCTCCGATGGCGGCGCCGTTGCGCATCATGGGGACTACGATGGCGCCTTCGAGACCCGTGAGCTTCGCTCCGGGGCGGACGTCGCCCGAGCCGTCGGTTTGGATGTTGCAGGCGGTGACTGGTTCGGCACGCTCGACTGCCAGGCCGGCCATTCCCTTCCCTACCGGGATGAGCCGGAAGCGTTCGACGGCCACTTCGGGGATGCCGCGGCTGGCGGCTTTCAAGTGCAGGACGCCGTCGGCTTCGAGCATGTGGACGGTGCCGCTGTCGGCGGCGAAGTGGTGGAGGGTCGCCTCTAAGGCGTCGGCGAGGGTGGCGGCCGACTGGATGGGCTCGGGAATGGCTGGCATGGCTACTTCTTTACGTTCGGGAACAGCAGGCGTTGGACTTCGACTTTGTCGAGGTCGGCTTTGGTGATGACGCGGGCGCTGAGATCGATACGCTTGGGCGGGGTTTGGCCGTTGAGCTTGTCGACGATGGTTTTGACGGCGTCGTGACCCATGCGGTAGGGGTCCTGGACGACCATGGCGGCGATGACGCCGGCTTTGAGGTCTTCGACCATGCCGTCACTGGAATCGAACGCCACGAGGTGGACTTTGCCGCCGAGCGAGCGGGACTTGAGGGCGAGGCTGGCGCCGACCGAGGAGGGCTCGGAGCTGGCGAAGAGGCCGTCCAAATCGGGGTGGGCGGTGAGGATGTTTTCGGTGGCGGCCATAGCCTTGGAACGATCCGACTGGCCGAACTGCTGGGCGACGATGCGGATGCCGGGGAACTCGGCCTTGATGACTTCTTCGAAGCCGCGTTCGCGGTCCATGGTGGAGCCGGAGCCGGGGGCGTGCATGACCATACCGACTTTGCCGTTGCCGTTCAGGAGGCGGGCGAGGGTGCGGCCGGCCATCTGGCCGCCTTCATAGTTGTTGGTCGCCAGGAAGCTCATGTAGTTTTCTGAGTCGAGGCCGGAGTCGAAGACGGTGAGGGGGATGCCGGCGGCGGCGGCGCGGTCGACGGTGCCGACCAGAGCTTTGCGTTCGGTGGGGGCGAGGGCGATTCCGTCGACGTGGCGGGAGATGAAGCTATCGACGATTTGGATCTGGCGGGGATATTCGGTTTCGGCGGCGGCGCCGTTCCATTCGATCTGGACGCCGTACTCTTCGCCGGCGGCGAGGGCGCCGGCCTGGACGCTCAACCAGAAGAGATGGGAGGTGGCCTTGGGAACGACGGCGATCACCTTCTTGGTGCTTTTCTGGCAGCCGGTGATGGTGGCTAGCACGAGCAGCAGGGCGAGGGTGGCGCGTTTCATTGTGCGCACCAGCCGCCATCGATGAGGATGTCTGTTCCGGTGATGAAGCCGGCGTCTTCCGAGCAGATGTAGCGGACGAGTTTGCCGATCTCTTCCACCTGGCCCCAGCGGCCGACGGGGATGGAGGAGAGGAATTTGGCGTTGGCTTCGGGATTGTTGATGAGGGGCAGATTCATTTCGGTGGCGAAGGGGCCGGGGCTGATGCCGACGACGGTTACGCCTTCGGTGGCGAGTTCAAGGCCGAGGGCTTTGGTGAAGCCGAGGAGGGCTGCTTTTGACGTTGAATAGGCCGTGCGGCCGGGGAGGGAGACGTGACCCATGATGGAAGTCATGTTCACGATTCGGCCGTAGCCTTTTCCCTTCATGACGGGTACGAAGGCGCGGCAGGCGAGGAAGACGCTGGTGACGTTGGTGTCGTTGACGCGGCGCCATTCTTCGAGGGTGAATTCGTGTACCGGTTTGCGGATGTTGATGCCGGCGTTGTTGATGAGGATGTCGATGCCGCCGAAGCGGGCGAGGGTTGCTTGCTTCAAGGCATCGATGGCGGCTTCATCGGTGACGTCGGTTTTGACGCAGAGGGCCTGGGCACCGAGAGCTTCGGCTTCGGCGGCGACGGCGGCCATGGCCTCTTCGTCGCGGGCGGCAAGAACGATGTTGACGCCTTCGGCGGCGAGGGCGAGGGCCATGGCTTTACCGAGGCCTCGGCTGCCGCCGGTGATGACGGCGGTTTTTCCAGTTAGAAATGCACTCATAAAATTTTTATCGATTGGATTGGCGGGACTGGCGGAGGGCGTCGAGCAGGGCGTCGGCGACGGCGCGGGGGCGGTCCACGTTTTCAAGGGAGATGTTGCCGGATTCGCCGAGGGCTTCGACGGAGAGATTGCCGACGCCGACGAGGCGCTGGCCGAGGGATTGGGTGACGCTGACGTCGCGCACTTTATCGAGCATGATGTTGCGTTGGGTTTTGCTGACGAGGCCGTCTTCGTAGCGGAGGATGCCGGGGGTGAGGGTGAGGCGGCGGGCGTTGAGGCGGACGTGCTTCATGGAGGCCCAGAGATCGATGGCAATGGGGAGGATGAGGAGGGCCCAGAGTTCGGTGGGTTTGAAGCTTTGGGACTGGAGGAAGACGACGATGGCGACAAAGAGAATGGCGCTCAAGACGTACCAGAGAATGATGCCTTTGATGGAGGGGCGAATGACGAGGTCAGCCATGCATTTAGTTTGACGGAAACGGTGGAGGGTTTACGCGTTATTGTACAGGAGTCGCTACCGTATGATGTCTAGAGGAGGTTCGATGATGAATCGACTGACGCGAGTTGGGCTGGTGATGGCGCTGAGTGCGCCGATGATTCTGGCCGATTTCAAGTACGACCAGACGTCCCGGATGACGGGCGGCGCCATGATGGCGATGATGAAGATGGCGGCGCGGTTCAGCAAGGGCGCGCTGGATGGCCAGAACTCCACCGTTGCGGTGAAGGGCAACCGGATGGTGATGAATCATGGCAAGACGGCCACGATTTACGATCTGGACAAAGAGAATATTACCGAGATCAATTTCGAGAAAAAAGAGTACTCGGTGATGACATTCGCCGAGATGAAGGCCTTTCTTGAGAAGACGGTGATGAAGACCGGGTCGGGGCCGTCGGACACGTCGATCGACATTGACGTGAAGGAGACGGGGAAGACCGATACGATTAACGGGCTGCCGGCGAAGGAAGTGCTGATGTCGATGAAGTTTGAATCGACGAATCCGCAGACGGGCCAGAAGGGCGAGATGCGGATGGAGATGAGCAACTGGATGACGCCGAAGTTGCCTGGGTATGACGAAGTGGCCGATTTCCATAAGCGGATGGCGGTGAAGATGGACATGGCGGCGATGTTTGGCGGGGCGCAGCCGGGGATGGGCAAGGGCATGGCGGCGGCGGCGAAGAAGATGGCGCTGATGGACGGTGTGCCGGTGTTGCAGATCATGCGCATGATGCCGACCGATCCGGAGCAGATTAAGCAGATGGAACAGCAGCAGCAGGCACAGGCGCAGCAGGCCGCGCAGCCGCAGCCTTCGGGCGGGCAGGTGGCCGGGGAAGCGGCGGGGCAGGCGGCGGCTGGGGCCGTGGCCGGGCGTCTGGGCCGGATTGGCGGATTGGGTAGCGCGGGACTGGGTGGATTGGGCGGCATGCGCCGGAAGAAGGCGGAAGAGCCGCCTCCGCCGCCGCCTCCGGCTGCTCCCGCGGCTGGGGCTCCGGCTGAGCCTTCGCGGGGATCGTTCAGCTCCGAGGCTTCGCTGATGGAGATGACGATTGAATCGAAGAACTATTCGAACTCGGGTGTCGATGATTCGATGTTTGCGGTTCCTGGCGGGTTCAAGGCTGTGAAGAGCGCGATGCAGAAGTGAGCGGATCAGTTCACCTGGACCTCTGGAAACAGCGGCTGGGGGAGGTCCCGGCGTGGGTTTGGGAGCGGACGGAGCTGGAAACCCTGGTCCTGGCTGAGAACGAATTAACCGAAGTCTCCGCGCAGATCGCTCTGCTGCGGAGACTTCGGATGTTGGATTTGGGGCACAACTTTTTGGGGGCGGTTCCGGAGGCGCTGGGCGATCTGGAGGGGTTGACTGATTTTTTGTATTTGCAGGATAACCGGCTTGCGGGTTTGCCGGAGGGGATGGGGCGGCTGCGGCGGTTGCGGTATTTGAATTTGAGTGAGAACCGGTTTGCGGCGTGGCCGGAGGCGTTGGGGGGGATGACGGGTTTGGTGGAGTTGCGGATGACGGACAACGCATTGGAGGCGTTGCCGGACGCGGTGGGGAAGTTGTGGCAGTTGCGGGAGCTGCATTTGCGGAATAACCGGTTGACGGGGTTGCCGGAGGGAATTGGGGAGTTGAAGCATTTGCGGCAGCTGGATTTGCGGGGGAATCCGCTGGTGAGTTTGCCGGATGCGATTTTGCGGATGCCGCGATTGGAGAAGTTGGATTTGCGGTGGGTGGAGGGGTTGGAGGAGCCGATGTGGCTGGGAACGCTGGAGGCGCGGGGTTGTTTGGTGTATCGCTAGAAGGTGATTTTGACTTGGGCGTTGGGTTTTAGCTGGATGGTTTGCGGGGGGTGGGGTTTGGCGGTGACGGTGTATTCGCCGGGGGCGACGGCGGTGACAGTGAAGTTGCCGTTGGCGTCGGGGGTGGCGTTGCGGATGTTGCGCTCTTGTTCGGGGCGGTGGGGGGAGACGGGGACGATGTGGACGTCGGCGGCGCTGGGAGCGCGGCCGGAGAGGGTTGCGCCGTCGGTGGCGAGGAGGAGTTCGAGTTCGGTGGCGGTGCCGGTGATGAGGTCGAGGCCGCGTTGGGAGATGTCGGCGCCACCGGCGTGGATGGAGTGGACGTAGCTGTTTGAGGGAAGATTGAGCGGGAGGATGGAGTAGCGGTCGGGGCTGACGTTTTGGGCGGTGGCGGTGCCGTCGGGGCCGGGTTTGGTCCAGGCGGCGACGCCGAGGCGGTCCATAGGGTTGAGCATGATTCCGGGCTGGCCGGGGACTGGGGCGGGGCTATTCAGCCAGCGGAATTTGGCGCGGATGGTGCGGATGGGGCTGGCGGGGATTTCGATATTTTCGAGGCCGGTGGAGGGGATGGTGGCGTCGAGGTAGCCGAGGATGACGGGGCGGCGTTCGCGGTCTGTGGGGAAGTTGGTGACTTTGAGGCGGAATTCGCCTGGGATGGTTTTCAGGGTGAAGTTGCCAGCAGCGTCGAACTGGCCAGTTTGGGCGACACCTTGGGATTCGCCGTTCACTCTTTCGGGGGAGACGAAGATCCGTTCGCCGGGAGGGAGTTCCCCGAGGAAGCGGCCGCGGACGGTGACCTGGGCGACTTTGTGGAGGGTGATTTCGATGCCGGTTTTGTGTTCGGCGGGGGCGAGTTGGATGATTTGGCCGTCGCGATGGGAGACGGCGTTGGGGTAGAACGTTCGGGGGCCGTAGTATGTTGTGGCCTGGGCGGAGAGTTTGTAGGCTCCGGCGGGGAGGGCGAGGATTTGGAAGGCTCCGTTTTTGGCTTCGGCGGTGGCGACGTAGGCGGGGAATTCGGATTGGGTGAGGGTGACCCAGCCCATGATGGGCAGGCCGTCGGCGCTGAGGATGCGGCCGGAGAGAGTGCTTTCCGGGAATAGGCGGATGGTGGCTGTCGTGACGGGAGATTGGAGGGTGGCGTAGCCGAGTTTTTCGGCTTTGATGGAGCGTTCGGCGGATTCGGGTTTGGGGAATTGGAAGCGGCCGGCGGCGTCTGTCGTGGCGGTTAGGGTGGAGTAGCCGAGGGTGAGTTTGACGCCGGGGAGCGGGGTGTTGTTGGTGGCGTCGAGGACGATGCCGGCGGTTTGGGCGTGGGCGAGGAGAGGCAGGCAGAGGAGGAGCCGCATGAACCGAATTTTAGCGCCACTCGAAGATGGCTATTGACAGTAGCCATAAAGGCTACTAACATTAGCCATATGGTACGAGAATGGTTGCGCAGTGAAGGGCTGGCGGTGCTTGCCGGGAGTTTGTGGCTGTATTCACAGTCGGGATTTAGCTGGTGGCTGTTTGGCGGATTGCTGTTGCTGCCGGATGTGGCGATGCTGCCGTATTTGATTTCGCCGCGGTGGGGGGCGATTTCCTACAACGTCGCGCATAGTTATTTGTTGCCGTTGGGGCTGGCTGTCGCGGTTCCGGCGTGGATTCCGTACCTTTGCATCTGGACGGCGCACATTGGGATGGACCGGATGATGGGGTATGGGTTGAAGTATCCGACGGCGTTCCGGGATACGCATTTGGGGACGCTGTAGGTGGGCGCGGCGGCGAAGACTTCGGACGCGGAGATTCGCGCGGGGGCGCGGCGGTTGTTGGAGTTGCACGGGGCGGACGGGGTATCCATGGCTGCGGTGGCCGAAGAGGTGGGCGTGCGGGCGCCTTCGCTCTACAAGCGCTTTGCGAGCCGGGCGGAGCTGTTGCGGGCGGTGACGGGGGAGCTATTGGGTGAGTTGCAGATGGCGATGGAGAAGGCAGTACGGGAGGGCGAGGCGCGGGGGAGTTTGGAGCGGATGGCGGCCCGGTATCGCGCGTTTGCGAAGAGGAATCCGCGGGGGTACGCGTTGATATTTACTTACGACGCCGAGGCGGACATGGGGGCGCGGCTGGCGTCGGTTGGGCCGTTGATGGGGGTGTTGACCACGGCATTGGGACGGGAGCGGGCGCTGCCGGCGGCGCGGACGCTGGTGGCGTTTTTGCACGGGTTTTTGACGATGGAACTGCAAGGGCTGTTCCAGATGGGGGGCAGCGTGGAGGAGGCGTTCCGGTTCGGGCTGGCGACGATCCTGGACGGGTTGCTTTAGAGCGTCGCGGGATCCCAGCGTTCGTCGGCCAGGACGGCGGCGGCTTCGGCGACGGAGAAGGGCGGGGCGGGTTCGTCGTCCTCTTCGGGTTCGTAGCCGCGGGAGTCCTCCATGGGGCAGGCGCCTTTGCCGGCGGTGCAGGTGGGGAGGGTTACTTTATCGCCGGGGAGGATGGCTTCGAGCGAGACTTTGTGGCGCCAGTCGTCGCCGAAGTCGTAGACGTAGAGGAGGCTGTCGCCGGTCTTTTTCAGGACTTCTTTGAGGCGGTATTTGCGTTCGTCGAGATCGAGGGAGACGGTGTAGGCGTCGGGGTCGGGAATGGTCCAGCAGTTGCCGCCTTTGGTGAAGGAGTGCAAGTGGGAGTCCGTCCAGCCCATGGCGATTTGGATGACCGCGTGGAGGGCGTCCATGCGGATTGTATCGGGCACAAGGACGCGGCGCCAGACGGGCGGGCGGGCGCCTTGGAGGGTGATTTTTAACTGGTAGGACATTGGAGTTGGCGGTGGTAATCGGCTTCGTCGAAGTGACCGAGGGATTGGAGGATTAGGCCGTCGGGGGCGAGCGTCCACTGTTCGTAGCCGCTGATTTTGACGGGGCCGCCGGTGAGGGTCCAGTAGTAGGTGAGGGTGGATTCGTCGAGGGAGTCCATGGCGACTTTCAGGTCCGGGAAGGCGGTCATGAAGATTTGGGCGACGGCGGTGATGGCGTCGCGGCCGACGGCCGCGGGCGATTGATTGACCTGGAGGGAGCCGTTGGGCGCGAAGTGGGCTGCGACCTGGGCCGGGTCCTGACTGCACCAGGCGGCGGTGTAGCTTTCGGCGAATTTGCGCATCAGATGGTGACTTTGCTCATGACCGGTTGGCCGGGGAAGACGCCTTCGACGATCTTGTTTTCGTCGACGACGAGGGTGCCGTTGACGAGGACGTAGGGGATGCCTTCGGAATACTGGCCGGCGTTTTGATAGGTGGATTTGTCCTGAACGGTGTCGGGGTTGAAGACGGTGATGTCGGCGAAGGCTCCGACGTTGATGCGGCCGCGCTTTTTCATTTCGGGCACCATTTTTTCCAGGCGGGCGGCGGGGAGGTAGCTCATCTTGCGGATGGCGTCTTTGAGTGTGATGACTTTGCGTTCGCGGACGTAGGTGGCGAGCACGTGGGAGTAGCTGCCGGAGGCGCGGGGGTGGCCCTTGCCGTTGGTGATCCAGCCGTCGGAGGCGACGATGACGTCGGGGGCGGCCATGGCCATGTCGATGTCCTGTTCGCGCATGGAGAACGTGATGACGGTGGCGCCTTTTTTGCGGTGGATTTTGAAGGTCTCTTCGTTGAGGCGTTCGCCGGTTTCGACGAGCATGATGTCCTTGTAATCCATGTCGAGGTGTTCGCGGAAGCCGGGGTTGAAGATGGCCGATTCGAGCTGGGTCATGCCGGCGATGTAGGGGTAGGCTTCGTAGGAGACGTCGATGCCGCGGGCTTTGGCGCCGCGGACCATGGAGAGGCCGAGTTCGAAGGCGCGGCCGGAACTGGAGTTCAGATGGACTACGTGGAGGCTGGCGCCGCTGGCCGCGGCGTCGGTGATGACTTCCTGGAGGGCTTCGACGACGCCAGGGTCTTTGGCGCCGGCGCCGCGCATGTGGACGAAGATGGGAACCTTGGCCTGAGCGGCGACTTTGAAGACGTCGAGGATTTCGGCTCGGCTTGCGAACGGGGTGTAGGCGATGCCCATGCCGATGCCGACGCCGCCTTCGCGTAGGCCCTGGCGGAGGAGTTCAAGGGTTTTGTTTTGTTCGGGGTCCGTGGCGGCGCGGGTGGCGGCGGGACCGGCGGGGAGCCATTCGCTGGTGTCGTTCGTCGCGGTCATGCGGGCGGGGACGTGGCCGACGGAGGCGCCGTAGTGGATGAGAGACTTGCCGCGGCGAGCGTCGATCCAGGGCTTCATGGGGGAGACGCCGATTTCGAGTTCGAGGGTGGTGGTGACGCCGTCGCGGGCTTTGTAGCGGTTGTTTTCGGCGTCCTGGCGGTGGACGTGGAGGTCGATGAAGCCGGGCGAGACGACGTGATTTTTGGCGTCGATTATTCGCTTGGCTTTGAGGGGGGTGGGGGAGATGGCGGTGATGACGCCGTTGGTGATGCCGATGGAACGGATGGCATCGAGGTTGTTGGCGGGGCAGATGACGCGGCCGTTGTTGATGGCGGTGTCGAAGGTCGTTTGGGAGTAGGCGGAGGCCGTCGACAGGGCGGCGAGGAGGTGGCGGCGGGTGAGCGTCATTTGAAGAGTTTAACGCTATTTTTGGCACTTACATAATTGACGCAACCACTTTGCAAGACCAGTTAGGAGAGATGCGGAAGGCGTTGTTACACTTTGCCAATGCAGCGCCTCTTTACCGTGATCATGGAGTTTCGAGGAACTACCTCGATCAGCCAGTTCGTCGCTGAGGATCCCCAAAGTGCTATGAAGCTCTGGCAAGAAGGTCTGGCTGGACCGGATCCATATGGGCTGTCCGATTCTTCCGCTCGTCGTCTTCTCAAGGCGGCCCTTGCGCAAGAACCCTGTGATGTGCCAGTTCCGCTAGAAGGCCTAAAGAGCGTCTGGTGCCGTACAGTTTTGGCTGGCGGGCAATTGGCGCTGCTGAACATCGTCAAGACTAGCCGCTAAAGGGTTTTATGGTTTCGGTTTCGGTGCAGGCGGTTGTATCAAGTAAATACATCCCCTGTTTTTGGGTGGCGGTCCGGGGGTTAGGTGGATTCGTCGACGTGGGCGAGGAGGGCTGTTTTGGCGAGTTCGAGGAAGAGGGTTGCCTGTTGGCGGGAGACGGAGGGGAAGTCTTCGAGGAACTCGTCGAGATCGATGTGGTCGAGGAGGGTTTGGATGGGGACGCGGGTGCTGCGGAAGCAGGGTTCGCCACTAATGCGATCCTTGTCGATCCAGATGATGCTGTTGATGGTGGCGTGGAGGTCGGCCGACATTCCGACATTAGAGCAGGTTGGAACTGCTGGGGCTATTGCCCCGAGAGGCCTATGTTGGGGTCAACCCGCGATGGCGGCGAAAGCGTAGACGGCGGGGAAGTCTGCCTGTTCGAGTTCGGGGAAGTCGTCGAGAATTTCAGGTTCCGACATACCGGCGGCGAGCCAGCCGAGCACATCCCAAACGGTGATTCGCAGGCCGCGGATGCAGGGCTGGCCGGAACGCTTCCCTGCTTCGACTGTGATCCGGGTATCCACGTTCGCAGGATAGCAGGCATGGGCAGCCTGAAAACACGAACGGCACCGGAGGACCGGTGCCGACGAATGTCTCAAAACGAACGGCACCGGAGGACCGGTGCCGTTCGAGGTTCTATTCTGGATCGCTGCGACGCTTTTTGCGGTTACGCTTGCGAGCGAGGGCTTCTTTCACCCGCTTTTTTTCGCCGGGTTTCAGGTAGAAGGAGTGGCGTTTGATTTCCTTGATAATGTCTTCCTGCTGCACTTTGCGTTTAAAGCGACGCAGAGCATTTTCAAGAGTCTCGCCGTCTTGCACGATAACTTCTGCCATTTAGATATTCACCTCCTCGCTGGTCAGGGTAGCGCTTCATTAAGGAGCGCAAACCTATATTGTAGCAGACGGGGCTGTGAATATAGACTGATCGGGTGCGAAGAATCCTGCTTTCCTTATTGAGCCTTGTTGCGTTGATGGGACAGACGCCTCCGGCGGCGGCGCCAGCCAAGCCTGCTGTGATCCGGCGGCCACCGGCGTATCCGGAGCGGCCACCGGCAGACCCGGCGGTGGTGGCGCGGGGGAAGGCCACCTATGGGCTGCGGTGCACGTTCTGCCACGGGGCGGACGCGCGGGGAGGGTCCGGCGGGCCGAACTTGTTGCGGGCGGAGTTGGTGCTGAACGATAAGGACGGGGAGTTGATTGGCCCGGTGATCCGGAATGGACGCGAGGGGATGCCGAAGATGGATTTGACGGCGGAGCAGGTTGTGGAAGTGGCCGCGTTTATCCATAGCTTCAAGGTGGGCGGGTATGACGTTTCGCGGATGACGCCGTTGACGATTGTGACGGGAGATGCGAAGGCCGGGGCGGCGTATTTCGGCAAGACCTGCGCGGGGTGCCATTCGGTGACCGGGGATTTGAAGGGGATTGGCGGGCGGATACCGGACGCGAAGGTGCTGCAGCAGTCGTGGCTGGTGCCGGGGTCGGGCCGGGGGGAGGGAGCGTCGCGGGCGAAACCTTGGACGGTGACGGTGACCGAGGCGGGCGGGAAGAGGACGTCGGGCACGCTGGTTCGGGTGGACGATTTTCTGGTGACGCTGACGGATGGGGAGGGAGCGCGACGGACGTTTACGCGCGATGGGGATGTGCCGCGGGTGGAGTTGAAAGACCCGCTGCAGCCGCATAAGGATTTGTTGAAGAGCTATTCGGATAAAGATATTCACGACGTGACGGCTTACTTGGTGACGGTGAAATGAAGACTCTACTGGGATTTGTATTGGCCTTGGGCCTGGCGTTTGGACAGCGGCTGGAGAAAGACTGGCCGACGTATTCGGGCGACTACACGGGGCAGCGCTACAGCAAGCTGAAGCAGGTGAATACGGCGAATGTGAAGAGCTTGTCGCTGGCGTGGACGACGCGGGTGGTGACGGGGCCGCCGGCGCCGAATGCGGGCGGGGGCGGGTTCCGCGGGTTTGGACCGCCGCCGATTCCGACGCATGTGGGCGGCGAGGGGACGCAGGACTTTGGGGGGAACGCGAATATTCGCGCGTCGGTGCTGGCGGTGGACGGGAAGTTGTATCTATCGACGCCGGACAATGCGTGGGCGGTGGATGCGCGCGATGGGACGGTGTTGTGGCACTACTACTGGCGGACCAAGGGCGGGACGCATATTGGCAACCGCGGGTTGGGGATGTACGGCAAGTGGCTGTACATGGAGACGCCGGACAACTATCTGGTGTGCCTGGACGCCGAGACGGGGAAGGAGCGCTGGCACAAGCAGATTGCCGACTTTAACCGGCAGTATTTTTCGACGATGGCGCCGATTGTAATTGGGAACAAGATCATTGTCGGGACGGGGAACGACCTGGACGCGCCAGGGTATGTGCAGGCGCGGGACCCGGAGACGGGCGAGGTTTCCTGGACGTGGTGGAGCGTGCCGACGAAGAAGGGCGACCCGGGGTTGGAGACGTGGGGGAGCCTGGAGGGCGCCAAGCACGGGGCCGGGAACGTTTGGATCCCGGGGGTGTATGACGCGGAGACCAATCTGTACATTTTTGGCACGGGGAATCCGTCGCCGGCGTATACGAACCCGCCGAGCCGGGATGGGGACAACTTGTACACGTGCTCGATTGTGGCGTTGGATATGGCGACGGGGAAGATGAAGTGGTACTACCAGATGAACCCGCACGATACGCACGATTGGGATTCGAGCGAGACGCCAATTATGGTGGACGGGGAGTTCAAGGGCAAGCAGCGGAAGATGGTGCTGCATGCGGACCGGAACGGGTACTTCTGGGTGCTGGACCGGGTGACAGGCGAGCATCTGTTGACGTCGAAGTTTTCGCCGACCGTGAACTGGGTGAAGAACGTGAATGCCAAGGGGCAGACGATCCGGGAAGTTTCCAAGGATTCGTCGGTGCCGGGGACGTTGGTTTCGCCGAATAATTACGGGGCGACGAACTGGCCGCCGGCGGCGTATTCGCCGGACACGGGGCTGTTCTATGTCCCGACGATTGATAACTACGCGATGTACTACCTGACCGAGACCGACCCGCGCGGGGCGATGGGATTGGGCGGGAAGGACGAGCAGTTTTTGGCGGCTTTGGGGGTGTACATGACGGCGATTGATTACAAGACGGGGAAGATTGCCTGGCAGCACAAGTATCCGGGGCCGGGCGGTTTTGGCGCGCCGCAGGGCGTGTTGACGACGGCGGGCGGGTTGCTGTTTGGCGGTGATAATGCGGGGAATTTGATTGCGTATAACGCGGCTTCGGGGAAGATCCTGTGGCATGCGCGGCTGGGGAATGTTTCGAACGCTCCGCAGACGTATGCGGTGGATGGGAAGCAGTATGTGCTGGTGGCGGCGGGGGACCAGTTGTTTGCGTTTTATTTGCAGTAGGGATAGGCGAAAGTACGCGGTCGTCATCGAACACGGGCAGCGGAATCTATCGGCGTACGTGCCGGATCTGCCCAGTTGCGTTACGACCGGTGGGACGGTCACGGAAAGTGAGCGCAACATGCGGGAAGCGATTGCGCTCCATTTGGAAGGGCTGATCGCAGATGGAGAATCCATTCCAGAGCCGCTGATGTCGATTGGATATGTAGACGTGGAAGAGGCGGGTAGCCCGGAAACGGGCATGGGGAATTTTCCGCGTATGGCCGAGGCGGCTATTCTGAGGCGTGAAGGCACGGAAAACCACAGTGAACGCCGCCGGATTCGTAACGATCCCGGCAAGCATACGCAGCAAGCTTAAACTGCGCCCGGGGAGCGTCTTGGAGTGGATTGAGGACGTGGACCGGATTGTATTGCGGCGCAGCGATGCCGCGCCGCAGGAGGACGAGTTAGCTAGGCCGGACCTTCCTGCGCCGGGCCGCCGGCGAAGGGGTTGAAGTCTGTCGAGTCGTCGAAGAGATCGATGCCTTCGGCCTTCTTGAGAAAGTTGACGATGAGGTACGTCAGCGGCGTGGCGGCGGCTTCGTAGCCGACCTTGACGAGGTAGCCGGTGAGGATGAGATCGCGGATCATGGTGCCGTCGATGCGGCCCCAGAAGGCGATGGTCATGACGATCACCGTGTCGACGAGTTGGCCGACGGCGGTGGAGGCGATGGTGCGGGCCCAGAGCATTTTGCCGCCGGTGAGCACCTTCATTTTCGCGAGCACGAAGGCGTTGGCGAATTCGCCGCACCAGTAGGCGATGAGGCTCGCCACGACCAGACGCGGGAGGAAGCCGAAGATGGCTTCGAAAGCCGGTTGGCCGGTCCAGCCCGGGGCGGGCGGGAGGTTGACGATCAGCATGCCGAGGCCGGTGAGGAGCGCCGTCGACAGGAAGCCGTGCCAGATGGCGCGGCGGCTGCCGGCGTAGCCATACACTTCGGTGAAGATGTCGCCGAAGATGTAGGTTATCGGGAAGAGAATCTGGGCTCCGGAGAGGATGATATCGAACTCGAAGCCCAGGAAGGAGACGTGGCCAAACGAGCAGAGCTTGCTGGCCACGAGGTTAGAGATTAAGAGTACGACTACGAAGAAGCTGAGGCAGATTTCGTAGTATTTGAAGCGGTGTAGCGGTGTTAGGTGTGTGAGAAGGTTGCTCAATTTAGGCTCGCAGGTCGGCGCCGGACATCTCGGCAGGCTTTGGTAAGCCTAGCAGACCGAGGATGGTGGGCGCGAGATCGCGAAGAGAGCCGCCGGTGCGAAGCGGGCGACGCTCCTCATTGACTAAGATGAGCGGAACCGGGTTGGTGGTGTGATAAGTATGCGGGCCACCGTTGAGAGGATCAATCATCGTTTCGGCGTTGCCGTGATCGGCGGTGATGATCCACTGGCCACCGGTGCGTTGAATGGCCTGGTGGATGCGGCCGAGCATGGTGTCGCAGGTTTCGCAGGCCTTGACGGCGGCTTCGTAGACGCCGGTGTGGCCGACCATGTCGGGGTTGGCGAAGTTGACCACGATGACGTCGAAGTCGCCGCGGTCGATGCCTTTGAGCACGACGTTGCAGACGCCTTCGGCGGACATTTCGGGCTGGAGGTCGTAGGTCGCCACTTTCGGGGACGCGACCATTTCACGCTCTTCGCCATCGAACGGTTTTTCTACGCCGCCGTTGAAGAAGAATGTGACGTGGGGGTACTTTTCCGTTTCGGCGACGCGGAGCTGTTTGGCGCCGTGGCCGGCGAGGACGCCGCCCAGAAGATTCGTGTGGGATTCGGGCTGGATGACGGTGTTGACCTTGAGGGTCCGGTCATAGACGGTCATCGTCGTGTAGTGCAGGTTCTTGGGCGCGAGGCTCTTGTAGGGAACGTCGAGCGGGTAGTCGGTGAGGACTTGAGAGAGTTCGCGGCCGCGGTCGGCACGGAAGTTGAAGAAGAGCACGGCGTCTTCGTCGCGGAGGAGACCGGTGGGCTCTCCGGCGGCGTTGGTGATGACGATGGGCTCGATGAACTCGTCCGTTACGCCGGATTCGTAGCTCTGTTTGATGGAGGCGATGGGATCGGTGGATTTGCGGCCGTCGCCGAGCACGATGGCGCGGAAGGCGCGTTCGACGCGTTCCCAGCGCTTGTCGCGATCCATGGCGTAATAGCGGCCGATGACGGTGGCGACGCGGCCGACGCCGAGTTCGCGCATCTTGTTTTGCAGGGCTTCGAGGAACCCGGCGGCTTCGTGGGGCGGGGTGTCGCGGCCGTCGGTGAAGGCGTGGACGACGACGTCTTCGACGCCGCCTTTCTTCGCCATTTCGAGGAGGCCGTAGAGGTGGGAGATATGAGAGTGGACGCCGCCATCACTGACGAGACCCATCAGGTGGAGACGGCGTCCGCGGGCATGTTTCACGGTCTCCTGCAGCACGGGATCTTCGTGGAAGAGGCCATTGCGGACCATCCAATCGATCCGCGTGATGTCCATCTGAATGATGCGGCCGGAGCCGATGTTCAGATGGCCGACTTCGCTGTTGCCCATCTGGCCGTCGGGCAGGCCGACCCATTCGCCGCTGGTGTTGATGAGCGTGGTGGGGTAGTCGCGCATGAGCGCGTCGTAGACGGGCTTGCGCGCGTTGCGCACAGCATTGCCTTTGACGGCCGGGGACTCGCCCCAGCCGTCAAGAATGGTCAGGATGACCGGTTGTTTCGCCATGTTACTTCTTGAACGCCTTTCTGCCGGCGTAGATGGCCTGGGAGCCGAGCTCTTCTTCGATGCGGAGGAGCTGGTTGTACTTGGCGATGCGATCGGTACGGGAGGCCGAGCCGGTCTTGATCTGGCCGACGGAGGCGCCGACGGCGAGATCGGCAATGAAGGTGTCTTCGGTTTCGCCGGAGCGGTGGGAGCTGATGGCGGTATAGCCGGCGTGGTGCGCCATGGCGATGGCCTGCAGGGTTTCGGTCAGGGTGCCGATCTGGTTCACCTTGATGAGGATCGAATTGGCGACGCCCTTGTCGATGCCTTCGGAGAGGCGCTTGATGTTGGTGACGAAGAGATCGTCGCCGACGAGCTGAATCTTCTTACCGAGGGCCTTGGTCATGAGCTTCCAGCCCTTCCAGTCGTCTTCGGCCATGCCGTCTTCGATGGAGATGATGGGGTACTTCTCGCAGATGCCGACCCAGAAGGCGACCATTTCGGCGGGGGTGAACTCGCCGCTCTTGGACTTCTTCATGACGTACTTTTCTTTTTTGGCGTCCCAGAGTTCGCTCATGGCGGGGTCGAGCGTGATGGAGACCTGTTCACCGGGGATGTAGCCGGCCTGGGTGATGGCTTCCATGACGACTTCGAGAGCTTCTTCGTTGGACTTGAGGTTGGGCGCGAAGCCGCCTTCGTCGCCGACGGAGGTGGAGTAGCCCTTCTTTTTCAGAACGGTTTTGAGGGTGTGGAAGATTTCGGCGCCCCAGCGGAGGCCTTCGGCGAAGCTCGTGGCGCCGTGGGGGGCGACCATGAATTCCTGCATATCGACGGAGTTGTCGGAGTGGGCGCCGCCGTTGATGATGTTCATCATGGGGACGGGGAGCATGCAGGCGTTGACGCCGCCCAAGTAGCGGTAGAGCGGGGTCATCTGGCTAGCGGCGGCGGCGCGGGCAGTGGCCATGGAGACGGCGAGGATGGCGTTGGCGCCGAGGTTACCTTTGTTGGGCGTGCCGTCGATGGCGATCATGTGACCATCGATTTCGGCCTGGCGGGTGGAGTCCATGCCGAGGACGGAGGGGCCGATGATGTTATTGACGTTGGCGGCGGCTTTCTGGGTGCCTTTGCCGAGGTAGCGGCCTTTGTCGCCGTCGCGAAGCTCAGCGGCTTCGTGGACACCGGTGGAGGCGCCGGATGGGACGGCGGCGCGGCCCATGGAGCCGTCGGCCAGGAAGACGTCGGCTTCAACGGTGGGGTTGCCACGGGAATCCAGAATTTCTCTACCTACAACTTTGACAATGTCAGTCATTTCGATGATCCTGCTTGGGAATTCTTTCTTGGGATGGGGCGTGCGCGAGGAGGG
>CANIVU010000052.1 GCA_947470805.1 Acidobacteriota bacterium | reverse complement strand
CGTTGTTGGGGAGATAGATGAGGAGGTCCATGGAGGGGGCGTCGGCGTTGGGGCCGAACCAGACGCGGACCTGTTTGCGGGTGGCGAGGCCGTTGTGGGCGGTTTTGTCGATTTCGAGGAGTTCGGTGCGGAGCTTGATTTTGGTCTTGGGAGTTTGGCCGTAGACCTGTTCGGCGAACAAGTCGAGGATTTCGGGGCGGCGTTTTTTGCGCCAGGTGGCGGCGTCTTTGACGGGGGTGCCGTCGGCGAGGACGAGGGGTTCGGGGAGGGTGTAGGCGGGGACTTTGGCTTCGTCGTAGTTGAAGCCGGGTTGTTGGGCGGGGAGGGCGAGGCAGGCTAAGAGGAGCAGAACGGCGCGCATGGGCCCTATTTTAGCGTCTTCAGATTGGTCTGAAGGCTTCTTCAGGCGGTTTTGGTTGTGGTGGAAGGCGGATGGGCGGAGACTAGCGGGACCGAGCGCGGTGCTGAACGGCGTTTCGGGTTTCGATATTTCACTAAGTGAGAAGCTATGATCAACAAAATATTTGCGCTGGCTCCGGCGGCGATGGTGGTTTTGGGGTTGGCGGGCGGGGCGCCTTTGCGGGCGCAGACGACGCCGGCTTGCTACACGTTGGAGAGCATGCAGGGGTCGTTTGCGGTGATCGGCACCTATGGGGCGAACATTGCGATTGCACTGGGGGTGCGGAACCATGATGCGAATGGGAACATCGCGGCGACATTTCTGAACAACCAGCCGGTGGTGGGATCGCCGACGGGAGAGCGGTCGACTGTGGCGGGGACGAACCGCGGGTCGTTCACGATGAACTGTGACGGGACCGGGGTGGTGACCCGGGTTGCGACGGCGAATGGGGTTTCGACGCCGGCGTTTGACGATTTTCTGATCACTGAAGGCGCGGTGGTGAACGGGAAGCTGGTGGCGATGGCGGTGACGGATATGCAGCGGATTCCGGCCGGGACGGTTCCGGGTGGGGTGTTCCTGGTTCGGCGGTATGTGCGGCGGCCGGAGCCGTCGGCGGGTTGCTACACGCACGCGAGTTTGCAGGGATCCTACTCTGTGGAGGTGAACTACGGGGTGAATGCGGCATTGGGGCTGCAGCCGGAGACGTTTGACGGGAAGGGGAATTTGTTGCGAACGGGTGTGTTGAACCAGCCGGACACGACGTCGACGACGGGGGCGCGCATTGTGGGACCGGTGACCAGCACGGGCACCTATACGGTGACTTGTGAGGGGCGCGGGACGTTTAACCGCGTGGTGACGAGGCCGGATGGAACGCAGGCGGTTGCGGTGGATGATTTCCTGATTACGCAGGGTGAACAGCGGAATGGGGTTTTGGTGGCGACGCGGATTGTGGACGCGCAACGGGACCCGAGCGTGATTCTGCCGGGCGGGGTGTTTGTGACTCGGTTGCACACGTTGCGGCCGTCGTTGACGGTGCCGGTGCCGACGGCTCCGGGGGCAACGAAGACGATCGCGGTGGCGGGACCGAAGAATTTGACGGCGACGTCGCGGTCGATTTCGCTCGACGGGACGGCTTCGACGAGCGCGGACGGGAAGGCGTTGCAGTACTTCTGGACGATGGCGCAGGGTAGCCCGGTGGGCTCGATCCTGGGCGGGTCGACGGCGACGCCGACGGTGCAGTTTTCACAGGGGCGGGGGATTTATACGTTCCTGCTGACTGTGACGGATTCGACTGGGGCTACGGCGCAGGACACCGTGACGGTGGACTACCGCGGTAACTAACCGGGAGATACGCCGCCGGGCCGGGATACTTGGCGTTCCAGGCCCGGCGGCGCATAGTTAGTTGGATATGGTGACGATTCGTGCGGCGGTTGAGGGGGATCGGGCGGCGATTTGGGGCGTGTTGGAGCCGGTGATCCGGGCGGGGGAGACTTACGCGCTGCCGCGGGACCTGTTGGTTGATGAGGCGTTGGGGTATTGGTTCGGGGCGGGGAATTCGGTGTGTGTGGCGGAGGTGGATGGGCGGGTTGTGGGGACGTATTTATTGCGAGCGAATCAACGGGGCGGGGGCGGGCATGTGGCCAATTGCGGTTATATGACAGCCGGGGATTTTGTGGGGCGCGGGGTGGCCAGGGCGATGTGTGAGCACTCGCTGGAGACGGCGCGGGCGGGCGGGTTCCGGGCGATGCAGTTTAACTTTGTTGTCTCGACGAATGAGCGGGCGGTGCGGCTGTGGGAGAGTTGCGGGTTTGCGATAGTGGGGCGGTTGCCGGGGGCGTTTGCGCATCCGGCGTTGGGGTATGTGGATGCGCTGGTGATGTTCAGGACGCTTTGAGGGAGCCGGTGAGGAAGTCGACGTTCACGCCTTCGTGAGAGTCGCTGGCGACGATTTTTCCTTGTTTCAGGACGAAGACCTGGGGGGACTCGTGGCGGATGCCGGACCATTCGGCGACCTGGCGGGAGAGGTCGCGCTGTTCCTGGACGATGAGGGTGTAGACGGGGACTTCGGGGTGCAGAGCGGAGAAGCGTTTGACTTCGGCCTGGGCGGCCCAGCTGACGGGGCAGGTGGAGCTGTGTTTGAACAGGATGGCGATTTCCTGCTGTTTGATTGCTTCGAGATCGAGCGCGGGGGCGGGCGCATCGGTGGATTTGGACAGCCAGTTGAACATCTCCTTTAGTTTCTCATGGAGGGGGCTGGGAGATGGGAGGAAGGGGTTTATTTCAACTTCCCCAACAACTCGATGGCCTCCGCGGAAACGGCCGCATTCTTCCCTTTCGCGGCGCGTTGCAAACTGACTCGCGCCCCCGCCAGATCCCCGGTCGCCGCCTGCGCTGTGCCCAATCCTAACAGCGCTCCTTCATCCCCGGGTTGCACCTTTAGAACTTCCAGATATGCCGCGCGTGCCCGACCCCAATCGCCGCGCACCGCCAGCACTTCGCCCAGCCCCTGCCAGGCCGTCAGCAGTCCGGCCTTCCACCGCAGTGCTTCCCGCAATTCCCGCTCCGCGCCCGTGAAATCCCCCTTCGCGGCCAACACCTGGCCCAGGTTGGCCCGCGCCTCGGCCATGTCGGGTTGTTGGCGCAATGCTTCGCGCAGCATCGCCTCGGCGCGCGTTCCATCGCCCATTTCAATCAACAATCCCCCCAACGCATTCTGCGCCTCCGGGAAGTCGGAATCGGCCGCGATCGCTCCTTCCAAAGCCTTCACCGCATCGGCTGTCCGACCTGCCGCGCGATAGGCCAACCCCAATGCGAACCACGTTCCGGCGTCCCGCGGCACAACGGCTTCCAACACCGGCACGGCTTCGGCCGCCCGCCCGCGTCGAGTCAGCAACTCTCCCAACTTCCGGCCCGCTGCTGCGACGGTCAGCGCCTCGCGGTACTTCGCCTCCGCCCCGCGTAAATCTCCGGCCGCCTCATATGCCTCCCCCAACGCAAACGCTACTCGCGGCTCCGCGCTCACCACGCCAGCCAGCCGCGAGATGCCCGCCGTCAAATTACTCTTCTGCACCACCTGCGCGACGGCCAACTCCGCCTCCGCGCCCTTCGGCAGTGCGGGCGGATAGTACAAAACCACTTCGCCCGAGTAGGTTCCCCGCTGTTCGGCACGCGCCGCCAGCAAATCCCCGGCCGGCGGCCGCCGCACAATCTTGTGGTCGGTCATCACGGCGTGGATCACATCCTCCGTGCGCCGCGCCGGCATGTGGCACGAGGCACAATCGGCCCCCGGCTTGTGCGGCCCTCCCGTAAGGCCCGCGTGGCATCCCAGACACGCTTTCCCCACCGAGGCCGGCCCCGCAACGTGCGGATTGTGGCACGTGGTGCACTGCATCTTTCCTGCGCTCGCCACAAAACATTTCGATTGGCGCAGCCGGTAGGCGGAGTTGACGATCTCAAACTTCTCCTCCCGTCCGGTGCCCGGCGCATGGTCGAAGTGGAGTACGAAATCGGAAAGCGGCTCACCCGGCCGGTAGGAAAACGCCCCGCGGCCGAAGCGTATCAGCGAATTCGGCAGGGGTGTCGACGTCGTCTCCAAATGGCATTGCATGCAGACTTCCATGCCGCGTTCGGCGCCCAGTTTCGCGGGGTTCACAATCCCGCCTTTCCCCGCCGCGGCCACATGCAGACTGCCCGGTCCGTGGCACCGCTGGCAATCGATCCCTTCGGGCAATGCCGCTGGAAACACTGGTTCCTGCGCCGGCGCGTCCTGCCCCGCCGCCACGGCCGGATAGGCGTTGTGGCAGAACATGCAGTCGTAGGAGATCTTCCGCCGGAAATCCAAGGGGTCCGGCCGGTCGTATCCCGGACTCATCGCCAGTGTCCCGCCCTTCTCGGCATACCAACCCAGCGGCAACTCGGCCAGGCGCCCCTGCGGCGTCCGGTGCACGAAGGTGCGCGCCTTCCGCCCGGATCCCATCACGTAGTGGATCTCGCGCTCAATCGCCTCCGCCCCGGCCCCGCTCCGCGATTGAAAGAAGCGCCCATCCCGCTCCAAAACGGAATACGAACGCCCCGACGCGCCATGAGAAAGCGTCCCAGTCAGGCCTTTCATCGTGTCCGCCGTAGCCCGGTAAAATGCGCGCGCCATACCCGACTTCGCATACGACTTGGCAATTTCCGCGTGGCACCCGGCGCAGCTCCGCGCGTCCACATAAGTCGCCACTGGCGCCGGCGCCTTCGCGCAACCCGCCAACACCAAAACCGTCCAGAGCCACCGCCGCATGATCCCCCCTATACTACTGAATAACTGCCATGACTCGCCGCACAATCCTCGCGCTCCTCGCGCCCCGATGGGCCGACACCACCCGCCTGGGCCGCCCCTACGCCAAGGACCCCTCCGTCATCGAATTCGCCAACAAATACTGGCTCTATTACTCCACTCCCACCCGCGAGGCCAACAACCAGCTCTCCCAATGGACCATCGGCATTGCCACCAGCACCGACCTGGAAACCTGGACAAAGATCGGCGAGATTCCGCCCGCTGCCGACTATGAAGCCAAGGGCCTGTTTGCCCCCTGCGCGAAGGTCATCGGCGGCCAGGTGCACATCTTTTACCAGACCTATGGCAACGGCCCCAAGGACGCCATTTGCCACGCCACATCCCCCGACGGCATCCACTTCACCCGCAATCCTACCAACCCCATCTTCCACCCCACCGGCTCCTGGACCGCCGGGCGCGCGATTGATGCCGACGTCATCTTGCACAACAACCGCTGGCTGCTCTACGCCGCCACGCGCGACCCGGCTATGAAGATCCAAATGATCACCGGCGCCTACGCCCCGGCCGATACGAATTTCAACCGCGACAGTTGGACTCAACTCGCCGACAAGCCGATACTGCAACCCGAGCTCCCGTGGGAACGCGACTGCATTGAGGCGCCGTCCGTTATTCAGCGCGGGCGCGATCTGTACATGTTCTACGCCGGTGGTTACAACAACGCCCCGCAGCAAATCGGATGCGCGAAGAGCCGCGACGGGCTGAACTGGCAACGCCTGTTCAGGGAGCCGTTGCTCCCCGCCGGCCAGCCTGGCGAATGGAACTCTTCGGAGTCCGGGCATCCCGGCATTTTCACCGATAAAAAAGGCGAAACGGTTCTGTTCTACCAGGGCAACAACGACAAAGGCCGCACCTGGTATCTTGCCCAGACAAAAATCGGCTGGCGGCGCGGACTGCCATATGTCATCGGCGGCAAGAAGGGATAACATAGAAGGCGAAACGGTATGCGAACCTTCCTGCCCGCCCTGTTGCTGCTTACGATGACCGGCGCTCTGCCGGCCGCTCAACCCATTAAAGTCATGTTGCTCGATGGCGAATCCGGCGGCGCCTATCACGACTGGCGTGCCACGACGCCCTACCTGCAGCGCATGTTGGAACAGGCCGGTGTCTTCCAGGTGGAAGTCGTCACCGCTCCGCCCAAAGGCGCGGATTTCTCCAACTTCAAGCCCGACTTCAGCAAGTACAAAGTGGTGGTGTCGAACTACGACGTCCCCGACGAACGCTGGCCGGATGAGCTGAAGCAGAGCTTCGAAAAGTACATGCAGAATGGCGGCGGACTGGTGGCCGTCCACGCGGCCGATAATGCCTTCCCCAAGTGGAAGGCGTACAACCAGATGATCGGCATTGGCGGCTGGCGCGGGCGGACCGAAGCCGATGGCCCCTTCTGGTACTACAAAGACGGCAAAGTGCTCCCCGACTTGAGTGCCGGAAAGGCGGGCAGCCACGGCGCCCGCATTGCGTTCAAGATCGTGAACCGCGTTACCAACCACCCCATCACCAAGGGCCTCCCCACGGAGTGGATGCACGTCCCCGACGAACTCTACGCCCGCATGCGCGGCCCGGGTGAAAACATGACGGTGCTGGCCACGGCCTTCTCCGACGAATCCAACAAAGGCACCGGCCGCGACGAACCCGTGCTGATGGTTCTCAAATACGGCAAAGGCCGCATCTTCCACACGACGCTCGGCCACGATCAAGCCGGTCTGAACTGTGTCGGCTTCATCGCGACGTACCAGCGCGGCACCGAGTGGGCGGCCACCGGCAAGGTCACCCAAAAAGTACCCGCCGATTTCCCGACGGGCACTAAAACTTCAACCCGCGCCGATTTCACTCCCGCGCCGAAGAAGTAGCGGACGGGCGTTATTTCGCCGCGGCTTTTTTGGCGGCCGGGGCTTTCAATAGCGGAGCCAGGAGCGCCTTTAGGTTGGTCTCTTCGTTTTCGAAGAACTTGTCGCCGCCGGGGATCTGGTGGCGAATGACGCCGTTACGGTCGATGATCACCAGGTTCGGGAAGGACATCATCATCATCACCGGATGCTGGAGGAAGGCCACGGCGGGTTCCCGTTCGGACCAGCCGACGGGGAAGTCGAGATTGAACTGTTTGACGTAGTCCTCTACAAGCATGTTGGGCATGGCATTCATGGCGATGCCGATGGGTTGGACGCCCTGGGCTTTGAGTTCGCGGTACACCTTGTTGATGCCTTGGGAGGCCTTCTGGCAGTGGGGGCAGGTGGTGAGGAGGAATTCCAGAATCACCACTTTCCCCTTGTAATCGCTGACTTTGACCGACTTATTGCCGGGCATGGCGATGGTGAAGTCCGGGGCAGGACGGGGGATGTCGGCGGCGACGAGGGAGAACGCGGCCAGGGCGGCCAGGGCGAAGAAGCGCATACGAATTATTCTATTCCTTCGAGGACGGAGATTCGGGTTCCTTGCTGTTTGACGCTATTGGTGCCGGATCGTTTCGTTTTCGCCGGGATCACCTTTTGTTCGTAGAGCGTCATGAACTCTTCGGCGTGGGCCGGGGTGTCGAATTCCACGGCGAAGGCGAGGAGGGGGTGTTTGTTTTCCTTGTTTTCGAGGACGCGGAACTGGCCGGCGCGCCAGGCGGGGGAAAGCTTATCGGCGGCCTCTTCGTTGACGAATTGTTTGAGGAGGATGTAGATATCGAACTCGCCGAGTTCGCCATCGACGGATTCCTTGTAGCGGCTGGCGTTGGCAGGTTTGGGGGCTTTGATTTTCGCGGTTTTCTTCTTGTCGAAGTAGAGTTCCGGGTGGATAACTTCGCGGGTGCTGAGGGGCGGATGGCGGAAGACTTCGGCGAAGCCCGCATCGCCTAGTTTTGCGATGACCGCCTGCTGGAAGACGAGGCCGCGGGTGTAGGGAAAGAGCAGGCTTTCGCGGATGTAGACGGGGGCGTTGGAGAGTTCGGGATACTGGCTGAGGCCGGCGGCGGAGTTGGAAACGAACATGCGGACCATTCCGGGATCCTTGCGGAGGGATTGGCCGGCCTTCTTTGCCATGAGTTCGTACATGAGCCACTGGGCCTGACCCTCCATGACGGCCATGCGGGCGGTGGCGGAGTCGTCATTGCGGCCTTGCTGGATGTACTTTTCCAGGTGAAAATGTTGGTCGGCAAGGGCGTGGGCGAGTTCGTGAATCAGGACGAAGCGCTGGGAGATCTCCGGGGCGCTTTCGAGGAGGAACATTTTCTTCTTGCGGTAGTCGTAGAAGGCGGCGGCCTGCTCGGTGAGGAGGTTGACGGTGGATGCTTTGAGATCGTAGGTTTCGGGGATGAATCCGAAGAGCTTGAGGGTCAGCTCTTCGACGCGGATCTCTTCCGGTTTCACCGTTTCATCAATACGGGTTTGGAGGAAAACCTTCAATTTTTCGCGGGTGATGAAGTCGCGTTCGACCTTGGTTTTGGGTGCAAGGCCGGTGAGGGCGGCGAGCTCGTTGAGGGTGGGGTCGATTTGATCGAACAGGTCCTTGTTCGAAGGCTGGGCGTGAGCGGCCGCGAGGAAGAGGAGGATGGCGATTATTGGGCGGAACATTCTTGAGCGTCCATGGAACGAGTGTAGATGAGGTAGGCCGCGCCGGTGGCGCAGGCGAGGAGCGCGGAGACGGCGAGCACCGGACGGGGGCCGAAGTGTTCAGCGGCCCAACCGGCGAGGAAGCTGCCGATGGGGAGCATGCCGACGGCCATCATGGTGTAGAACGACATGACGCGGCCGCGGTACTTTTCGTCGACGACGGCTTGGATGAGAGCGTTGTTGGCGGCGTTCTGCCGGAAAAAGGCGTAGCCGGCGATGAAGCTGCACAGGACGACCATCCAGAAATACGGGACGAGGGAGTAGCAGAGGAGCGCGATGCCATAGAACAGGGCGCCCTGGCCGGCGATGGACTGCAGGCCTTCGCTGGATTTTTTGACGGCGAGTTGGGCGACGCCGACAGTGGCGCCGAGGCCGAAGGCGGCCATGAGGATGCCGAGGCCGGTGGCGCCTTGGTGGAACAGACCGTCGGCAATGAAGGGGCCCAGGACGAGAGGTGGCGCGTTGGTGAGTGTGATGATGCCGCAGAGGGCGAGGGGATAGCGGATGGCAGGGCGCGTCCAGGCGTAGCGGACACCGGCGGCGAGGCCTTCTTCGCTATGGCGCTGGCGAGGCTGGGCGGGCGGGAGTTTCAACATCCATAAAGACGCCAGGACGGCGAGAAAGCTGACGGCGTTGATGGAAAAGCAGACGCCTTCGCCGAGGGTGGCGACGAGCAGGCCGCCGAGCGAGGGGCCAAGGGTGCGGGCGGTGTTGAAGGCGACGGAGTTGAGCGAGATGGCGCCGAGCAGATCTTCCTTGGAGGTGAGGAGGATCATCAGCGATTGGCGGGCGGGGATGTCGAAGGCGTTGGCGCAGCCGAGGAGGCCGGCGAGGACGAGGATTTGGGGGACGGTGACCTGATGGGTGAGCGTGAGGTAGGCCAGGAGGCAGGCGTGGGCGAGGAAGATGGTCTGGGTGATGCGGACGATGTAGTGGCGGGGAAAGCGGTCGGCGGCGAGGCCGGCGAGGGGGCTCAGGAGGAGCACGGGCATGTGGGAACAGAAGTTCGACATGCCCTGGAGGAACTCGGAATGGGTGAGGCGATAGATGAGCCAACTGAGGGCGACCGACTGGATCCAGGTGCCGATGAGGCTGATGGCGAGGCCGGCGATGAAGATGCGGAAGTTGGGGTATTGGAGGGCGCGGAAGGCGAGGGAGCGCTCCGTCACTTCGGGTCGACCACCGAGTCGACATCGAGGGAGGGCATGGTGCGCGGGTCGGGCGGCGGGGCGCTGACGGCCTTGACGGTGATGAGCTTGCCGTTGTGGCCGGCCAGGGCTTTGATGGTTTCGTTGTGGGGGGCGGAGAGGTTGTATGTTTTGGCGACGCCTTCGACTTCGAACTTCCACTGGCCTTCGGTGGTGAGCGGTTTGCCGCGGACGATGACTTGCGCGGAGCCGGGGGTGAAGCCGACGCCTTTGATCGCGTCGCGGAATCGTTCGAGCGTGAGCTTGTTGCCGGGGGTGAGGATGAACTCGACGCTGTTCTGCGGGCCGACGGTGACCTTTTCGACGCCGCGGATTTTCTTCAGGCCGGTTTCCATGGTTTGGACGCAGGTGAGGCAGTCCATGTTGCGGACGTCCATACGGATTTCCAGGAACTCCGCGGAGAGGCCGGCGGCGGTGAGGAGGAGGAGCGGGGCCAGGCGCATAGGTTTAGTTTAGCGCCTGGGGTTTGTTCCGGGGGTCACCAGTCAGGTTTCACCGCTCATCGACGCGCGTAGCAATGCCACCTGTTCCACCAGTTCCCAAGCCGCGCCGATAGCCGACCCCACCGTCAACGGTGCCGCCGCTAACTTGGAAAGCGCCACCGCCGCCTTTACCGCCGCGGCAAACACAGCCCAAATCCGTATCCGCGCCGCAAAATCCACTTGCGATCGTTCCAAATGCCGGATCCGCTCCGCCTCGTCCGCCCCCGCGGCCCACACACAAAACACATCCCCCGTCCAGTCGGTCACCACCGTTCCCACCCGCTTGTCCTCGGTTTGCACAAACACCTGCAGCGCCTCTGCCACCGAACGCAACTCCTCCGCCAGTCGCTCCCAAACGCCCGTCCTCGGTGCTCCAAAGGCCAGCGGCTCCGGATCGGATCCGGTCGTTTCCAACCGTTCAATCTGTCCAATCCGCTCCAGAGCCGCGCTGGCCTCCTTCGCTTTCATTTCACTTTAATCGCCGAGAGCAAACTCGACGCCGCCGTTGCCGTCATCTTTATCATTTCGCTCCGGTTCGCTACGGCTTTGTCCACCGATGCCATGTGTAATCCCCACAGCGCCTCGTCCAGCTTTCCATCCTTCTCCGGTACCAGGTTCACCGTTTTCCCGTTCATCGCCAGGTGGGTCCAAGCCCGCAACTTTCCGCCCACAAAAACGTCATCTTTGAGCACCACATCGGTAACGTTGTCGCTCACATAGGTCTGGACATCCACCGTGGTCAACCCATTCACGACGGCCTCCATCGTGGAGCCAATCGCCGCCACCATGTTTTCCAGCGCAGAGCCCAGTCCGCCTTTTACCGAGACCTCCGTCTGGCCAGTCGGATTGCTCTGCGTTCCGGTCTGCTCGCGGCCACTAATGTTCAAAACTGTCGTCTCGAACGCCTTGGGCTCCACTTCCACCGGCTCTGGAACTTGTTCCGGCGCCGTCACCGTCTCTTCGCTCATCGCACTTCGCTCAATCTCCACGGGCCCACTCACCTTATCTTCATCTCCTACCAGCAGCCGAACCGCCGGGTCCCCGATGACACAGAAATTTCGGGTGTCGTGCATCGCCTCCCAAAGGCTCCGCAACCGCGGACTGTCGGCCGGCTTGTTCGGGTTCTCCCCGTCGTTGAAAATCTCCGACGCCAGCGACGCGGTCAACTCCGCCCATGTAATGTTGAACCCCTCCATCGCAAATCCTACCGGGAACCCCAGCAGCAACTGGCGCAACGTATCCCGGAACGTCTGCAACTGGTTCTTGCCCGCCTTCGTTTCAAATGACGTTGTCCACGCCCGCTCCACATGCGCAATCACTGCCAGCGCCCCGCCCGTTAGCAATCGTTTGGGCAACGCCGCCAAGAACGCTTCGTTGGCGATCTGCTTTCGCGTGCCACCCTTCTCCACGAAGTCCTCAAACATCGGAGTGCCGCCGCCAAAACAGGCGAACAGCAAGAAGATGGACCCGTGGAGCCGCGCCGTCTCCGGCAAATCGTTCGCAGTCAGGAACGACTCAATCCGCAACGTATCCTTGTCAAACCGGTGGTCCTGGCTCAACAGCGATCCATTGAACTGCTTCTGGTTCTCCTTATCCGCCAGCGGGAACTCCGCCCCATGTGTCGCCACCATCACCAGTGCCGGCGTGTCGCTCATCAGCTCTACCATCGCCGCCTTCGTCAGCCTTTCCGCCTCCGGGCACGCCACATCCCACTTCGTTTCCACCGCCTCTTGGCCCACATACTCCGCCAGCGGTTCAATCAGTCCCTTCCGGCTGGAAGCCGTCGCCGAATCGTTCTCATTCGCCGTTCCGTAGAACACCGCCTTCCGCGCCAGCACCAGATTGTTCTTCTCCGCCGCTACCACATTTTCGGCGTACAGCCGGTACTCGGTCGGCGTATCGAAGTGGATCCGCCCCACGGCGTACTGCACATCCACCAGATACTGAAATTTGTACGGTATCTGCTCGGGACTCCCGACAAACAGAAGGTAATACGGGATTCCGTTTAACGAAGGATCCACCGGCCCGAACCCGCCCGCGTCCCCCAAAAACTCTTCCTTCGTCTGCCCCTTGTACCCCTTTTCCCCAACGTATTCCCGATACAACGGCCCTGCCTGCGCCTTCCGCCAATCCAAGAGCGGCCGCAGCGCCTTAATCACCTCCGGCTTCTCGTCGGCAGCAAACAAAACGCCCCAACCAGAAGAACTCAGTTTCTGCGGGTCCACGCCCGAGGCCGGTCCCAGATGGTCCTTCTTGGAGTTCACGAATTCCGGCACCGCCTCCAGAGGCAAACCCGTCGATGTCGCGTCAAAACCGCGAACCAGTTCCGTTAAATCCACCGCCGCCGGCGTTCCCGCCGTACCAATGCCAACTGTCAGATCTTCCATATAGGCCCCCTGAATAAGTAAGGCGGCGCCGATAGTGACGCCGCCATGGAGTTAATGCTTCGCTCTAGGTGTTCGGCGGCGTAATGATCTCTCCGCCAAAGGGCTTCTTTTTGAACGTGATAAACACGCCGTCGTCCAGGTTCTCAATCGTCACCACGCCGTCATTGCCCGGCTCCACGCTTACCATAACGATCTCCCCGCCACGCACCGCTGCGTTGACCGTGGCCGGCACAGCGACTACTTCGCTGGGTACCTTGATACGGATAATCTGATCAGCCATGTTCGTTTCCTCTTTATCTATGATTTGAGACTTCGTCTACTGCTTCGTCCATGCAAAGCGCGGATCCTTCCGCAAAAGGGCCAACTCGGGATTTTTTTCTACTCGTTGCCGGGCGACACCCAGCTTCAACGCTATCCCCACCAGTCGCAGCGCCTCTTCCCGCTGACCGATTGATTCGTATGATTCCGCCACTTCCATCAATACGTCCGGCGATCCGCTGTCCAACGCCAGCGCCTGCCGCAACAACGGCACGCTGTTCTTGCGGTCACCGATGGCAGCGTAGAAGTGGCCCAATGAAGTCAGTACGTCCACGTCGCCGGGGGATGCCTTTCGCACCTTCTGCGAGATCTCAATCGCCCTGGCGAATGCCTCTGCCGCCTTGTCCTTCATATCCGGACTCCAGCGATACACCAACCCCAGATGTCCCCAAATCCGATAGTCACCGGGGTTCAACCCGATCGCCTTTTGTATCGCCTTCTCCGCGTCGCCATACTCACCGGAATTCCTCAGCACCAGTCCGAGATTGGAATACGCCGCCGCCGTCGGTGCTAATTCAATTTCCTTCTCATAGGCCTTCCGCGCCTCCGCCAGCCGCCATTCCCGCGAATTCAAGGACCCCAGATAGTTATACGCCGCCGGATTGTCCGGCGTCAGTTCCAATAACTTATCGATCTCCGTGCGCGCTTCCTGGAACCGGTTCTTCATCAAATAGTGCACGCCTAACGTGGCGTGCGCACTCCAATACTCCGGCGCCAGGTCCACCGCCTTCTGCAGGTTCGGCTCCACCTCCTCCAATCGTCCCTGTCTCCCGGCCAACTCCGCTAACGCCATGTAGGCGTCGGCGTTCCGCGTGTCCAGCCGCAGCGCCTCCTGCAACTCCTGCGCCGCCAGGTCCATCTTGCCCGATTGCGCATACAACCGGCCAAGAATAGAATGTCCCGCCGCCAGTTTTCCATCCATCTCCACCGAACGGCCCGCCGCCTGCTGCGCCTTCTCCAGCCACGACGTGTTCTGCGTCACCCGGTATTGGCGGAAATAACTTCTCGCCAAACCCGCATGCACCAGCGCCGTCGCCTGCGGCCCCTGACTCACCGGCTCCAACAATGCGATCGCCTTCTCCGTTGCCCCCGGCCGGTAGGCGTGGTCCAATAAATCGGCCGCCTGCAGATACACTGCGTTCGCCCCGCCGCCGCCAACCGCCTTCCCCGCGCCCGGCCAGAACGCCACCGCTCCGGCGAGCGCCAACACTGCCACCCCACCTCCAACCAGCCAACCCCGCCGGGATTTCTTCTCCTCCCGGACCACTGGCAAAGTCGCCAGCCGTGTCTGTCCCGCCAGGATTGCCGCCGCCTTCGCCGCCGATTCCGGCCGCAAGCCCGGATCGGTTTCCATGCAACGCAGGATCACCGCTTCCCAATCCGCCGGCACGTCCGGCTCAACCTCGCGCGGCGCCGGCGGCGGTGTTGTCCCATGCCGGGCAGGGAAGGCCCGTTTCCCCGTCACCATCTCATAGGCCAACACCCCAAACGCATACACATCCGTCGCCGGACTCACGCGCATCCCACCCAGCTGTTCCGGCGCCATATACCCCGGCGTCCCCATCACCAGCCCGCTCCGGCTCAACCCGTCCTCCAGGCTCTCCTCCAACACCGCCCGCGCCAGCCCGAAATCCCCAATCACCGCCCGCACCCCACCGCTCGATTGCTTCACCAGCATCACGTTGCTGGGCTTCAAATCCCGGTGCACAATGTTCTTCTCGTGCAGTGCCCCCAGCCCCGCCGCAATCTGCTCCAACAACGGCAACGCATCCGCCGGGCGAAGCTTCTTCTCGTGCTTCATGTATTCGGTCATCGTCTCGCCGTCGATCAACTCCATCGTCAGGTACAACAACTCCATCCCGCCCGCACGCTCCCGCCCCACGTCGAAAATACGGCAAACGTTCGGGTGCGTCACTTGACGCGCCAGATGCACCTCGCGCTTAAACCGCGCCATCATCTCCTCGTTCTCAATCAAGCCCGGCAAGATGATCTTCAGCGCAACAACGCCCCCCAGTTCCTCATCGCTGGCTTCATACACCTCCCCCATCCCGCCTTTGCCAATAAATCGCCGGATCCGGAACCGCATCGACACCAGTCGCCCCATCGCCAGTGACGGCGCATACCCCGCCGCCGCCACCTTTGGCAATATCTCCATCGACCCCGTCTCGTCGTGGTGCGCCAGCAACTCCTCCACCCGGGCCCGCAACTGACCGTTTTCCCCGCATTCAGCCGCAAGCACACCTTCGCGCTCCGGGCCTTCCACCTCGGCCGCTCGTAAAAAAATGGATTTTAGCCTGTCACTACCGACGGGTTCCATAGCTCCTGGGAAGTATGTCTAGTATAGGACAACATCCATCAGGTGTTACACCTGTTATTGCTTTCGGTATACTCTAGCAAACCCAACCAGACCTCTATGCCTCCAGTCTCAGAACGCGAACTGAAAATCGAGCTCGATATCCTGCAGCCGGGTAGCTTCCGTGCCAAATTCACCTTTGACGATCCGGACTCGGCCGCCTCCGGTGGCTCCGTCATCACCACCGTCACGCTTCCTCCGAAACTCGCCGAATTTCCCAGCTTCGATCCTGCCGATGACTCCAAGTCTCCCTACGGCAAGGCACTCTCCGCCGAACTCTTCCGGGAACCGGCCGTTCGCGACTTCTACAACACTGCCATCGGGGTCTCGTCATCCTCCTCCCTCCGGATCCGCCTCTTCTGTAACGCCAACGCCCAGGAACTCCACAACATTCGGTGGGAGCTGCTGTGCGATCCCGCCACCGGCCGCATCTTTTCCACCAACGAAAACACCCTCTTCTCCCGCTTCGTGTCTACCAGTGAGTGGAAAACCGTCCAGCTCACCCAGCAATCCAAACTCCGCGCCCTCATCGCTGTCTCCAACCCCGCCGACCTCGCCGAAAAGGGCTTCGGTGTCATCGACGTCCGCGGCGAAGTCACCCGCGCCTGGCTCTCGCTCGCCGGTCTCCCCGTCCCGCCCAAGCTGGACCCCGCCCTCGCGTCCGTCCCGCTCCCCGCTCTCCCCTCCGCGCTCTCGTCTCAATTCGGACTCGGCGGCATGGCCGAAATCATCGTCCTCGGTCACAGTGAACCGGTAACCGCCGATAACCTCCTTCGCGAAATCGCCGGGAATGTCGACGTCGTCTACCTCGTCTGCCACGGCAGCAATGTCACCAAGCCCATCCTTTACCTGCAGAACACCGACGGCGACAGCGACCTGATCGACGGTCTGAGCATTTCCAACAAAGTCCGTAGCCTCAAATCCCCACCGCGCCTCGTCGTCCTCGCTAGCTGCGAAAGCGCCGGTGCCAACGGCCGCTTCGCCGAGACCGCTATTGCCCCCCTCCTCGCCGACGCCGGTGTCCCCGCCATCATCGCCATGCAGGCCAAGATCTCCATGGAAACCGTGGCCCTCATGATGCCCGATTTCTTCCGCGAGGTCGCCACCCACGGCAACATCGATCACGCCATGGCCGTCGCCCGCCGAAAAGCCATCGGTAACAAACGCCCCGACGCCTGGATGCCCGCCCTCTTCCTCCGTCTCAAGGCCGGTGCTCTTTGGTACACCCCCGGCTTCGGTGGTTCCGCTGCCGATGACGATTTCGCCTGGGCATCCATTATCACCGCCGTTCGCAAGCAGGCGCTCTTTCCCATCATCGGTCAGGACCTCGCCGAACACGTCCTCGGTTCCTCGGCTGACATCGCCGCAGCCCTCGCGGATGCGCACGCCATTCCGCGCTCGGAGTCTGTGAAGACCGACGGCGCCCGCGTCGCCCAGGCCGTCGAAACCAAACTCAAGCGGGAAGCCCTTTATTCCAGCCTCAACTCCATTATGATCAGCCGGCTCCAGGCTACCGCCGCACGCCTCACCCCCGGCCTCGCCCCGCCATTCACGGAACAAAAACTTCTCACCGCCATCGTCGACGCCCTCGCCAAGGATCCCCAGGATCCGCTCAACATCCTCGCCGGACTCGACGTGAAGGTTTTCGCCTGCGCCGCCAGCGATCTGCTCCTCAAGAATCTCCTCCGCAAACAGGGCAAGGGCCCTGGCGAAATGAAAATCCCCTACGAGATGTGCGTCGATTGGCGCGACGAAACCGTCAACGGTTTCGACCGCGTCTCCACCGCCGCCGCCCGCCTCCTGCAGGACTTCGAGGCCTCTCCTTCCACGCGTCCCACCGAACTCATCAAAGCCTGGGCAACTCGCATCATCGAGGACGAACGCCGCACCGAACTTCCCATCTCGCTCCGCACCATCCGCGACGCCCTCCTGGATCGTCTCGACGACAATCCCGGCAAGCCCGTCCTCGACGTCGTCCGCGACTGGTGCAATTCTCTCATCGAACCCCCCGGCGACAAAACCACCGCCCCCTGGTCCACCCAAACGCCTGTCGTCTACTACGTCTACGGCAAGAAAACCTACCGCGACTCTCTCGTCCTCACCGAAGACGATTTCTTCGATTACCTCATCAAACACTCCAAGTTCGACCTCATGCCCCCCATGATCACCTCCAGCCTCCTCATGGGCTCCGTTCTCTTCCTTGGCTTCTCCCTCGACGACTGGAAGTTCCGCATTCTGTTCCGGACAATCATGCAAAAGGGCGGTGCCATGCTCCTTGAAAAATCCGGCTACAAACACGTCGGTGTCCAGCTCGATCCTGACGACTACACGCCCGCCGACGCCATCCGCCTCAAACGCCTCTTGGAGGGATACTTCACCGCCTCGAAGATCAATATCTACTGGGGGTCCAGTGCCGACTTCCTGCGCGAACTGCGCAAGCGTCTCGACGCCGCACCCCCGGAAATTGAAGAAGCCCGATAACCAGTCCGGCCATGCTGAACCCCTTCGTTCCATCGGTCAATCGGAACGTATCTTCGGGCGTAATCGCGAAATCACGGAACTCCGTCATCTGCTTATCTCCGAGCGCCTCGTCCTCCTGCACTCCCCCTCCGGCGCCGGCAAAACGTCCCTACTCAACGCCGGCATCATCCCCGAATTCGCCGCCACCTTCGCCGTCTGCCCGCCCACCCGCGTCAACTTCGTAATGCCCGGCGTCTACGATGAGCGGATCATCTGCTCCACCCAAATTGGCGGCTCGCCCAATCCTGATGAATCGCTCGAAGACGTCCCCCTCCAGGACTTCATCGCCGGCCTCCCCAAAGACAAAAACAAACTCCTCATCCTCGATCACTTCGAATCCACCGTCCGCGCGGCCCTCGCCAACCCTGGCTGGCACACCGGGTTCTTCCGCCAACTCGGCCAGCTCCTTGAGGACCCCTCCATATGGGCCCTCATTTCCCTACGCGAAGACTTCGTCGCCCCCATCCTGCCCCTGCTCGACTACATCCCCACCCGCCTGCGCGCCCGCTACCGCCTCGGCTTCCTATCCCGCAGCCAGGCCTTCTGGGCGATGTGCGATATCGCCGGTACTTCCGGTAGCCGCCAATTCGATCGCAGCGCCGCCGCCCGCCTTGTCGAAACTCTCTGCCAGGCCAACGTCCAGAATCCTGACGGCACCTTCACCCTAACCCTGGGCGACGCCGTCGAACCCCTTCTACTGCAGGTCGTCTGCCGCCGGGTCTGGGACGGCATGCCCGATGACGACCTCTCCATCGAGCCTGTCGACATCGAAAAATTCGGCGACGTCAACGCTGCCCTCGGCGCCTATTACGACGATTCCGTCGCCAGACAGGATCCCCACTCCCAGCGAGCCATTCGCGAGTGGTTCGAAAAACATCTCATCACCCCCGGGGGCATCCGCGGCCAGGTCCGTCGCGGCCACGCCCACAGCGAGGGCTTGGAAAACGCGGTCATCGAACAACTCCTTGAAACCCACCTCGTCCGCGCCGAACTCCGCGGCACTGTCACCTGGTACGAACTTGCCCATGACTCGCTCGTCGCCCCGGTCCTCGCCTCCAATACACGCTGGTTCCAAGCCAACCTCAGCCCCTTCCAGCGCCGCGCCGCCACCTGGCTCGCCAACGACAAGGCTGAGACCTTTCTCCTCACCGGCGAATCTCTCACTGAAGCCGAACTCTGGCAGAAAGCCAACTTCTTCCTCGCCACCACCGACGAAAACGAATTCCTCGAAAAATCCCAACAAAGACAGGCTGCCATGGACCGCGAAGCGGAACTCCTCCGCCGCCTCGTCCACACCACCGTCAACGCTGAACTCGAACGGGCCAACACCGCCCCGAATCCCGGTGCCGCACTTGCCCATCTCGCCTACGCGCTCCGCGTCCAGCCGGATTCCCTAGTCGTCCGCGCCCGCATCTTCGACTTCCTCCAGCGCTCCCGTTGGTCGCTTCCTCTCGGCCCACTCGATACTCCCGAGCCTCTTCCGGCGAATGAACTCAGCCCCAATGGCAGCTATCGTTTTACCCTCGCTCCCGGCTCCGCGCCCGTTCTCCACGATCTCTCTCTCTCACCGCCCGTTTCCAACATACTGGAGCAGTCTCCTCCTCCCACCCACGCCGTCTTCAGCCCGGACAGCACCCGGCTGATAACCTTTACCTCCAACGGCGAAGGCCCCGCCATCCTCTGGAATACCGCCACCGCCAAATCTGTCGGGAATCCCATCCCACAAATCTGCAACGCTGCCTTTAGTCCGGATGGCTCCAGATTCATTACCTACTCGGAGGACGCCACGGCCCAACTCTGGTACGCATCCACCGCCAGCCGGCTTGGTCCCCCTCTGAACCACCCGGCGCCTCCCCCCGATTCTCCGAACGCACTGCTCCTATTCGAGGCCTTATCCAACGACCAGCCCGCTCCTGAATCCCCAGGCCTTCTTTCCGTGCAGCGGGAACACATAATGGCGTCTCGCCGCCGTACACCCGCGGAAACCGTTCCGCTGCTAGGGCATTTCTTCCATCCGCACAACGGGAAGCTTCTGACCGTCGGTGCGGATTCCTCTGTCCGGATATCGAATTTCGCCAAGTCCAGCTTTAGCCAGGAATACCTTGAGAAGGCACTCGAACCTTTTGTCAGCATCCAAAACGGCATCGCCGAACTCTTCGTAACCGTAAACACCATCGACTTTGCGCCGCTGCTCAGTTGCTCCTGTCCCGGCCACCACGTCGCATGGAGCCCGAATGGCTTCACGATCGCCTTCGAGAAGGCTGTTTTGCCCGTTATGGCAGTAATTCGCGTTGACATGCCCATCATCTGTGATTCGAACGTCAACGTGCTCGCTTTCAGCCCCGATGGCGCCCGCCGCCTGACTGCCCATAGCGATGGCACTGTCCTCATCACTCCCGGCCCCGCTCCCCTCGTCCACCCCGCCAGCGTCACCCAAGCCCAATGGAGTCCCGACGGCACTCAAATTCTAACCGTCGATTCCGCCAACGCCATCCGCCTCTGGGACTCCACCACCGGCCTCCAAATCCTCGAACTCCTCGCCCAACCCGGCCCCGTTTCGTTGCACCCCAACGGCGCCCAACTGCTCATCAACGCCGCCTTCTGGGATATATCCACTAACCAGCAAATCCACGAGTATCCACACAAAGACACCGTCCAGTTCTCCGGATTCTCCCCCGATGGCTCCCGCGTCTATATCGCCGAAGCCAGCGCCCTCCTCACTGTCTGGACCGCCAACGGCCCGCTCGCAATCCCGCACAAAGCCCAGATTATGGCAGTCGAATTCTGTTCCGATAGCCTCGCCCTGCTCACCCTGACCGCCGATAACGAAGTCCAGGTCTGGTGCGCCCAAACCGGTGCGCGAATCGGTCAGGTCATGGTCCCCCGATCCAAGGCCCACGCCGCTCATTTCAACCCCGACGGCAGCTTCGTCCTGACACTTTCCGAAAACGGCTTGGTCCAGCTCTGGGACGCGCTCACCGGCCTCCCCGCCGCCATGCCCTTCTACTACCCTGGTGAGGTTCGCGCCGCCGCCTTCAATCCCGAAAGTACCCTCTTGCTCACCGCCGGCCCTGACTCCCCGGCCCACCTCCGCGCCATCTACAAAAACACCGAGCCCGAACTTCTCGCCCAACTCGCCGAAGCCGTCGGCGGCCAGACCCTCAACGTCCACGACGCCGTCATTCCACTCCACGACCAGGCCGCCGCCCTGCGTGCCATCCCCCGCGACTTGGATTGGATCCGCCGCTTTCTCCCCGAATAACCCATGAAAAACCCCTTCATCGGTCCCCACCCGCTCCCCAAAAACACCCCCATCTTCGGCCGCAACCGCGAGATCACCGAACTCCGCCACCTCCTCATCGCTGAACGCATCGTCCTGCTCTATTCCCCCTCCGGCGCCGGCAAAAGCTCCCTTGTCAACGCCGGCATCATCCCCGAATTCGCCAACACTTTCGACGTCTGGGAACCCACCCGCGTCAACACGCCGGCTCAAGACAACGCCACCAACCCCTACGTGCAAAGCGCCATCGCCGGCTGGAAAAAACCGGCGAACAAACCAATTTGAAGGACTTCGTCACCGCCAACAAAACTGCGAAAAACCCCCTCCTCATCTTCGACCAGTTCGAAGAAATTCTACGCACCAACCCTACCGACACCGCAGGCCAAAAGGAGTTCTTTCGCCAACTCGGCGACCTCCTCGCCCTCCCCCACATCTGGGCCCTCATCATCATCCGCGAAGACTTCCTCGCCCCCCTCCTCCCCTTTTTCGCCACCCTCCCCACCCACCTCCGCCACCGCTACCGCCTCAACCTCTTCACCCCCGCCCAGGCCGAATCCTGCATGCGCGGCCTCGCCGCCAAGGGCGAACCCCAACGCACCTTCCAACCCGACGCCCTCGCCGAACTCACCGCCAACCTCTCCACCGCCATCGTCCAAAGCCTCGACGGGAAGAAGAAGGTCATCACCGGCTCCAACGTCGAGCCCATGCAAATGCAGGTCGTCTGCCATCGTCTCTGGAACGGCATGGACGAGGACGACACAGTCATCGACCTCATCGACGTCCAAAAACATGCCGACGTCGTCGCCTCTCTCGGCGCTTATTACGACGAAGCCATCACCGGTATCACCGGCCAACACCAAACCCCCGAACGCGCCATCCGCGACTGGTTCAGCCGCAAACTCATCACCCGCGATGAAACCCGCGGCCAGGTGCAAAAGGGCGAGTTCGAAACCGAAGGGCTCCCAACCCCTATCGTCGAAGCCTTCGTCACCAAATACATCGTCCGCGTCGAGGAGCGCCGCACCACCCGCTGGTACGAACTCGCGCACGACAGCCTCGTCCGCCCCATCCTGAAAGCCAACGCCGACTGGCGCACCACCAACCTCACCCACGCCCAGAAGGCCGCCGACACCTGGGCCGAAAACGGCAAGCCCGACGGCCTGCTCCTCTCGGGCGATGACCTCACCACCGCCCAATCTTGGAAGGGCGTCTATACTCCCGTCGAACACGAATTCCTCGACCGCTCCGCCCGCCGCCAAGCCATCGAAGACGCGCAAAAAGCCGCCGCCATCCGCGAAGCCGAACAAAACCAAAAACTCCGCAAATCCCTCCGCCTCGTCATCGCCGTTTCCGTCGTAGCTCTCCTCCTCGCCGGAGCCGCCTGGGTTTCCTACAATCAGGCCAAGGCCAGCGAAGCCGCCGCAAACAAGAACGCAACGGCCGCCACGGTCCAGTCCATTCTCGCCAGAATCTCCGCCGGCTTCGCCAAGCTCAGCGAGGCGGAAGCCGACAAAGAACGTCGCAATGCCGTCGAAAACCTGAAAAAGGCCCAGGAGCAGGAGCACCAGGTAAAACTTGGCCTCTCCGCCCAGTCCATCCAGGACGCCGCCCGCTCCCTCTACGAACAGCGTCCCGACTACGCCCTCGCCCACTACGCCCGCGCCCTCCGCCTCGATCCCGATTCGGTCACCGCCCGCCACGGCATTGCCGACCTCCTCCTCCGCGGCAAATGGACCCTCCCCGTCGCCACCATTCGCGAGAAAGAATCCGTTCGCTCCGCTCATTTCAGTCCCGACGGCCGCCTCGTTTTGACTACCGCGTTTCTTGAACCCGCTCGCCTCTGGAATGCCGCCACCGGAGCGCCTGTGGGCCGACCGATCCGCCACCCGGAAGTCATCACTGGGGCAGAGTTCATCAACGCGGGCCGCCAAATTCTCACCGCTTCCTCATCCGTTCTGAAAATCTCGGATGCCGCCGGAAATCCCGTTTGTGAATTCGCCGTCCCCGCGGACTTGGATTCGTACGCCGTCAGCCCGTCCGGGGACCGCCTCATCACGATCGACCGCCGTCGCGTCGCCGTACTTTGGACTCGCCAGGCCTCTTCCCGGTTGAACTACCAGTCCTCCCAAATCGATACTCCGGGTGTCACCATGGCGGCATTCCACCCGGACGGCATACGCTTCGCAACCGGTTCGGAAAAAGGGGACGTGCTCGTCTGGAAGGCCGGGACCTCCGTGCGGATGGGCAAGAATACGCGCGCCCACGGCAACCGTCTCTTTACCCTCGCCTTCAGTCCCGATGGAAAAAAACTCGTTTCCTCAGCCGGTTCCGATAGAACGATCAAAGTGTGGAATCCGGATACCGGCGATGCCCTCGCGACGGCTGCCGACAACACCGACGTTGTTACCGCCACCGAATTCAATCGCGACGGATCCCTCCTGCTGGCCGCCAGCTGGGGTGGGCTCAAAATCTTCGGGCCGGATTCCATGAGGGACTTTGAGCACTCCGGCCGTTTCCTCGACGCTCATTTCAGCCCGGACGAAAAGTGGGTTCTCACCGCCTCCGAAAACCATGCCGCCCTTTGGAACATTTCATCGAATGCCACCGTAGGAAACCGCCTCCGCCACGAAGCGCCCGTCCAGTCCGCCGAGTTCAGCCCAAACGGCCGCTTCGTCGTCACCGCCTCGGACGATGGGACCGCCAAAATCTGGGACGTCTCCCTCGCCCAATCCTCTCCCGCCAATCCCGAATTCCACGCTCTCGCCTTCTCCGCCGATGGCGCCAGGCTCATCACCGCCACCGAGGACCAGATCCAACTCCGCGATCCCCTCACCGCCGAAGCCATCGGCAAACCCTGGCGCGCTCCCGGCGAAGTCGACTCCCTCGCCTTCCACCCCGATGGCGTTCACATCGTCACCGCCATCGGCAAACACGCCCAGGTCTGGCACGCCGCCACCGGACGCCCCGCCAGTCGGCCCCTCGTTCACAAGGAAACGATCTCCCGCGCCTGGTTCAGCCCCAACGGCCGCTATGTCCACACCACCGAGCATCCAATCTTCGACCGCGTCCTCACCTGGAACCCGGCCAAACCCGCCATCGTCGGTGACCCGGAAGGCGTCCATCTTGATCGCCACATCAGCGATGTCTTAGCCAATCTGCCATCGGCCTCCCCCGCGTTTTCCTTGGACGAGTCTCTCGCCGCACTTTCCGCCTTTCCGGGCCATCTGCCTCACATCAGCCTGCCCCGAATCCTTGGCACTCCGTCCGCTACTTTTTCCCGTTCTGGAAACATCTTTGCAAGCATCGAGGCGGAAAACGCCGCCCGCATTTGGCTGACCCAATCTCCACCGCGCTTCGAGCTCTCTAAACCGCTCCCCGCTGAATCGAAGGCCAATCACGCCATATTCAGCCCAAATGCCGACCGCCTCGCTACCGCGTTCGGGAAGCTGGCATACATATGGGACGTCAGTACGCGCAAACAAATCGGCCAACCCATGCGGATGACCGAAACCATCGAAAGCCTCGCCTTCAGTCCCGATGGCCTCCGCCTGGCCACATTCGCCAGCGGAGAGGTCCAGGTTTGGAATGCCCTCACCGGCGCCGCCCTCGGCGGCCCCATCAAACCGGATTCCTCCCTCGCGCAGCCCACCTTCAGCCCCAACGGACGTTTCATCGTCACTGGTCTGGAAGGCTTCATTATCCAACTCTGGCCCGTGCTGATGGACAATGGTTCAGCCGTTGAAACCGCGCTCCTGGCCGATCTCGCCGAAGCCGTCTCCGGCCATACCGTCAACGAGTACGGTGCGCCAAGTCCTGTCGACGATATCGAATCCCGCCGCCAAAGACTCCTCCAAAGCGCACGCCTTCTCCCGAACAAGCCCGGTACTCTCGGCAACCTGATTCGCACCCTTATCAAACAATAATCTCTTGCCCACCACCCCGCAGTTGTGCTAACCTCGCAAAGTCGTCAGTTACTCACCCCGAAAGGAGACCCACACTTGCCAACAAACTATACCCGCGTCTCCTTCACAACCCTCTAACTTACCGGAGTAACTATATGTCCGCCCCAACCCTGGACCCCCGCGTCCTCGGCTGTTCCCGCCGCCGTGCGCGCAAACTCACCCGCGCCGCCCGCAAACAGCCCCACTTTGCCATCCCCTCAGCCCGCTTCCTCCAGTGGCTCATCGCCACGAAGACCCCGCTCACCCCGGCGCTCGAAGCGGCTTTCCATAGAGCAACCGAGAACTACCCGTCCGCCCGCTGGACCACCTACGAATTCAAACAACTCGCCCGCGCCGTCGCCCGCGGCGTGAGCCCGGAAACCCTCGAAAGATGGAGTATTCTCCGTGCCGACGCCGATCTCGACGTCCCCCTCACCTACGTCCCCGGGCCCGATTTCCCGTTCCCCGAAGCCCTCATCCTCCCCCACCTCGGCGACTGGAGTTGGTCCGCCCGCTACGCCATCGAAGACGCCTGGCGCCTCGCCCCCAAACACCCAAATCTAATCGCCAACCCCGCCTTCATCGAGCTACACCCGCACAAACAATCCTGGCTCCTGTCCATCGCCGAAAACACAACCACAAATCCCGCCCCACTCATCCCCCACATCGTCGAAGAACTCCGCCCCGAATTCATCGCCAAACTGGACATCCAAACTGCTATCGACTTACTAACTCAATACCCCACTCTCCGCCCTATCGAACAAGCCGGCCTGAACCTCGCCACCCAACTCGCAATCCCCCAGATCGCCACCCTCTCCCCCGCCGCTCTCACCCGCATCGCCAAGGCGCGCCGCAACCGCCAAACCTGGTACGCCACCGTCGACGCCCTCTCCCTCCTCCCACAAGATTTCACCCTGGCCGCCCTCGCCACCCGCCCCGAACTCCTCTTCGAACTGGGGAGCCGCCTCCACGCCTTCGGCGAAGTCCGCGCTAAACAGATAATCCGAACCACCACCAAAGCCCCCCTATTCCAACCCCCCAAACTCCTAACCAACAACCCCAACGCCCTCGTCGCCCTCGACCGCCTCCTCACCGCCCACCAAGAACTAGCCCAAACCATCCCCGCCTACACAACCTGGGACCGCCACTTCTCCGGCGAAAAACCCCTGAACCGTCAAGCCATCGAAGATGTCGGAGCCCAAATCACCGAAGCCCTGCCCACCCTCCGCCTCCGCTATCTCATCGAACAAATCGATCAACAAATCGCCCTCTACGGTGACCTCCACGCCGGTCTCCTCCGCGCCGGCCTCAAAACCGGACGCCACCCCCTCCGCCGCTTCCTCCACGCCCACACCAACGGCCACGACCCTCGCCCCGCTCACCCCGCCAACAAAGCCTGGCTAGCCGCCCACCCCGATGTCCCCCTCGAAACCTGGCTCAATCCCCTACGCATCACCCTCCCCGTCCCCGGCATCGGCGACGTTACCCTCGAAGCCGAAACCAATCCCTTCGAACTCCTCCGCCTCGGCACCTACGCCCGCAGTTGCCTCGCCCCCGGCGCCTGCAACAGTGCCAACGCCGTCGCCGTCCTGCTCGACGTCAACAAACGCGCCATCTACGCCCGCCACGCTAACGGCCGCTTCCTCGCCCGCCAAATCGTCGCCATCACCGATGACGGCCACCTCCTCCCCTACACCGTCTACCCGGAAAACACCGCCCCCGCTCTCGAAGACTTCTTCCAACTCTTCGTCGAAGACTGGGCGCTGCAAATGCGCCTCCCAATCGCCCAAGACGGCTACCACTCCGTCGCCCCGCTCACCCTGCCCCACTGGTACGACGACGGCCCCTGGCGCCGTTTCAACCCCTAACCACCCAACACTCCAACACCCGCATCAAATCCGCCGCCACAATCGGTTTCGCCAAATAATCGTCCATCCCCGCCGCCAAACACGCCTCCCGGTCCCCCACCATCGAACTCGCCGTCAACGCCACAATCGGCACCCGCGGCCCGTCTCCTTCCAAACGCCGGATCTCCCGCGTCACCTCCAGACCCGACATCCCCGGCATCTGCACGTCCATCAACACCAGGTCCACTCCGCCCTCCCGCAACCGCGCCAAACACTGCTCCCCGTCTTCGGCCACCACCGTCCGGCACCCCGTTCGCTCCAACAACTTCCGCGCCACCATCCGGTTCACCGCGTTGTCCTCCACCACCAGCACCGTGAAACCAGCCAGCTCCGGCACTGTCTCCGCCACCGCCCTCTCCTCCCACGCTAGAGAATATCCAAGCGGAATCTCCACCCAAAACGTGCTCCCCACACCGGGCCGGCTCTCCCCGCCAATCCGCCCGCCCATCAGCCCCACCAACTCCCGCGAAATCGCCAACCCCAAACCCGTCCCCCCAAACCGCCGCGCCGACGAATCGTCCACCTGCACAAATGGCTCAAAAATCCGTTCCATCATCTCCGGCGCAATCCCCATTCCCGTGTCCCGTATCTCCACTCGTATGGTCGACCGCGCCTCCGTCCGCCCCACCTCCGTCGCCACAATCCGCACCTCCCCCCGCTTGGTAAACTTCAAAGCGTTCGACGTCAGGTTTATCACCACCTGCCGCAGCCGGTCACAATCCCCCACCAGACGGGCTGGCACCGCCTCGTCGATACTCCACCGCAACGCAATCCCCGCCTCCTCCGCTCGTCCCGTCAACAGCGTCCCCACGCGGTCCAGCTCCTTGCCCAACGAAAACGGTTCCGCCAAAATCTTCAATCGCCCCGCGTCCACCTGCGAAATATCCAGCAAATCGTTCAAAACCGTCAACAACGAACGTGCGGAATTCTCCGCCAACTCCGTCGTCTCCCGCTGCCCGCCGTCCAACTCCGTCCCTCGCAATACCTGCAACAGCCCCAACACGCCATTCATCGGCGTCCGCAGTTCGTGGCTCATATTGGCAATGAAACGGCTCTTCATCGCCTGCGCCTCTCGTGCTTTCTCCAACGCCAATCGCAACTCCGCCTCGGCCCGCCGCCTCCGTAAATTACTCCGCACCAGCCCCACAATCACGAATAACTGCAGCGCCCCAATTACAAACCCACCCACAATCCACGGCCAATACTCCCGCCACGTCCCCGCCGGCCGGTTCAATACCGTCGCCTGCCCCGGCAATCGCCGTTCGTCAATCCCCCATCGCTGTAACTCGCCGTAGTCAAACAAGTAGGCGATTGCGCCCTCCTTTGCAATCGGAATCCGCTCCGGCCGCTCCCCACCCAGCACGCGCAACGCCAGTTCCCCCGCCATGCCGGCATGTTCAAAACCCCGGTTTGCCGTGCCCATCAAGACGCCGTGTCCCACCTCCGTCACCGCCACCCCCACCACCGGCCCGGCTGACGCCTTGGCAATCGCAAGTTCTCCCCCGGTTGCTCCCACATAGGTCCCCCCCTGGTCCTGCCGGATCTGTGTCATAACCAACACCCCGTCGCCCGGTATCCCGCCCACCGCCTTACGCATCTCCGCCAACGTCATCGCCGCCCCGTCCAGTAAGTGAAACGCCGTCCCATCCTCCGCCGCTTCCTGCGCCTCCCGAAACACCCGCCCCATCGCTGCCCCGAACGGTGAACTGTCGTGGGCAAAATAGACCTGTCGTGTCCCGGGCCGGAGTTGCTTGGCCAGCGCCAGAATCGGACTCGCCTGAAACACCTCGATCAGCCCCGTAAACCGTTCCCGTGGCAACCCCTCCGCCATCCCCAGTTCGCTCAACCCGCAGAACACCACCGGCGTCGTTGCAAACAACCCCCCGCTGCGCCGCGCCAGAAAATCCACCGCCTCGTCATCGGAAGCCAGGATCAAGTCGAGCTTCCGCGCCCCATACTTCCGGCTCAACTCCTCCCGCACCCGCGCCGCGTTCGCAGGGTATCTCTCCCGCCGCGCGTCCAAAAACTCAAACCACAAGTTATACTCCCCAGCCTCGGCGAACTTCGTCCGCAAGCCACGCGAGACCTCGTCCGTCCAGTCGTAACCCACCCGGTACGAATGAAGGACCAGAATCTCTTTGGGAGTCGCGCTGGCAACTATGCTAAACAGCAGCGCCGCGCATGCAATGCGTTGCATCCAGTTTCTCTAAATGGAAGGCGTGCGCGCAGTGTATCTTACTCACAACCCTCCGTGGGGAATTACTTCCCCGGCCGGTACCTCCGCTCCGCATGCGCCTTCCACTGCTCCGGGTAAAAATACACCTCCCGCAGATCGCCCTTGCTATACCGCTCCGCCTGATCGTTAAAATGCTTCGACGCCGGGTCCCCGCTCTCCCCGCCCGCAGACACCGCAACGGCCTTGACCCGCGGCCCAAACTCTACCACCGCCACAAAGCTGTTCCCGCTCGTCCCGTACCACTTCTTGGTCCCCGGATACGCCCGCGCCCCAAACGACGCCAGTGACCCCCAATTCGCCGACGGAAACCCCACCGCCACGCTCGGCTTGGAATCCGAAAACGGCTGCACAATCGCCCCGTTAATCCGCTGAAAACGGTTAATTTCCCCCCACGGCGTCTCCCACTTTCCAAAGTCCGCCGCCAGCTTATCCGAAGCCTTCGCCAGACTCTCCAACAGTTCCGTCCCCGTCGCCTCCCGCTCCGTCCAATCCGCCAGTCCCAGCGAGATCCCACGCCGCCCCCGCAACGCGTCGCCATAGAAAATCGCCAGCGACGTCGCCACCGAATCCACGCTCCACCGCAAGTCCCACTTCCGCAGTACCGCCACCTGCCCCGCCAGCCGCGCCTTCATCGGGTCGCCCGCCGCCAGTCCGTCCCACCCCCGAATCACCGCCGGAATGGGCTTCTCAAACCAAGGCAGGTACGTGTCATAAGCCGCCGCCAGTAACTTCGGAATCGTAAACCCCTTCACCCCATCCAGCACCCGGATCGCATGCAACCCCCGTGCCGATTCTTCTCCGGTCTCCACATACGCCGGATAATCACTCTTCCTAGGGCTGCTCGCCCCCGCCGCCGACCACGGCGAGTTATTCGCGTTATACAGCCATCCACTCCCCGGATTCTTGAAGGAGGGCAAATCCCCCAACGCATGCAGTCCCTTCCAATCGGTGTCCGGATTCGACCCATCCACCGGCTTCGTCCAGTCAAACCGCGTATCGCGACGCGGCAAAAAGTTCCCATGAAAATAGGCAATCGTCCCATCGGCGTCCGCGTAAATCGTGTTATTCGATGAGTTTGTTTTCAACTCCATCGTCTTCACAAACTCGGCGTAATTCCGCGCCTTCGTTCGCGAGTACGACTGTGTCAACGCCGCCACCGGGCTCTCCATCAAATGAACCGAAACCCACTTCCCGTCCTGCGCCCGGACCACCGGGCCGTGGTGCGTCCGAAACACAGTGAACCGGCGCGACGCCGTCCCTGCCCCGGAGCGATAACGAACTTCAATTTCACTCTCCACCACCGGCCGCTTCTCGGTCCCGAACTGATAAACGTAGCTTCCCTTACTCCCCGTAACGGTCTCCAGATATTCATCAATGACATCGATGCCGCTTGTCGTGTGCATCCAACCCACCCGGTCATTGAAGCCCTGGTATAGGAAGAACTGTCCCCACGTCGCCGCCCCATAAGCATTCAGGCCCTCGTCACTCACCATCTGCAATTCCGACCGAAAGAAGAACGAGGTATGCGGATTAATCAGCAAAAGTGCCCGCCCACCTGCGGCATTCGCAGGCGCGATCGCAACACCATTGGAGCCCCTCGGTTCCCGGTCCACCGGCTCCACCGAAGCCCGTTTAACGCCGGTGTAAAACTCCTCCAAACGGTCTAACCGGACCCGCTCAATATCCCCGCCAATGCTGCCCTCGGTAAAACTCAGCGCCATCCAAGGTTCAAACCGGGTCAACACCCGCGGCTTCACCGCCGGGTGGGTCGATAGATAAAAATTCAGCCCATCCGCCCAAGCCACCATCAGCTTCTGCAGCCAAGCCGGACTCTCCCCAAACAGCTTCTGCAACTGTGCCGGCTGAATGAACAATTTCATCCGCAAGTCCTGAATGATCTTGCCTTCCCCCTCGGCCTCCGCCATCCGGCCTAAAGAGGTCAGGTAGTTGACCTCAATCCGATTAAAGTCATCCTCGGCCTGGGCATAGATCATGCCAAAAACGGCATCGGCATCCGTTTTACCGTGGACGTGGGCGATCCCCCAGTGATCACGAATGATGGTGATCGAATCGGCCTGCTTACGCCAGCGGGCCATGTCATTCTTCGAAGCGGGTTGCGCGGACAGGGCGACCCCGAGTGCCAAAACAAAACCAAAAAGACGCATCCGGAATCCTCTCCGCTACTCTCTCACAAAACTCCACGCAAACTCGTGCCGTGTCCTCTAACCCGAGCGCGAAAAGCGCTACGATGCCTGTAGAATGATTCGCCGCCACTTCCTCGCCACGGCCCTTCTGGCCGCGCAACCCAAACCCAATTTCACCCCGCTTTTTGACGGCCAGACGCTCGCTGGCTGGCACGTCGTCGATGGCCCCGATTCCGCCTTCTTCGTCGACGACGGCGCCATTGTCGTCAGCGAAGCCGCCAACTCTCCCACCTGGCTGCGCACCGATAAACAGTACGAAAATTTCGAACTCCGCGGCGAGTTCTTCGTTAAAGGCTGGATCGATTCCGGTATCCTCCTCCACGCCCCGGCACACGGCAACGCCCAGGACGCCGGTTTCTGCATCAAGCTCTTCCACAAGAAGGACGAACTCAAGCCGGAAGGCATGGGCAGCATCTTCCCTGTGGTTGCGCCAAAGGCGAACAACGTCAAATCCAAAGCCGAATGGAACGAAATCCGCATCCGTTTCGAGTGGCCGCGCCTGCAGGTTTGGACGAACGGGGAACAGGTGCAGGATGTGAACGTGGAATCGAATGCCGCACTCGCCACGCGGCTCCGCCAAGGCTTCATCGGCTTGCAGTCGCTGTCGTATCCGATTCGCTTCCGCAAGCTCGAAATCGCCGAACTGCCCGGCGGCGTGAAATGGCAATCGCTCTACACCAAAGGCTCCGATCTCGCGGCCAACTGGCAGGTGGAAGAGGGTAAGGCGAAGTGGACGCCGATCGGCGACATCCTGCGCGCCGATGGCTTGGGGCACCTGGCGACCAAGGAACGCTTTAAGGACTTCGCCTTTGAATGCTACATCCGCGCCGCGCATCACTCGAACGGCGGCGTGTTGTTCCGCGCCGAAGGCTCTGGCGCCAAGGCGCACTATGAAATTCAGCTGCACGATGTCGTTGGCGCCGTCTACCCCACCGGCTCGCTCTACGGCCTGAAGCGCGCCAAGTATCCCAACATCCAATCGGAAACCTGGTATCTCTTCCAGTTATTCGTCAAAGGCCCGTCGGTGACGGTCCGCGTCAACGGCGAAACGGTCACCGAATACAATTCCCTCGACCGGCTTGGCGATGGGCACATCCTGTTGCAGGCCCACCAGGTGGGCCGCTGGATTGAGTACAAGGACGTTCGCGTCCGTCCGCTGTAGAAGGAGCAAATCATGCGTCCCGATCCTCTCGCCTATTTGGGCGATCAAGTGAATGAGTTCCGCGCCAACGGCACCTACCAGCGCCTCCGTGAGTTACAAGGGCCCTGCGAACCGGTCAGTATTTACGACGGCAAGGAGGTTATCAACTTAGCTTCGAATAACTATCTCGGCTTGGCGAATCATCCGAAGCTGAAGGAGGCGGCGATTGCCGCCGTCCGGAAGTTCGGAGCCGGGACGGGGGCGGTGCGCACCATCAGCGGCACGCTCGACATGCACATGGAGTTGGAGCGGCGGATTGCCGCGTTCAAACAGGTGGAAGCCTGTGTTGTTTTTCAGAGCGGCTTCACGGCGAACGCCGGAACGGTGTCGGCGGTGTTGGGCAAGGAAGATCACATCATCTCCGATGAGCTGAACCACGCCAGCATCATCGATGGCTGCCGGCTGTCGCGCGGGAAGATCCACGTATTCCCGCACGCTGACGTTGCGGTGGCCGAGGAGAAGCTCGCTGCGCTCGAAGGCGTCCCGGGGCGAAAGCTGCTGATCACCGATGGCGTCTTTTCGATGGACGGCGACATCGGCCCGCTCCCCGCGCTGTGCGCGCTGGCTGAGAAATACGGCGCGATTATGATGGTGGACGACGCGCATTCCTCCGGCGTCCTGGGCCGAAACGGTCGCGGCACGGTGGACCATTTCGGACTGCACGGGCGCGTCGATATCCAGGTGGGTACGCTGTCGAAGGCGGTCGGCGTCCTCGGCGGCTACGTTTGCGGAACGAAAGATTTCATCGAGTATCTCTACCACCGCGCGCGGCCGTTCCTGTTTTCGACGTCGCATCCGCCGGCGGTGACGGCGGCGTGCCTGGCGGCCTTCGACCTGTTGGAGAGCGAGCCCGAACGCATCGAAGCGCTCTGGACAAACACGCGGTATCTCAAAGAGGAGCTCGCCAAGCTCGGCTTCGACACCGGGCGGAGCGAGACGCCGATCACGCCGATCTTCGTCGGTGAAGCGGCCGCGGCGCACGCGTTTTCGAAGGCGCTATTTGCCGAAGGACTATTCGCGACTGGCATCGGATTCCCCACCGTGCCGCAAGGCAAGGCGCGGATCCGGACCATCGTTACCGCCACGCACACCCGCGAGCAACTCGACCGGGCTGTCGAGATCCTGGCGCGGGTGGCGCGGCGGATGAACTTGCTCTAGGGCTGGACGGCCACCGTGACTTCGGGCGAACTGGATGCGGTGCCGACTTGCACCACCACCGGTTGCGGGCCCGGCGTGAGGCCTTCCGGAATCTTCACGTTGATTTGGAAAACGCCGGCCACCAAGCCCGGCGCGGCGCCCGCGTAGAGCACCTCGGCATCCTTGCCGCCGATGCGCACCGTTACCGGTTGCCGCGGTTTGGGATAGACGCTCGTGGCCAGCTGGCCATCCTGGCCGACGGGGTCGGTGATGCCTTCTCCGGTGCCGTAAAGGATCACGATGCCGCCGGGGCTGACGGCGTTCGACGCGGTGTTGAGGCTGTTATCGGCGTTGAGAATCGCGCCGGGGCCTTTGCCGCTGGAGTTGGCAGTGAACAGGCCCGGAGCGGCGTCGGCGATACGCAGGTTAATGGCATTCGTCTTCTGGCCACGGTATTCGACTTGCAGGGCTGTTGACGCTTTGGTGGCGACCGCATACGGCACGATGGCGCTGATCTGGCTGGCCGAGACGTAGACGAGCGGGGCGGCGACGTTATCGAACAGTACGCGTGTTTCGGCGAGCGTCGTGGCGAGTGTCCCTTGCGGGGTGACCTGCGCGGTGGTGAGCGCGGTCGGGCCGATGCCGCTGCCGAAGATCGTCACAAGCAGGCCCGGGGCAACGGCGCCGCCGGTGAAGGTGGCCGCGCTGACGACGGCGTTATCGGGCAGGGTGCCAGCGGTGCTCGTGACTGTGAGCGTCACGGCGATTACCGTGTTGGTGCCGAGCCGGGTGTTGCGCACGTTGAGCGTGCCGTCGTAGCTGCCGGCGGCGAGGGTGGCCGAATCGGCGGAGACGTCAATGGTGGCGTTGCCGGTGCCCGCGCGCGGGGTGGCCGCGAGCCAGTTGCCGCCACTGCGGGTCGTCGCGTCGATGGTCCACTCCGGCGCTCCGGTGGTGGCACGGATGGTGAACTGCTGGCGGGCGATAGCCGCGCCGGCGGCCCCAGTGAAGGTGAGCCGTGTAGTGGAAATCGTGAACGGATTGGCGGCGGTGGACGGGTCGATGACGGCCAGGAAGCCATCGGTCGAGCCGCCGTTGACCTTCTGCACGGCGCTCTGTGTGGTAGCCAGATCGGTGGAAAGCGTCCGGCCAACCATCACGATGCGGCCGGCGGTGTCGAGCGTCATCGACATGCCGATGTCGTCGGCGGCTCCGCCGAGGAAGGTGAACATCTGCACCTGATCGATAGCGTTGTTGAACTTCAGCAGGAACGCGTCGCGGCCGCCGTTCAGGTTCAGTTGGACGGCGTCGACGGGGCGGTTGCCGCTGGAGGCGGTGGCGCCGATGATGTAGAGCGAGCCGTTCTTATCGATGGCCGTTTTGAACGGTTCGTCTTCGCGGTTGCCGCCGTAGAGGGTACTGGTTTGAAGGGTGGACCCGGAGGCGTCGAACTTCATGATGAACATGTCGGTCGGGCCTTGGAGATCCTTCTGCAGCGCGTTGGCGGTGGTGGGGAAGGTGTTGCTGCCAGTGACGCCGACGACGAAGACGTTGTCGGTGGGATCGACTTCGACGCCGTAGCCGACTTCGATTTGCGAGGAGCCGATGAAGGTGGAAAAGAGAATGCCGGAGCCGTCGGCCTTCAGCTTGGTGAGTACAGCGTCCTGGTTGCCTCGGTTCGTTGGTTGGTAGGCGCCGACGGTGGGGTAGGTGCTGGAGACGGAGGTGCCGGTGACGTAGATGTTCCGGTTCTTGTCGAGGGCGAGGTCGTAGAGGATGTCATCGGCGCCGCCGCCGAGGAACGTGGAGAAGACCGCTTTATCGCCGGCGGGTGCGATTTTGGTGATGAAGCCGTTGCCGAAGATCGGTGAGCGGTTGGTGGTTTGGAAGGCGCCCTGGGTGAACGGGTAGTTGTCGGAGACGGTGTAGCCGGTGAGGTAGAGGTTGTTGTCGGCGTCGATGGTGCAGGCGTTGGCTTCGTCTGGATAGTTGCCGCCGTAGTAGGTGGCGTAGACGAGGGCGGTGCCGGCGGGGTTGAGTTTGCCGAAGATGACGTCGAAGTCGCCTTTATTGGTGGATTGGATGGCGTTGGGGACGGGGAAGTTGGCCGAGGCGCTGCCGCCGCAGAAGTAGACGGAGCCCTGGGTGTCGACGGCGATGTCGTTGATGCGATCGGTATCGCGGCCGCCGAGGAGGGTGGAATAGATCAGAGCCCCGGCGGGGCTGAACTTGGAGATAAAGGCATCGGTGGCGGCGCCGCCACCGGCGGCGGTCTGGAGGGCGCCGGTGGTTGTAGGGAAATTCGTGGAGCCGGTGGCACCGGCGACGTAGATGTTGCCGGCGGCGTCGGTGGTGACGGCGTAGGGGGATTCGGTGCCGCTGCCACCGAGGTAGGTGAAATAAGCCAGAGCGGGGTCGATGGTGAGCGGGAGGCGACGGTCGTATTGGCCGAGGATGAAGCTGGCGTGCTTCTTGTGGAGGGCGAAGCGGCTGGCGACCTGGCGGCCGCCGGGCTGGGTGGTGATAGGGGCAGGGAGGACGAGATCGCCGGCGGCCGTGGTGACGCGGAGGGCGCCGTCGACATCGAGGCGCGGGGCGCGGCCGGGGAAGGCGAAGCGCGCCAGGGCTGGATCGGCGTTGGGAGCGAGCTCAAAGTCGAACTCGACGAGTCCGCGGCGGGCGTGGAAAACGACGTCGATGCCAGGGTAGGCGTTGGCGACGCGGACGCTCGAGTAGTGGGAGATATTCGACGTCCATTTGGCGGGATCGTTGCCGAATAGAACGGTGGTATGGGAGTCGCGTTTCGATTCGGGCTGGATGTTGGACCAGTTGGCGCCGGGGAATTGGATCTCGATATCGGCGTTGGTGAGGGACTTATCGGGGTTTTTCTTCCAGAGGGTGACGCGAGCGCCGTCACGGGTGATGGCCAGCGCGCCGCGGGCGTCGCGGGCGACGAAGCGATCGCCGGGGGCGGATTGGCCTTTGTTCTCCTCGAATATTGGAGTTATGGCGCGGAGTGCGCGGAAGCCGGGTTTGGAATCGGCTAGTAAATAGAAGCTACTTATTAGGAGAAAGAGTCCAAATCGAATGAGCATAAAATTTGTTAATTGAATGAGGATGTCGCAATTCGGATGGCGAGTCAATAGACACCCCTAAAGATTTTTTAGTTCCCGTCCGATAGAGGGGTTGATGCCGGGGACCTATCTTAGCGAGCGGCTCGCGTCGCTCATCGCCACCCAGAATGCCGACGGCGGCTGGGGCTATTTTGCGGGGAAGCGCTCGTGGCTGGAGCCGACCGCCTATGCGCTCCTGGCGCTGCATGCCCAGATGGACCAACCGCATTGGAAGCGCGGCTGGGATCTGATGCGTTCGTGGCAGATGGCAGATGGTTCATGGCGGCCGAATGAGCAGGTCTCCGAATCGCACTGGTCGACGGCGCTGGCGGTAACGCTGCATTGCGCGAAGAAGCAGTTTGATGCACCTTTTCGGAAAGGGGTGGAATGGCTCGTGGAACAGCGCGGGGAGGAAAGTACTACGCTTTCGCGCTTCCTGGGGCTATTTGTCGAGAATCATTTGGGGCACGACCGGAAGTTTGCGGGCTGGCCATGGCTGCCTGGAACGGTTTCGTGGATTGAGCCGACTTCGCATGCGCTGGTGGCTTTAAAGCGGGCCGCGCCGGAGATCAATTCGAGTGCTTTGCGGCGGCGCGTGACGCTGGCCGAAGGGATGATCCTGCGGCGGCGATGTGCCGATGGGGGATGGAATTATGGAAGCCGGGCGGCATTGGGCGTGGACCTTCCGTCGTACCCGGAGACAACGGCGTTGGCGCTGCTGGGTTTGCAGTCCTGCGGGGAGGCGGATTTGTCGCAGGACCTGATCCGCGCCAAGGGGTTGTGGCAACAGTGTGGAGCCCGGATGGGCAGAGCGTGGCTGGCAGTCAGCCTGCGTAATTTCGGCGTCGACCTACCGGAAGACGACCGTCCGCTGGCAAAGGCAGATGTATTGGCCACCGCACTGGAAGCCCTCTCCGCGCCCAACGGCGGTCATGCGCTTCTGCGCCCTGGCGCTCGCGTATGAGGGATGTTTCGCGACGTGGATTTCATGCGGCGGTGGCTACGAGTATGTTGACTGGTTGCGCGACGCAGAAGGCAGAAGTGCCGGCCCGGTATTCGGGACGGGCGGCGGTATCGGTGTTGAAGGCATCGAGCTATGACGCCGATTTGACGAAGCTCATCCTGACCGGGTTGGAGCAGGCCGGGTTGCCCAGCGTGAAGGGCAAGCGGGTGTTGTTGAAGCCGAACCTGGTGGAGTTCGACCATGCCAGCGCGATCAACACCAGTCCGCGGGTTGTTGTGGCGGCGTTTGAGGCGTTCCGTTCGCTGGGCGCCGAGGTGACGATCGGCGAGGGGCCGGGGCACCGGCGGGACACTTTTGGGTTGACCGAGGAGGCCGGGTACTGGCAGCAGTTCAAGGCGCTCGACGATCACTTCGTGGATCTGAACCGGGACGATGTGAAGTCGATCTCGTCGTTCCTGGGGCGCCCGGAGTTCTACTTCTCCGAGACGCTGCTGGCGGCGGATCTGATTGTATCGCTGCCCAAGATGAAGACCCACCATTGGGCGGGGGCGACGCTGTCGATGAAGAACTTCTTCGGGGTGGTGCCAGGATCGATTTACGGCTGGCCGAAGAACCTGTTGCACCATTACGGGATTGCGAATTCGATTGTGGCGTTGAACCGGCGTTTCCGCAACACGTTTGCGATTGTGGACGGGATTGTGGGGATGGAAGGGAACGGGCCGATCCAGGGCGTGGCGAAGCCGATGGGCACGATCGTATTTGGCCGGGATTTGATGGCGGTTGACGCGACGTGTTGTCGGTTAATGGGGATTGACCCGGCGAAGATCGAATACCTGCAGCAGGCGGCGGATTTAGGCGCGATTGATGCGGAGCAGATCGACCAGCGGGGAGAGAACCCGGTGGCGCTACGGAACAACTTCCAGCTCATCGAACAGTTCCAGTACCTGCGGCTGGCCTAAGCACTGCGCGGTGGTGGCTTTTGCGGCTATTATGGGTCTGGCGCGTGTATTGCTCGCAGTGAGCGGTATGTATGCGTGGCGGACCCGATGGCTCCACGAAATCCTTCCCCTTTACCCAGCCCGGTGGTCATTCTTGGTGCAGGTCCGGCTGGCTTAACGGCGGCTTACGAACTGGCGCGGAAGGACGTGCGGTCGGTGGTTCTGGAGAAGGACCGGACGGTGGGCGGGATTTCCCGGACGGCCGAATATAAGGGCTACCTGTTCGACATTGGTGGGCACCGGTTTTTCACGAAAGTCGGCGCGGTGAACAAGATGTGGCGGGACGTGTTGGGGGACGATTTCCTGACGCGGCCGCGGATGTCGCGGATCTTCTACCAGCGGAAGTTTTTCCAGTATCCGTTGGAGCCGATGAATGCGTTGGTCGGCCTGGGGCTGTTTGAATCGGTGCGGTGCGGGTTGTCGTACGTGTGGGCGCGGATGGCGCCCGTGAAACCGGAAGAGAACTTCGAGGCGTGGGTTTCGAATCGCTTTGGGCGGCGGCTTTTTAAGATCTTTTTCGAGTCGTATACCGAGAAAGTCTGGGGGATTTCGTGCAAGAAGATCCGGGCCGAGTGGGCGGCGCAGCGGATTAAGGGGCTGTCGCTGTTGTCGGTGGTGAAAAACGCGTTGTTTGCCTCGAAGGCGGACAAGTCCATCAAGACTTTGATTCACGAGTTTCAGTATCCGCGGAAGGGTCCGGGGATGATGTGGCAGCGGACGCGGGAGATTGTGGAGGCCTCCGGCAGCACTGTGGAGATGGGCACCGGAGTGGACAAGATCCGCTGGGAGCCCGGTGTTGGAGTGACGTCGGTGGTTGCGGGCGGGCGGGAGTTTGCTGGTTCCTATTTTGTGAGCTCGCTGCCGATCCGGGAGTTGATTCAGAAGCTGGATCCGGCGCCGCCGCCGGAGGTGTTGTCGGCGGCGGATGATTTTCATTATCGGGACTTTTTGACGGTTGCCTTGATTGTTGCCCAGCCGGAGTTGTTTCCGGATAACTGGATTTACATTCACGAACCGCGTGTAAAGGTCGGCCGGATTCAGAACTTCAAGAATTGGAGTCCTGAGATGGTGCCGGACGCGGCGACGACTTGTTTGGGGTTGGAGTACTTCTGTTTCGAGGGGGATGGGTTGTGGAACCTGCCCGATCTCGACCTGGTGAATCTGGCGCGGAAGGAACTGGCCAGTTTAGGGCTGGCGCGGCTGGAGACGATTGTGGACGGGTGCGTGGTGCGGCAGCCGAAGGCGTATCCGGTTTATGACGAACATTACGAGCGTGGGATTGCGGCGATTCGTGGGTTTTTAGAGGTCGTCCCGAATTTGCAGTTGGTGGGGCGGAACGGGATGCACCGGTATAACAACCAGGACCATTCGATGTTGACGGCGATTTTAGCGGCGCGGAATATTGTGGCGGATATGCGGGGGATCGGGCCCACGTATGACTTGTGGAAGGTCAATGCGGACGAGGAGTACCACGAGGGTGCGGTAGTGGGCGGGGACGACGATTTTAGTGGATTGGAAGCGACACAGCCGTTGGTGCCTAGCGTTTTAGGGAAGTAGGGTTGGGGTTGTTCTTGCCGTGGGAGCGAGCTTCTGCGGCGGGCTTCGGGTTCATTGGGATACGGCGATGTTCCCGAATCCACGGTCCCATAAACCTAACGCCCCAGGTTAAGGCACCGCATGCGCCCGCCAGCCAAACTTCTGCTACCGTACACCCAGCCTGGAACAAGGGTCATTGAGAAGATCATGTCCATCCCCGGAACGTCAAATCAAACCACGTCGTCACGCTCGGCCTCATGTACTTCGCATAGCCGTGTCGATCGTATCGGGGAACCGGCGTAACCGTTAAAGCAGGCTGTACATCAAAAAAGCAATATCCCCGGCCGGAACGCCAACCCGGTCAGCGTCAACGTTTCAAGAAACACGCTTCCAGGGAAAATCTGCTGGCGCCGGGTATTTGCGGAGGGAAACGGCGCCAGCGAAAGTCAGATTTAAGAGCCGACGAACGCCGGACCCTTAGTTCTCTCCATGAAATAACTCCTCCGTCCGCCGATTGCCCAAACACAGGAGTTGTTGTTACACGCGCGCTAACTCAATTACACCGTCACCGACGTCGACCCGCCATCCACCGCTAGCGTCTGCCCCGTCACATAGTTACTCGCATCGCTCGCCAGAAATACCGCCACGCCCTTCATCTCCCCATCCCGCCCCGGACGCCCCATTGGCACATTCTGCTTCAAATCCTCAATTAAATGGGGCAACACTCCCTCCGTCATCCGCGTCGGAAAGAACCCCGGTGCAATCGCGTTCACGCGAATCCCATACTGCGCCCACTTACAGGCCAGTTCCCGCGTCAATCCAATAATGCCCGCCTTCGCCGCCACATAGCCGGAGCAATGAATCCCCCGCGGCAGCGATCCGCGCATCCCGGCAATGGAGGCAACATTGATGATCCGTCCATGCTTCCGCGCGATCATTCCTTTGGCGCACTCCTGGCTGAACAGGAACGTCCCCGTCAGGTTGGTTGCAATCACCGAGTCCCATTTGTCCAACGGCATCTCCTCCGCCGGCGCCCCCCACGTCGCTCCGGCATTGTTTACCAGAATGTCCACCGGCCCAAATTCCTCCGCCGCCAGCCGTACCGTCTCTTTTACTTGCGCCGGATCAGCGACATCACAAACCGATCCGGCGCACTTCGCCCCCGCTGCCTTTAAGGACTCAATCGCAGGCAGCAGCCACTTCTCCCGTCGCGCGACGATGTAGACGTTGGCTCCCGCCTCGGCCAGGCCCTGCGCAATTTCCTCTCCCAACCCGCGCGAGCCTCCCGTGACAAGTGCCGTTCGGCCGTCTAATCGAAACAACTGAGTGACTGTTTGCATAGGTTCCGGGCAAGTATATCGCGTACGCTGGAAGAATGAGCACGGGATCACAGAGCACGAACGAACATCGCGAAAAGGCCAAGTCGCTGGGCCCCATCGGCATCGCCATTATCACCGTCAGCGACACCCGCACGGAGGAGACCGACGTCAACGCCAAGTGGCTCCGCGAACAAATCACCGCCTTGGGCCACGAAGTCACCGCCTACCGGCTCATTAAGGACGAACCTACGCAGGTGGCCGCCGTCCTCGACGAACTCGCCGCCACGAGCGCCCGCATTCTGTTGTGGAACGGCGGCACCGGCATCGCCCCGCGCGATACCACCTACGACGTGCTCAGTAAGCGCATCGAAAAGCCCCTTCCCGGCTTTGGCGAGATTTTCCGTATGTTGAGCTTCGAAGTCGTAGGCGCGGCCGCCATGCTTTCCCGCGCTACAGCCGGCGTCTACCGTGGCAAGCTCATTGTCTCCACGCCCGGGTCCCCCAATGCCGTCCAATTGGCCTGGAATCGTCTCCTCGCCCCGGAATTGGAACACCTGGCCTGGGAAGTCATCCGTTAGCGGCCACCCACCCACGCCGCCGCCATCGACCGCAAAAACAGGACCGCAGTAACCCGCCATCCGGATCGCCAGCACAGTCGCGTACGGATTCCTTTCCAGTGGCTCACATAGGGCCCCATCGCCGCCGCTTACAAGGAACGGTTCAACCGGTGCGGCCCGGCCAATCTGTTTCATCAGATCCCCCGTCGATAAGCCACAACCGCCAACTCCGCACACGCCGGAACCCGCGATCCTGCCAGCCCCTTTGCTCTAACCGCCTCAGGTCTGCTAAACGCATCGCGACGAACGTTCAACCGTGGAGCGGGACCAAGCGGAGCGCAATCCGCTAAACTAAGGAAGTGCGGAGGAGTGGCCGAGCGGTTTAAGGCACCGGTCTTGAAAACCGTCGTAGGGGAAACTCTACCGAGAGTTCGAATCTCTCCTCCTCCGCCACCACAGATCAGCTGTATCGCGTTGAAAACAAAGGGCTAACCCAAGAGATGGCCCTTTCTTTGTGGTGCAAATGGTGAAAAATGGTGAGGCGCGAAGTTCTGAGGGGAGCAGGGGACCGCTAACGGACGGCCCCCCGCATCGCCGGGGGAGAAAAAGAAGAAAAGACCCCGGCGAATGTCGTTACAGATATTTGGTGAGTTCGGCGTAGGGGTTCGGCGTCGATTTCACAGCCGTCACCAGCGCGTTTGGATTGGCCGGCCAAGGGGTTAGTGACACCTCCTTGATAGCGCCGCTCACAATGCGCCGTACAGCGCCCGCGACGGCATCCAACAGCTTGAAGCCGACCGACAGGCCCTTCGCGGCGCCAGCCTTCAGCCGTGCATACGCTTCGCGCCCGCCTTCGGTATCGAGCAGCAGCCGCCCTTTGATGACGACGCCGGCCGGGGTGTTGGTGAGCTTGCCGACGCCGATAGGGTCGGACTTGTGGTTCCAGAGGATCGGCACTTCGATTCCGTCATCTGCGGCGAAGGCGCCGGGCTCGATGCGGTCACCCTGAGAGTCGACGTTGCCATAGACGGCGGCCAGGCCCTCGAATTCGCCGGTGCTTTCGTCCAGGCTTTTCAGTTCAAGCGGGGTATCAAGCTGCAACACGGGGTACCTCTTTCTGGGGTATCTGGTCGGTGCCGGGGAGGAACGGAAGGTTCTCCGCCGCCCGCACGTCGGCAACGGTCAGCCATGGATTAGGCCCGCCCAGGCCCTTTTCATAGGCGGCGTAGCGTTCAACCTGCGATCCGCGCGCCATCCCGTTGGGGTCGAATTCGGCCAGGTGTTCGGCGTCGTCGCCCAACAGCGTACAGTTGATCTCGGATTGGATGTTGACCAGGTGCGGCGAAAGCGAATGGACCAGGTAGGCGTTGAATTCGGCTTCGCTCGAAGCGTAGGCCAGGCGCGTAGGATCTCCGACCAGGTGGGGACTGACTTTGAACCAACGGCAAACGTCTTGTACGCTGAACTGGCGGGATTGAAGGAACTGGCTGTCCTCCGGGGAGAACGACACCGTTTTGATCTCCATCCCGCTTTCTAAAATGGGAATCTTGCCGGCGTTCTTCGCGCCGCCAAAGCGCTGCATCAGGTAGTCCAAAAATTGGAACTTTGCCTTATCGCTCATCGCCACCGGCGTAGTCACATAGGCCGTGGGGGTCGCGTTGTTTTTGAAGTAGGAACTTCCGTGCTGCGACATCGCCAGGTCAAGCCCGATGCCCTGCTTGGCGAGCTTGACGACGGAGAGGCCGACGATCCCGTCGAGCGATGGCCCGCGGACGTGCAGGACCTCACCGTAGCTGTAGCGGCGCGGCTCTCCGCCGATGCGGGTCTCGTAGAAGAGTTCGCCGCCTTCGGCCTTGATGGTTACCCGGGAGGAATCGAGCGGCCACAGGGCGATGATGCGGCCCTGTAGATCCCGCTCGATGACGTTGTAGGAGCTGCCGGTAAGCAACACGCTCGTCATCATGTGAGCCCGCCAAGTATAGCTCGTCTGGAACTTATTGGGGCGCGTGTGCAGGAGCTTGTATAACGGGTGATCCGTCGCGCGCTCTTTGCCGCTATCGGTGCGCCGGTAGACGTGGAGAGGAAGGCTGGCGACGGACTCGGAGAGTAGACGGACACAGGCTGTGACCGTGCTGGACGCGAGCGCGCCTTCACCGGTGATCTCGACGCCGGCCCAGGACTCCTCGACGCCCAGCGCGCCCTTTAGCCACTTGTCGGGCGTTGCGACTCCAGATTTGCGAATGAATCGGTTTATCAGATTGCGAATCATATGTGATCTTTCAGCGCAGCGGCCGGGGAAGAAAAATAGAACCCGGCCGCCGCACATTCGAGCCGTTTGGTATGGGGCGCGGCTCCCCGGCTCGAAGGTCGATTAGTCGGTGATAGCCGCGGGCGGCGTGGCCTGCGGATAGCGGGTTTCGAGGAAATAGGTCGCGCCGGTCAGATTGGCGACGTTGGACGCGCCCGTCTTGACCGTGATGCAGTCGAAGCCGTTCGCGATGTCGAGCTGCGCCGGGTCGATCTGGAAAATCACCTGTTTGTTTTTGACGCCGGCGTCGGTCGTATAACTGACGGCATCGGTGCGCCGGACCAGCGTATCGCTGGCGGCCGTGTCCAGGTTCGACCAGATCGGGACGGTGGCGGTGATGGCCTTCGAGCCGGTGCCGGCGACGGCGGAGGCCTGCTCGATGGTAAGGGCGATGGTGGCGGCGTTGCCCTGCGTGATGTCGACGAAGACATAGGCCCGCTTTGCGTTCTTGAGGGACACATAGTCCCCGGTGCGGCCCGCGGCATCGGTGGCGTTGGGCATCGCTTCGACAATCTTGAAAACTTCGGGAAGGGAAAGGCTCATAGTGGCTCCAGTGGGGCGGCCCTCGCCGCCCCCAGTTGTCTGGGTGCGTGGAATGGACCGCTTAGGAGATACCGCTCATGACCGCGAAGGCGCGCCCGTTGATCGGCATGCCATCCCCACGCCACACGGCGCGGATGAGGCTCTGATCCTTCATAAAGGCGGTGTCGGCTTGGCGGCTGATCTCGATGCGGAGCTGACTCCGCAGCCCAATGAGGTACTGATCCCACTGGCCGACGATGGCGACGGTGTCGCCCACTTGAGGCGTGACGTACTTCTGGAGATTTGCGAAGTCGGCCGGGGGGACCAGCTTGGTGAGGTCCGACGCCAGGCCGGTGACCATCTTCGCGAGCTTCTTCCCGGTGGTCGGGGAATACATGGCCGCGTTGGGTTCGAAGTTGTAGCCGCGAACCGCGAAGACGGCGTCGATGAAGTCGTCGTAATCGGCCAGGGTGCCCACGCTCGTGACGGTGTTGATATTAGTGCCATTGACGACGCCCAGCGGCTGGCCGGCGCCGGTGCCAACAATCGCGGTGCGGTCCAGTTCCAGCGCGATGGCCGACGCGATGGCGTTCTCGACGATGGTTTGCACGTTGGCGGCGTCTTCCAGTAACTCATTGCTCATGCGGACCACACAGGCCATTTTGTTGGCCTTGAAGGAAGCGCGGCCGAAGGTGACATCCGTCTCGGCGATGGTGCCGTTCTCGGGGTACCAGGAGACCGTGGGATCGCTCAACAGCTTGGCAATGTCCAGCGTCGAGGAAGTCATCGGGACCGTACCGGCGCCCGCCTGCACTACGTAGCTGCGATTGCGCGCCAGGTCGATGACGCGGTTGGAAAGGGGCTCGGGAACCAGAAAGCCGCCAGCGCTGGAGAGGTTCGTGCTGAGGGTCGCCTTCCGTTCCAGTTCGGCTCCGCTCCATTCGCCGGTGACCACGCCACGGACCAGCAGGCCCAGGTTCAGCCCTTCCAGTTCGTTCGGGTACTGGCCCTTGAACGTGTCCGCAAAGGACTCATTCGCCTTCAATACCAGGTTGCTCTTCTCGGGCTTCTGGAGGCCCGCCAGGAAGGCGCGGCGGCCGTTGTCGGTCCAGCTCTTCTGGATGGCGTCAACGTCGGCTTTCAGGCTGTCCAGTTGGGACTTCTCTTCGTCGGTGGCGGCGCGGCCTTCGGCGGCGATCTTCGCGACGATGCCGGTCAGGGTGGCCTGTTTGGTCACCAGTTGGTCATAAACGGATTCGTTCATAGGTGTTCCTCACGCCTCACGGCGTTAGTTTGTGGTTGGGGTGGGGGGAGTGGTGGGGAAGGCGGTAGCCTTCTGGGAAACCCGTTCGACTAGCGGAACAGGCTGCGGTTGCCGATATGCTGGCAGTGGCTGTTATCGCCGGCCAGCTGCCCGTAAATCGTCCGACTTGCGAAACTCCGGTGGTGCTTCTCGGGTAGGTCGATACGGAACACCTGCCCGTTGCTGCGGTGGACCTTGGCGGTATGGGTGGCGAAAATGTAGGCGTCGACGTCTTCCGGCTCCAGGGTCTTTTCGAGGTGGCCGGCGCGGAAGACTTTGGCCTTCTTCGTTTGGTTGGCCATTACTCGGGACCCTCCGCGCCATCGGTTTCGCCAGGTCCTTCTTCGTCCATCAGATCAGACATCGCGTCTTCTATGATGGCTTCGAGGTCGAGCACAATGGCCGCTTTCGCACGGTAGTTGCTCATGTTGCCGACGGGGCTATCGCCAGGGAAAAACAAGATGTCGCCGGCGAATGTCTCATGGTCGAAGATCATCGCGTAACGGTTTGCGTTCTGGTAATCCGCCTTCAGGCAGAACTGACCAATCAATGACCGCACGCCGCTAATCATCCGGTCCGCTTTACTGTATTCCAAGTTGAACCGCCGGATAACTTCCATCGCCTTTACGGTAAGGATTTCGAGCAGGCTAAACCGTCGAAACGTCCGACCTCCGAACTTCACAGACGAGAACATCAGCACTTTACGGTTGCATAGTTGCTGTAGGTCAGTTGGCGAAATTCCGGTGGCCTTGACCACGGCCGCAGCGGTGTGGATTTTGGCGCTTAACTCGTCTCGGGTAAAAGTGTGTGTCATGGCGTGGCTTTCCTTCGGGGACCATCTAAGTCCCGTGTTGCGGCCCACGAAGTCCGCGTGTGCCTTGTTTCCAAGGACTTTGCCCTACAACCTGTATGATAAAATATAATCATCGTCGATTGCAAGGGTTATTTTCAGGTTTTTTTTCACCGCCGGGGAAAAAACGAAAAGGTGGCAAAGTTTCGCGCGTAGGACAACGGGTGGTGTAGACCGTAGGTCGGGTATGATTCCCGCCGCCGCTCGGTGCCGGCTTGGCTGCCACACGGCACGCAGGAGAGCAGAACCGCTCCCGCCGTGACACGTTGACTTCGAACTGGGTGCGGCAGTGCTCGCACACCAGAAGCCTCAGCGCGCACATACGGCCGCGTCCAGTTCTTCGAGCAGCATGTGGGCCGGGTGAGGCCGGGTGCCTTCGGTGGCTTCGGCGAGAGCCAGCGTAAGCGCGAGAATCACCGTCTCCGGTGTCTGGTACTGCGTCGCCGGTGGCAGGTAGCGGCCCAGGCGCGCATCGGCCCGAAGGCCATGTAGAAAGAGGTCGAATGGGGTCATGGTGTCCTTTTGGTATCTGAGGAAGTTCCCCAGATGGGTTGGTGTATCCGTGTTATCCGTGTTGTCTTGGTTTTTTCCCACTGCGGGACATACACAGAAGTAAATGAAGGAGGAAAAAAGTTGGACAAGACGGATAAGTTGCAGGGGTTGAATCACTCGGACACCGCCTTCCAACGCAGTCCGAAATAGAACCAATCCCCTGAGCGTTTTCGTTCTATCCCCTTGTCCCTAAGTGTTTTAGTCATCGTGTGCGCGGTGATATAGGATTGTCCGTTGACCTTGGAAACCTCTTCGTTGAAGGTGAATAGCAGTTCATTGCAAGGAATCCGGGCGGTACCGTCGCGCTCAGTGCGGCTTTCAAGCCAAACCGATAGAGGATCAGTGGTCTCACGGAAGGCGCGCGCCGCATCTTTCGCGGTGGCAGACTCGTAGAATCCCGACCGCCGCAGGGACGCCAATCCCTGCAATGCCATGTTCAGCGCGCCAGACAATTCCGCGGGGCTCTGTAGTTCGGCGTCGAGTTCGCGTTTGTTCCGCCGCTCGGTTCCCTCGAACGATTTCTCGAACGGGAATACAATCCACTTGCGGAAGAATCCATCGGTGGCGTCCCCGGATCGCGGGAAGGTGTTGGCGGAAAACAGCATGCGCGCGAATGGACGGAACTTGAACGCCGGCTGGTGCTTCCGTTCGGCGTCAACCTCGTCACATCCAACAATCATCTTGAACATGGAGGAGTCGGCCAGGTGTTGGGCCGGAAGATCGGAACTGACGTTGGCCAGCTTGCCCATTAGATCGGCCGCCGCGAAGCGGTTCTCTTCGAGCTGGTGCAATGTCTTGGACGACACATTCGAACGCCCCAGCAGCGCCAGAATCGCGTCTATCAGGACACTCTTTCCGTTGCCGCCAGGCCCGAAGAATAACGCCGCCTTCTGGTAGGACATGTCGGGAACCAGCAGCAGGCCGATGTACTGCCAGATGAGACGGTGAAGGTCTTCCGGCAAGGTGCTTACCAGGAATCGAAACCATGCGGGACACTTCGCGTCGCGGTCGTACTGGATGGGGAGTTGAATCGAGCTCAGAAACTCCGGTGTGTGCTCCCGCAATACACCGGTGCGAACGTCGACGATACCGTTCAGGACGTTTATCTCATCGACCGGCGGGACTTCCCATAGACGCGGGGTGTGGGCATCGCAGATATACCGCGCCACTTCATCGCCGGTGCTGGACCGCCACGATTTCAGCTTTCCCCAATCCTGCAATACATCCCGCAATTCCGTCCGGACGGCTTCTTCGGCGCCACGGGAATAGACGCCGCCGGCGTACACATACAACGCGCCGCCGGAGTCTTTGGCGAAGCGATAGCGGCCCATCACCGCGCGGGCGAGTGACGGGACCAAGCCGAGATTCTCATCGAACACGTCGCGCCGGCTGGACTCCGCCCAGTTCACTGTACGCCCAACAGCAGAATCAAAATCCGCTGAGTGTGAGTACTTCGAATGAGAAGAGCCGCCCATAACGGAATTCGCCACTTCATCAACAGTTGCCGTCCTCATGCCGCCCTCCTTTCCGATAAAAGCCGCTCCAACGTCGCCGCATCCTTCTCTGTCAACAGCGCGTCACCTTCGGCGTCCAGCGCTTCCAGTTCGGCGTATACTTCCTCCGCCTTCGCCAGCAGTTCGATATCCTCGTTCTCATACGCCGCGCCATTGATGCGGTGGTACTCTTCGAGCTTTCGCCGCTTCGCTTCGCGGATCTGATTGAAGGCTTCGTTTCGCCGCTGGATCAGCTGTTCGGCTACGGCCCGCGCCGCCTGCCGCCGCCGCGCAAACTCCATCCGCTCGGCCGGTGAATAGCTGCCGCCGGTGGCAATGCCGAAGTTCTGCGCCAGCCATTCCAACGCCTCACGCTTGCCGCCGCCAATGGCGAGTTCGACGAGCTTCAGGATGCCGCCGCCCGTACTTGTGGTGAAGTCGCGCCATGTCCCTGTGTCGGGATAGAGCCGGACGTTGTAGCCGTCGCCATTCCGCCAAAACGCACGGCCGTAGTTCCCACGAAGGGGGGCGCCGCCCGCGGCCGTCCACACTTGGAGAATGTCGAGGTCTGCGATCTGCGGCCCGGTCGCCGCCGGCCGCATCAGATGCACCCCCATGACGCCGTCCGCGCTTCGTACGCAGTTAACCCGCCAGCGGCTTCTCGTCGCGCCAGGATGCCAGCCAACACGGCCTCTGCCTCCTTCAGGTCTTCAGGTATTCGCGCGTCCACCAGCGCCACCACGCGCGCTAGAAATATCTCCGCTTCTTTTTGGGCATGTTCCTTTTTTACGGGAAACTGCAGCTCCTCCCGTTCAGGTGTGGGATAGGGGTGCGGCTGCGCTTCTGGTTTCGGTTGAGCTTGTTCGGCCTTCTTGCCGATGTTACTGGTGTTGATCGTGCGGCCGTCTGAGCCCTTGCGAAGTTTTGACTGGGGAATTTCCCCAGTGAGTTTGGCCCGATAGCCAGCAACGGTTTTGTGATCCACACCTACATGCTTCGCAATGGCACGGTCACTCAAACCCGCGCACATTGGATGTTTTAAGGCCGCCTGCACGGCCCGATACTTGTCGTCATTCGACCGTTGTAGCCCATGTGACTTGTTAGCGCCAAACGAGTACCACTGAGCGTCTTCGAGCGTGCCTTGAAAAACGTCCGCCGTGATGTCCGCTATATCCTGCGACTTCGCCGCATGGACGCGGTGGAAGCCATCAGCCAGCCAATATTCCGAGCCATCGTAAAAGACCGTGACGGGCGGCAACTTGACGCCTTCGGCCATGAGGTCCCCGTATTCGTAAGCGATCTCCCAGCTAATCCCCTGGCGCGGCTGCGTGCCGCCGTCCATGCGGATCAGGTCTATGTTGATGATGGTGGGCTTCACAAACACCCCCACAAGCTGATCGCCACCACGCAAAACAACAGCGCGGCGCCGTCGACCAGGTCAGCACGCCGGATCTTCCGGCATTGGCACAAGCGGAGGAAATAGGGTTCGTGTCCCAGAACATCGAGCAGCGGCGCGCCGCAATTCAGGCAACGCGGCCCAGTGGCCGGTTGGGAAGAGGGAAGCGGCGTCCCTGCCGCTCCCGTCCCGATGTTACGGTCCGTACTAACGCCCCTCCGGGGCGCCCGCGGCCAGCAGCTTGTCCAGCAGCTTGGGATTGTGGCGGATGTAGATAACGGCGTCATCTTCGAAGCCCTCCGCCAAGGCGGTGAATTCTTCGCAACGCTTAATGACTGCGGGGGTGCTTACCGTCCGCCATGCGTACATGCGAACCAGGTCGGTGATGAGTTCTTCAACCGGGGAATTGCAACCGTTTTCGCGGTCCACAATCTGGCGAAACGTCGCTACCAGTTCGCGGTCCCAATCATCAAGACCGTGAAGGATGAGCGGTTCTCTGGCGGGTGTTTTTCCTTGACCGGCCGGGCTCGGTTCGGTCATAATCAAGGCAGTCGGCAGACTGTTTTTGGAATCGCTCGGGGTTACAGCCCCGGGCTTTTTCGTTTTGGTGGGCATGGTTTTCTCGTTGGGTTGGGGTTGACGGTGACGGCCGTCTCCAGCCGTATTGGTCGGCAGCGGCTACTGCGCCGCCAGCATCCCGCCGCAGGTTTCCAGGTGGCGATACCATGCGCTTTTCGGGATAACGAACGAACGGGAATGCCGGATGGCTGGGATCTTCCCTTCGTTCAGAAGTCTGTACAAGACGCTCCGGCCGTAGGGGCATTCGCCGCTGGCTAGAAATTCGTCGGGGGTCCAAAAGGGTTTGTTATTCACTGCTTATCTCCTTCTCTCTGATTATGCCCTAGAGTTATTGATGGTGTCAATAACCACGGTCTCTAAAATTTGCTATCCTCGCTTCGGTGGCCAGACCAAGAACAGTCGAGCGGGATTTAAGCCCAGTGAATAGCGCAATCGTGTGGCTGCGGAATGCCTTGGGACTATCCCAGCAGGATTTCGCGGTTCGGCTTGGCGTAGCAATCAACACCGTGGCGCGGTGGGAGACTGGCCGCACGCCGGATCTATTGGCGCTTGCCAAACTGGAGCGGTTCGCCTCCGAAAACGGTCAACCCGCACACGCCAACGTCTTCCAGGCCCTCATCGACTCTCAAGTTGGCGACCTCCTGATGACTACGCGCAACGCCAGGATTGCCGCCGGCCGTATCAAAAAGGCTATGGATGGAATATCGAAGATCATCGCAGAACACCCGGAACTGATCCAAAAATTCGGTCCAGTACTCGGAGACCTCAACGTCGCTCTCAATCGAATGTGGGAAATTGACACGCCCAAGGGTTTAGAGAAATGATCTCCCGCATCTACCGCCGCCCCCGAAAAAACGGTAAAGTCAGCTGGCGTGTTCAGTTCTGGAAAGGGTACGACGCCAACGGGAAGGCGGTCGTTGATTCCGCGACATTCCACACGAAGAAGGAAGCCGACGACTTCGTCAAGACGCTGAACAATGCCCGGTCCAGTGAAACGGCGCCGGCCGTCCTCACCCTCTCGCAATACCTTGATCAGTGGCTTTTGACGGTCGAAGCCACGCGGACCTATGGCACCTGGAAACGGTACAGGAACGGCGTTGCGCCGGTCCGGAAGGCGTTGGGGGATGTTAGCTCGACAAGCTCACCGCGGCCGCCCTAGAGGCCGTCTACGCCGAATTGTACAAGACGCTGGCGGATCGGACCGTACGCGAAACCCATGGGGCAATCCGCGCCGCGCTGAATCGGGCGGTGAAGCAAAAGTTGCTGGTCGTCAATCCCGCCCTGGCCTGCACGGTGCGGGCGAGCGATACTGAGGAGGCCCAGGTGTTGGACGCCCAGCAGATCGCCGCACTCGAAGCCGCCGCCGGTGACACCTGGATGGCCGTAGTGATTCGGCTGGCGACGGACACCGGCGCGCGCCGTGGGGAACTGGCTGCGCTGCGATGGGTGGATCTGGACAACGCCGGCCGGATTCGGATCTGGCAATCGCTCTGTGAAAAAGACGACGGCACGGTATTCGTGAAGCCGACGAAATCCCGCTCAGAGAGGCGCGTTACGCTTTCGCCGCGGACCCTGGCATATCTGGACATCCACCGGGATCGCCAGGCGCAGAACGCGGCTTTGATGGGCGATGGGTACCGAAAGGATCTGAACTTGATTCTCGCCAATCCCGACGGCGACTACATGAAGCCGCAGACGATGGGAAAGGCCGTCCGCGCCTTGGCGGATAAGATCGGATTGAAGGGCGCCGGGCTCCACACCCTCCGCCACTCTCACGCCACGTTGCTGCTATCCTCCGGCGCGCCGCTGGCGGCCGTCTCGAAGCGGCTGGGCCATCGGGACACACACACGACGGCGAAGATTTACAGCCACGCTCTCCCAGGTGATGAAGCGAAGTTGACCGACCTTTGGGAAGTGATCCGGAAGAACGAAGCGAAGCGGAAAAAGTCACCGAAAATGGTGAAAAATGGTGAACCAGCCCCCGTACAGGGTAAAACCAGCCGGAAGCGCGCGAACTAGCTAACAGTGATTTCAAGCACTTAGCATAGGGCGATATGGGCCGATAGGGTCCGGGTAGAGTTCGAATCTCTCCTCCTCCGCCATCCTTGGCCGAAGTCGCAATGGGCGCAAAGTGCGACGATATTTGGTCACCAACGTATCCTGACTGACCGCATGTTGTCGCTGTGAAAGCGTGCGTCGACTACATGCGTATTCACATATTCGCCCATCGTATTGGAAAGAAAAGAGAAGCGCGTATTTTCGCGCGAACTTACAGAAACAGTACTCCAGACGGGGGGTTACTTCTGGTACTCCCTGTCAAATGGAAGATAAGTTGGCGAAGCAGGGCGGCCTAAGTGCTATGTGTTAACCAGGGATTCGAACAGTGTTGAATGTATCTGTGATTATTTCTGTTGACAGATGTGTTTGCTCGGATTAAGCTCAGTCATACAAATGATTGATAGTGTTCGCGCCACCTGCGCGAGCGTCAATTTCCAGCCAGCACCCTTAGCGATGCCGGCCTCCCCATCCCTCTTCGGCCATTGCATTGAAACTGTTGTGACTTCTCTGTAAGTCAGATTGGCGAAAGCCTGTCCGGATCGCGCCACGATCCGTTCTGCAATCCCTATACTGCATGCGCGTTCATACGTCGCATCCGGCCCTTCCGGCAGCGGGCAACACATAGGCATTGCCCTGACTGCCGTCCAATCCTCGAGCCCCGATATGGGCTGCGGGAGAGCCTCAGATGTTATCTGGCGCTCAGCACATTAGTTATTAAAGTGAGTTATCAACATGTTGAACGAATGCGCTCATTCGAGTCCGCGTTGGTTTGCCCTCTACGTTCGCGTACGGCACGAGCGGGCGGTTGGCGTCCAGCTGGAAGGCCGTGGGTTGGAGGCGTTTCTTCCCTGCTATCTGTCACGCCGCAAATGGGCAGACCGGTACGTCAGCCTGGAACTACCACTTTTCCCAGGCTATGTGTTTTGCCGGTTCTCCGGCGATCAGCGAGCCTCAGTCCTGGACACGACCGGCGTGATTCGTATCGTCGGCTTTGGCCGCCAGCTCATGCCCGTCGACGATGAGGAGATGCACGCGATCCAAAAGGCTATCGCCGCAGGATTGGCCTGTGAACCTGTTCCCTACGTGGAGGTCGGACACGCGGTGCGTATCCAATCCGGTCCGCTTGCTGGAGTCGATGGCATCCTGCAGACCATTAAGGACGGCCATCGTCTGGTCCTCTCAATCACGATTCTCAATCGCTCTGTCTCCGTGGAAGTGGATGCGGCGGCGGTGGGCCCGGTCATCAATCCGGACCTCGATGCGCCTCCCCGTCCCGTCCACGCCACCCGTTGGGCCGCGACCGTCTCTCCCGGCATTCAAATCGGTTCGAGCAAATAGCGCCAATGCGAACACCAGTCTGCGTCCGGAGCTCTGTTGTCACATTTCGCCTCTCCACCGAAGAATACGAACTTCTCAAACGTGCCAGCACGGCCTCCAATAGCCGCAGCCTTTCCGAGTACGCCCGCCAGGCCGTACTCGGGAAGTCAGCTCAGTCTCTTCAGAAGAACGCTCCCGATCTCACCGTGCCCGTGCTGGCGGAGTGCCTGGACCGCCTGGTTGCCCGCATGAACGAACTGGATAGAAAACTGTCGGCCATCCTGGGCGAATCGACAGTTACAGAATGCTAACTCGCTGCCACTCCGTCCCATTGACTAACTCTACCCGAAAAGACAAGAAATGACCCACCGGCAACGAATATCGTTTGGATGCGCGATCGGCATCACGGCCGCCCTGCTTGCGTTCGCCGGTGAAAAACACCCGACCGCCGCCGATACCGGCACGTATATTCTTGGGCCCGGCGACATTGTGACCCTCCAAAGTATGGATTGTGAAGATATTTCCGGCAAGCCCGTCCGGATCGATCAGGGGGGCTATCTCAGCCTTCCCCTCGTCGGTCGAGTATCCGCCGGTGGACTGACCACCGCCGGGTTAGAGGAAAGCGTCGCCGCCAAGCTGCGGCAGTTCCTGCGCAGCCCCGTTGTCACCGTCAGCATCACGCAGTTCGGCAGCCAGCCGGTGTCCATTCTGGGCGCCGTCGGAGCCCCGGGTACCTACCAGCTGCAGGGGCCAAAGACGATCTCTGAAGTGCTGGCCCTTGCCAGTGGACTGGCGCCCGACGCTGGCGATACCCTCCGCCTCGTGCGAAAAGCGCAGTATGGGCCCATTCTCGTCGCTGGCGCCCGTGAGGATGCCGAAGGCACCAGCTCCGCCGAACTGCGGATCCAGTCCATTCTGGATTCCACCGTCAATATCGCCATCCGCCCATTCGACTTGATCTCCGTCGCCAAATCCAAGTCCATCTTTGTCGTCGGCGAAGTACAGAAACCAGGCCAGGTCGTTCTTGGCTCCAAACCCGGCATCTCCGTCCTGGAGGCTGTCTCCATGGCGCAGGGGTTCCAGAAAACCGCCGCCCCGAAAAAGGCGCGCATCCTTCGAATGCGCCCGGATTCGGATGAACGCGAAGATATCGCCGTCAATCTCGACAAGATACTCGAAAGTAAAGAGCCAAATGTCATGTTGAAGCCGGACGACATCCTTTTCGTTCCTAACAATCTGCCAAAAAATATGGCACTTCGCGGCCTGGAAGCCGCCATCCAGATGGGAACCGGCGTCGTCATCTGGCGCCAGGCTCGATAAGTCCGTGGCCAATCCATTTACACCCACTATGTCCGAATCACTTCTCATTCGCCAACCCGTGGCCATCCAACAATCCCGGACCGGAAACTGGCCGTCCCCGGCGCCCGAGCCCGGCGATGTACCCGCGCCCCTTCCCGGCGCGCGATCGGCCTTCGCAGTCCTAGTCCGCAACTGGCGGCTCATAATCTGTCTCGTCGCCGCGGGCGCCGCCCTCGGTATTGCCGTTTCCCTCGTCGCCACTCCTATGTATGAGGCTACGGCCACTCTGGAACTGCAGGATACAAACGCCGACTTCCTGAACCTCCGGTCCCTTGACCCCAACGCACCTGCCTCCCAGGTCACAATCGACAAATACGTCGACACCCAGGTGAAGGTTCTGGAGAGCCGCAACCTCATCGCCGCCGTGCTCGAGAGCGCCGGTGCCCCGCCGCCGCCCGCTCCTCCGGGCTTCTTTCGCCGCCTGCTCCAAAGCACGCAGTTGCGCGACGTCCGTTGGTCGGACTATCTCCCCGCCCGGTTCAGCCCGTGGCTCACGGTCACGCCGGCCCCGGAGGTGGCGATCGAAGAGGCCCGCGGCAGACTGAAAATCCGTGCCTCCGCCACCTCCCGCACGGTCGACATCACCTACTCCCATCCCGCCCCGGAACAGGCGGCCTCCTTTGCCAATGCGCTTGCCGGCGAATACATCCGGCAGAATGGCCTCCTCCGGACGGACTCCGCCCGCAAGACCGACGAGTTCCTCTCCGCCCGTGCCCGCCAACTGCGGACCCGCCTCGAACAACTCGAACGGGAACTGGAACTCTACTCCCACTCCGCCGGCCTGTTACTAACTGCCGAAAAAGACAACGTCGCCGAAGAGAAGTTACGCCAGATACAAGTGGAACTCTCCCGGGCCCAGGCCGATCGCACGAGCAAGCAAGCCCACGCCGAAATCGCCAGTTCCGCCGACGCCGACTCCGTTCCCGAAGTTCTCGATAGCAAGGCTCTTACTGATTACCGTTCGCGGATTGCCGATCTCAATCGCCAGAGCGCCGAAATGAACGGAATCTTCACTCCTTCTCACTACAAAGTGCAGCGCCTCAAAGTGCAGATCGATGAACTCTCCGCCACCGCCGCCCGCGAAAGGGCCAACATTCTCAGCCGCGTTCGTAACGAGTACGACTCGGCCATGCGCCGCGAATCCCTGCTCCGCGGCACCTACGCCGCCCAACTCGCCGTCGTTACCGACCAGTCTTCCCGCTCCGTCCGCTACAAGATGCTCAAGCGCGAAGTCGACACAACCCGCCAAATCTACGAGGACATGCTCCGCAAAGCCCAGGATGCAAACGTCGGCGCCGCCATCCGGCCCAACTCGATCCGTGTCGTCGACCCGGCCATTCCCCCCTCCCGCCCCGCCACCCCCCGCCTCGGCCTGAACACAATTGCCGGCGCGTTCTCGGGCCTCTGGATCGCGCTTCTTGCGCTCTATTTCCGCTTCCGCGCTGGTACAACCTTCCGTGAACCCGGTGATACGTCGTCGGTTCTCGACGCCCCCGAACTCGGCGTCATCCCCTCCGTGAAGTTCTCCCCCAGCGGCGCCACCGGTCTAGGATCATTTTTCGCTCGTGTTCGCCCCTTCCGGCCGCAAAACCTCTCTGTTGTGCCCCGGTTGGAGGAGCCACCGGCATCCATCGAGCTGCTCTCCTGGACTGAAAAACCGTCGCCGGTGGCCGAGTCGTTTCGCGCCGCGCTCACCTCGTTGCAGTTTCTTTCCGGGGGCAATGAGGGCGCAAAGGTCATCGTCCTCACCAGCCCATCGGCCGGTGATGGCAAAACCACGGTTCTCACGAACTTAGGGATTGCCCTCGGTGAAAGCGGCCGGAGCGTATTGCTCATCGATTGCGACCTCCGCCAACCGCGCCTCCACACCATCTTCTCCGTTCCAAATAACTGGGGCGTCACCGATCTGCTCAGCGGGGCCATGTCCTTCTCCCAGACACCGCTCGACGCGCTCGTCCGCGCCACCTCCATCCCTGGTGTCTCCGTTCTGCCCAGCGGTCCAGGCACCGTGAATATCTCGGTGCTATTAAAGTCGCCGCTCATGGGCGAGTTACTAAGTCACCTCTCCACGCGGTTCGACACCATTCTAATCGACACGCCCCCGATGACCTATATCTCTGACGCCCGCGTGCTCGCACGAAAAGGCGATGGCGTGGTCCTGGTCCTAAAGGCAAATCGAACCAGCAGAGCCCTCGCGCTCGCCTGCGTGCAGCGGCTGAAGCTCGATGGCTCCGTGCTGATGGGAACGATCCTCAACGATTGGGATCGCGCCAGCAGCCCGCAGCCTTGCGAAGAGGAGTACTTCTACGGCCAGGCTATCTAACATGATCGAGGCCCTATCCGAGCGGTATCCGCTCTTTCGCAATGTCCTGCTGCTTGTCGGTGGTTCCGCACTGACCGCCGCCGCCATCGTCCTCAGCGCTCCAATTCTCAGCCGCATCTACGAACCCCGCGCTTTTGGCGCTCTGGCCGTCTACTCCTCCATCGTCACCATGCTCTGTTCCTTTACATCGCTGCGTTATGAATCCGCCATCCCGCTGCCCGAAGAGCACGGCCGCGCCGCCAACGTTCTCGCGCTCGCCTTCCTGGTGCTCATCGCCCTCTCCGGTCTGCTCTCCGTCTTCCTAATCGGGTTCCGCGCCGAAATCAGCGGTTGGCTCCGCACTCCGGAACTGGCGCCCTATTTCTGGTTGATTCCCCTCGGCCTCGTTGGCAATGGAGCATTTCAGATCCTCGGTTACTGGGCGTTACGGAAGGAGCGCTTTCCGCTCATGGCCCGTACCCGCATCACGCAGGGCGTTGGCACTGTGGTGGTGCAGTTGATCTGGGGTGCCGTCTCCCCCGGCCTGGCCGGGCTTATCGCCGGAGACCTCAGTGGCCGTGTCGGTGGCGTCGCGCGCCTCGGCCACTTCGCCTGGGCCGATCTTCCCCGCCAGGCCATCACCTGGGCGGAGATACGTTCGGTTGCCATTCGCTATCGCGATTTCCCCCTGCTCAACTCCGCCGCCGCCGCTCTAACCGCGGTCAGCACGCAGATTCCCCCGGTCCTGCTCTCGCACTTTTTCGAACCTGCCATCGCCGGCTACTACGCGCTCACCTCCCGGGCCATGGCTGTCCCCGCCGCCCTCGTCGGCCAGGCCGTGGGCCAGGCCTTCTTTGCCCGCGCCGCGCTGATTCGCAATGACAAGGCCGCGCTTCGCCAGCTTACCGAAACTACCGCGCTTCTTTTGCTGGCCGGCGGGGTACCCGTCTTCGGCGCTGTCCTCCTCGATGGCCAGGGACTTTTCGGTACCGTCTTTGGCCAACAGTGGCGCCAGTCCGGTGTCTACGCCCAATGGCTCGCCCCTTGGTTTCTTCTCTGGCTCATCGCCAACCCGCTCAGTAACCTCCTTACTGTCCGCGAGTGGCAGGGCACAACTCTCAAATACTCCGCCCTCGAATGTCTAGCGAAAACGGCCGCCCTGTCCTGGGGCATCTGGCTCGGCTCCGACCAAATCGCCGTCGCCCTGCTCGGCGCCGCTGCCTTCCTGCTCAGTCTCTTTACTATGAATCGCTTCTTTGAAGCCGCCTACTCCAGCATGCTCGACGTGCTGCCCCGCGCAAAGTGGAGCGTCCTGCTCGGCGCCCTTTCGTTGGTAATCGCCGCCGTTGCCGTTCAAGGCACTGGCACCTGGCACCTCGCCCTACGCCTCAGCATCTTTCTGCTCTGTTACTGTGGCCTCGCATTTCGCACCAAGGAGCAGTTTGTATGATCTTCCCCGCCCGAATACTGAAAATATGTCTCCTCGGCCAGCCCTTCTGGGCGAACCGGATGCGCCGTACCCTCATCGAATATGCCGGTGACGAAGTCGATGTAACAACCCTCTTCCCGCAACAGATGCCATCTCGCGTCCAGTGGCGCGAGGTGGCCGACGCGGACTTACTCATGCGCGTCGGTTTCCGTCCCGGGGCGATGACCCCGCTCGGTATCTTGTTTGACACTTTCTGGTCCATGCTCCGCCGTGTCAACTCGCGAGCCGCCGGAGCGTACTATTGGATCGGTACCGACGTCCTCAACGCCGTTCGCGAAGTGAAGGCCAAGCGCACCCGCGCACCGTTTTGGCGGTCGTTTCAGGACATCCACATCGCCGATTCCCCCTGGCTCGTCTCCGAGTTGCAGGAGGCGGGACTGGCCGCCAAGCAGATCCATTTTCCGTCTCCCATTCTAAAGTCCACCACCATTCCCGAGTTACCGGAAAAGTTCAGCGTACTGACTTACATCCCGGAGCGCCGCTACCGGTTTTACGCTGGCCCGGCGATTGCCGAAGCCGCCCGTCGTCTTCCCAATATTCACTTCAAAGTGGTCGCCGGAACGGGCCAATGGCTGAAGGATCCTCCGCCAAATCTCGAATTCTGTGGCTGGCAGTCGGACATGGTCCCGCTCTACCAAGGCTGCACCGTGTTACTGCGAATGCTCGAACATGACGCCCTTGGCGCCACCGTCCAGGAAGGGCTCTGCTTCGCCCGCCACGTCATATACACCTACCCGGTTCCTTTTACCCTAAATCCGGCAGTTGAACCCGTTCAAACGGGTGCCGGCAACGCCGCCACCGGCCCACTCGGATAGAACTCACGGAAAATCACGCGCAGCAAACGCGCCCACCGTTCCGCCCGGCTCAACTGCTCCGCACTGG
>CANIVU010000051.1 GCA_947470805.1 Acidobacteriota bacterium | reverse complement strand
TTGCGGAGACGCCAGGCGCCGTCGATGAACTGGTGGAAGGCCTCCTCCTGCATGGGGTCGACCGGAAACAGGTCGGCGCGCATTTCGGCGATGAAGGCTTCAAAGGCTTCGATCTCCTCGTCGGCGACGGCGAGCACGCCGAGGGTGAGTCCGTGCTGGAAACTGTTGCGGGACGACCGGGCCTTGCCCGCGTCGGTGCGGGGGCCGGTGGATTGCTGTGCGTTCGCCTGGTTGGCGAGAATTTGAGCGGCGGTGGCCATGTTACTTTCCTTTCTGTGCCGCACGGATCGCGGCGAGTTCAGTGTCGATATCGTTCAGTGTGTTGTCGAATTCCTGCACCGGCATGAACAGGGCGGGGCTGGGCAGCGGAATGCGAGCCGGGTCGGCCAATGGGTAGGCCGCGGCGGTTTGGCGGAGGCCTTCGTCGAGGCGGATCTGTTGATTGGCCCGGGTGGTCTGGAGGCGCTTGAGCTCTTTTCGGGCGCGGTTCCAGTTGCGGGAGGCGCGGCTGTAAACGGCGGTTAGGGTGGGCTCGGCGGCGACGTGGTTGGTGTTGTGACGCACGCGGGCGAGTTCCCAGGAGGCGTAGGCGATTTCGCTGGCGAACCAGCATTCGAGAGCGGTGGCAGGACGCAGTTCGGCTTCCACCCGGGTTTCCAGGGTGGCGAGAGATTCAGGCATGGCGGATTCCTTTCCGGCTTGGGTGGCCGGAGGTCCCGCTCCGGTGGTCAGGGGGAGGGGCGAGGCCCTCACTCTAATTCCATTCTATCGTTTTTGTCCACTTTTCCGGCTCGTGGGGCGAGAGAGGGAAGGCGTGTTGTCGTAATGGAATGAATGGGTTAGAGATTATTTTCCAGTCTTGTGACTGAGTTTTTCAGGAGGGGCGTTTTATGCTGTTGCGAACCGCACTACGTCGGCAGTCAGGCGCGCGAGGAACGTGTCGCGGTCGGCGAGGGTCTCTTCGACTTGTGGCGGCGGGAGGTGCATGAAGGAGAAGTGGCCGGCGCCGTCTTCGATGCGCAGGTCGACTGGGACGCGGGGGTGGAGTTCCTGGTGGAGCAACTGCGCTTGGGAGGGCGGGGTGATGGTGTCCTTGGTGCCGGCCCAGGCTTGGATGGGGATTCGCACGGCGTCGAGCGCGGCGGGGGCCCGGAAGAAGCCGGTGGCCGGGGTGAGGAGAATCAGCCGTTGCAGGCGCTCGTCGGGTTCGATGGTGAGCGGGCGACCGGGACCGAGCCACGCCTGGGCGCCCGCCATGGCGAGGAGGATGGTGGTGCCGATGGAATGTCCGACCCCGATGACGGGGGATTTTTCGGGGGCGATGGCGTCGATGGCGAGACGGAGGCGGCGGGCGCGGAGGAGGAGATCGGGCTCGGTGACGTTGGGGGAGAGGAGGCGGTCGAAGTGGGGGGCGATGACGGTTAGGCCGTGATCGGCGAGGGCAGTTAGCAGAGGGAGGTGGCGCTCGGGGTTGCCACCGCCGCCGACGGCGAAGAGGGCGAAGCGGTTGGGGTTGGGGGATTCCAGGAGGGTTGCTTCGAAGGGAGTGGAACCGTCGAGGAGGGAGAGGCGGGCCATTTCTTCATGCTACCGAAACCCCTCCACCACAAACACATCGCTCCGCGCCTGGTCCAACCGCGACCACACCAGCCACTCCTCCCCCGCGCTCACCGTCATCCCGCTATCGAAAGTCACCGGCATCTTCGTCAGCCCGATCACATCCCGCACCTCCCGCGTGGCCAGGTCCATCCGCCTGAGCACCCGATCCTGCTCCACTACAAAAAATAACCCGCTGGCCGAAATCGCCCACTGGCCCCACATATTCGCCCCCGGGGCATCGGTCACCTTCTCCTCCGTCACCTTCTCTGGCCCGCCGCCGCCCACCGGTATGCGCCATACCCCGCCCTCTCCACGTCTGGCAAAGTACAACCACTTCCCATCCCACGACTCGGTCGCGTTAAACGCTCCGCGTCCCGCCACCCGTTGCGCCTCCGCCCCGTCCCCGCGCATCTTCCACACTTCCCACATCCCGCCACGGTCCGTTGAAAAATAGATCCACTTTCCGTCCCGTGAATACGACGGCAACACGGCATTCGCCGCCGCGTCGGTCAACGCCTTCGCCGCCCCGCCCCCGCTCGGAATCACGAAGATCTGCCCTCGCTCCTTCGGGCGTGAATCAAACGCCACCCACGCCCCGTCCGGCGACCATGCCGGGCTCCCGGTCGTGGGCCCGTTCATCGCCGTCAGTTGCCGCGCCTCCGTTCCATTCGACCGCCCAATCCACACTTCGTTCACCCCGCTCCGCGCACTGCGCCACGCCAGCCGCTGCCCATCCGCGGACAGCCTAGGGCTGGTGTCCAGCGCCACGGCATCGGCCACCTGCCGGGCTTCCGCCGTGCCCTTCGCGCGGGGCCGCACCCCCCACAGGTTCGTGTCCGATAGCCGCGAAACGTAGGCCAACCGGTCGCCGGCCCGCGACAGGGCCGGCGAAATCGGCCCCACGCCCGCCTCCGGAATCCGCTCCAGCCGTCCCCGGTCCACGTCCACACGCCATAGGCTCCGCTGCTCCGCCCCCCTCTGCAATGACGCAATCAACTGTCCCCGCGGCGTCCAGCAGACGCCCTCCACCACCCGGTTCTCAAACGTCGCCCGCCGTGGCTCCCCGCCGCTCATACTTGCGACATACAAATCCTGCGCCGATGACTCCACCGCCCGGCTGAACACAAACCGCTGGCCGTCCGGGCTCACCCGCGGATGCGTGTCCCCGTGCGTTCCCCGTGGCGGTGTCGTCAACTGCCGCTTCCGGCCATCCTGCACATCAATGTGGAAAATCGCCAACGGCGACGAAGCATCGTCCCGGTCCCCCGCCAGGATTCCCTTTCCGTCCGCCGTCCAATCAATCGCGCCCCGCGCGGCCACTTCGGCCACCCGGCGTTCCTCCGGCGGCGCCCCCGTGCTCACCACCAGAATTGATAACCGGCCGCGCTCCTGCTGCCGCAAGAACGCGATCCATCGCCCATCGGGCGACCATACCGGCTCAAAATCCGAATGCTCCCCCGGGGTCAACAGCCGCTCCGCGCCTCCCCCCACAGGACGCACGCAAATCGTCGATCGCGATACCCCATCATGCGAATACGCCAGAAAGGCTCCATCCGGCGAAAATGCCGGTGATCGCGAAAAGCCACTCTGCGATGTCACCACCCGCGGCGTTCCCGGCGAATGGGGCCCGCCGTCACTCCCTCCGTACCGCCAGAACGTCCCTCCGGCCAACAGCGCCAGCACCGCCGCCCCGGCAACCGCCACCACCGGACCCCGCCGCGATTTCACCGGCGGCTCCGGTAGCGCCAGCCGCTCAAACTGCGGCTGGTAGGTGCCTTTCGGCAGCACAAACCGGATCGGATCGGCCGCTCCCGGCCCCGCATAATACTCCGCCAGCTTCTGCCGCAACCGCCGCGCTTCCACACGCACCACTGGATCCGTTTTCGGGTCGTAGCCGGGATCCCGCCCGAATACCGCCACCCCCACGACACTCTCTTTCAACGTCGAACCCTGCCCGGCCAGCGAACACTCCACCACGAAACGCAGAAACTGAGCCATCCGCACGCTCTGCGTCCACTCCGGACGCACCAGCAGGCCCTCCAGTTGGCGTTTTACTTCAGCAGGGGTCAATTCCATTGCTTCCAACCAGTTACACGGGGTGTCCTACCCCCTGGAACACCCCATCTTACTACGATGCCCCCACCCGTAACGTGTAAATTGGCCACTATGTATCGCCCGGCCGCCTTCGTCATTTTTCTCCTCGCCCTTGCGCCCGCCGCCCGCGCCGGCACTGTCATCCCTGCCCCGGACCCCGGCTATCTCGCCAACACAACCCTCGTCTCCTTCCCCGATCCCGATGAGGCCTTGCTCTCCGCCATCACCGCCGGCGCCCAGACCATCACGTTCTCCACGCTCTTCCGCGCCTCCACCGTCGGCAACAACTGGGCCACGTGGGGCACTCCTCCCCATACCGAATCCCCCACGCCCCGCGTTCTCTGGTCCGGCCTCGACGACAACACCTTCTTCCCCATCACCACGTCCACACTGGACTTCTCGCTGCCGGTGGCACTGTTCGGCTTCGAGCTCGAACCCGGTCCCACGGACCAGCACACGGTGACCGCATCGTTCTTTAACGGGGCGACGCTCTTGCAATCCATCAGCCGCGACCTGTTCGGCGATTCCGGCGCCCGCCTGTTCGCCTACTCCGCCAGCCCCGGTGAATCCATCACTTCCGTCGTCATCGACTCCGACGCCGATTGGGCAATCGGCCAGCTCCGCTTCCAGGAAGCCGCCCCCGTCCCCGAGCCGGGTACCGCCGCCCTCACCGCCGCCGCCCTCAGTCTTCTCTCTATCCACTTCAGGAAACGCAAATGAAAAACTTAAACCTCCTCCTTTTACTTGCCGCCGCGCTGCCGACCGTCGCTCCCGCGCAAACACTCAAGATAACGCCCTTCCTCCACTGCGTCGACAACGGCCCCAGTGGCATCACGTATTACTTCGGATACGAGAGCTTCGAACAATCCGTTATCCAGTTGCCCTTCGGATCCAATAACCGTTTTATCCCCGATCCCTCCGACCGCCAGCAGCCCGCTCTTTACTTGCCGGGCCTGCATGAGCGTGCCTTCCGCATAACGGCGCCGGTAAACGGCACCGTTCTTTGGGTTTTCAATTCGCAAATCGTTGTCGGTTCGCCAAACGCCACGCCGTGTGTCGCCCCGCCCGCACTGCCCGTTGCCGTCACCGGCGTGCCGTACTTCCAGCAGTTATCCGCCCTTGGCGGCAGCCCCGCCGGCCGCACCTGGAGCGCGACTGGTGTTCCTGTCGGCCTCACACTCTCCAGCAGTGGCCTGCTGTCCGGAACGCCGTTGAATAAGGGAACGTTTCAGCTGGCCGTTACCGCGACCGATGGCGCCGCCACGGCCACCACGAAATACAGCCTGACGGTCAACGACGCGCTGACCATCAGCGACGGACTCTCCATCCGTCCGCCGGGATTCGTCCCTCAGTTCCGCACGGTCACCCAACCCGGCGTGAGTAACAGTGCCGTCGCCAGCTGCGACCTCCATGAGTTTGTCATCACCGGCGGCGGCTCCTGTATCGTGCCGAACCAGAACACGATTCAGGGCCGCATCGCGACGAGCCTGGCCACGGCGAATGGCTGGGCTGTCACGTGCAGCGGCGGCACCGCCACCGCCTTCGCCGTCTGCCAGTTGAAGCAGTAGGCGGCGAATCAACGCGCAGAGCGCTGGAAGCCGATCAGACGGATCCAGACACAACCGTCTGATCGGTGCGGGCTCGATGTACGGCCGCGCCGAGTCGAGCCTTCTCCCTGCCGTCCGTCCTGGATAACATAATTGCCCACAAATCGGGGACAGGCCAATGTCTGATTGGCAGGCGTAAACTGGCGGTATTAAGCTGGCTTGATGACGCTGATCGATCCAACAGCTGTGATCGCAATGCTAAACTCGACGCCTCGTCGAATTGCCTCGGTTACGCTGGGATTGAGCGACAAGGATCTGATCTGGAAGCCCTCTCCGGATTCCTGGTCAGTTAACGAAGTGATTGTGCATCTGCGGGCTTGCGCGGACGTGTGGGGTGACAGTATTTTGATGATCCTGAGAGAGGACACTCCCACCTTCCGGTATGTTTCGCCCCGCACTTGGATTCGGAAGACAAACTATCCACAGTCAGATTTCCAGGCGTCCTTTCTTGCGTTCCGGCGGCAGCGCGACGAGCTGTTGAAAGCTCTCCAGCCACTTGCCCACGAGGATTGGTTGCGCCGAGCCATCGTAAGGGCGACGAAGCCACGGGAGGAGACGGTCCTGAGCTATGCGCACCGATTAGCGGGCCATGAAGCCGGACACTGCGACCAAATCAACCGAATCCTACACGCCCTGCGTCGAGGATAACTGGGTGGACTTTTCGGGCCCTGGCATCCTACGCGGACCGGGTGGAGCGGTTGTCGATTCGGGCTACTTCGGTTTGGGGCTGGCGTTGTTGAGAAGACGGTTGGCCCAGAGGAGGTGGCCTTCCAGGGGGCCGGGGTTGACGGGGGGCTATGAGGCTGCCTTGCTGGTTGAGCAACTTGGCGTTGCCCTTTTCGGGGATGCAGAAGGCTGGATGCCCCCGGCGTTTCTGGCGGGTCCGCATTTTAGGAAGGTGCCGGCAATCCAGTAGTATTCGCCGGAGCCGGTCAAGGTTTCCGGGGCCTCGCCGAAGTTGCGGGCGCCGTCTTGCGGATGGATGCGCCCTTGATCGTGGGCATAAACCGCTCGGGCAAAGTGTGCGCGATCGTTACCAGGTCATTGACCCAGCGGCAGGCGGCCACAAACCCATCAACTGCCTCAACGTGATGATCTGCCCCAAATGATGGCCGCTGTGGACGGCTGCGTGCAGAATTCCCGAACCACGAGACTCCTTGGCCAGGAACGGAATCGGCACGCCTGGCGGGAGCAGCGGCTCCTGCAACGAATTCGATGTGGCCACGATTCTCTTGGCTTCGTCGATCGAGGCGATGTATCGTTCCCGGAGAACGTCCCAGTTGTCGGCGGAAACGGCCGGCCAACCTCGGCGGCATGCTCTGGGACGCCGGTGAATCCGGAAATGGCGCAGCTATTGAACCACTCCTGCCAGTAGCAGATATGGGCCACAATTTCCGCGATGGAAGGGGGCAATCCGTTGGGCTTCGCCAGCGCGTGTTCGGCGCGAAGTCCATCGAGCACGACGGCCGGTCCATGAAAGCCACCCTCACCGCTCAGGAGTCCGGTTAACAGATTGCGGTCATCCACTTGATAGAGCGTAGGCATTCGGCGTTTCCCTCCCCGGTTTTAGCTTGATTCGGTGTTCGCGGGATCCTGTGAATAGATCGGGCCTGGCGGGCGGCGCGTACTGGCTGCCAGCATTTGTGAGGAGCGTGTCTGGTGCGAAGCCGGTGACGGTTGCCGTTTTGGCTGCGCAATGCCGTTTATCGAGAGTTTGATGTCAACTTCCGGACGGCGCGATCCGGCCCAAAACCTTCGCCAACTTCCCATAACGCCGTATATGGCCAACTTATGGATTGCCGACGATCCGTCCGGAGCACTTCTGACGCTGCAGTTGGAAGAAACTGGCAGCCGAGGAGGTGTGCCATCGCCTTTTGGGCTGGTGGGACGATCATTCTACGAGGCGCCATTGGATAATAACGTTCCATGTACGCTGTTTATCGTGAAGCCGCAAATGATCCAACTTCATGCCTCCTCCAGAGCCGCCATTAATCTCATCGTCATCCAGCTGTTGGTCATAACCATTGCCTTTGCGGATGCCCGTAGCGGACCCAGACCCGTCATCAACTCCCGGCACGGTGACGGCGGCCCATAGGCGCGCTGTGTATTTAAATCTGTCGATGTCTTTTCTCTTGTGCCCTTGTTGCCTCTCCTGTGCCTTTTTTTATCCTTTTGCTCGTTCTTCGCGATTTTTTCTAGGGCGCAGGTGAGTCGCGGTGAGGCCGCCAGGCCGGCAGCGATCTCGCGCCACACTCTTACTCGTCGTGAGATTCGTGCGTTTCTTGGTGTACTCGGTGTGGCGTGATGATTGCCTTGACTCCGTTTGGGAATCGGCGTACTGTGTAAACAAATGCTCCATAGACTCGTTGTTCCTTTCCTTCTTGGTGCTGCCTTGTGTTTTGGGCAGGAGCTCGATCTCGACAGTTACCTTCGGATGCTTAAGCTCGCATCGGGAACAACGGTGAATGAAAAGGTCAACCACCTTAACAGTCTTGGGATTCGCCTGTCGGCTCAAGGCATGAGGGATCTCGCGGCGACCACTGCCAGAACGCCTGTAGCGCCAAGATCGACCACTGTGAGCCCCTATGGCTCCGCGTCTCCGACACCGTACTCGTACAATCCGCCACCCGCGCCATCGTATACGCCAGCACCAAGGCCGATGCCGTCCACTGGGGTGAGTTCTCGCGTCGGCGGCACTGATTTCTACAACTTCAATAACGGCGTGAATGGTACTCGTCAGCAGATCGGCAACACCGATTTCTACAACTTCTCCAACGGTGTCAACGGGACGGGCCAGCAGGTCGGGAATACGAATTTCCAGAACTGGAACAATGGGGTGACGGGTACGGCGCAGCGTGTTGGGAATACGACCTTTCAGAATTGGTCGAATGGAACCACTGCGACCCAGCAACAGGTCGGGAACACGACGTTTACGCACTTCAATAATGGCAAGACGTGCACGACGCAGAAGGTCGGCGCGCAGAGCTTCACGAACTGCAACTAGTCCCTTGCTATCGCCCCATCGCTTTTTCAGAGTTTGAAGGGGTTGTGAAACTGACAATTCGGGAGTTCGTGTCGGTTCCCGAACTGGTCGATCAGTATGATCGAGGACGTCCATATTTCTTCCGTCGGGGGGATGTTTTCCGATGGGAGGATGAAGGTTAGGTTGATGTTTGCTACTTCGCGAGGACGGAGGAACTGCGGTCTACATGCGTCGTGGTTGTTGCAGATCAGGATCATTTCGGCATCGACAGGTGGCGTGAGGATTTCTGCCCCGACCACTCTAATCGCGTTCCCAGAGACTTCCGTAATTGTGCCGTGAAACGTCACAAACATGATCGGCGTCTCTCCATTCGATCCTGTGTTCCACCGACTGTCCCTTCTGTCCTGCACGACCCGTATGGTTTCTAACGGTACGAGGTTTGCCGTTACATTCGGCGTCGTGCTTCTCGGCTTCCCGAGGTTTAGGTGCGCGGCATATTCAGCTTCAAGCTTCCAGTGGTAGAGGACTGCTACCGAGTACCTTGTCTGGTCAACGTCGATTGCATGTGCGCAGTTCTGGCAGAGCCAAATCCCATTTACTATCCCTGCGCGTTGTTCTTGACTCAGGCTTCGATCATACCTTGGACCGCCACTTATCGCTGCCGTGATGTGCGCCGCGACTCCGATATTTGTTGCTCGTTGCTCATCGGCTTGCGGGCCGCTCGTGAGGGCGCGGCAGCTAGGGTTTGAGCACGCGTGGCCGGTCCGTGCTGCAAGGGTATTTTTGATGTTTGCGGGGAAGTCGTCTCGCTGTTGTGCAGGCATGATTGCTTTTTCCGATTGTAGTGGGATGGGGGGTCATCACGCATCCCTTCGTGGTGGGATTTACTGCTTTTCTGTCGTGGGGGTCACTTATCCCGAGGGACAGTACAACATGGCTGTCGCTGCCTGCCACGAAGGTTCAGCTGTAGAGACCCATTACTACCCAGGGCTAGATCACTCGGGCACAGTTAACCCGTCACTTGTCGACTCACTCCCCTTCGTTAGAAAGGCGCTGGCTGGCCAAGCGCTTCCGGGAAATTGCGAAGTACTGAAGCCCCCAAAGCTTGCGACGGTACCTTAAACGCACACGACAGATAGTCTTCCAATCAAATCGCCTCTACAAAAACGCTTTATCGTCTAGCGCCGATAGATACCACCCGCATGAAGCGGGATCCGGAAGTTAGCGCGCCCGAAGTCCCGTTGGCGGACGCGGCCCCCACGCATCAGTAAATCTCGACGCCCAAGTTGTCGTTGACGGCATGGCGAAGCTTCTGCTTACAGCCAAGGTATCGCTCTGTCGTCTGGACGCAGCCGGAAACGGGTGCGCGCAAGACGATGACCAAGACGAAGACTCCTGATCTGAGGCTGGCGGTGCCGCCGGACGGGCGCTATCTGTTGTGGTCGCAGATTGACGCAGTTGGTAGTGACTTGATGCTGTTGGAGAATTTCCGCTAGAGGATGTGTTCTTAGCCGACGAGTTGTTTCTTCAGATGGTCGACGACGAGGCAATGTTCGTGCTGCGGGCTGAACAGGACCATCTCAACGTTCTCGGTGATGGCGATGGTGTGGCCAGGCGGCCAGTAGAAGAGGTCGTTGCCTTTGACTGTTTCCTGGGAACCATCGGTGTAGGTTACGGTGAGGGTGCCTTCAATTACGTAACCCCAATGCGGTGACTGGCAGAGATCGCCTTCTAGACCTTTCAGCAATGGAGCGATATCGACTCCGGCTGCCATGGAGAAGTACTCTCCGGCCATTTTGCTGTAGCCCGTTGCGTCGCCGAATTCGAAAACCTGGCGCGCGATCGCACCCGGTATGTTGATCTGTTCTGGAACATCCGCTTTTGCAATTCTCATTCGTGCCTCTTTTCCTCAGGGTTCGTAAAGCATATCAGAGTGAGTCGGTATTCCAGTTGGGTGGGTGGATGCCGATTAGTTCTCTGACAAAGAAATCGGCTCGCTTGCGGTCGTAGTCTTGGCCCCAGTCGCCGTGGTTTTGGCCGGGGAGCACGAGTAAGTCGAAGGTCTTGTTGGCCTTGATCAAGGCGTTTACTACTTGCAGTGTGGAGGCGGGGTCGACGTCGGGGGCCATCTCGCCGACGGCGAGCAGGAGCTTGCCTTTGAGTTTGGCGGCGTGTTCGACATTCGACGAGGCCGTATATTCGGGGCCGACGGGCCAACCCATCCATTGTTCGTTCCAAGAGATTTTGTCCATGCGGTTGTCGTGCAGCCGGCTGAGGAGGCGGCCGCTTTGTAGAAGTCCCGTTGGAGGATACGGCGCCGACGCATCAGGAAATCTCGATGCCCAGATTGTCGTTGACGGCATGGCGAAGTTTCTGCTTACAGCCGAGGTATCGCTCTGTCGTCTGGACGGAGGCGTGGCCCAGAAGAAACTGAATTTGGTCCAGTTCCCCTCCGGCTACGTGACAAAGCCTGGCGCACGTTCGCCGTAAGTCGTGCGGAGCTAGCCCTTTGATCCCGGAGCGCTTTGCCGCCGCCTTCACAACATGCCACACCGCCTTCGGCGTGATCCCCTCACCCCAAACGCCGTCCGTTCGATTGACCCGCCGGAAAATGATCCCTTCGTCGATGCCAGAGGCAGCGATCCAATCGTCAATCGTGGACTTCACCCAGGCAGGAACAGGGACAGTTCTGACATGGTTCCCTTTGCCGATCAGGTCGGCGATGATCCAGTGCTCCTCCCGGATCTGAAGGTCTTCAAGTTTCAGTCCGACGAGTTCCGCCCGCCGCAGACCGCATCCGAGCATTACGGCCAACATGGCGCGGTCGCGTTTGGAGCGAAGAGTTTCGACAACGGGCCGTTGCATCAACGCTTGTGCTTGTTCGGCCGTGAGCCAGTTTCCAACCCGAACTCCCAGACGCTTAGCTCCCTTTACACGCCGAATTCCAGCCGCGAGATCGGGACTGAGGAGGCCCGAGTCAGCGGCCTCGTATGCCAATCGTCGGACAGCAGCTAGTCGGACATTTATCGTCGACGGAGCGAGGCGCTTCTGCTCAAGGAAGAATCGGTATCGAAGAACCACGGCGCGGCTGAACGACAGGCGAGGTTCAGAACTGTACAGGTGATGAACTCTTCCATCGCGTGACAATAGGATTCTTGGGAACTCGTTGCCGCCAGCGAATTCAAAACTGCGTTCTTTGATTGTTCGAGGTCCAATAGGCGCAAGATTGTTCTGGGCGCTGGACATTGTGTTTTTTTTGACGAGATGCCATGCATGCGGCCTCCCAGCCGCAAGTATGTCATCGGCTGACTCCCTCCAACGCCGTTTGGGACCAGCTTCCCGTTTGCCGACCATCCGGAAGTCGACGGCTTAGGTTGTGCTGACTGAGAAGCGATTGACTGCACCAGCCAAAGTCGTCTTCGCCATCGAAACCAATCTCGTCCCTGAAACCCAAAGCGGAAATCCCCATTCACCCCCAAAGGAGCATACGTAATTCTATGCCTCGCAAGAAGATAGCTGACGCCGCCAACACTGGTAGTACTGTTAGTAAAGACAAGGCATCTAGACGTTCAGCCGTTGCGCGGAAACCAGCGCCAACATCGAGCATGAACTCCGGCTCCAGCGTCTATGCGACCACCGCGGTTCCCCCACCCGGGAGTGAGGCTGAGAAGGAAATGAAGGCTGCTTTTGAAGCCAGCCATCATCACGCCGAGATCGCCCAGGAAGCCTACCTGCTTTGGCTCAATCGAGGCTGTGCTGATGGTGGTGACTTTCAGGATTGGCTGAGCGCCATCGAGATCGTCCGTCAACGCAACCCGGAATAGAGTCACGCAGAAGGTTCCTCCAACTGCTGTTCAGTCGTTGGCGAGGTCCCGTGCGCCAGAGTATTCAGCTTGGAGTTCTCGTCACAGTCTCACTAAAATGAAATGGATCTGGTTCCCGTCGACAAGGCGATCAGAAAGACGGATCGAGAGGGGTGCCGCACTGGGAACGCCACGCCAAGGAGCCAAATCCCATGCACGGACCGAAACGCTGGTCACGCGTTCTGATGATCGCTGGCCTTGTTGCCATGCTACTCGGAGCAATAGACCCGCTAGAGGGCTCGCTCATCGTCCTACTTGGAAGTGGTCTGGTTGCGCTCGGCGCGCTCCTCGGCAAGAGCCGGCATCGAAGGCTCCTTTACTGGGCTTTCGGACTGATGATCGTTGGTGCCGTTGCGATGTTCGTGCTGAGTGGATTCGGGGGAACTGGCAGCAGCACGGGGCACTCGAACTGGTGGTTGCTAGTAGTCCTACCTTACCCAGTCGGGTGGATCATGGGACTCGTCGGCGTTATCCTTGGACTTCGAAAACGCAGGGAGAACGTTTCACCTTCGTCTCCAACGGCGTCGTAGAGGCGGAGAACGCTCGACGCGAACCCCGTCAGATTCCTCTGCCGTCTTGTGGGCGCAAGTTGATTGCATGGTATGCAAGGCGAGTATGCTGGAGGCAATTTGGCGTCGGCTATGCGTTCCGACTCGGTCAGGGCCCGGCAACTCTGGTGGCCACCGCGTCCACGAGCAGGGCGAGCAAGATTCCAACTCCGTTCGCCAGATAGTCGGCTGAGTCGTAAGTGTTCGACATCACCTTGAAGCCATCCGTGGCCTCGAAGAGTTCGACCACTCCCAAGGCGAGAACCGCGCGCAGCGCTCTGCCGAACTTCAGGCGGCCAAGCGCAGGGGCGAGAATGAAGTAGACCGCAAACGAGGCGATAACGTTGCCGCCGCAGCTATGAACAAGTTCCATTTGCGGCCCGGAATAGCGCGCCTTCAGAACGAGCCCGGCTGCTCCCAAGAGGGCGAATACAACATTCCGGGCGACGGTTGACTCAACCGATCTCTGGCCACCAGCAGCAATTGACTTCATGGCAACGACCTCTCCGTCCCATTACACATCCAAACCTCGATGATATTGCATCGCCATGCGTGGAAGGTTTGACGGTGGTTGACGCGCAACTCGGAAGTTGGACAGAAGTCCCATTGTGGGAAATTGAAGGTTAGTCCGGATTGTCGGCTATTCGGAAGTTGGCCCAAGACTGGGTAGGGAAGGAGTAGTCGCGAAGTGTAGAGCATGGCTACCGGCTCTCTGCGAGGGTGTGGCGGAGCGATTGTCGATTCGGGCCGTTGGCTTTTTGGTTACTTCGGTTTGGTGTTGGCGGTGTTGAGAAGACGGTTAGCCCAGGGGAGGAAGTGCTGCCAGTTGGGGGCGTCGGTGTGGCCGCCGTCGTGTTGGCGCCAGGCGAGGTGGCCTTCGAGGAGACCGGTATTTACCGGGGGCATTTTGGCGGTTCGGTAGTCGTCTTTCACACCGATGTCTTTGGCGCCGAGGAGGCGGAAGACGGGGCCGGCGGCGACGGTGGCCATGAAGCTGCCTTGCTGGTCGAGCCATTTGGCGTCGCCCTTTTCGGGGATGCCGTAGCTGACGAACGTGGGGCGGGGGGCGCAGAGGGCGAGGAGTTGGTGGGAGTCAACCGGGATGTCGCCGGCGTTCTTGGTGGCTCCGTATTTGAGGAAGTTGCCGGCCATCCAGTGGTATTCGCCGGAGCCGGTGAGGTTTTCGACGGCTTCGCCGAAGTTGCGGCGGTGGGGTTTGACGCCTCCTTCGCCGGAAGAACCGATGAGGACGACGGCGAAGCGGGTGTCGTAGGCCATCGTGACCAGCGCCGCTTTGCCGTAGCGGGAGACGCCTTCGATGCCAACTTGTTTGGCGTTGACGGTTTTGTCGGTTTCGAGGAAGTCGAGGGCGCGGGAGGCGCCCCAGGCCCAGGCGCGGAGGGCGCCCCAGTCTTCGGGTTTGCGGGGCTGGCCTTTGTTCGACAGGCCGATGATGCCTTTGGTGAGGCCGGCACCGTTGTCGGCCTGGATGCTGGCGGGGGTGAGGATGGCGTAGCCCCAGCCGGCGGCGATGAGCTGTTCGGTGGGAGTGGGGCTGGGCGGCGCGAAGCGGGCGAAGGCGGCGGGGACGGGGGCAGAGGGGAGAGCGGCGCGGCCGAACATGATCATGAGCGGGGCAGGTTTGTTGACGCCGGTGGGGGTGACTACGACCATTTGGATGTCGACCGTGATTTCGGGGCAGTCGCTTTCAGAACAGGCTTTGTTATCGGCGTGGCCGGTGAGTTCGCGGGCGATGACGGGGAGCATGCCGACTTTGTCCTCGACGGTGCGGGTGACGGTCCAAGTGATTTTTGGGGCGTTCGAGGGGACGCGGCCGAGGACTTCGCGGCTGAAGTCTTCGAGGATTTCGGGGCGGCGCTGAGTCCACCACGTTTTGGGCGATTTGACGGGGCGGCCGTTGTTGAGTTTGAGAGGGTCGGGGTAGTTGGGGAAGGGGTTGGCGATGGATTCGTCGTAGTTGGCTTGATTGGGGGCGCCTTCGCGGCCGGATGGGCCGGGGCGGAGGCTGGTGAGGCCGAGTTGGCGGAGCATGTCCTGGTGGTCTTCGGCGGTGGTCCAGGTGACGGGAGGCGGGGCGGCGGGGAGGAGTGCGGCGAGCGCCAGCAGCAGGGTGGCGAGGGGTTTCATTTGGGTGGAGGTTAGCATATTGCGGCAGGACTATTTCGGGAACAGGGGAGGGGAGCTTTGCAGGTTCCGACTGCACTGGAGAGGGGGGCTCCTTTCGCGGGTTGGCCTTGGGAGGTTTCCGGTACCCCAGTTTATGGGGCTGGAATGGGACAACAGCCGGTGAAACTTGCGTTGTCCATCGCGACACCGGGAACCGGTGAGTGGTTCTTGCGACGCAGAAAAAATATTTTCCTGGCGTGGCGTCTTTCGGAAACCGTTCGCCAGTATCAGTGTGGAGCCGGACACTGGCGACGCAAGCCGGCCGCTCCAGCCCTTCGGCGGTCATTCGCAGGAGGCACATCAACGAACTTTGAGGAGATTTGAATACATGCTCGTGAATATGCGACAGATGGCGGCTCAGGCCTCCGGAACATCCCGAATGATAGCGATGCTGGCGGCTGCGGCCCTCGGCGCCGCGAACGGCCACGCTCAGGTCGCCAATGGCGACTTCTCGTCGCCCAGCGTGAGTGGGGTGGCGCAGTTCAGAGACCAGAAAGTTGTCGCGCCCTGGACGACGACCGACAGCAAGGGCCAGATCGAAATCTGGCAGGGCGGCGCGATGCTTGGAAACAAGAAGTGGGATGCCCCCGCAGGTATCAAGCAGTTCGCCGAGGTCAACGCGAACAGCCACAGCACGCTATCGCAAGTAGTGAATGGAATCCCGGCCGGGGCCAAATACGGGTTTTCCTTCTACCATATGGGCAGACACAGCGCCACGGAAGGAGACTCGATTGAAGTGACTGTGAACGATGGCGGCAAGGTCTGGAAGAACACGTACACCACCACGAATGCCGCGTGGAAGCAATATACGGCCACAGTCGGGACGAAAAATGGCGGTGGGCCCGTTACACTTTCCTTCCGGAGTGTCTCCACCGCCAGCGGTGACCCGAGCGTCGGCAATTTTCTGACCGGCATTAAGCTGGATCAGACGGTCGTACCTCCGCCCTGCGTCATGAATGCGGGAGGAAACTACGACTGGACGACTGACAACACGAAGACAACCAAAGGCAACGGGAAGAAGGAGAACGTTGGCACTGTCACGCTGAGTGCCGACCAATCGGCCGTCAACAATTCGGTAAAGGGAAAGTGGCAGGTCTCGACGGAGTGCGTGCTGACCATTAACTGGGAGAACGGCAGATTCATCGACGTCCTGCGGATGAGCGCGGACGGCAAGACGATCTCCGGGACGAACCAGATCGGCACGATCATCACAGGTATCCGGAAGTAACCGGTACGGGAGCTTCCGTGCGGCGCCGCCATTTCCATGGTGTGCGCCGCATTCCGATTCCGGGCTGGGATGGGGAAGGCGAAGTAACAAGGCGAAGAACGCCGGGTGGTACAGCGGCAAATCCAGGGAAGGGGGACCGCGTGCAATGAAATCAAACCAAGACGCCAGCGATCGCTGGAGGCGTGTGTGTGAGTTATCTTTGCGCCTGCTGGATTCTCCGAAGGCCGAATGGGACTCCATACTGGACAGGGAATGCGAGGCCGACAACGAACTGCGTGCCCAAGTACTCGCCGTTTGCGAGAACTACTCGGAAACCGACGAGTTCTTCGGCTCACTGGTCGACCCGCCGCTGAGCTTCGAAGATCCTTTCAAGGGCTGACCCGGACCGTGCGGCGCATCCTACGCGAAGTGCTAGTCCACGGCGAGGCGGGCGACGAGGCCGGATTGAGTTGGCGTGAGCAGGGAGACCGTCCAGGTGCCGCGCTCCATGGGGAGGGGGCCGGGATAGGAACTGTAGGTGTCGACCCATTCGGCGTTCACGTTGAGTTGACTGGTCCACTCGGCTCCGGAGGGCGCGCGCCATTGCCAGCGGGCTGTGGGGGACGTTCCGGCGGACCAGCGGGTCCAGACGACGGGGCGCTGGTCGCGGGTGAGGCGGGCTGACTCGGTGAAGCGGCCGTCCTTGCGCTGGCCTAGGGCTTGGCGTTTGGGGCCGGGCTGGAACGATTCGGCCACGGTCAGTTGGCGACCATGATAGTTCTCCAGGCGAGAGGTGAACTCGGCGTCCGAACGCACGTACCAGGCTTCGCATTGTGCGGCGTAGTTGGCGGCTCGTTCGGGCTGGGTGAGGGCGAGGTTGCGCTGTTCGCCGGGGTCGGCTGTGAGGTCGTAGAGTTCGTCCTGGCCGCCGCGGATGGCGGCGATGTACTTCCACTTGCCGTCGCGGAGGCCCCATTGTTCGGGACGTGCGTTTTTGAAGAAATGCACGGGGCGGGACTCGTGGGTTTCGGCCAGGAGATTCTGGCCGGCCAGAGTTGGGTCCGGGGCTTGGAGGTAGGCGAGGAGCGTCGGCATGATGTCGCCGTTGGCGCCGATGCGGGCGGGATAGAGAGGTTGTTCGAGTTCCCAACGGGGGTCGAGGCAGAGGAGGAAGCTGCGGACGTTTTCTTCGTAGATGAAGTTTTTGTGGAGGGCGTTGAGTTTGTGACGGTCGGCGAAGGCTTCGCCGTGGTCGCCGGTGACGAGGAGCAGCGTATCCTGCCAGAGCCCTTTGGCGGCGAGCATGGCGACGAGCTGGCCGATGGCGTTATCGGTGTAGTGGATGGCGTTCAAATATTGGGACCGGTCGTCCTTGCCGGCGAAGGGGGCGGGGTAACCGGCCGGGGCGCCGTAGGGATGGTGGGAAGCGGCGGTCATGTATTCGAGATAGAACGGCCGGCCGGTGGCTCGTTGGTCTTCGACCCACTTTTCCATGAGGCCGACGGTGTACTCTTCACGGGCGCGCCAGGAGTGGATGAGGTTGGCGGGATTGAGATTGGCGGCGTCGCGTTCGATGGTTTGGAAGCGGTCGTAGCCGCCCTGGTCGAGGATGGCGTCCATGCCTTCGACGTCGGTGCGCTGGCTGGAGAAGGCGGCGGTGGCGTAGCCCAACTGACGCATGGAGCGACCGAGCATGGGGCCCTGGTAGCGATGGTCCAGTTCGCGCGGACCACCGTGGGTGAGGAGGCGGCCGCCGGTGTGGATGGCCGTGTGGGAGCGGGCGGTGGCGGGGGCGGGGACGTAGAGGGAATCAAAAAGAACGCCGTGGCGGGCGAGGCGGGCGAGGTTGGGTGCGTAGAGAGGGGACGGGCCACCGTCGGCGGCGGTGAGGAGATTGAGGGCGCCGACGGATTCCATGACGACGAGGACGACGTTGGGACGGCGGCCGTTGCGGCGTTTGGCGGCTGATTGGGCGAGGGCGGCGAGCCGGGGATCGCGGTTGATGACGGGGGCGCCGGCGGCAGCCATTGTGGGCGGAGGAGTGCGGTGGCCGAGGGAGGCGGCGGCGCTGCCGGCGGCCCAGTCCTGGGCGGCGGCGATGAAGAGATGTTCGTTGAGATGGAAGTAGCGAGGGGAGGCGAAGGCGGGGATGCCGGCGAGGAAGAGAATGCCGGCGGCCCAGCCCCAGTTCTGCCAGCGGGGGACGGCGAGGGGCGGGTGCCAGAGGATGCGGAGGAGCCAGGCTTCGCCGGCGAGGGCGACGGCGAGGGCGAGGAAGAAGAGCGCGTCGGTATTGCGGGAGAGCGAGCTGACACCGACGCCGGGGTTCCAATTGGCGCCGAGCTCAAAGAATGACGGGCGGAGATGGTCGTAGGAGATTTTGTAGAAGACCAGATCGGCGAGGACGAGCTGGGCGACGACAATTTGGAGAAGCGGCACGAGCCAGCGGGCGAGTTGGTGGCCGGCGAGGCCCCAGGCGACCAGGGCCAGGGCAACGGTGACGGCGAGGGTTTGCGCCTGGAGGAAGGGGATGGTGCCGAGGTATTTCAGCGCGTCGAGCGGCTGGCTGCCGGCGGGCACCAGATAGGCGAAGAAGCTACCGGTTTGAATGGTCAGCATCAACGCCCAATGGGAGAGGGCGACAGCGAAGGCGGTGGAGGTTCGGGCTTCGGGGCGCATGGGGAGGCGTTAGTGATAGCGGCGCAGGAGGAGCATGGCGGCGACACCGACGCCGAGGAGGACCACCGAGCCGGGTTCGGGAACGAAGGAGGTGCTTTCCATGGCGGCGATGGAGGTGGTGGTGGAGGCGATGGAGGTGGTGGTGGAGGCGAGGGAGCCGAGCTGGGTTAGGGCCGGGGTGGCGGCGTAGGTGCAGGCATCGTACGAGAACAGGGCGCGCGGGCCGTTGGAGTAGCGACCGATGGCGAAGGCGGTGCCGTTGGTGATGGTGAAGGCGCTGAGTTCAGAGAGGACGGGGGAGCCACTGCCGGTATCACCGGTGCCGCCGCCACCGCCGGAGCCGGTGAAGGGGCAGGTGCCGCCATCGACGGAGAACTGCTGGACGAAGAGGCCGGAGAGGACGAGAGCGGCCGGATCGGCCGTGAAGGCGAGGGACTGGCCGAAGACGCCACAGGCGGAGGGAGAGGCGGCGGAGGCGCCGGTGCCGGCGTCGAGGGCGAAGATTTCGGTGCCGAAGAGGCCATAGAGGTTGCCGGAGGCGTTGAAGGCAAGGCCGGTGGGGGAGAACTGGCCGGTGGTGAGAGCGAGGAAGGAGACGAAGCCGCTGCCGGGATCGATGGTGCCGAGGCGGGCTTCGCCATCGGGGGTGAAGAGGCCGTAGAGAACGCCGGTGGCGCTGAAGGTCATGGCCTTGAGATTGGTGGCGCTGAGGGCCTGGGAGCTGAGGACGGCGGCGTTGGAGGCGTCGAGGGAGAAGAGAGTGGCGCCATCGGAGACATAGAGAAGCGGCGCCGCCTGGGCCGCCGCGAGGGTTCCCAGCATGACGGCGAGCCAGCGGAGAGAGGATTTGAGAGTCATTACAGGGACCAGAGTAGGGCGGAAAGAAAAAGCGCGCATCCCTCGAAAGAGGGGCGACTTTTCGCTACACTGGCTGTCAGTTTGGTCTCCCCCTCGACGATACGCAGGCTGGTGATTGGCGGCGCCGTATTGTGGGCCGTTGCGCTGGGCATGGCGATTCCGGAGCTTTGGGAGCATGGGGGGACGGCTCGCGAGGTGGGGTGGTCTGCCGCGCGGCCGGGGCAGACGCCGCGGGTGACGCGGGTGACGCCGGGCGGGCCGGCGGAGGGGATCCTGCGGGAGGGCGACCGGATTATCGCCATTGACGGGAATTCTGACTTTGCGGGGCTGTATATGCCGGTAGCGCAGGTGTGGCCGTATGCGCCGGGCAGGGAGTACCGGGCGAGGGTGGAGCGCAAAGGGGAACAGCTTGATGTGACGCTGCGGGTGGGGGCGCGGCCGGGTTCACAGTGGCCGTTGATGGCGAGCATGTTGTTCGGGAGTCTGACTTTCGCGGCGATCGGGTGGCTGATGGGCTGGCAGCAGCCGGAGTTCCGGACGGCGCGGCTGGGGTGGCTGGCGACACAGATCACGGCGTTCGTCTACATTTCGCTGGCGCTGGAAGGGACGCAGATGTTGGGCTGGTATCCGAGCACGCTGCTGAGTGTGTTGCGGCTTATCGGGAGCTGGCACCTTTGGGTGGCGTACTGTTTTGTGGCGGAGTTTCCGTATCCGCCGCCGGCGAGCCGGGTTTGGCGGGGGATTCGGAACGGGTTGGGGGTGGTGTGCCTGGGGGCGTGGTGCGTAGTGGCGTCGGTGAATTTGTCGTTTGTGGGCGGGGCTGCGTGGTTGCGACGGATGCCGGCGTGGACGCTGAACGCGTATTCGCTGGCGACGATGGCGTGCATCGTTTTGACGGGCGTAGGCGTTGTAGCGGTGTTGATCCGGAACTACCGGGTGGGGGTTGATGCGCGGGCGCGGAGCAGCATCCGGCTGGTGGCGGGGGCGATTGCGGTAGCGATGGGGGCGAGCGGCGCGGCGTCGTTTTTTGCGATGCTGACCGGGCAGATTCCGTCGCCGCTGGTGAATCTGGCGCCGTTGCCGATTCCCATTTGTTTTGCCTACGCGGTGCTGCGGCACGGGGTGCTGGACCTGCGACTGGTGGTGCACAGGAGCTTGCGATACCTGCTGGCGCGGCAGTTGTTGCGGGGGCTGACGCTGTTGCCGTTGGGGCTGATGGTGGTGCGGGCGATTGCCAATCCGGCGGCGCCGATTGGGAGCTTGTTCAATATTGTGGGCGTAGGGCTGGTGGTGGCGGCGGTATTGGGGTTAGAGTTCCGGGAGCGGCTGCAGCAGGGGTTGGACCGCTGGTACCGGCGGCCGGCGATGGAGCGGGAGAAACAACTGCGGGCGCTGGCGGCGGAGATAGCCGGGCTGGGGTCGTGGGAAGAGGTAGAGGCCATGGCGCCGGGGCGGGTGATGGCGATATTGGAGCTGGAGTGGGCCGGGTTCGACGAGGCGGGGGCGTTGGAGTTGGGGCCGGGCGAGGCGATTTCGGAGAGCGAGCGGGAGTTGCTGGCGGTGGTGGCGGCGCAGGCGCGATTGGTGCGGGAGAAGTCGGCCGCGGTGCAGACGGAGCGGCAGCGGATTGCACGGGAGATACACGACACGGCGGGGCATGGGTTTGCGGGGATTGCGCTCTATATGGACGCGGCTCGGAAGACCGTTCAAGCGGGGGCGACGGAGGAGGCGAGCCAGTTTTTGGAGGAGGCCGGAGCGCTGGCGCGGAAGAGTTTGCGGGAGACGCGGGCATCGATTGCGGGGTTGCGGGAGGGGGACCTGGCGGCGCGATTGGAGAGCCTGGCGGGGCGGAATGAGATTGTGACGGTGCTCGTTGGGGCGGACGCGGCGGGGCGGGCGTCGGGCGAGGTGCAGTGGCATTTGGCGCGGATTGCCGAGGAGGCGGTGGCGAATGCCTGCAAGCATGCGGGGGCGGGGGCGATCCGGGTTGTGCTGGAGGCGCGGGAGGGGGTTTTGTGCCTGCGCATTTGTGATGATGGGCGGGGGTTTGCGCCGGATGCAATCGGGGCGGGCGGGTATGGGCTGGCTGGCATGCGGGAGCGGACGGAGCAGATGGGTGGGACGTTGACGATTGCGAGTACGGCGGGCGCGGGGACGGAGATCCGGGTGGAGGTGCGGGCGTGATCCGGGTCGTGGTGGTGGATGATCAGAAAGTGATCCGGGCGGGGCTGGCGGCGATATTGAACCTGCAGCCGGACATGCGGGTGGCGGGGGAGGCGGCGAGCGGGGAGGAGGCGGTGGGGCTGTGCGGGGAGTTGCAGCCGGACGTGGTGTTGATGGATTTGAAGATGCCAGGGATGGGCGGATGGCGGGCGACGGCGGCGGTGCGGCAGGCGGCGCCGGGGTGCCGGGTGCTGGTGTTTACAACGCTGATGGGCGACGACCATGTGTACCGGGCGATTGAGGCGGGGGCGCTGGGGTATTTGACGAAAGACGCCGAGGAGGCGGAGTTGACGGCGGCGATTCGCGCGACGCACGCGGGGCGGCGGACGATGCCGGCGGCGGTGGCGGCGGCGTTGGACCGGCGGCTGGCGGCGGACCAATTGACGGCGCGGGAGATTGACGTTTTGCGGCTGGTGGCGGGGGGGCGGAGCAACCGGGAGGTGGGCGAGGCGTTGGGGCTGACCGAGCATACGGTGAAGGGGTATTTGAAGAGCATTACGGCGAAGTTCGATGTGCCGGACCGGACGGCAGCGGCGATTGTGGCGGTGCAGCGGGGGTTGTTGGATATGGACGGGATTGGGCTGGCGGAGCGGTTGGGATGACGCTGGGGTTTGACGGGCTGAGTAATTTTCGGGAAGTGGGGGGCGTGCAGCGGGGGATGTTGTACCGGTCGGAAGAGCTTTCGCGGCTGAGCGTGGCCGATGGGGAGCGGCTGCGGGGGTTGGGGATACGGGTGATTTGCGACTTGCGGTCCGACCGGGAGAGGGCGAAGAAACCGGCGCGGCTGGGGGCGGATTCGGGCATTCGCATTGTGCCGGTGGCGTTGCAGGACGATGCGGCACAGCGGGTGATTCGGAACCAGTTATTGGGGTGTTTGTATGGGCGGGCCGGCGGGGAGCGGTACCGGGGAATTGTCCATGAATATTACCGGCAGTTGGCGTTTGAGAGGGGGGAGCGGATTGGGGCGGTGCTGCGGGTTTTGGGGCGGGAGGAGAACCTGCCGGCGGTGATTCATTGCACGGCGGGGAAGGACCGGACGGGGGTGGTTGCGGCGCTGGTGCAGTTGTTGGCGGGGGTGGAGTATGAGACGGTGATGGACGAGTATTTGCGGACGAATGATTGTTTGCGGCCGCAGTTTGCGAAGTTTGCGCGGGTGATGCGGGTGTTGACGGGGTTCCGGTTTTCGCGGGAGCAGTTGGTGGAGATGGCGTCGGCGCAGGCGGAGTATTTGGATGTTTTGTGTGGGGGATTGGTGGAGCGGTATGGGAGTATTGACGCGTATTTGCGGGATGGGTGCGGGGTGGAAGAGGAGATTCTGGGGGAGTTGCGGGGGCGGATGAGTTTGACCTAGTTGGCAGCTGGGTAGCCACGTGCTCCCCGTACCCGCTGATGTATCTTGGTTGGAGCTTGTGAGAGCAATGCGAACCCTATTCCTAATGGCGGCGCTGGCGGCGTATGGCCAGGAAAGCCCGGATGCTTTCTTTGAGTCAAAGATCCGGCCTGTATTGGCCGGCAATTGCTATGCATGCCATACCGGCGTACAGAGCGGCGGGTTGCGTTTGGACTCGCGCGCGGACGTATTGAAGGGTGGGAAATCGGGGCCGGCGGTGGTGCCGGGCAAACCGGAAGAGAGTTTGCTGTTGCAGGTTGCGCGGCACGCCGAGGGGCGGCCGAAGATGCCGCCAGCGGGACGACTGGGGGACGACGAGATTCGCGATTTGGCGACGTGGGTGCGCGATGGCGCCGTGTGGCCGGCGAAGGAAGCCGTGACGGTGTCGAAGGGACCGGCCTATCAGATTACGCCGCAGCAGCGAGCGTTTTGGTCGTTCCAACCGGTGAAGAAGACGGCGCCGCCGAAGGCGCGGCTGGCGGCGTGGGCGCGGAATCCCGTGGATGCATTCGTGCTGGCGAAGCTGGATGAGAAGAAGATTGCACCGGCGGGCGCGGCTTCGAAATTAACGCTGATCCGGCGGGCTTCCTATGACCTGTTGGGGCTGCCGCCGGCGCCGGAGGAGATCGACCGGTTTTTGGGCGATAAGTCCCCGAATGCGTACGCGAAGATGGTGGACCGGTTGCTTGATTCGCCGCGGTATGGGGAGCGATGGGGGCGGCATTGGATGGACGTGGCGCGATACGCCGATACGGCGGGCGATGCGTCGGACTATCCGATCCCGCAGGCGGCGAAGTACCGCGATTACGTCATCGCGGCGTTCAACAAGGACAAACCGTACGATGTTTTTCTGCGGGAGCAGTTGGCGGGCGATCTTTTGCCGTCGGTGAACGAGGATCAGCGATGGGAGCAGATTGTGGCGACCGGCTACCTTGCCAGTTCGCGGCGGTTCAATGTGGATCCAACGTTGTACTGGCACATGACGTATGACGACACGGTGGACAACGTTGGGAAGGCGGTGCTTGGGCTAACGGTGGCCTGCGCGCGCTGTCACGATCACAAGTTCGATCCGATTTCGAATCGCGACTACTATGCGATGTACGGGATTTTTTCGTCCAGCCGGTACCCGTTCCCCGGTTCGGAGAAGAATCACCGGCAGCGCGATCTGATCGCCCGGGTGCCGTCGGAGTACGAGAAGATTATGCAGCCGTATCTGGCTGAGATCTATAAGTTGAGCGGACGGATCGGGAAGCTGGAAGGCGAGAAACGGGCCTACGTCGACAAGGGCGACAAGAACCGGACGCTGCAACACATACTGGACGAGATTGAGCAGACCAAGGCGCAGCGGGCGCCGCTGTTGGCGAACATGCCCAACGTGGAGATGGCGTATGCGATGGCCGAGGGCGCCACGCCGGCACACGCGAAGATACAGATCCGGGGCGATCATAAGCAGTTGGGCGAGGAGGTGCCGCGCGGATTCCTTTCCATTCTGGGTGGGCAAATCGTGCAGGACGCCAAGAAGAGCGGCCGTTTGGAGCTGGCGCAGTGGTTGACCGATCCGGCGAATCCGCTGACGCCGCGCGTGATGGTAAACCGGATCTGGCAGTATCACTTCGGGCGGGGGATCGTATCGACGCCGAGCGATTTCGGGAAGCGCGGCGCGGCGCCTACGCACCCGGAGCTGTTGGACTACTTGGCGGCGCGGTTTGTGGAGTCGGGCTGGTCGATTAAGGCGATGCACCGGTTGTTGATGAACTCGATGACGTATCAGTTGGCGAGTGAGGGTCCGGCGGCGAGCGTGGCGGCGGACGGGGCGAACGAGTTTTTCTGGAAGTATGGGCGGCATCGTTTGGACGCCGAGCAGATCCGCGATTCATTACTTGCGGCGAGCGGGGAGATGGAGTGGGGAGCGCCGGGGCCGCATCCGTTTCCGCACATGGCGACGTGGATCTACATGCAGCATGGGCCGTTCTCGGATGTGTACGAATCGAACCGGCGTGGCGTGTACGTGATGACGCAGCGGATTCAACGGCATCCGTATTTTGGCATGTTCGACGGGGCCGATCCGGCGATCAGCGTGGCGCAGCGGCCGTTGACGATTTCGCCGGTGCAGGCGTTGTTTTCAATGAATGGCGAGTTCGTCCATGCGCGGTCGAAGGCGTGGGCGGAGCGGCTTTTGAAAGATGGTTTGCCGCAGAAGCAGATGATTGCCAGGGCGCATCGAACGCTGCTGGGCCGGGCGCCTTCGCCGGAAGAGATCGATTTGGCATCGACGTACCTGGCATCGTTGGGCCTATCGCCTTCCGAGGCGCTGGCGTCTTATTTGCGCGCGCTGGCGGCGAGCAACGAATTCCTGTTCGTGGAGTAATGATGACGAATCGACGCTTTGCCCTTCGATCGCTGGCGGGAGCCGGCCTGGCCCTTCCGGGATTGATGAGCGAGATGATGGCGGCGCCCGCGGACGACCCGATGGCGCCGAAGCCGCCGCATTTTCCGGCCAAGACGAAGCGGGTGATTTTCCTCTATATGACGGGAGGGGTGTCGCACGTCGATACGTTCGATCCGAAGCCAAAGCTGACGGCTGATCATGGGAAGACCTATCGAAACAAGCAGTTCCTGGTGAAGTCGAAGTTCGCGTTCAAGAGGTATGGGCAGAGCGGACTGGAAGTGAGTGAACTGTTTCCGCACGTCGGCGAATGCGCGGATATGCTGACGGTGATTCGCTCCATGAAGAACGACGACGGGGACCACTTTGGGGCGACGCTGGGGATTCATGCCGGGCAGAACAATTTTTCACGGCCCTCGATTGGATCGTGGGTGAGCTATGGGCTGGGCACGTTCAACAAGAACCTGCCTTCGTTTGTTGTGATTGCTCCCCATCTGCCCTATGGGGGAGGGCAGATTTGGGGATCCGACTTTCTGCCGGCGGCGCACCAGGGAATGCGCGTGGTGCCGGGCGGGGAACCGATTCCGAACATGACGCGGCGGGCGGCGACGCCGGAGTTGCAGCGACGGGAACTGGATCTATTGGCCGAGTTCAATCGGCGGCATTTGCGTGGGCGGGAGTCCGATGGCAATTTGGCGGCGCGCGTGCGTTCGCTCGAAACGGCTTACGGCATGCAGACCGAGGCGCCGGAGGTGTTCGACCTATCGAAGGAGACGGACGCGACGTTGAAGCTGTATGGGCTTGAGCGGGGTTCGACGAAGGGGTTTGCGTGGCAGTGTTTGGTGGCGCGGCGAATGGCCGAACGCGGAGTGCGGTTCATCGAACTGATTGATTCGGGATCGGACTTAAACAAGAACTGGGACGCGCACTTCGACATCATGACGCATGTGGGAATGGCGAAGAACGTGGATCAACCGATTGCGGCGTTGTTGCGCGATTTGCAGTCCCGCGGGATGTTGGACGACACGCTGGTGGTGTGGACATCGGAGTTTGGACGGACGCCGTTTTTGGCGAAGGCCGATGGTATTGGGCGCGAGCATCACGCGCCGGCGTTTACGTCGTGGATGGCTGGCGGCGGTGTGAAGCCGGGGATTACCTATGGCGAGAGCGACGAGTACGGCGCGACGGTGGCGAAGGATATGGTGCACTTCCACGACTTCCACGCGACGATTCTGCACCTGCTGGGGATCGATCACACGCGGCTGACGTACCGGCACGCGGGGCGTGACTTCCGGTTGACGGATGTGCACGGCGTGGTGGTGAAGGGCATATTGGCTTAGGCTGCTGCCGCGTTGGCAGTGGCATGAGGCCGGCGCGGCACGGCAGATCCGTTCGCGCCTATTTTCAGGGTGCGGCTGCGGGTGGATCTGGGTTTTTGAGGTACCGCTGCGCGCTGAGGTGGCGCGCGTTAGGACTAGACTTCGCCAACGGCGCGTTCGATGAGGCTGCGGGCGACGGATTGGGCGCCGGTGTGCTCCATGTAGTTGACGCTCATGTCGAGGAGGGCAGCGAGGTAGTCGAGCTTGTCGTCGGAGAACTCGATGATGCCGTTGAGGCGACCGAGGGAGTTTTCGAGGGTGATGCCGTGGTTGGCGGCGAAGTCGCCGAGGGAGCCGGCGGCGCCGTTGACGATGTCCACTACGTTCTCCGGGACGTAGCCGCGGAGGCGCTGGTAGAGGGCGTTGTCTTCGATGGCGGAGAGATCGATTTCGGTGAGTTTACGGGCGAAATCGGGGCCGAGGGGGATGAGGCCGTCGAAGACGATGATGGACGACATGCGGATGAGATTGGTCTTTTCAAACGACCCGACGGCGGCGGCGAAGTCGCTGACGCTATCCCCGGGGAAGCCGTTCAGGGAGCAGAAGGCGACGGATTCGACGACGACTTTCATGGCGAGGTCGGCGAGCTGGGCCTTTTCGGGGGAGGGGGTGATGCGGTCGAGGAAGGAGAGGAGGCTGAAGGATTCGCCAGCTTTGTGGGCGAGGGCGGCGAGACCGACTTTGGAATCGACTTGGTCGGCGAGGCGGTAGAGGTAGAGGGCGCGCTGGTAGCCCTGCGACGGATCGTTGAAGAGTTCGAGGGCACGGGCGCGGATGCGGGCGACCATGTCGGGATCGGATTCGCCGGTGATGTGCTGGATGGAGTTGTCGAAGCCGGTCAAGTTTTCCCAGGAGCCGGGGACGATGTAATCGAGCGCACCGAGGGCGCGGACGGTGAGCCCGGATTGGGGGAGGGAGTCGATGATTTGATCGATGGAATCAGACATGGGGGTTCCTATTTATTGAGGGCGGCGAGGTTGAACTTTTCGAGCCAGGCTTCGCGGTCGGCGGCGGAGAAGGTTTGCACGAGGGAGCGGACCTGGACCTGGTAGCGGTCGGCTACGAGGAGGGCGGTGCCTTGGGCGCCGACGGCGGCGGCGGGGTGGGCGGCGATCTTCTTGGTGGAGGTTTTGAACTTGTCGCGCGCGGAGGGGTTGGCGGCGGTGTCGGAGATGGAAAGGGTGGCCATTTTGACGGGGCCTTTGAGGAGTTCGGCTTGGGAGAATCCGTCCTTTTCCTGGGTGAAACGGACGACGAAATCGCCGTTGGATTTGGGAAAGGCGGCGTTGAGCGACGAGCCGGCGGTGGCTTCCTTCTGGGGGATGGCTTTGTTGGGGCTGGCGGCGACGGGGACGGATTGCGGGGCTTCGTCCTTGTGGCTGATGGAGCGGTAGAGCCAGAAGCCGGCGACGGCGAGGACGAGCAGGAGGAGGAGTTTCTTCATGGTGTTGCCTGGTTCTTTAGAGTATCCAAACCGGAGAAGTGTTACGTGGAGACCGGCGGTTAGAAGAGCCAGCGGAGCTGAAGCTGGAACATGCGCGGCGGATCGATATTGGCGAAGGCTGGGATGGCGTTGGGCGTCGTGCCTACGGGGGCCAGCTGGCCGAAGGTGGGGGCGGGGGCGACGGCATCGCCATAGACGGTTTGGCCGCGGCCGAGGAAGTTGCCGTGGTTGAAGAGGTTGAAGCCTTCCAGTCGGAGCAGGAGGGTGGAGCGTTCGGAGGTGTGTAGGCGGCTTTCGACGAAGAGGCCGACATCGGCGGTGGGGGTGGAGCGGAAGGCGGATTTGGGGAGGATGCGGCCGTTGACGACGGGGCGATCGTTGTTGATGCCGTCGCCGTTGTTATCGATGCCGGTGGTGACGGTGAAGGGCCGGGCGGAGGCGAACTGGGAGACGGTGCCGGCGGAGATGCGCAGGGGGAGCTGGTAGCTGAAGGTGACGACGGCACGGTGGCGCTGATCGAGCAGGCTGGGGCCGCGTTCGACTTCGCCGAGGGCGACGAGGTTGCTCTCGTTGGGGCCGACGCCGTTGCCGTCGGGCTCGCTAGTGTTGGTGGCTTTTGAAAGGGTATAGCTGACGGCGGCGTACAGGCGACGGCTGCCGCGGTAGGTGAACTGGGTTTGGAGGGCGTTGTAGTCGGCCAGGCCCAGATTGGTCAGCACGTTGACCTGGCGGATGCCGCCGTTGACGGGGAGGACGGGGCGGGTGAGGTTGGCGGCGGCGACGGGGCGGGTTTGGCCGGGGGCACTGCGATCGAAGACGGAGGGGGCGTTGAGATCGATGGTGCGTTCGAGGTTGGAGACGTGCTGGCGGACGTAATCAGCGGCGAGGAAGAGGCCTTTGGCGAGTTCGCGTTCGGCACCGATGGAGAGGACCTGGCTGCGGGGGTTGACGAGTTCAGTGGGGTAGTTGGGCAGACGGTCGAAGTTGAGGCCGTAGCGGGTGAACTGCGATTGATAGAACGCACGCTGGCCGGCGCGGATGGTGATGTCGCGCGCGGGGAGTTGGGAGGGAGGGAGGGTCTTGGGATCGAAGGCCAACGGGAGGCAGGCACCGGTGAGGCAGCTGGGGAAGCCGAACTGGCCGGGGACGGCGGTGTAGGTGGTGAGGCCGTCGAGCCCGTTGACGAGCGCGCCGGCGACGAGGTTGGAGCGGATCTGGGTGTAGTACATGCCATAGCCGCCGCGGATGGAGAGGCGGGCGTTGCCGAGGGGACGCCAGCCGAAGCCGGCGCGGGGGGCGATGTTGGCGTTGGCCTGGGTGAGGGTTTGATGGTCGTAGCGGAGGCCGAGGTCGAGGGTGAGATCGGAACGGAGGCGGATGGAATCCTGGACGAAGCCGGTGACGAGCCACTGGGAGAGATCGTAGCGGTTGACGCCGAAATCGATGGGTTGGGTGTACTGCTGGACGTCGGTGAGCGTTAGTTGGTTGAGCGGCGCGGTGGTGGTGTTGCGGAAGGTGAAGGTGCCGAGGATGGCGGTGCCAGGTTCACTGCCGAAGCCGCCGGAGGTATGGCGGATGAGGCTGCCGCCGAGGCGAAGATTGTGGCGGCCTCGGGTGAAGGAGAGGGTGTCGGCGAATTGGGCCTGGCGGCCGTAGAGACTGGCGGCGCGGGACTGGCCGGTGGTGAAGGGGACGGCGCCGGCGCGGGTGTAGGAGGTGGAGAGATTTTTGGCTTCCCACTGGGTGACGGGGTCGCCATTGAGAAAGGCGAAGCGGAATTCGTTGAGGAGATTGGGGGAGAGGACGGCGGTATGGTTGGCCTGGGTGGTCCAGGACTGGCGGGAGTATTTGCGGGCGACGGAGGGGGCGTTGGTGCCGCCGACGGCGTCCTGCGGGTTGTCGTCATAGAACCGGTCCATATTGGCGCGGAGCATGAGGGTTTGGCGGGTGGTGAGTTTGTGATCGAGACGGGTGTTGACGAGGGCCTGGCGGTAGTGGCCGGTGACATCGAGGCGGCCATCGGTGGGGAGGACGAAGGCGGGGAGGGTGGAGGAGAGGAAGGCGGTGCGGTTCTGGCGGGTGTAATCGGCGGTGGCGAAGAGGAAGGTTCGGTCCTTGACGAGCGCGCCGCCGGCGGAGCCGGAGAGCTGTTGGAGCGAATCGGGAATGTTGACGGGGCTGATGTAGGAGAGGCTGGACGGGGTGACGCAGGAGGGGACGGAGGGCGGGCAGTAGCCTTTGGTGGAGAGCGAGCTGGACTGCATGGCGCCGGGGCGGTTCATGTAGAGGGCTTCGCCGTGGAGCTCGTTGGTGCCGGATTTGGTGACGATGTTGATGGCGGGGCCGGAGGTCCAGCCGAACTCGGAGGAGAAGGCGTTGGAGAGGACGGTCATTTCCTGGATGGCACCGACGGGGACGGTGGCAATCATGGTTTGGCGGCCCCAGGCTTCGTCGTTATTGGCGCCATCAAGGGTGACGGTGGACTGGCGGCGGCCGCCGACGCCGGTGACGAAATAGGTGGCGTTGACGAAGAGGTCGCCGGTGCCTTTGGCCTGGCGGAAGGCAGCGTTGAGGAGAGGGAGAGAAGTTACTTTTCGGCCGAGGATGGGGGTTTGGTCGACGCGGGCGGAATCGAGACGCTGGCCGAGCTGGGGGTCGGCGCGGACGCCTTCGACGGTGCCGAAGACGGTGACTTCGGCCTTGGCTGTGCCGACGGCGAGTTTAACGCGGAGAGTGGCGGTTTCGCCGGCTCGGAGGGAGATATTGGGGCGTTCTTCGGTGGCGAAGCCGGACTTGGAAACGGAGAGGGTATAGGGGGAGAGCGGGGAGGGTGACGGCGCCATCGGCGGCGGTGAGGGCAGTGCGGGCGGCGCCGGTGGCGGAGTTGGCGATGGTGATTTGGGCGTCGCGGACGAGCTGGCCGGCGGGGTCCTGCACGAGGACGATGAGGGAGGCGGTGTTGGGGGATTGGGCCAGCGCGGCAGTTACCGCGAGCAGGATGACAAGACGCTTCATGGGTTAGTGGGCGTCGACGGTGTAGTCCTTGAAATAGCTGGTGCTATCGGTTTTGGACCAGAGCCCGATTTTGCCGGCGACGGGGGGGCGGAGGACGGGGTTGTTCTTCGGGTAGAGGTCGGCGTGGGGCGGGCCTTTGCGGCCGGGCTGGGGTTCGCTACCGAGGGTGTATTCGAGGGCGAGGGCACCGTTCAGATAGGCGCGGAGATTGGCGCCATCGATGGTGAGTTTAAGTTCGTGCCAGGCGGCGCGATCGAGGGGGAAGGGCTTGGCGCGATCGCTGAACTTGAGGGGGCGGCGGATGCCGTTGTGGAACTCCCAGAAGGCGATGTTGTTTTCGGTGTCGTTGTAGCGGACGGAGAGCCAATCGCCGTTGGGTTTGACGTTGAAGAGGATGCCGGAGCAGCGGTCAGCATCGCCACCGACGGTTTTGAACTTGACGGAGAGGGTGCCGTTGGCGAAGTTGTCGACGCCGTTGAGGACGGCGACGGGGAAGTAGGCGAACTGTTTGGCGTTGTCCATGAGCTCTTCGTTGGCGGTGCCGTAGAGCTTGCGGGCGCTTTGGAGAAGGAGCTTGGTGGGGTTGTCCTTGCTGGCGACCCAAGGGCGGCCATCGACCATGATGACCTTGTCGGCGCCATCGGCGGCGACGACCCAGGTGCCGACCATGGGGAGGAAGGATTTGGGCGTTTTTCCTGGGGTTTCCTTGGAGAGATCGATCTTCTTTTCGGCGGACAGGAGGGGAAGAGCCAGGAACGCGGCGGCCGCGACAAAGAGAACTTTCATGTGGACCCTTTTGGAACTAGAGATTATTGGAAACGCCGGCGGACGTAGACTCCGCATAGCAGGGTCAAGCCGGGCCACAGTAAATAGAATAACGCTCCGGCACCGGTTGGGGTTACCGCGAGGGGGTGGCCGCGGAAGGGGATTTCGGGGAGGTTGGCGGGTTGGAGACCGGTGACGGCGTAGATGGATTCGAGGACGCCTTCGGCGGTGGCGACACGGTTGGTTTCACTGCGGCCGTTGTAGGCGTAGGTGATTTCGCCGTAGCCGGCGGCGGCTTGTTCGAAGAGGCCGGTGGCGGTGGCGGATTGGAATTCGATTTCGACGTTGGGGAGCAGGCGGCGGAGTTTGGAGAAGGCGTTGCGTTCGAGATCGACACGGCGGCCGTCTTCGGGGGCGAGGCGGGCGGTGATTTTGAGGGGCTGCGGGAGGGAGCGGAGGGCGAGTTCATCGGCGAGGGGGAAGGAGTTGGCGCGGTTCTCGGAGAGGTCCCAGCTTTGATGGGTTTGGACGGCGAGGAAGAGGGCGAGAGCGGTGATAAGGCCCAGGGCGGCGGTTTGTTGGAGTTTGCGGCTGGTGCGGGTGCCGAGGGGTTGCCAGACGGCCGCGAGGGTGAGGCCGGCGAGGAGGAGGGTGAGGGAGACGAGGAGGGTGGGGAGGGAGAGGAGGCCGTGTTGGAATTCGGCGACGACGGCGGCGGGAGTGTAGGCGGCGATGCGTTCCCAGAGGCCGCCGCGGAGGGCGGCGAAGAAGGTGATGATCCAGGTGCCGACGGTGACCGAGAGGGTGAGGATGGCGGCGGTGGAGGGGTGTTCGGCGAGGGAAGTGGCGGCGGCCGCGAGGGCGATGGTGAGGCCGCCGTTGAGCAGGTGGCCGGTGAGGAGGACGAGGAGATCGGACGGGTGGATGTGGCCGCCGTAGCTGCGCCAGAGGGCGGCGGCGGCGAGGAGCGGGAGCAGGGCGACGGCCCAGCCGGCGAGGGCGATGGCGGATTTGGCGGCGATGCGGGTGAGGCGGGATTGGGGGCGTTGGAGTTCGAGCTTGAGGGCGCCGGATTGGCGGTCCGCGCCGACGATGCGGATAACGACGAAGGGGAGGAGGAAGACGGCGACGAGTTCGCAGGCGCTGCCGGTGGGGGCCCAGATGCCGGAGAGAGGGGTGAGGGTTTCGCCGGCCGCGGCGGAAACTTCGGCGTAGGTGTTGACGGCGGCGATGAAGGACATGCCGGTGAGCGGGCCGATGAGAAGCAGCAGGAGCCACCACGCGCGGGAGGCGAGGAGTTCGCGCCATTCCTTGTGGAGAAGGGCGCGGCTAGGTGAGGGCAAGGAAGACCTCCTCGAGGGTCTGTCCCGGGGCGGTGGCGAGTTCGGCGAGGGTGCCTTCGGCGCGGACCCGGCCGTTACTCAAGAGAATGAAGCGGTCGCAGAAGCGGGCGGCATCGGCGATTTGGTGGATGGAAAGGAAGAGGGTGCGACCGCGGGCGGCGTGAGTTTTGAGGACGGCGGCGACGTCGCGCATCTGGCGGAGATCGAGGCCGTCGAAGGGTTCGTCGATCATGAGCAGGGGTTGCGGGGTGAGGAGGCCGAGGGCGAGGAGACCGCGTTTGCGCTGGCCTTTGGAGAGGGCGCCGATGGGTTGGGCGAGGAAGGGGGCGAGGTCGAGTTGGGCGGTGAGTTCGGGGAGGAGGGCGGGGTTGCCACCGAAGTAGTCGATGGCGAATTGGAGGGCCCAGGAGAGGGGTTGGGCGGGCCAGGGGGCGATGCCGTCGGGGATGTAGAAGAGGGATTCGGGGGCGGTGATGGTGCCGGTGTCGGCGGGGAGGAGGCCGGCGAGGCATTCGAAGAGAGTGGACTTGCCGGCGCCGTTGGGACCGATGAGGCCGAGGAGTTCGCCGGAGCGAATTTCGAAGCTGACGTTTTCGAGCGCGGTGATCTGCCCAAAGCGTTTGGAGAGATTGTCGACACGGAGCAGCACGTAACGCAGGATAGCAGGGCGGTTGTGGCACACTTGGAGCCGGGAGAATTTCGCGTGATTCGATTGATTTTACTGGTTTGTTGCGTGGTGGCTCCGTTGGCGGGGAAGGTGTTGTTCCGGGCGGGGTTTGAGACGGGGGATTTGAGCGAGTGGGCGGGGACGGGGACGAAGGGGCAGAACGCGACGGCGCGGAATGTGCAGGTGGTGAGCGACATTGTGGCTTCGGGGAAGTATGCGGGGAAGTTCACGATTCACGGCGACGATGTGTTCAACGACCGGCAATTGCGGGTGCAGGTGGGCGGGCCGCGGGTGACGGTGGAGGAGGGGTCGGACACGTATATGGCGTTTTCGCTGTATATGGCGGAGGGGGCGAAGGAGCGGGACAACTTTTTCTATTGGGAGGGGACTCCGCCGCCTCGTTATAACAACGTGATGACGTGGTGGGTGGAGCCGAAGGCGGGCGGGGCGACGGTGATCAAGTATGGGACGGGGAATTTGGGGCGGAACGGGACGTTGTGGGAAGCGGAGTTCGCGACGGGGAAATGGCACCGGTTGGCGATGCATATTCACTGGTCGGAGGATGGGGAAAAGGGGAATGTGGGGCTGTGGTTCGACGGGGCGTTGGTGCTGGATAAGCGGGTGAAGACGAAGGGGGCGGAGAGCGTGTATTTCTGCCAGCCGGGGATTCATCGGAGCCCGCATACGGCGGGGGTGGATTCGATTTATTTTGATGATTTTGTGTTGGCGGATACGTTGGAGGAGGTGGGGAGCAAATGAGTGACGAAGTGAGGAATCTGTTGGCGTCCGGTTATGCGCCGGCGCTCGAGGGGCCGAAGCCTTTTTCGCTCGACGATGTGCTGTTGGCGGTGGATCCGGCTCCTGATGCAGAGACGGAGCGATTTGTGGCGGAGATTTATCGGGATCGGGGCCGGGCGGCAGCGGTGTAATTGGGAATTTGCCTAGCGCGGTTGCGGGCGAGGTTGGGGTTTGGGGACACACGGCCTACGGCACGTATGTCCCCGGAGAGGGGTGGCGCTGTGTGGGAGGTATGTTCGGCGTCAGACAATCACGGGAGGCTCCATGGTCACGAGGATCGTGGGATTCAGCACCCCGGTTGCGTTCGCTGGTGGGAGGCATATACTGCGGCTATGAAGACCGCGCTGCGTTCGGCACTGTTGCTGGCGGCTGCGCTGGTTGCTGGCGCCGTTGAAACTCCGGACGTCGCTCGCCGCCTGGCTCAGTTGCCTCCTGCTCATCCCCGATTGTTTCTGAAGGCTGGAGAGGAGGGGGCGCTCAAGAAGCTGGCTGCTTCCGATCCGGTGCGGGCGCGGTTGCATGCCGGGCTGATTGCCGAGGCGGACCGGATGATTTCGCTGGCTCCGGTGGAGCGGGTGCTGATTGGGCGGCGGTTGCTGGACAAGTCGCGGACGGCGCTGGGCCGGATGCTGCATTTGGGTTTCGCGTGGCGGATGACGGGGGATCGGAAATACTTTGAGAGGGCGCGGGCGGAGATGGTGACGGTGGCGGGTTTTAGCGATTGGAACCCTTCGCATTTCCTGGATGTGGCGGAGATGACGGCGGCGATGGGGATTGGGTACGACTGGTTTTATGGGGCGTTGGACGAAGACACGCGGACGCTGGTAAGGAACGCGATTGTTACCAAAGGGCTGCGGCCGGGGCGGGCGGCGCATAGTTGGACGAAGGCGGTGCATAACTGGAATCAGGTGTGTAATGCCGGGTTGACGGTGGGCGCGCTGGCGGTGGCGGAGAGCGAGCCGGCGTTGGCGGCGGAGCTGATTGCGCGGGCGGTGAACACGGTGCCGCTGGCGATGCATGAGTATGGACCGGATGGCGCCTATCCCGAGGGCGTTTCGTATTGGGGATATGGGACGACGTTTAATGTGATGCTGCTGGCGGCGTTGCAATCGACGTTAGGGACGGATTTTGATTTGACAGCGCAGCCGGGTTTTCTGGCTACGGCCGACTATATGCTGCATGTGTTTGGGCCGACGGGGTTGCCGTTTAATTACTCGGACGCCGGGGCGCGGGAGGGCGGATTGCAGCCGGCGATGTTCTGGCTGGCGGGGGCTCGCGGGGATTCGAAGCTGTTGTTTACGGAGATGCAGAAGTTGGAGAAGGGCCGGTTGTCCCATGACCGGATGGACCCGTTTTTAGCGCTGTGGATGAAGCCGGGGATGGGGCAGACTGCGGCTGCGCCGCCTTTGCATTGGGTGGGGCATGGGGTGACGCCGGTGGCGATGCATCGGACAGGCTGGGATGGCGGGGCGACGTTTGTGGCGGTGAAGGGAGGATCGCCGTCGACGAACCATGCGCACATGGATGTTGGTTCGTTTGTGGTGGACGCCGATGGTGTGCGGTGGGCCGATGACTTGGGCATGCAGGACTACAATTCGCTGGAGACGAAGGGGGTGGATTTGTGGAGCCGGGGGCAGGACGCGGCGCGGTGGAATGTGTTCCGGCTAAGCGCGGGGGCGCATAACGTGTTGACGGTGGATGGGGCGCGACAGCGGTTTGACGGGCACGCGAAGATTGTGGAGAGCGGGGCGGGTGGGAGCGTTGTCGATTTGCGGGAGACGTATGCGGGACAGCTGGCTTCGACGCGGCGGAAGGTGGCGTTGGGGGCGGAGCGGAGTGTGGTGATTACGGATGATTTTGCGGCGCTCTCGGAGAAGGCCGCGACGGTACGGTGGGCGATGTTGACGCGGGCGGAGGTGCGTCTGGATGGGGCGGGGCGAGCGACGCTGATGCGCGATGGGAAGCGACTGGCATTGCGGGTGGTGGAACCGGCGGGAGTGACCTTGCAGATCTATGCGACGGACCCGCCGCCGGCGGCTACCGATGCGCCCAATCCGGGAACGCGGATGGTGGGTTTCACGGTGGCGGCGCCGGCGGGGGCCGCGCGGCGGATCCGGGTGGAGCTGGCGCCTATTTGAAGACGACTTCGTCGCGATCGTCGGAGCGGAAGAGCGACGCGGGGAGGTTGGCGCTGTTGACCAGATTGGCGTCGGGGTTGTAGTCCCAGGCGTAACGGACGGCGCGCGGGCTGGCGACGTCGGGGCTGGAGACGAGGACGGTATCGCCCTTGATGATGGCCGTGGCGGGGACGAATTTGCCGTCGGCGCCGGCGATGGTGAAGCCTTTCACGGGGCCGTTGTCGCGGGTCTTGAGGCCGGTGCCGGCGTGGTCGAACCAGACGCGCATGGCGCCGTTTTCAGCCGTCGCCTGACGGTAGAGAGGGCTGGAGTAGACGAAGCCGGTTTGGCCGTAGGCGATGTGGCGGGCCAGGAGGGAAAGGCGGAGGGCGACGTCCTGTTTATTGCGGGGGTGGATGTCGGTGGCTTCGCCGATGTCGTTGATGATGGCGACGCCGGTTTTCTTGAGGTTGGCTGCTTTCACTTGGCCTTCCTGGACGCGCATCCAGTGGCCGTTTTTGGCGGCGTTGCCGAAGTTGGCGAGCTGGACGTAGAAGAAGGGGAAGTTGCCCTGGCCGAAGGCGCGGCGCCAGTCGGTGACGAGGGTTTCGAGGGCTTCTCCGTAGATGTGGCCCTGGCTGCGGCCGGCTTCGGTTTCGCCCTGATACCATAGGGCGCCTTTGATGGAGTATTTGGCGATGGGGGCGATCATGCCGTTGTAGAGCGTGGTGGGTTCATGGGGGTTGCCGGGGCCCATGGGCGCGCCGGGTTTGGGACCTTTGGTGGTGGCGGCTTCCCACTTTTTCAGGTTCTGTTCGTAGCGGACCATGTTGGCGGGGTAGGCGGCGATCTGGTCGGCCCACCAGGTGTTGAAGGGGGCGAGGACGGGGTTCGCGTGAAGCGAGGGGCCGCTGATCCAGGCAGCGATGGGGGTGCCGCCCCAGGAGGAGTGGATGAGGCCCATGGGGACTTTCAGATCCTTGTGGAGCTGGCGGCCGAAGTAGAAGAGCACGGCGGAGAAGTCTTTGACGGTTTCCGGGGTGCAGACGACCCACTTGGCGTCGACGTCTTCGACGGGGGTGGCGGAGGGCTTACGGGGGACGTAGAAGAGGCGGATTTGGGGGAAGTTGGCGGCGGCGATTTCGGCGGGGGCGTTGTTGGTGCGTGTGACGTCCCACTGCATGTTGGACTGACCGGAGCCGACCCAGACGTCGCCGACCAGGACGTCTTCGATTTTTAGGTTGTTGATGGTCATGGTCGCGGGTGCGGCTGGGGTGAGGGGGGCGAGCCAGGCTTCCCAGCGGCCGAGAGTGTTGGCGGTGGTGGTGGCGGTTTGGCCGCGGTAGGAGACGGTGACAGTTTCGCCGGGGTCGGCCATGCCGAAGATGCGGACGGGGGCGTCGCGCTGAAGGAGCATGTGGTCGCCGATGATGGCGGGAAGCTTGACGGCGGCTTGCGCGGATGTGAGTAGGGAGAGGGCTAGGAGGAGTCGTTTCATGATGGGGACCGGACTATCATACTAGGGGTGGGAACGCAAATGGACCAATACAGATTTACGATCCGGGCGCTGAGCGCGGAGGAGGGTGGGGGCTATTTGGTGGAGTATCCGGACCTCCCGGGTTGCATGTCGGATGGGGAAACGGTAGCAGAGGCGATCGCGAATGGGCGGGAGGCACTGCGCGATTGTATTGCCGTTCTGGGCGAAGGCGCGCTTGGCCTATGAGGGATACATGGTGATCTCGGATTCCGACGGCAGGAGGAAGCGCTGAGCGATGGCGCAGATATTGATGGCCACGCCAGCATGATTGGCGATCCAGGTGGACTCGCCGCGGCCGCGCCGGCGCGCCTTCCAATCGCGGGAACAAATGCGGCGCACCGCTCGTCCGGAAAGGAGTGCCGACGAAAACAAGAATCATCGAGGGACTGTCGCTGGCGCTACAAGCTTTGTTGGTCGTCGCCGCATTCACGCTGTTGGCCGCATGGGTACCAATCGTGGCCTCCCAAGCAGCCCTAGGGAGCCGGCCGTTTCCGCCTTCGCAAGTCGAAATCGAACTCGCCAACTGCCAAACAGACTGGCTCGCGTATCCGATGCTGGGCACAGCGATATTCTCGGTTTTGCTCCGAGTAACTTGGCTCGTCGGGGGCCGAGGCTATGGAATTCCAAGAGCCATCGGTCGAACCGTCTTCGACCATATTCTCAGCGCCTTCATCGCGCTCGTATTGGTCGCCCAAGGCAGCCTGACTCCGCCCATTCAGGCATTAACCAGACAAGTGAATCAGCAGTGCGAGATTCTCCCGAGGCCAGTATTGCTGCGGTCTGTCCATCTGAACGAAGCGACATCCTCTGACGACGGCGTAATGATCGTGGCCGAAGCCTTCGGCTTCCACCGGCGGCTGCGGGCGCCTGGCCATGGCGCGGTTGGCTTCTTCAGGAACTTCGCGGAAGCGGAGAGCGTTGCGGCGGAGGCGCTCTTCGATGGGGATGTCGAAGAGGGCGGCTTCGCACTGGCAGCCGCTGTGTGCGACGATTTTGATGAACGGGCGGCGGTGTTTGGCGGTGAGATTGGTCGCGTCGATGTAGGTAACCGCCGGGCCTAGGGCGATGAGGTAGCGGACGTGGAGTTCGTCCGAGGAGATTTCTGCGTCTACCTGGTTAGCGACCTGCCGATGCCGGGCAGGCGCACCGCGTACTCCGAGTCTCGCAGAGGTTCGCCGATCCCCAGCACTGGACCGAACCGTTCCCCGATCAATCTCACGTGACGCCTTGAGCCCAAAGAGTGCTGGCCGAAAACCGACGTAGTGAGGGACCGACCTTAGCGCTACAGGCGTTGTTCGTCGTCGCGGCCACCATGATCATGGTGGCGTGAGTCCACATCGGGTTTTCCCAGTCGTCCCTATGGAGGCGGCCCGGCACCTGAAACGACTATCGGTCCAAGTAGAATGAAAGCAGGAGTACAGCCATGGATGTAACGCTTCCAGCCGATCTGACCGAACAACTGCAACAGGAAGTTGCCGATGGCCGATATCCAAGCGCCAACGTTGTGATTGAGCAAGCTGTGCGCCGATTTTTGGACGAACAACATCGTGGCGCCGAGCGCTTGGAAGCGCTTCGCAGAATTGGTGACGCGGTTGATCAAGCCGGGTTGTATGAACGCGTGCTGATTCCCGATTCGCAATGACGGGGCTGCCCCTCGTTGTGCTAGACGCCTGCGTTCTGGTCAACGCATCCCTCTGCGACACTCTACTTCGGTTGGCCGAACCGCCTCGGCTGTTTGAGCCAAAGTGGAGTGAGGAGATCCTGCGTGAGACCTTGCGCACACTGGAAGGGAAGCTCGGCTGGCCGCAATCACTGCTGCGGCACTTCGAGTCTGAACTGCGAACTCATTTTTCAGAGGCATGGATCACCGGGTACGAACACCTGATCGCAGACGTTGCAAACGATGCGAAAGATCGCCACGTTCTGGCAGCCGCGGCCCATGTGAAGGCGCCGATCCTGCTGACTTTCAATCTCCGTCATTTTCGACCGGAGCAGGTTGCGCCCTGGGGAATCACGGCACTCCACCCACAACAGTTCCTGTTGGCATTGTACCGGCAGGAGCCGAAGCGAGTGCTCCAGAGCCTGGAGTTGCAAGCCATGGACCGGAAGCGGTCCATCGGGCAACTGCTCGCTATCCTTCAAACCACTGTGCCGGAGTTTGTTGCAGCGATCCCGGAGAACGTGCGCTGACCAACAGCGTTACGCGAACCTCAGCGCCGTTACGCTAACGAAGCCTTCAGCTTCCGCCGGCGGTTGGAGGCGCCCGGCCATGGCGCGGATGGCTTCTTCGGGGACCTGGCGGGAGCGGAGGGCGTTGCGGCGGAGGCACTCGTCGATCGGCACGTCAAAGAAGACAGCTTCGCATTGGCAGCCGGAGTGTTCGGCGATTTTAATGAACGGCCGGCGGTGCTTGGCCGTGAGATTGGTCGCATCAACATAGGTGACCGGCGCGCCGAGGGCGATGCGGTGGCGGACGAAATCGCGCATCAGGCGGAAGACGAGCGCATGAACGGTCTGGTCCGCCGGATCGTCGCGGAGCCAGAGGCGGAGTTCGTCCGAAGAGATAGCCACGCCGCCTTGGTTGGCGACCCAGGTGGACTTGCCGCTGCCGGGCAGGCCCACCAGGACGACGATGCGTTGCTCAGGCAACGGTGTAGCGCTCTGCGGCGATGACGCGCGCGGCTACTTTGCGTTGCAGGGCGATGCGGTCCACCGGTTCGTACTTGGTGAAGCGCCGGAGAGCGGCCAGTTGCGTGCGGAGCGTGTCGCCATCTGCACAGGCGGCGAGCACGTTGCGGCCGGCGGCGGCGACCGTATCCATCGCGTCGCGCGACCAGACATCCACCATCGCCTTCACGACTTCGGGCTCGCCCATTTTCTGCGCGCGGAGCATGGCGCTCTCCATGGCGAAGGCGTTCATGGCCATGTCGCAGAGGGCGGCCAGGATCTCCTGCTGGTTTTCTAGCTCGGCCATGTACTTCTGATAGGCCACGCCCAAAGCCAGGAGAGTTGCTTTCTTGGCGCCGGTGGGGAGGTCGTAGTTCTGCGGCCCGGCGAGGAGTTCGCCCTGCAACTTCTGCACGGCGGGGACGAGGGCCAATTGGCCGCGGGCGGCGCGCTTCAACAACATGCCCGTGGCCAACATGCGGTTGATTTCGCTGGTGCCTTCGAAGATGCGGTTGATGCGGCTGTCGCGGTAGGCGCGTTCGACCAGGTAGTCCTGATGGTAGCCGTAGCCGCCGTGGATTTGGACGCCTTCATCGACGACGAAATCGAGCGCTTCGCTGGCGAACACCTTGACGTAGGAGCATTCGGCGGCGAACTCTTCGACGGCTTTGAGATGAGTCTCGGCCGCATTGGGTTGGGACCAGTTCCAATCCGTCAGCTTGCTTTCGATGAGCCCGGTGACGCGGGTGCACATAGATTCGTTGACGAAGACGCGCGCCGCCATTTCGGCGAGCTTCTGCTGGATCATGCCGAAGGAGGCGATCGGCTTGCCGAAGGCGATGCGCTGCTTGGCGTATTTGGCCGAGATCTGCAGCACGTTCTTCATGCCGCCGGTGGCGAAGGGGCCGAGCTTCAGGCGACCGAGGTTTAGGATATTGAACGCAATGATGTGGCCGCGGCCGACTTCGCCGAGCACGTTTTCCACGGGAACTTTGACGTTATCGAGATAGACGGGCGTAGTGGAAGACCCCTTGATGCCCATCTTTTTTTCTTCGGCCCCGGGCTTGACGCCGGGGTAGGCGCGTTCGACCAGGAAGGCCGTGAACTTCTCGCCGCCGACCTTGGCGAAGACGGTGTAGAGATCGGCCGCGCCGCCGTTGGTGATCCACATCTTCTGGCCGTTCAGGACGTAGTGGGTGCCGTCCTCGGAGAGGTCGGCGCGGGTCTTGGCGGCGAGAGCGTCGGAGCCGGCCTGGGGCTCGCTTAAGCAGTACGCCCCGACCATTTCGGCGGAGGCCAGTTTGGGCAGATACTTCTTCTTCTGTTCGGGCGTTCCGAACAGGAGCAGCGGCATGGTGCCGATGCCGGCGTGGGCGCCCTGCCAGGCGGCGTAGGAGCCGTCCTTGGCAAGGCCTTCGGCGACGATCAGCATGGAGTTCAAATCCATCTCCATGCCGCCGTACTCTTCGGGCACGCTGACGGCGGTGAGGCCGAGTTCGGCGGATTTGCGCAGGATGCCGACAGCGACGCCGGGCTCCTGATGCTGGATGCGTTCGAGGTTAGGCGCGATTTCGCGGGCGAAGAACTCGTCGGTGGTGCGCGCGATGGCGCGGTGTTCTTCGTTGTAGTCTTCCGGCGTGAAGACGTCCGCCGGGGTGTAGCTTTCGATTAGAAACGATCCGCCGATAGCCATAGTCGATCTCCTCTACATGCGTTCGAAAATGCCGGCCGCGCCCTGGCCGCCGCCGATGCACATGGTCACCATGCCGTAGCGATGCTGGCCGCGTTCCATTTCGCGAAGAATTGTCGCGGTGAGTTTGGCGCCGGTACAGCCGAGCGGGTGGCCGAGGGCGACCGCGCCGCCATTCAGATTGACGCGGTTGATATCGAGCCCGGTTTCCTTGATGACAGCGAGCGCCTGGACGGCGAAGGCTTCGTTGAGTTCGATGGTGCCGATCTGGTCGAGCGTGAGGCCGGCCATTTTAAGGGCTTTGGGAATGGCGACCTTGGGGCCGATGCCCATGACTTCCGGCGGCACTCCACCGACGGCGAAGCTAACGAAACGGGCCTTCGGTTTCAGGCCCAGCTCTTCGGCTTTGGCGAGTGACATGACGAGCGCGACGGCGGCGCCATCGCTGGTCTGCGACGAGTTGCCGGCGGTGACGGAGCCTTTGGCGTGGAAGACGGGCTTCAGTTTCGCCAGGGCTTCGGCGGTGGTGTCGGCACGGGGGCCTTCGTCCTTGGTGACCATGGTGCGCTTGGTGACGGGCTTGCCGCCGGCGACGGTTGTGGCGGTGACATCGACCGGGATGATCTCTTCATCGAAGTGGCCGGCGGCCTGCGCGGCGAGCGCGTTTTGATGGGAACGCAGGGAGAAGGCGTCCTGTTCCTCGCGCGAGATGCCGTACTGTTTTTGCAGGTTTTCGGCGGTGAGGCCCATGTTGATGTAGACCTCCGGACGATTGTCGACAAACCAGGGATTGGGCGCCAGGCGGGTGGAGCCGAAAGGCAACATCGACATGCTTTCGGCGCCGCCGGCGATGACGATATCGGCGCCGCCGGAGCGGATCTTTTCCGCGGCCATGGCGATGGACTGCAGGCCGGAGCTGCAGAAGCGGTTGATGGTGACGGCGGGAACGGTGTCGGGCAGACCGGCGCGGAGGGCGGCGATGCGGGCGATGTTGCTGCCGCTTTCGGCCTCCGGATTGGCGCAGCCCATGATGACATCGTCGATCCAGGCGGGATCGAAATCCGGGATGCGGCCGAGCAGACCGCGAATGGCGATGGCGGCCAAATCGTCCGGGCGCACTGTGCGCAGTGAGCCCCGCGGCGCTTTGCCCACGGGCGTGCGCACGCAATCAATGATTACTGCTTCCTGCATTGGGTCTCCCTAATTCCGCAGCGGCTTGCCGGTCTTCAACATGTGGGCCATGCGCGCTTGCGTGCGCGGGTCGCCACAAAGACTCAGGAAAGCTTCGCGTTCCAAATCGAGCAGATACTGTTCGCTGACCAGCTGTTCGCCACTGAGGCGGCCGCCGCAGAGGACGTGGGCGAGCTTTTCGCCGATGACCTGATCGTAATCCGTAATGTAGCCGCCCTGATGGGCGAGCCAGACACCTTGCTTCAACAGCGCCAAACCGCCTAGGCCGGCCACCTTGACGTCGTCGCGCGGAGTGGTGGGTTTGTAGGTTTGCGCGAGTGCGAGGGCCGCGACTTTCGCATCCCCGATGAGGCGTTCGCCGTTCATGGAGATGCCCGCGCCGGCATCGAGGAAGCCCAGTTTGCGGGCCTCTTCGGCGCTTGTCGAAACCTTGGCGTAGCCGATGGTTTCAAAGACCGTCTTCGGGTTGCCGTGGCGGAGGATCATTTCCTTACAGCCGCCGCCACCGGGGATCAAGCCCACACCGACTTCAACGAGGCCGGTATAGAGCTCCGCGCTGACCTGCACGCGCGGGCCGTGGAGGATCATTTCGCAGCCACCGCCGAGCGCCTTGCTGTGCGCGGCGACAACCACCGGCACGGGCGCATATTTGATGGACATGATGGACTGCTGGAAGCGGTTGATGGCGATGTCGAGGTCGTCAAACTCGCCGTCCTGCGCGAGCATGAGCACCATCATCAGATTGGCGCCGGCGCTGAAGAGTTCACCTTGATTGCCGATGACGACGGCCTGGAACCCCTTCTTGCATTCGTCGTAGGCGGCTTGGACCATGCCCATCTGGTCTTCGCCCAGCGAGTTCATTTTGCTGTGGAATTCGACATTGAGCACGCCGTCGCCGAGATCGATGAGCGAGCAGCCGGAGTTCTTTTTGACAACGTTGCCGGCACGTTTGGTTTCCGGCAGGGAGACGACGCCGGGGCGTTCTTCGAGACGCTTGTAGTGCCCCATGCCGAGATCGAAGAAGTCCGTGCGGGGCTGGCGGTTGTCGTCAGCGGAGCGGTAGAAGCTCTTGGCTCCATGGGAGAGCATGGTGGTGATGGAGGCGGGAAGCGCCAGGCCGTCGGCCTCCATGCGGCGCGCGGTTTCGGTGAAGCCGAGGGCGTCCCAGAGCTCGAACGGGCCGTAGGTGTGGGCGTAGCCCCAGCGCATGGCGCGATCGATTTCAACGATGCGGTCCGAGATTTCCGGGATGCGTTCGGCGGAGTAGAGCAGGACGTCGCGGAAGAGTTTCCAGAGGAAGTTGCCGGCCTTGTCGTTGGAGGCGACCAGCGCGCGGAGGCGGGCCGGAAGGTCCTCGATGAGTTTGGCCTGTTCGACGCTCGCGAACTTCGGCTTGGCGGCGGGGGCGTATTCGTAGGTCTTCCAGTTGAGGGCGTGGATTTCCTTGGCGGGGCCGACGCGTTTGTAGAAGCCCTGGCCGGTCTTGTCGCCGAGCCAGTTGCGCTTCATCAACTCGTCCATCACCGGGTGCGGCTGGAAGCGGTCGCGCCACGGATCGGTGGGGACAAGGTTATAGAGATTGGCTCCGACGTGGTACCAGATATCGACGCCGACGATATCGATCAGGCGGCAGCTGGCGCTGTTGGGCAGACCGATCAAGGACCCGGTGAGCGCGTCGAGCTCTTCGACGGTGAAGTCGTCTTCGATGGCGTATTTGAACGTGGTCGAACCCCACATGGAGCCGATGCGGTTGCCGATGAAGTTGGGCGTGTCCTTACAGAGGACGACGCCTTTGCCGAGACGGCGGTCGATGAAGTCACCGACTTCCTGGAGCAACGCGGGGGCGGTGGCAGGACCGGGGATGATCTCGCAGAGGTGCAGGTAGCGCGGGGGATTGAAGAAATGCGTGCCGAGGAAGTTGGCGCGGAATTCGTCGGAGAAGCCTTCGGCGATGAGCGCGAGCGGGATGCCGCTGGTGTTGGTGGAGACGATGGAGCCGGGGCGGCGGACCTCGGAGACGCGGGTCCAGAGGGCGCGTTTGACGTCGAGCTTTTCGGTGACGGCTTCGATGATCCAGTCGCAATCGGCGAGTTTGGCGAGATCGTCTTCGAAGTTACCCGGCGTGACGAGAGCGGGCAACGCATCGGTGAAGAAGCCGCCGGGGCGGCCTTTCCAGGCGGTTTCGATGCCTTTCTTCGCGGCCGCGTTGCGGTCGGCAACGCCCGGGACGACGATATCGAGAAGCAGGGCGGGGATCCCTGCGTTGGCAAAATGCGCGGCGATTCGTGACCCCATGGTGCCCGCGCCCAGCACCGCTACCCGGCGGATAGAAATCATTCCAAATCGAGTGTAACAAGCCGCCGGAACGCGTGCGGGGGGTATGATGTTCGAATCTATGACTCGGCGAATTTTCTGCGCGGTGCTGCTGGCCGGTTTGGCGATGGGCGAGACGATCCCGGTGAAGGGATTGAAGAGCCCCGTGGATTTGCTGGTGGACAAATGGGGCGTGCCGCACATCTTTGCGAAGAATACGGACGACGCGTTTTTCGCGCAAGGATTCAACGCGGGGCGCGACCGGCTGTTCCAGATCGACCTGTGGCGGCGGCGCGGGCTGGGGCGGATGGCGGAGGTGATGGGGCCGAAGTATGTGGAGCAAGACCGGGCGGCGCGCCTTTTTCTGTATCGAGCGTCGATAGAGAAGGAGTGGGCGGCGTATGGGCCGGAGGCTAGGCGGATCACGGCGGCGTTTGTGGCGGGCATCAATGCGTATGTGGATTGGGTGATGGCGCACAAGGACCAGATGCCGGTGGAGTTCGGACTGCTGGGGTACGAGCCATCGAAGTGGGATGTGGCCGATGTGGTGCGCATTCGCAGCCACGGGTTGACGCGGAACGTGACGAGCGAAGTGGCGCGGGCGAAGACGATGTGCGCGGCTGGCGTGGAGTTTGACGAGGCGCGGGTGAACATTGAACCGCCGTGGAAGGTGCAGGCGCCGGCGGGGCTGGACCCTTGTTTGCCGGCCGATGTTTTGAAAGTTTTTACGCTGGCGACGCAGGCGGCGCCGTTCACGAAACCCAATAACGACGCGGCCGACGATGGGTCCAACAACTGGGTGATCGGGCCGGGGAAATCGGCGACGGGGCGGCCCATTCTGGCGGGCGATCCGCACCGGGCGTATTCGACGCCGAGCCTGCGGTATATCGCGCATGTGAGCGCGCCGGGGCTGGACGTGATTGGCGCGGGGGAGCCTTCCCTGCCCGGTATTTCGATGGGACACAACGGGACGATCGCGTTTGGGCTAACGATTTTTCCGATCGATCAGGAAGATCTATATGTATATGAACTGAACCCGGCGAACGCGCGGCAGTACCGGTATAAGGGCGGCTGGGAGACGATGCGTGTGGAGCGGGAGGCGATGGGGGTGAAGGGCGGGGCGGCGGTGGAGGCCGAGTTGGCATTCACTCGGCACGGGCCGGTGATCTGGGCGGACGCGAAGCGCGCCTATGCGATTCGGACGTGTTGGATGGAGCCGGGGATGTCGCCCTATTTCGGGAGCATTGCGTATATGCGGGCGCGGAATTTCGCGGAGTTTCAGAAGGGGCAGTTCCGCGGCGGGGCACCCACGGTGAATCAGGTGTATGCCGATGTGAAGGGGAATATTGGTTGGAGCCCGGGTGGGTTGACGCCGGTGCGAAAGAACTGGGACGGGCTGCTGCCGGTGCCGGGAGATGGGCGGTATGAGTGGGAAGGATTCGTGCGACCGGAGCAGTTTCCATCGGCGTTTAATCCGCCCGCCGGGTATGTGTCGACATCGAATGAGATGAACATGCCGGCGGGATATCCGTATCAGGAGCGCAAGTTGGGATTTGAATGGTCGAACGATTCGCGGCACCGGCGGATTGAAGAAGTTTTGAAGGCTCTGCCGAAGGTGTCGCTGGCGGATTCGATGAAGTTGCAGACGGACCGGACGTCGGTTTCGGCGCGGCGGACGGTGGCGGTGTTGCAGGGGTTGACGGGTGAGGACGTGGCCACGCGCGGGGCGCTGGGGATGTTGCAGGGCTGGGATGCAGTGGAGAACGCGGAGTCGAAAGAAGCGGCGCTGTTTGAGATCTGGTTCAAGCGCCATTTGGGACCGGCTTTTTTGAAGGCGGCGTTGCCTGCGGCGGCGGCGAAGGCGGTGTCGACGGCGGATGCGGCGGTGCTGGTGGATGCGTTGGAGGGGAAGTCGGCACGGTTTAAGATGGATGCGCGGGCGTTGGTGTTGGCGACGTTGGGACCGGCGTATTCGGAATGGGAGAAGTTGGGGAAGCCGGATTGGGGGGAGATTCATCAAGCCATGCCGGGACATGCGCTGCGGAACTTTGTGAGCGGGGAGATGAAGGCGAAGTTGCAACCGGGGCCGTACCCGGCGCCGGGCGGGCCGTATTCGCCGTGGCAATCGATGTATACGGGGAATAGCTTTCAGTTGAGCAACGGGCCGTCGTTCCGGATGGTGCTGGATGTGGGGAATTGGGATGGGTCGAAGGCGGTGAATTTTCCGGGGCAATCGGGGCGGCCGGAGGATCCACACTACAAAGACCTGGCCGAAGCGTGGCGGACTGGCGAGTATTTTCCGCTGCTTTACACGCGGGCGGCAGTGGAACAGGCGACGGAAAAGCGGATACGATTGGAGCCACGGTAGGAGCTATGGAACAGGGACTGCGGCTGGTGGTGCGCGCGGCGGAGTACGCCGCCCGGGCGCATGCGCGGCACCGGCGGAAAGATGTGGACCAGACCCCGTACATCAATCATCTGGCGCACGTGGCGCGGTTGCTGGCCGAGGCCGACTGCGACGCGGAGTTAGTGGCGGCCGGGTATCTGCACGATACGATTGAGGATGTTCGAGTCACTTACGAGGAGTTGTTGGCGGAGTTCGGGCAGGATATCGCGGACTTAGTGCTGGCCGTAACAGATGATAAATCATTGCGCTGGCAGATGCGAAAGCAGGCGCAGATTGATCATGCCGCGGGGTCATCGTCGAGGGTGGTGGCGTTGAAACTGGCGGACAAGGTGAGCAACCTGTATTCCTTGCGGGACACGCCGCCGCACGGGTGGGACGCGGCGGAGATCCGGAAGTACATTGACTGGGCGCATGCGGTGGTTTCGCGGCTGCCGGAGGGGAATGCGGAGTTGTTGGCGCAGTATGAGGGGATTCGGGCGGAGCTATTGGCGGGGATTGGCGGAAGCTAGTGGGAGTCGAACCCACCGTGACGCATACGCACCACACGCTGGTTTTGAAGACCAGGCCCAGCACCGGCCAAGATTAGCTTCCACAGGGCAGTTTAGCAGGGGTCGGGGCGGCGGTGCGTTGGATAAGTGGGGTAGTTACCTGAGACTCCGCAGTAAGTCGACTTAGTAGTGTACGGTTTCGACATACTCCCTGCTATGCTCCTGGGAGTAGTATGAGTTTGTTCACTATATTCATAGCAACGGGAATGCTGGCGTACTGGTTAGTACGTGGATGGCTGGTAGCTCTTGGACCGGAAGAGCAGATTGTAGAGACGCTGCAAGCGGATGAATGGGCGTTTCATCGCCTGCGGATTTTACTCCGGGCGCTGTTTTTCCCAGGGATGGAGATTGGACCGTTCTAACCCGCCAAGCCGAGGCTAGCCGCGCGCTCCTTCATCGCTTCGATACAGAAGGCGATGTGTTCGTCGAGATCGAGACCCATTTCGGCTGCGCCGTTGATGACGTCGTCGCGATTGACGGCGCGGGCGAAGGCTTTGTCCTTTAGCTTCTTCCGGACGGATTTCACTTCCACCTCAGCGATGGAGCGGCCGGGCTTCACGTAGGCGCAGGCGGTGAGGAATCCGGCGAGTTCGTCGCATGCAAAGAGAGACTTTTCCAGGAGTGATTCCCGCGGCACGCCGCTGTAGTTGGCGTGGGAGAGAATGGCGCGACGGATTTCTTCCGACACGCCGCGTTCGGCGAGGATCGGTTCACCCTTCATAGGATGGTCCGGCGCCTGGGGATGCACCTCCCAATCGAAGTCATGGAGGAGGGCGGTGACGGCCCACTTTTCTTCGTCCTCTCCATACTTGCGAGCGTAGGCGGCCATGCAGGCCTCCACCGCGAGCATGTGCTTCCTCAGCCCATCGGACTGAACAAATTCGCAAACCGTCTGCCAAGCTTTTTCACGATTCATCCCTTTGTTTGTACCGAATTTGGTGGAGTTATGCTATTCTAAATGAAGTCGGTCACGTGGGCCTGTGGCGCAGTTGGGAGCGCGCTTCCATGGCATGGAAGAGGTCAAGGGTTCGAATCCCTTCAGGTCCACCAATTTAAACCGATTTCGCATGTTGCCCACCTTTTGGTGGGTTTTTCGTTGTTGGGGGCGGCTCGGCTACGCCCACCACTTTTCATCGAGCGCCAGGTGCGATTTCAGCCAGTCCTCGTTGAGTTCGAGGCCCAGGCCAGGCCCTTCCGGCACCGGGAAGACACTTTTCCGCACGACCGGCGTGGGGCCTTGCGCCATTTTCTCCTTGTTGCCACGGAAGGCGCCGAGCGCGTTTTCAACTTTAAAAAAGTTCTGGGTGGCCGCGGCCAGGTGCATGGAGGCGTAGAAGCGGATCAGGGTGCAGGGACCGCTATGGAGCCCGATGGCGGTCCGGGTGAGCGAGGCGTAGTCGACAATTTGGCGGCAACCGGTGATACCGCCGGAGTAGGAGACGTCGGGGTGGATCATGTCGAGGACCTGATTATCCAGGTACGGGCGGAAGCCATCGACCATCTCCACTTTTTCGCCGGCCAGGATGGGGACGCGGGTGGAGCGTTTGAGCTCGCGCCAGGCTTCGGAGTAACGGACGGTGAGCGGGTCTTCGATCCACAGCGGGTCGGCGGGCTCGATGGCTTTGCAGAGGCCGATCGCGCTGCGCGTATCGAACTGCCCGGTGCAGTGCATGGCGATATCGATGTCGTCGCCCACGGCTTCGCGAATGTTGGCGTAGCCTCTGGCGGCGCGGCGGAAATCCGCGCCATCGAGCGTCGGGTTGAACGGGCCGTTGGCACGGGCGGCACCGCGTTCGCCGAAGCCAAATTTGTAGCAGGTAAAGCCTTCCGGTTCGGCTTTGGCGTGTTCGGCCCAGGCGCGGCAGGCGCCTTTGTCCAACATGTTGCCAGGGTTGCCGTGCGAATAGACGGGAATGTTTTTGCGCAGGGGCCCGCCGAGCAGGCGGTAGATCGGTAGGCCGGTAATCTTGCCGGCCAGATCCCAGAGGGCGATGTCGACGCCGCTCACGGTGGGGATATTGGCCATGAAGGAGTACTGCGTGGCCGACATCATATAGAAGTGGCGGGCGATGGCCAGCGGGTCCTGTCCGATCAACTGCGGTTGCATCATTTCGATGCGGGCGCGGGCGACCGCGGCGGGAAGACCGGCTTCGCCATAGCCCACGAGGCCCGCGTCTGTATTGATGCGGATGAGACAGCCGTCGCCGAGGTTATCGAGGCCGATCACACGAATCGAGGTGATCTTGACCATTCCGGCGGCAGGCGCGGCGAGGGCGTTGAAACTGGCGAGCCACGGGGCGGCGGGCAAGCCCAGTGCGAGTCTGAATATGTCCCGGCGAGCGATCTTCAAGTGGATGTTCCCCTTCCAACGAGCGATCAGAATCTATCACAGCTGCCGCCCGTAAAAGATTTTTATGTTTTTTGTTCCGCACCGGAATTGCGATTGTCTGAACAGTTGGGAAGGTAAGCATGTTCAAGACACAAAAGGCACTGGCGCTGGCTGCGATGATCGCGGGCGGCGTTTCTCTTGCGGGCGATTTCGACGAGGTGCGGCTGCGAACGCAGTTGGCGGGCGGGCCGCTCGGAGGCATTGTTGCGTCCGGCTCCGCCGATTTCCGGTTGCGCCCCTCTCGTGGCGACCGCAGCTTTAACCTGGAAGTCGAGGACCTGAACCTTCCCGCCGGCACGACGTTGCAGGTGTGGGTGAACAACGAGCCGATCGGCCGTCTGGTGGTGTCCGGGTTGCCGGCGCGTGGGGGCGAAATTGAGCTTTCGTCGCGCGATGGGGCGGCGGTCCCGAAGCTGGAAGCGGGCGATGTGGTGAGCCTCCGGAGCAACGCTGGAACCTTGCTGAGTGGCGTGCTGCAACGGCGCGTTCTGGACGATTCGCCGGTCAACGCGGCGCCGACCGCGTCGCCGGTGCTGGCTGCGTCCGTGCCGGATGACAAGAGTGTCCTGCGTTCCCCGCTGACGGGCGGCGGACTGGGCGGCATCCGGCCGTCGGGCGAAGTGGAGTTTCGCGACGACCGGCTGACACGCAGCACGCGGCTGTTCGTGGAAGTGAACGATGTGAATCTGCGCGATGGCTCGGAAGTAGAAGTGGAAGTGAACGGACGGCGGATGGGGAAGATTCGCCTTTCGGGATCGCGGCGCGGCGGCGAATTGGAGTTGGACAGCCGGAACGGGGAACGGGTGGAATCGTTGAAGGCGGGGGATATGGTACGGGTGCTGGCGCCGTCGGGTCCGATCCTGGCGGGCGCGTTGCAGGTGCGGTCGTTTGGGGATGACCGGCGGCCGGATGATTCGTCGGCGGCCTCGTCTTCTTCGTCGTCTTCTTCCTCGGGCGGGAGCAGCGCTGTATCTCGTGTACAGTCCGGTTTGACGGGCGGGGCTATCGGTGGCGTACAGCCGACGGGATCGGTGGACTTCCGCGTGAGCGGGACAGATCAGAAGTTGAGCATTGAGATTGAGAAGTTGAACCTGCCCGTGGGGACGGTTGTGAATGTGTTCGTGGGTGACAAGGTGATTGGGAAGATCACAGTCGGGCCGCCGCCAATGCGAGGTGGTGAGTTGGAGATCAACACGCGGGATGGCGGCGTGCTGCCGACGTTTGGGGCCGGTGAGGTTGTCAGCGTGCGGACGGCGGCAGGCGGGGTCCTGTTGACGGGTGTGGTGCAGGCGAAGTCGTTTACGGAAGTGCCTGCGGTGCCGGGGCCGAAGGTGGATGATCCGAAGGGGCCGAATTCGGGCGGGGGGAATAGTGGGTCGGGTTCGGGCAGCAGTGGTTCTGGTTCGGGCAATAGCGGCTCGGGTTCAGGCAGCAGTGGTTCTGGTTCGGGCAATAGCGGCTCCGGTTCGGGCAATAGCGGCTCGGGTTCGGGCAGCGGCGGTTCCGGCTCGGGCAATAGCGGTTCCGGTTCGGGCAGCGGCGGTTCCGGTTCGGGCAACAGCGGCTCCGGCTCCGGCTCAGGCAACAGCGGCTCCGGCTCAGGCAGCAGTGGCTCTGGCTCAGGCAGCAGCGGTTCTGGTTCGGGGAGCAGCGGTTCCGGCTCGGGCAACAGCGGCTCGGGTTCCGGCAGCTCTGGTTCAGGTTCCGGCAGCGGCGGCTCCGGCAAAAACTAAGCCTTGATTAGCGGGGGCCGAAGCGGAAAGCTACAGTAGTAGCGATGCCCGCTTCGGCTCCTGTCCTTTTCTCAATCGGTGAAATTCTCTGGGACCAGTATCCCGACCGCCGCCTTCTTGGCGGTGCCCCCTTCAACCTCGCCGCCCACGCCGCGCGATTGGGATTCACCTCCTACTTCATCAGCGCCGTCGGCCAAGATGAGCCTGGCGACGAAGCCCTCCGACGCGCCACCGCGCTGGGCGTCGACATGACCTACACACGCCGCCACCCCTCCTGGCCCACGGGCATCGTCGACGTCACACTCACAAACAACGGCCAACCCAGCTATCACCTCCGCCGACCGTCCGCCTGGGAAGAACCCGCCCTCTCCACCTGCCAGTCCTCCGCCATCCAAGCCCTCCGCCCCGCGTGGCTCGTCTGCGGCACGCTGCAGCAGACCTGCCCCATGGCCCGCGCCACCCGCCTTGCCCTACCCGGAATACCGCTCTTCTACGACGTCAACCTCCGCCCTGGCTTTGAAGATCCATCCACGGTCGACGAACTACTCCGCGCCGCCACGGTCGTCAAATGCAACGACGCCGAGTTGGAATGGATGACCCGGGAACTTTCACTCGACGGCGACCCCGCCGATGCGCTCCTCCGCCGCTACCCGCTCACGGCTCTCTGCGTCACCCTCGGCGCCGACGGCTGCCGCCTTCATGCCCACGGCGACACCGTGTGGGAAAAACCGCCCGCTATATCGGCCATCGACACAGTGGGCGCGGGCGATTCCTTCTCCGCCGCGCTGCTCCACGGCCTCACCCACCAGTGGCCGCTGGACCAGACGGCGCGTTTCGCCAACGCCCTCGGCTCACTGGTCGCCGGACGCCGCGGCGCCATCCCCGACTGGACCCGCGAAGAGCTCTACACCGCCGCCAATTTGCAGTAGTCCGGCCGCGACGCCGCCGATTCGTGCCGGAACTCCCGCACGATCTTTCCATCCAACACCAGGAACGCGCCCGGCATCTGAAACCCGTCACCAGCCAGCGCACCCAGGCCATGCCCATCGGCGACAATCGCACGCGCCCCGCGCAGCCACACCGCCAGCCCAAACAACTGCCCCCAATCCCCACGCCGCAGTTCAAAGCGCCGGTACAGCCCACGCCCGGGATCCGAAAGCCGCGCCACATCATCCAGCGAATACCGCGCGAAAAACTCCGCCGCCTCCGCGTCCGGGCTCATGTGGACAAGTGCGATCCGCACTCCGGCCGCCTCCAAGCGCGACCGCTGCACACGCAGATCCGCCAGCGCCTCCCGGCAAAACGTACAACCGAAATGCCGCAAAAACACCAATAAAACCGGCTGATCTTTCGACAATGAATCCAACGACTCCCCATTCTGATCCCTCACATCGGCCGACTCCGCCCCCGGATCGGCCAGATACGCCCGCCACGCCCCGCGAAGGATCAGAAAGAACGGCACCAGCCAGATCAGATCGTTAAAGATGTTGACCGTGCCAAACTTCCACGGCATGCGCCCGCTCAGCGCGGCCTGCAGAAATCCAATCGGCCCAAACACCTTGCCCATGAACCCAACCAGGATCACCGGCCAATGGCGATACGGGTTAACCGACGCCGCCGCATAGCCCACGCCATACACACCGACGATCATCGCAATGCACTGCCAAAGCTCCGGATAGTTCGGCCGCTCCATGCCCGCCCAATCAAACAGGGCATTCGGAAACACACCAAACACCACGCCCCAGACGATGTTGTAAACACCGGCCGCGAGCATCCACTGTTTCATCCATCTGGCAGGCATACACCTACCCTGATGCTAGCCGAACCGCATCGGGTTTTGGATATGTGGGGGAAGTTGGCGGCGGCTGTTGGCGCAATCGCCAGTGCCGCCGTCCGATTGAACTTTCCTCCGAAAAAGCGAGCCGTGGCACCGCTCACCTATTCATTGCGCAAACGCGGGCCGGAAATTCTCACGTCCCGCATTTTTTTTGGTGGGCCCTGTAGGACTTGAACCTACAACCAACGGATTCCGATTGGTGTGTGTTTCCACACTCTCTGGACTTTGCCTTCAGCCTGGCGTTGCCGCTGTAGCTGTGTGCCGTCAAGTCTCTACACCTTCCCCTTGCGGGGCTTGGCTCGGCGTTGGCTTCAGCATGACCTGTTCAGCGTTCACCGACTTTGACACAATTCACATGGGCAGTTTCCCGTCCCAGTGCACTCTTTAGGGGAATGAGTCCGCTGCTCTAACCATTGAGCTAAGGGCCCGAACCGAACTCCTTGAGTTTACCGCACGAAGCGCAGCCAATACTGCCCGGTGCCCTTGTCGAGTAAATAGGCCACCGTCCGCAGAAACGCAGGCTCGGTCTCCGGCGAATGGATCTGGTCCGACGCCGGGCCTCCGAACAACCGCAGTTCGCCCGCGCTGTACAACGCCAGATACTCCTCCGCCGTTGCCAATACGCGCTGTTCCAACCCCGCCGGCACCGCCGCCGCCCGCGGCGTTCCGCGCAGAACGCGTCGCCGCATCTCGTCTTCCGGCGCGCAGATCAGATGGCGCCACGCCCCGGTCTGCTCATGGTCCATCAACACATACCAGCGCCCATGGCGATACAGGAACAGGCTGTCCCCGCTCCGCACCGCGCGCCCAGGGAGCGCCGCCTCCGCCAGCAGCGCATCGAGTTCGTCGCTACCACATGTGGTAGAGGCCATCACGTTGCTCCACGGTAATCGGCATGCCGAACAGCTCGCTCAAGCGCTCCGCCGTCAACATCTCGCGCTTCGGCCCGTCCTGGAACACCTTCCCATTGCGCATGCAAATCACGCGATCGATCTCCGGAATAATGTCGGGCAGATGGTGCGTCACCAGAATCACGGCAACGCCGGTTTGCGCCAGCTTCCGCATGGCATCGCGCAATTCGGCCATCGCCCGGATGTCCAGGCTGTTGGTCGGCTCGTCGAGCAACAGCGCCTTCGGCGAATGCGCCAACGCCCGCGCAATCACCGCCCGCCGCGCCTCGCCCGATGACAACTCCGTCATCAGCCGCTCCCGCAGGTGCCGGATCTCCAGGTAGTCCAACAACTCCTCGGCCCGCGCCTCCATCTCCGGAGTGACCGGATGATACGGCCAGATGCCGACGCTGGAATGAAAGCCGGAAAGGATGGTTTCGAACACCGAATAGGGCTGCGTGCACAGTTGCACCAGGTCATTGGTGACGATCCCCATCCAGGAACGCAGTTCCCAAACATTCCAGATCTGCTGCCCCAAAATGCGCATTTCGCACCGCGGCGGAGGCCAGCGAGTGTACAGTTCACGGGTGACAGTCTTGATCAGCGTGGATTTCCCGGAGCCGTTCGGCCCGACAATGGCGACGTTTTCGCCCGTGCTAATCGTTAAGTTAATGTCATCCAGGGCCAGCTGTTCGTCCCGATAAACAGTGACGTGTTTCCAGCTGATGAATTCTTTGTTAGACGCAATCATGGGGCCAAAGGTTTCGTACAATTAAAGGTATCAAGCCGCTAAGGCTTCAGGAGAAAGAAAGTATGAACCAAGTACGTTTGCTGGGAGCGCTGATGCTCGCCCTGCTGCTTGGCACGTGTACGCTATTCGCGCAGTCGGATAGTACGTCCGTGTCGGGCACAATCACCGACCCTTCGGGTGCGGCGGTTGCCAACGCCAAGGTTGTCGTTAAAAACCAAAATACCGGTGCTGTTCGCGAAGTGACCACGAACCTGTCCGGAACCTATGTCATCCCCTCGATTCAGTCCGGCATCTACACCATGACCGTGGAAGTCTCGGGCTTTAAGAAATTCGAAACCAAGGGCAACAAGTTCGACGCAGCTGCGCCGAGCACGATTAACGCCGTGATGCAGGTTGGTACCGTTACCGACACGATCACCGTCGAAGCCCAGGTCGGGGCGATCCAGACCGAAACCTCCGCCCTCGGCAAACTCGTCGAAGGCAAGCAGGTTTCCGATCTGCAGCTCAACGGCCGCAACCCGCTGTTCCTCTCCCTGCTGAAGCCGGGCGTGCGCGGCGGTTCGCTGGCCAACTTCGACTACGGTTTGACCACCGGCGGTCTGCAGATCAACGGCAGCCGCACCCAGGACAACCTGATCGCCATGGACGGCGCTGTCGGCGTCCGCACTCGTTCCAACGGCACCTCCATCGGCACCGCCGATCTGGACGCCGTGCAGGAAGTGCAGATCCTCACCGCCAACTACCCCGCTGAATACGGCCGTTCGGCCGGCGGCCAGGTGCGCATCGTTACCAAGACCGGTGGCCAGCAGTTCCACGGCGCCGCCTACGAGTACATCCGCAACTCCGCCACCAACGCCAACAGCTGGTCCCGCAATCGCGCCGGCCAGGCGATCGTGCCCGACAAGTTCAACCAGTTCGGCTGGAACCTGAACGGCCCCATCACCATCCCCGGTCTGTTCAACAAGGACCGCAATAAGCTGTTCTTCTTCGTTGGTCAGGAATGGGTGAAGCGCCGTACGGACGCCACCAACTTCCGCGTGGTCCCCACCGTGAAGATGAAGAATGCGGACTTCAGCGAACTGCTGTCGGCCAATCCGTTCTTCAACTCCCCGCAGATCATCCGCGACGCCAATGGCACCCCCTACCCCGGCAACATCATCCCGCAGGCACAGACCAGCAAGAACGGCTTGGCGCTCCTGAGCGTCTATCCGAACCCGAACCTGGCCATCCCGCAGGGCGCGAACAACTACTTCGCCGCCGGCGCTGCCCCGGTGAATCAGCGCAAGGATACGATCTCGGCCGACTATCTGCCCACGCAGAAGGACTCGATCAAGTTCCGGTCCAGCCTCTATCACTACAACGACATCAATCCGTTCCAGACCAACTTCCTGTTGGCCGATCGCTTGATTGACCGTCCGAATCAGACCGCTTCGGTCAACTGGACCCGCACCATCAGCCCCACCATGGTGAACGAGTTCCTCGTCAGCGCCAGCCGCGATCAGGTTCGCCTGAAGATGAACCTCACCCCGAAGCTCGACCGCACCACCTACGGCATCAACTACGCCTACATCTTCCCCAACGGGAAGGATCTGCAGAACAAACTGCCCACCGTGGACATTGCCGGCTTCCAGACCTATACGGGCTCGCCGTATCCGTCCAGCTCCGCCGGCCCCATCTACAACATTTCCAACAACACGACCAAAATCTTCGGCAAGCACAACGTGAAGTTCGGCGTCATGTTTGAACGCGCCGGCCAGAACGACTATGACCAGATCAACGTCAACGGCGTCCCCGGCGGTTCCGACAACCAGAACGGCCGCTTCGTGTTCATCAACGCCCGTCCGGGCGGTTCCGGCACGGCCATCTCCGACGCTGCTCGCGGCCTCTTCAGCACCTATGCCGAAATCGGCATCCGCTCCTACACCCCGTATCGCGGCCACATGGTCGAATACTTCCTGCAGGACAGCTGGAAGGTGACCGACAAGTTGAAGATTGAGTACGGCTTCCGCCACTCGCTCATTCAGCCCTACTACTCGCTGTGGGGCAACATGACCGTGTTCGATCCGACCTTCTACGACAAGTCGAAGGCCATCAACGTCAACCCCACCACGGGTAACCCGATCCCCGGCACCGGCGACGCCTACAACGGCGTGGTCATCCCGGGCACCGGCTGGCCCGATGCCGCCAAGGGCCGTGTGCCGATCGCCTCTACCGGCGAATTCGACCGTCTCTTCCGCGGCGTTTCCAAGAGCTACTCCCAGGTCCAGAAGAACCTGATTCAGCCCCGTCTCGGTATCGCCTACCAGATGGACCAGAGGACGGTTGTCCGCGCCGGCGTCGGCCGCTACTCCACGCGCATCGGCGTGTCGGATTCGGTCTTCCTCGGTGGCAACCCGCCGCTGCAGCCCATCGCCTCGATCCCCAACGGCAACGTTGACAATCCGGGCGGCGGTTCGCTCGCCACCTTCCCCTTGTCGATCAACACGCAGGACCCGATCTTCAAGAACCCGGAAGCCTACAACTGGAACATGACCGTGGAACGCGAAATCGGCATGAAGACGGTTCTCGAAGTCAGCTATGTGGGCCGTAAAGGTCTGCACGCGCAGCGCGAACGCAACATGAATCAGTTGCTGCCCGGTACGCGTCAGGCAAACCCCGGCATCAACGAAAATGCGTTGCGTCCGTTCCGCGGCTTCGGCCCCATCCGCATCACCAACAACGAATCGACCTCGTTCTACCAGGGCCTCCAGCTCGGCCTGAACCGTCGCTTCTCCAACGGCTTCAGCTATGGCTTCGCCTACACCCTGGCGAAGTCCTCCGACGGTGGCTCCGGCCAGCGCGACATCCTTCCGAACGCCTTCGACGCTTCCGCGCTCTGGGGCCCCTCGGATTTCGATACGCGCCACGTCGCTGTGATCAACTTCATCTACGAACTGCCGTTCTTCAAGTCCGCGCAGGGCATGCAGAAGACGATCCTCGGCGGCTGGCAGGTCTCCGGTGTGACGCAGTTCCAGACCGGCACCCCCGGCTCCGTGGCCACTGGCGATGACTTCGCCGGCGTCGGCACCGGCTCCGGTTCGCAGCTCTGGCAGCTCAACGGCAGCGTCAACGTCAACGGGAAATTCACCAATGCTGGCGAAGGCACCTCCACCAGCTACATCACCATCCCGCGCGACGCCACCGGCCGGCAGCAGCTCTACTCGCAGCCCACCGCTGGCACGTTCGTGAAGGATCGCTTGCGCAACATCATGTACGGCCCTGGCTTCCAGAACTGGAACTTGTCGCTCTTCAAGAACTTCAAGATCCAGGAACGCGTGAACATCCAGCTCCGTGCCGATGGCTACAACTTCGTCAACCACCCGAAC
>CANIVU010000050.1 GCA_947470805.1 Acidobacteriota bacterium | reverse complement strand
GTCACGTTGTGCATGTCTTTGTCGGAATAAACGGGCAGCAGCGCGCGATGCCCGGCCAGCGGGTCATTCACCACAACTTTGGGGGAATCCCCCTCCCGCCCGAACGACCGGGCCGTACCATCCGGCATCTCCAGCGTCACCACAAAATCGTCAATGCGGATCAGCCGCCCCTCCACCTTCTTGCCAGCCTTCGGCGTCACGGCAACCGTCACCGGTTTCCCGGACCGCGCTCCCCCACGTCCCCCGCGAGCCCCGGCCACCCAGGTATTCTGCAAAATCTTCGGATCGGAAATCTTGGTCGCAATGCCCTTCAAATCGCCCGTAGCCGAATGGCACCCGGCGCATTTGGAATCAAAAAACACCTTCCCCGCCTCGGCATTGCCGACAAGAATCGAAGGCGGCGCCTGTTCCGACGGAGGCTTCCCCTGCCCGCCAATGGTCCCCAAAACACTTCGCACATAGGAGGCGACAGCCTTCGCATCGGCCGGGCTCATAGGAATCGGAGGCATACCGCCCTGCACGCCATTCAGGATGACGGGAACAATCTTCTCGCCCTCCCGATCGCTCAGCGAAAGCATGGAGCGCAGCAAATTCGGCCCGCCCATGTCCCCACCGCGCAAATCAGCGCCATGGCACCCACGGCAGGAGATCCCATAGATCCCCTTCCCCTGCTTCACCACATCGGGGTCCTCCGGAGGCCGTTGCTGCCCCGGAACAAACCCGCCAACCCGTCGAGGCGCTTGAGCCGCCGCCGGAGGCGCCGGTGTCTGTGGCGCTTGCGCCCAAACCCCGCACCCGGCAGCAACAATCAGCCCGGCAATCCCAGAAAATCGTCGCATAAACGATCTATCATCCCACGCCGCCGGGCCACTTCCAAAAAAACAGCTACCTGGCTACTCCGAGACCTGCAGCGGATACGGCCCCAGGAAACTCGCACCGAGGTCCAGGTACACCTGGTAGTCCCCCGGAGCCACTGGATGCCCTTTTTCTCCGCCAATCTCCACCAGAAACAGCGCGTTGAACACCTGCTTGCCGTCTGGAAGTGCTACCTGCTGAACCAGCGGCGACGCCGGAATAACGGTGGCGGGCTTGTCCAGCCGCACAAGTATGATGTGAGCCGGCAGGAAAGGCTGATTCAGTTCCGTTCGCAGCACGCCGTCATCAGCAGGCAACTGCTTGGCAACACGAATCTTCCAGCCGCTCTTGGCCGATCCCTGGGAAGGCACCACAATCTCGGGCTCAATACTCGGCCGGGGGTCCAGTTCCGAACGGACGTAGGGGTGCTTGACGGCCACCGGCGCTCCCGGTTTGTCCGGCCCCTCAAGACGAATTCGGACGGTATTGGAACGTGCGTCAAAGGCAACAGCGGTAACGGAGATTTCGTCGCCGGAGTTTAAATGCCCACCCATCCGGTCCAGCAGGTCAATCACCACCATGGACGCCCTCGTCGCGGCCGCCTGCCCCACCGAGGGAGCGGCGCCTCCTCCCGACGGCAACGGGTGCTGCCCGCGCCGTACGCTGATCAGCGGCGTCGAATGCAACATTTGTCCCGTGGTTCGGTTCTTCACGTAGAGATTGAGGTTGGGTTTGAGATTCACTGCCCACCCACGCAGGGCGGTCTCAAAAGTACCCAATAGTACGGGAAGCCGGCCACGGGCTTTCAGATCCACGCTCCCCGGGGCGCCCAGAACGAGGCACGGAGGAGTCGCCGCCGGATCAGTCGCGGCATCGTCGCCGGCGATCTCGGAAAATCGGTTCGCCAGTTCCAACCGGCGGGGTTCGCTCAGCGCGAAGAACTCATCGCCAGCCAGGCGAAGTACTTCAGCGGCCAGGTTCGTCCGTTCATTGTTCATAGTTACACCTTTCGAGGGGGCAGGCCGTGGCTGGCCGGAGAGAGCTTGAGGGAACCACACGGACCCCGCCAGCAGCACCAACGCCAGCGAACGAGCCTGCATCATGTCAATATGCCGTTCACGGTCGACATGTCGGCGACGAGCATGTAGGGGTGGCACACGGGACAGTAACGATTCAGGGAGCCTGGCTGAGGGCCACTCTCGAACATTACGCAACTGGAATTGTCGTAGGCGCAGTGCGTGCCTTGGTTTTCGTACTTCAACGGATGCTCAGGGACATCACCGGGCTGTGTGGTCGTCACCTGTTTGAAGGAATGGCCCGTCTCGTGGTTCACCGTATTCACGAAGTCCTGAACATCATTCAGCGTAAAGGCGTTAACAATCCCATCCGAATACGAGGTCCCCAGGAAGCTTTGGGCGCACTGTACGTGCAACCCGAAGATCTTGACACGCGTGTAGGTCCCAACCACCACGGCGGCCGGCACCGTCACGCGCAGCACGCGGGGATCGCTGCGATTGGGATCGAGCGAAACGTCACCAGAAGCCAGGTTGCCCTGCCTTCCATTTCCCCACTTTCCGGGCGGAGCCCCCGCGGGCGCGTCCGGCGCGGTCGGCAACGATGGATTGGTATGAGGCACCCAGTCCTGGGCGGCCCACTTCCCCTGTCCCGCAACCAGAAGATTGCCCCCTTGCAATGGGGGATCCAGTAACTCATTAGTAGCCGTGAACGATACGGGAAAACTGGTGGTCTCTGTGAATGGGTACGTGAATGGGCCCTCGCTAACCGGGGCGCTATCCACTCCACCCGGCACCCAAAGTGCGTGGACATTCATCATGGCATACATCACAGGCTTGTCCGCCTCGGCCGAAGCCAAAGAGAAAAACTGGCTCCGGTTGGTGTCGCCGACCACAAGTGCGTCACCCGCGTCGCCCGGGTAGTTATTGTTGTAACTGCCCGCATTCACAAAGTAGCTGACCATGTGCTTCGGATAGATCACTTTGGGATTGATCGCGTCCGCGGTAACTCTTGGCATTTCCACCACGGTTCCCGCCGCCATCACAGCCTTCACATCCTTGTAGGTGTCCGCTGCGTCACGGAAGTCACTGACTAACAGACCGGCAACCTTCACCTCCCTGTACCAGAACTTCCGCCATACCTGGATCGGGTCCTCACGCATCACCGGCTTGCGCTTGCCCAGGTCGGTGTGCCCGTCGATGTACTTCGCCAGATGAGGGTCCTGCTCAATGTACGCCGCCAGATAGAACTTGTCGCCGGCAAACCGGGAGAGTTGAACCTCTTTCTTGGCGTATCCCTTCGCATCAGTCTTTTCACTCAGATGGAGGATGGCCTTGCGCTTGGCCGTTTCCTTATCCAGGTGCTTGACTTCCTTCTTGATGTCCTTCCAGATCCATTGCGGCTCCGTGCCGCCGAAGACCTGGGGCGTGCCCCCATTGTCCACTACGGCAGCGGGCGTCAGCCCGCGCGTCCCGTCCGGCAGATCCACACCCCAATTCGCCGTCTTCCGGTTGTCCTTATGCTCGACCAGCATGAAGTGGATCACCACGTCCGCCAGCTCCGCGCTCAACTGCGCGCCAATCGTGATCTTGCGCCCGTCCGGATCCGCCTTGAAATTGATGAAGAATCGATTCTCAGCTTCATCCCAGGCATCTGCCTTGCCCGGGTCGGCCTTGTAATCCAGTTTCACTTCTTTGATCTTCACCACCGTGAAGCGCGCCGCATCCCCACACCGTTTCGGATCTTTATCCAACCCGCCATCGGGCCGGTCCAGGCACAAATCCAGCCGCACATCCCGCAGCTTCGAGCACGCCGTCTTGCCCTCCAGCCACAGCTCCTTCGCCGCCGCCTTGAGCTCGGAAAACTTGAATGGCCCCGCCGGAAACGCCTTCAACGCGCCATCCGTTTCCGCATCGTAAACGGCCACATCGCCACTCTTGTTGGACCGGTTGAGATAAACCTCGTAGTCGTCGGTCCCGTCCGGGAGATGAGCGGTAGTCAGCTTCTTGATGACAACCTTCGCTCGTCCGTGATTGCCGTCCTTCTGCTCGTGGAGTAAGCGACCCTTCTTGATCTTGTCCTCATCCGGCGCGATCAACTTCTGAGCCGGCAAGGCCTTGTTCTTCAACGCCGTGTGATAGTCGGAAAGCGGCTCCTGGTCCGGATCCACCTCCAGCTTCTTGATCTCGACCAGGTCTTGCTCATAGACCTCCAGAACCAGTTCGACGACGCCCATGCCGACCTTGGGCACATTCTTCGCCGCGACAATGTGCTTATCCGCCGTATCGGCCAACTCCAGCGACACGTCGAACTTGCCGGCCGTTTTGCCCCGCAGCCAAAGCTTCAGCTTTGCGCCACCGGCGATCTGATCGGCCTTGATAGCCTCGGTGAGTTGGGTCGCGCACGCGTCGTCCAGGAAAACCTCGACATTCGGCGGTTCGAATTTCAGCGTGGCGGTCGTCTTGAACGGGAACTGCTCGCGGTTCGTTTCGCTGACGGACACCTCGATGCGCGTCGCCTCGGCGAAGATCTTGTCGGAGTCCAGTTCTCCGGTCTGGTGGGCGGCCAACCCACGGTCCAACAAAACGACCTTATACTCTTCCTCAATCTTCGGCGTAACCGTGTTGATCCGGTCCAGCCGGAACTTGATCAGCGTCACCTCGCCGGAAACAACCTTGGCGGGAAGCTTCACCTTTTCGGGAAGCAGATGGGTGTCCTTGAAAAGGTCCGGCAGGGTCGCGCCAAGCTCGACGTCGTAAGTGTTGGCGTCCAGCGGGTCGGAGTGGGCAAAGCCGGCGTCATCGGTCTCGGCGGCCTTCCCGGCAATGGTCACAGCGGCCTTCAAAACCGCGCCACCCTTGTCGTCCAGCACCTGAACCCAGATAAAGCCCTTCCGGAGAGGACAATCCTTCACCACGCTGCCAACGGCTTGGCTATGCAGGCCATCCCCTTCGTCGGGGCAAATCAGTGTCTTATCGCAAACCGGACAGAATGCCATCGGAACTCCTCACAAAGAACCGGAAGGCTGCATAGGCATCCCGGTTAGTCATCTAGCGTAATATATTTGCCAGCTTACCCGGCGTCAATCTCAACAATTCTTCTTCCACCCGTCCGTGCCCTCAGTCGCTCGGCAAGCATGGAAACCTTGATCTGGTCGGGAAGCGACGGATGCGCAAGGAGCTTCACCGCCCACTCCCGGTCAGGCGAGCTTGCGAAGTTCTCCCCAAACTCCACCATCAAATCGACAAGCGTCGACACCGCTGCTTGTCCACGGATGTTGTGCCTCTCGCCAATGTCCATCACCTTCTCAACGAACGCCACCGCACCGCGTTTCTGACGCTCCGCATACCACGATGGATAATCGGCCTCAAGGTGAAGCAGCAGGCGATCAACGTAACCGGCCTTCTTCGCGGTGGAAAAGGAGGCAAGTTGGTCATTTCTGATGGTTAACACGGCAGAAAACGCTCCTGGTCCTCTAACTGACGCCCCCCGATAATAGCACGAAGATGTTGCGCAACCGGGGGCCTTGCGCCACTCCCGCGGAGATCCAATTGCTGGCTCCGATTTCCCCGCAAGAGCTCCCGCTTCTTCTATTTTTCATGGCCACTTTCCGTTCCTGGAAACGCCAAGGCCACTACGGTCACATCAGCGAAACCCAAGAGCCCACCCGCGGCAACAATCAGCGCCACCCGCACGCGATCAGGGTTCCATGTAACCCAACTGTCAGGGGCCCGAATCCCCGATCACCAATAGCATCCGGCCCCGGCCCTCGGATGCCCCAACGAATCGACGAAAGCGAATCGACACCTGACCCAAGGGCCGCCACGACACGACCTACCCATTCGGCCGCCGCACCCGCCCGCCGACACGCCCCTCCAACCGCAGAAAATGCTTCAAATTCCACGTATACAAAAACTCGGCCTGGCTTTTCAGAAAACACTGCCCAATCAGAGCGTCGTAGATCCCCCCACTCGCCGCCCCACTCGCAGCCGCTAACTCGGCGGCCTGCGCATACTCACTGCCATTCAGAGCAATCGACGTCATCCGCTCCCGCAGACTCCCCAGAAACAGCACCGCCTCGTCCGGCGTCGCTCGCCGCACCCCAGGCATCGCCGTCAACGTCGCGTACACCTCCGCCAGACTATGCGCCGCGCAACAAACTTCCTTCTTCGGATAACGAAGCAGCAACTCCAAACTATCGGCATGATGCTCATGGGTCTCGTAGAACGCCGCCACAAGTACCGAGGTATCTAATAATGCCTTCATTCCCCTCGCCCGCCCCGGCGAATCTCATCCAGAACGCGATCCGTCTCCGCCCCCAGAATCGGCGCGCCACCCGAGAACACCCACACGCCCCGGTCCTTTCGCATCCGCCCTCGCCCCCGCGACGGCCGCAAAGTCACCAGCCCGCCGTCCGACACCAGATCCAAAGTATCCCCAGGCGCCAATTGCAACTCGTCCCGGACTTCTTTCGGCAGCACCATCCGCCCTGCTTTGTCTACCGTGATCGTGGTTTCCATAATTACCATTTTACCATCGCAAATACCATCAGCTGAGAGGCATGACATCCAGCGACTGCGCCAGCGAGGCCAAAGCAGCACCCCGATTAACCTCCCGCCCAACGGTGCCCGCCGCCAATCGCACCTCGTCCTGGCCCGAATCCAATCAGCCCCTACCCACAAGCCCCCCGCACCCGAGCCTTCGCCAGCTCCCGCACCCATCCCAACCGGTGCTGCACCTGAAACCGGACAAACTCACACCCACCCCCCGGCGCCGAGTTCAGAAGTCCCTGCACAATCATCGGCCCCGTCCCGCGCAAAGTCTTACCAATCGATTCCAAATGAATGTCGCCCTCCACCTCCGCCCGCTCGAGCGCCCCAAGCAACTCCGGCGAAAGTCCCCCCGCCCGCCGCAACCGCGCTGCACAATCAACAGACCGTCCAAACTGCGCCGTCAAAATTACACACCCGCCCGCCGCCACCGCGGGATCAGCCGCAAGACTCATCTGCCGCAACTCCGCGCTCACCCGGAAAAGATCGGTCAGCCCAATCGCCTCGGAAACCCGAAGAACGGCATCGCTCGCCTCCGCCAGCCCCCACGCCCCACCCCACAATAAATTCACGGCAACCGCACCGCGCACCGTCTGCCCTTTCTCCTGTCGCACATAGCGCGCCGCCGACACAGAAACATACGACCTCTCATCCTTCACGCGGGCCCAGATCCGCCCCCCGCGGCGATGCAGATAATACACCCCTGCCGAGCCATCCGGTCCCACCGGCATCCGCCGCATTCCGGAAATCCCCAGCCCGTCGCGAATGTCAAAATACTGAACCTCAAAATCGCCGTCCCCAACACCCCCACGAAGCCACTGAATCGGCCGCAGGGTCCCACAAGCCAGCTTCCCCACCTCCAACCGCGCCGCCCGGCAACCCTCGGCGCGCACCACCGTAGCCGCCACCACAATGTCCGCTCCGTCAACGCTCGTCACAACGCGCTCCCTGTCCCGCGCCCGCCATTCGCTGACCATCTCCACAGCCGTCGAGTCCCCGCCACCGCAGGAACCAATCACGATCAACCCAACGAACATCAGAATCCGCATCTTACCGATTCATCCCCCGCATGCGCCCCGCCACGCACCGCCGTTCCCCCGTCCACCGTTCCCGCACCAACCGCCAAAATGGAAAATCCGCCACCCGCACAAAAATCCGGTTCTGAAATAGAACCTTGGGAATGCGCTCCGCCGGGCGAGCCACTGCAACGCCTCCCTCAATTCGTTGATGGGCTCTGTGCCTCCACCACTTAGATATTTGGCGTTTCGGCAATGAGGGTGCTTTGAGCTGGCTGCTCTTCGGGACTTTCATTTTCCGGCACTAAGGAGCAACTTTTCTGCGAAACGCGATACCCGTCATGGCACGTTGGCCGCTCCTCAGGAAATATCATCTCGAAGCTCATCCATTTTCTTTCTTTGGGTCACGAGACTGTCTTCATAAAGCAGTTCCTGCAATCTCCATGCAGGAACTATTAAGGATATGCCTGCATTGGTATTCACGTGTAATCCTTCAGCCTGCATATTCGCCCCGGTGAAGACCCTTGATTTGGACTCCGTGTGGCCCCAATCAATACCGAGCAGCCACGGACCACATAGGCGAGAATCGGGGTGTGAACGATCCATCCGTCGGAAAGGCTGCTCAGCGGGTGAGATGAAAACGGAAACTGGTGAACCACTATATCCAGACATCGAACGCATATCGGCCATGAAACTCAGCTGTAGTGAGCCATCTTTGCGTTTCACCGGTTCTCCGGGCATCATCGAGAGGTTCCCGAAGCGAGCTGCGGGGGTATTGCATGCGAGCCCTTGATGATTGACAAAGCGACCAACCATGAAGACTTGATCACCAGGACCGATGCGCATCCGTGTAATGAGTTCCTTCGTCACGAACTGTTGAACTTCAAGCCAGGTGTAGGAACACTCGATCAGATTCGCCTCAAAATGGACAACTGCCAGGTCATCAGCGGCGGCGCAAGTCCAATGATTCAATTCGGTTTCGAAAACCTCGACACCACCAGCACGCCTATTGATTCTGATAGTCCTCGATTCTCCGTCCTCAACAACATGCCGGTTCGTAACGGCGTACACATAGACGCGATCAGAAAACCTCGCGGATGGCACCCCTACAAAAAAACCGCTACCGCCGACTGCGTGTCCTTCCTCCGCAGCGATACGGGACGGATACAAGTAAAACACGCAATCCAAGAACGCCTCAGGAATCAACAATTACGGCCTCCGTAAAAGCCATGATAGCGGCAGTTTCAAGCCGCGGTGGTCTGCTTAGGACTTTACTGGGACTGGTGAGCCAATGCTCCGATGGCACTTGCGGCTTAAACAAAAGGGCTCCTAGCATCGGAGCCAACCTCATCCGGATACTGCATCAGCATTTCAGCTATTCTGTAGCCCTCACCGGTAAGCCGCGGGTGGGCAAGCCGTTCTTATCACCGGCCCCGCTGCTATGGTGAGCCGTATTTCGTGGGCAGACCTAGGCTACGTTTCGCACGCGCCGAAACAGAAAGCAATTGCAGAAACGCTCGGCTCCTCAGCGCTTATTTCTCAGTCAAATATTCCGAGCAGGCGCTACGAAGCGCTCGAAAGGAAAGAATATTGAGGTTCTCGTGCCAATCCGCTGGATGATTGGCGATGTACTGATAGATAATTTGCGCAATTTGTTCATTTGTCATTCCAGGCTTGCCCTTGAGACACCGAGAGACCCAGTCTTCTGATTTGGGTCCGCCGAACATTGGCAGAACGGTCAGGCCATTCAAAAAACCCATTGCGTAATATCGCCGTTCAATCTTCGAGAACTCCCCGGAGACAAATTCGCCACCTGTAGAGAAACCGCCCTGGACCGCAACTCCTCTACCTTGTCCTTGCCCACTTTGCGTAAATGCGATGGCGAAAATAGTCAAACGTGCGAGTATTGATGCGCCCATGGAGTCAGTATATGCGAATCGCACCGCACATCGCACAGCCTTCCCAGCGATCAAATATCCCGTTGAACGGACTCTGAATGACGTGACAGGCAACACCCACTGGCGCACTACTTTTTATTCGGCTTCCACTCGCGGCTGAGCTTTTGTCCCGCCTCGACTTGGGCCGATGTCATAGATAATTCAAAAGTTTCCCTTGCGAGTTTGCCTTTTGAGACACCCTGCGCAGCTGCGAGATTTTCCCACATATATGCAATAATTACGTCGCGAGGGACTCCGTCGCCAAGCCAATACATCATTCCCAGATTCGCCTGCGAGTTTCCGTCGCCTTGGTCGGCGGCCTTTTGATACCACCTGGCGGCCCAACCTGCATCCTTAGGGACACCATCCCCGTCAGAATAGGTCAAACCGAGCGTGAACTGCGCGGCGGCTAACCCCTGCTCGGCGGCTTTCTGGTACCAAATGATCGCCTGTGCGATATCTCTATCCACGCCTTGGCCGACATCGAACATGTGTCCAAGACTGTACTGGGCTTCCCGGTCCCCCTGTTCAGCGGCCCGTCGGTACCAGGTCACCGCAGCCGCAGGATCTTCCGGTACACCCATTCCAAACTCAAAGATTTGGCCCAACTTAAACTGGGCGGTAGAATTCCCGCTGTTTCCTACTTCCACTAGTCGCATGCGTGCTGCGTCGTCGCCCTTCCACGCAGAGGCAGTGAGAACAGTAAGGTCAGGCTCCCTAGCAAGGCGAATGCAACCCACAGTTACCGACATGAGCAGCAAAACAAATTGAAGTGGAAGAACCGCCAATAGGGTCGAAACGGAATTCATCGAATCATTCTACTCAGAAGCACTCAGGCTACGTCTACGGCGCCCCTTCTCGGCTGAGTTTTTGTCCCGCTATTAGGGCCGTTATCAAAATAATCTCAATCGCGCCCTGCAGGGCCTTTCTGCGATCTCGCTACCCCTCGCCGCGCTGCTTAGCAGCGTCACATATGCGCACAAACGAAATCCATTGGAGCACATTCTCCTCGGCAGCACGTTGCTCCCGAGTTTAGCTGTACATTAGTGCCTCTGGGTTCCGGTACGAAGTCCTTCGCTGTCCACCTCCACGGCCGAGGGTCCACCACTCCGCTCACCCGCCGATTGGTCCGGCATCAATCTCCAAAACCGAAACGCCCCAACCCGCACATAAATTCCGGCCCTGAAGAATCCCCTAGGCAATCAGCTCCGCCCGCACCGAGCTCTCCGTTCGAAACTCTATCCAAGCCGCAGACACCTTCGCAGCCCCCATCACAAACAGCACCAAAACTACCCTCCCACGAAAATCAGTCACAGCCCATCCCTGCACTCGTTTTCCCTATAAAACCAACAACTTACAAACAGAAATGAGCGTCTGACCATTGACAACTTGATATAATGAAGGTGTAAGGGTCTGTCCAGCGTCGCCAACCCGGCGGCACAACGACAGGCCCTTCGCCGTTTCTGGGGCCCGCGGTCTTACTCACCCATCGCCGCAGGGTCCCAACCGATCTTTCACAACCGCATATCTCAGCGTCACCGACGGCCCGTAGTGTGTCTATTCCACCGGGTCGTCACGGAGGGGAGGGCAACCCAGGGGTACCCCCGAGCCAAAGCAACCGGCAAGGGCCAGTACCCCTAGCAGCGTAGGTCCGATTGGAGAATGGCTTGAAAGCGTCCCCTCCGACACTATCCAGGCCCCACCGAGAACCGGGCTTGCCCACCATAGCCCCGAAGGGCGACGGTGGGTCCCAAGAAATATTGCAAACAAAGGACTTCCGAAACGCGCTTTGCAATCGAGGGTCCCAACGCACCCATCCGCCACCAAATCGAAGTACACCAGCCCCGCAAAGCAGCACCCTCACAAAGTGGCCAGAAAAATCCAGCAAAATACCGAATCAGGGTCCCAACGGAACGTTACAAACAAAGAACTTCCCAATCGCAACATAGCGATCAGGGTCCCGAGAGAACAAGGTCAGCACCGCCCGCGAGTGCTAAACCCTAAAACATCTCCAAAACCGGCTTCCCCTGATCGGTAATCGGCACCGGCCGGTCCCCGGCATACAAGTTCTTATGAGGATTAATCCCCAGCGCGCAGTGAATCGTCGCATGGAAATCCGGCACCGTCACCGGCCGCTCCACAATCCGCTTACTCACCTCATCGGTCGTCCCCACCGCCTGCCCGGTCTTCAAACCGCCCCCGGCCAGAACCATCGAAAACGCCTCCGACTGATGCCCGCGCCCGCCCCCGGCATCAAACTCCGGCGGCCGCCCGAACTCCGTCGCAATCACCACCAGCGTCGTATCCAGTAACTTGTTCCGCTCCAAATCCTGCAACAACGTCGCAAACGCCTGGTCCAGATCCTGAATCAACAAGTGCTGCTTCAACTGCCCCTCGTTGTGCGTGTCCCAACCGCTCCCGTTCAGGAAGTTCAAGTTATACGATACCTCCACAAACCGCACGCCCGATTGCACCAACCGCCGCGCCAACAAACACCGCTGGCCAAACTCGCTCCCATACGCCTGCCGCAGCGACTTACTCTCCCGGTTCAAATCAAACACATTCATGAACCGAGGCCCCGCCAACCGGAACGCCTGCCGCGAAACATCGGTCTGCGCCTGCACCACCGGATCCCCCGGATGCCGCTTCTGATGCCCATCGCGCATCGACGCCAACAACGTCTCCCGCCGGTCCTGCCGCGCCGCATCCACATCCGGCGGCCGCACCAAACCGTTCGGCCCAATGTCCACCTGCGTCAAATAGATGTACCCGTACTTGGCCCCCAGAAACCCCGGATCGCGGGTAATATTCGGATACCCCATGACGACATAACTCGGGACCTCCTCCGTCTTCGGTCCCAACTGATGCGCAATCACCGACCCGATCGACGGATACTGCAACGTCCCGCTCGGCATCCGCCCCGTATGCACCAGGTTCGCCGCCGCCGCATGCTCACTCACAATCGAATGCGTAATCGACCGCATCACCACGCACCGGTCCAACAACGGCGCCGTCTTCGACAAATGCTCGGTAAGCTTCACCCCGCGAATCGCCGTGTCAATCGAGTCATAATACGACCCGGCCACCTTCTTCCCATCCCCGCGCCGCTTCGGGTCGAACGTATCAATCTGCGCCGCCCCGCCGCCCAGCCACAGGAAAATGCAGGCGTCCGCCTTCCCCTTCGGCAACGCCGTGGCCGCCATCGCGGCCACGCTCGACCCCAGAAATCCGCGTCGAGTCACCATTAGGGCACCATCGCAAATTCCGGCGAGTTCATCAGCGCCCACAACATGTCCTCATACCGCTCCCGGAACGGCGCCGCCAACCGCGCCGTCGGCTGATCCCCGAACCGCAGCTTCCGCTCCTCTTCCATGCGAATCAGACTCGCCTCCGCGCTCAAATGGTTCGACCACGACACGCGCCCGTCGCTCTCCCGCTTCGTCGCCCGCGCCTTCGCCCCGGCCACCACGCGCCCCGCATACACCGGCTCCAACAGCCGTGCAAACTGGGCCTTCTCCTCCGCCAACGGCGCCCGCGACAACACCCGTAGAAAGGTCTCGTCCACCAACGCCGACACCGGCCGCTCGCCCAGCGCCATCTCCGTAAACCACGAGTCATCGGACAACCGCGCCATCCGCGTCCCCAACACGCCATTCGCCAGAATCAACGTCTGCATCGCCGACGCCGCATCATCCCGATCCGTCGCCGGGCTCTGCCGCGACTGCCGCCACCCGAACGTCGTCATCACGTCCACAATCGACTGCGCAATCGGCAGCGCCAGCGCCGGCCGGTCCCGCTCGTTCGACAACGCCGTCATCTGCCACCCGCGCGTCGGGTTGCCCAGATTCAGGAACTGCTTCGCCGTCCGGTCCCCCGCCGGGTTCAGGTTCATCTCCTCGCAGTCGAAGGTCTTCCCCGCCGCCAAATGCAGCGAGTCCACCAGCTGCTCCGCCGTCAAATTCCGATGCGCCGGCCCCGCGAACAACCGCTTCGCCGCGCTCATCTGGTCCGCCGGCACGCCAGACGCTGTTCGCTGATAGGCCCGCGACGACAGCACCAACCGCGCCAGATGCTTCATGTCATACCCCGACCGCATGAACTCCGTACCCAGGTACGCCAACAGCTCCGGATGCGACGCCTTCCCGCGCGACCAGTCATCGGCCGGTTCCACGATGCCCACGCCCATGTAGCGCTTCCAAACCCGGTTGGCCACCACCTGCGCGAACCGCTCGTTCTCCGGAGAAATGATGTAGGCCGCCAACTCCCGCCGCGTCTCCACCTTGCCCGCCGCCGGCAGCGCGCCCGCTTCGGCATGCGAGACCAGCTTCGCAAACGGCCACTCCGGCGCAATCATCTCGCCCGGCTTCAACGCCGAGTTCACCGCCGGCTTCCGCCCGCCCTCGCCCTGCGGCACCGTGCTGGTCACCGGCAACTTCACCGGCTTGCCTTCCAACATGGCCGACATCGCAAACAGGTCTTTCTGCTTGAACGGATGAAACGGCGCATCGTGGCACCGCGCGCAGCTCATCTTCTGGCCCAAAAACGCCTGGCCCAGAATGTCCGCCTTCGCCGCCATCGGCGCGTCGTTCAACGTCGCCAGTGCAAACGACGCCGGTCCGCCCAGCGTCGCCGAGCCCTCCAGTTGCACCAGTTCCGCCGCGAACCGGTCAAACGAAATATTGTCCGAAAACGACTGGTGCATCCACCACCGGAACGGCCCCGTGTTGTTCAAATCCGGCTTCAAAATCCCCGGATTCTCGGCCAATACGTCCTGCCAGTAGCTCACCCAGTGGTCGGCCCACGACGGGTCATTCACAAGCCGGTCGACAGCCTTCCGCCGCCGCGTCGCCACGTCATCCTTCAAGAACGCCCGCACCTGCTCCGGCGTCGGAATCAGCCCGGTCGTGTCCAGTGTGACGCGCCGCAAGAACTCCAAATCACTCAATGCCGCCGTCGGCTTCACGCCGGCCGCGCCCAACTTGGCGTCGATAAACCCATCCACCGAAACGCCGGCAGGCTGTGGCGCCATCCGCTCCCGCAGCGCCTTGTGCCGCTCTGCCCAAGCCGCCGTGACTTCTTTGCTCGCCACCCGCCGCCGCAGAACATCAGCCGCCGTGTGCCGCGCAAACGACGCCGCCACATACTCTTCCCAAGCCGCGTCAATCAACAGCGGCGCGCCATCCGGGCCCAGCAGATGATCCACTTCCCCATTCCGCGAAACGCCCACAGCCAGCTCGCCGGTAGAAGGATACAACCCCTTCCCACCGACCACCGCGATCAGCTCAAACGAGTGCTCCCCGGCAGCCAAGTCCAACGTGACAACGGCATCCTGGTGCGGATACACAACCGGCCGTAACGGCGTATTGTTCCGTTCCACCGGCGGCGGTACCGGATCGTCGCTCGAAGTATTCGGCTTCTGCGCCTTCGTAGTGGCAACCGTCTTCCCATCAATCACCAACCGCGCCGCGCCCCGCGCCCGCAACCGGAACTGCACCTTCCCCGCCGCCATCGGCCGCGAGTACGTCGCCCGTAAGAAATAGGGAGTCGACCGGTCCATCGGAATGGCATTCGGCGCAAACTTGGTCGGCGTATGAATGAACGCGAACGCCGGCTCGGTGTACTGATCAACCGCCTTGGCACCCGTCAGATCCAGCTCTTTTCCGGCGATATCTTCAAAGATCTCGACACGGACCGGCGCCGCCATCAAACCGGTTAGAACGAAGAAAAAGGGTAGTATGCGCACGGGAATCTGCGCATAAATCTATCACTTTTGACTACTCCCACTCAAACTCAAGCAGCGCCACTTTCCCCGGTCGCTCCACTTCGAACACCACCGGGTCACCGGGCTTGAAGCTCGTCATCGCCGCGCGGAACGCCGTCAGGTCCGGGATCAGCTTCCCGTTGATCGCGTACACCACATCCCCCTGCTGCAAGGGCGTCTGCTGGCTCGATACCGACGGCGCCCGCGCCGCTACAATCACCCCGTAAGGCCGGCGCAGCCCGGGCAGCATCTGCATCGTGGTCTCGTCCACGTCCACACACAGCAGCCCGATCTGCGACACCAGGTTCTGCTCCGCGCTCACCTTCTTCGCCAACTGACCCGGTCCGTCCGCCTTCGGCAGCACCGCAGTTGCAATCTCCATTTGTTTCCCGTTGCGGACCACGCCCAGCTTCACCGTCTCCCCAGCCCGGTGGCGGAAGATGCCCATGGCGAACTGCGTCGCGTTCTCCACCGGTTTGCCGTCCAGCGACACGATGATATCCTTCGGCTGCAACCCTGCCGCCGCCGCCGCGCTCTTCTCGGCGACATCAGTCACGATGGCGCCCCAGCTCTGCCGCATGTCCAACCCGGCCGCCAGCACCGGTGTCATGTTCTGCAACGACGCCCCGATCTCCCCGCGCTGCACCCGGCCATTGGCCTTCAACTGCTCATAGATCCCTGAAGCCATGTTGCTCGGAATGGCAAAGCCCAACCCTTCGCTCCCGCCCGACTGGGTCATGATGAACGTGTTGATCCCGATCAAACGCCCGTCCAGATCCACCAGCGGGCCGCCGCTGTTACCAGGGTTAATGGTTGCGTCCGTCTGCAGGTAGGTCATCGGATCCTCCTCGCGCAACTGCCGCTGGGCGGAGCTCAACACCCCCATCGTCATCGAGTTCTTCAGCCCCATCGGACTGCCGAGCGCCACCACCATCTGCCCCTGCTTCAGCACCTCAGAGTTGCCGAACGCCAACGCCGGCAGCCCGGTGCGCTCCACCTTAAGCAACGCCAGATCGGTCTCCTCGTCCTGGCCCACAATCTTGGCGTCTACCCAGGCCGAGCCGCGCTGGCCCGCCTGCTCCGGAATGGAGACCCGGACGCGCTGGGTATTGGCCACCACGTGGGCGTTCGTCAGGATGTAGCCGTTCGGGTCCACGATGACGCCACTACCGGTGCTGCGATGCCGGCCCACCACGTTAGAGACCTTCGTCGGTCCGCCGTCCTGCAACGGGCCATAACCGGACGCCGAGATCTCCACCACCGATGGCGACACCGTAACCGAGAGGGTTTCCAACCCCGCACTCAGGCCGCGCAGTTCCGTACCGAACGCCATCGGGACCAACAGAAGAGAGAGGAGAAACAGAGGCTTCATCGCATTGCACCTGTCTCCAGAGATGCGCCCCAAGCCAATCGCGTTTGTAACGAAACGTAAAGTCCTTACTGGGTGGCCGCGCAGTGTAGCGCCGCGCGCACACTGGTCGCTCCCGGACACGTTCCTTGGATGAAAGCCCCGGCAAAGAAGGCCACGATCATCACGATCACGAGCGGAATCCAGGTATTCCACAGCAACCGCCCGGCCCAGCCGGCCTCCTGGTCTTTGAGGCTCTTCACCAGCCCGGCGCCGATGGCGCACTCCAGCGCCACGTCCGGCAGGATCTCCGGCGCCATCCAGATCAGATAGCCGCCCGCCATGGCGATCACGATCACCACCACGGCCAGCACGAGCAGAATCCAGAAGCCTTCGTCGAGGTCGAGGCTGAAATCGAAGCTGCTCCCGCCACCACCGCCACCACCTCCGCCTCCAGAGGAGACGACAGGCGTATCGAAGAGGTCGGAGGCGCCGCCGCCACCGGAGTCCCCTCCGGCAAAGCCAGTGAAGCCCGCTTCGCCCTCGACACCCCCACCGCCAATGTCGATATTGGGAATCCCGATGTCGCCGGTGCCGTTCGAATTCAAGTCGGGCAAGCTGATCGTCACCGCCACGCCGGCGGCGTACCAGACCCACATGCGAACGGCGAGGAAGAAGAATCCATACGCCGCCAGCACGCTGATGGCGTAGCGCCAGCTCATCGTGTCGAAGCCCAATTTGAGCAGCGCCTTATCGACCAGCAGACCGCTGGCCACCGTGGCCATGAGAATAAGACTCATGTGCCAGCGGACGAAGTACCGTTTCAGCAGCTTCTCTTGAAAGCTGACCCCTAGTTTCTTAAGGGTTCCCTTTTTGGCCACGGACCTACTTCCCTCCCAGTGCCGCCTGCGTGAAGGCGAGGCGCACGGGCGAGTCATCGGAGTTGCGGAAGTTGGCGCGCTGGACCATCAGGATCAGCGCTACGCCGCTTTGCGGGTCGATCCAGGCTTGCGTGCCAAACGCGCCGCCGTGGCCGAAGGTGCCGGGCTTGTTCAGCGCCGTCTGGGCTTGCGGTTCGCGCACCACGCCCACGCCCAGGCCCCAACCGTGACCGGGAATGAAGCCGGCCTTGAGGTCGCCGGTCTGGATCGTAGTCATCAGGTCGCAGGAAGCCTTGGTCAGGTAGCGTTTGCCGTCCAGTTCCCCGCCCCGGAGCATCATGCGGGCGAAGCGGGCGTAGTCCGGACCGGTGGAGAACAGGCCCCCGTTGGCAGCGGGAAAGCGATCCCTGGAGGTAGCGGGCTTGCCGGCCAGCAGGCCGATGGGCGCGTCGGCAAGACCCGTCTCGCCCTTCGCGGCCGGGGTCACCATACGCTTCATCTGCTTGGCCGTCAGGTAGAACGTGGTGTCCTTCATGCCGAGCGGCTTGAAGATCCGCTTGGCCATGAACTGGTCGAGCGGCATTTTGGAGACCACCTCCACCACGCGGCCCAGCATGTTGATGCCGCTCTGGCAGTAGCGCCACTGGGCGCCCGGCGTGAAGCCAGCGGGCTTTTTGGCGTAGATGGGCACCATGTCGGCCAGCGTCTTCGCCGAGGCCAGTTCGGCCGGCGTGGCTTCGCCCATGCCGGAGGTATGGGTGAGCATGTGGCGGAGCGTGACGCCGTTGCCCTTGAACTCGGGGATGTACTTTTCGAGCGGATCCTCAATGGACAGCTTGCCCTCGTCCTGGAGCATCATCACGGCCACGGCGGTGATGGGCTTGGTCATGGAGGCGATCCAGAAGATGGAGTCCTTGGTGAGCGGGCGGGACTTGGCCGCGTCGGCGTGGCCGGTGGCGGCCAGATGGGTGATGCCCTCGCGGTTGGCAACGACGGTGACCGCGCCGGGCACCTCGTTCTTGGCGATCATCTCCTGCATACTGGCGGCGATGTCAGCAGCTCCGACGGCGCACGCTACGGCCAGGACGGCCCACGGTTTCCACATGCGGTCAGTATATCCTCAGTGGTCGGCGATGCCGCCATCGGGGAAGCGCAACTGCTGGCGGGTGTGGGGCTTGTAGGGGCGCTGAGCGGCCACCTTTTCGTCGAGGTCGACGCCGAGGCCGGGGCGGTCCGGCGGGAGCGAGAAGCCCTTGGTGTAGGTGATGCCGCCACCGTAGAAGAGGTCCTTCCAATACTGCTCGTTGCCGCGGTGGGTGATCTCCTGGATGGCGAAGTTCGGGGTACAGAAATCGACGTGGAGGGAGGCAAGCGTGCTGACCTCGCTTTGGGGATTGTGCGGGGCGAGCTCGATGCGATAGGCCTCGGCGATCGTCGCGATCTTCTTCATTTCCAGGATGCCGCCGCAGTGGACGACGTCGGGCTGGACGAAGTCGACAAGGTGGCGCTGGCAGATCGGGGCGAAGCCGTACTTGGTGAAGAGCCGTTCACCGGTGGCGAGCGGAATGCGGGTGGAGGAGCGGAGGTGCGCGAGCTCGTCGAGGTCCTCAATTTGCGTGGCCTCTTCGACGAAGAAGGGGCGGTACTCTTCAGCGCGGCGGCAGAAGTCGACGGCCATGGTGGGGGTGGCGATGCCGTGGAGGTCGATGCAGATGCGGAAGTCGGGGCCGACGGCTTCGCGGACGGCCTTCAGGTTGGCGATGCCTTCGGTGACAGAACTCATGGGTTCGACGACATCGTTGTGGGTGGTGATGAAGGCGGCCTTGCAGCCGGTCCAGCCTTCCTGCTTGGCCTGCAGCCAGGACTGGGCGTAGGCCTGCGGGGATCCGCCGCCGGCGTGGACATACATCTGCACCCGCTCGCGGGCCTTGCCGCCGAGGAGTTTCCAGATGGGCTGGCCGAGCGCCTGACCGAGGATGTCCCAGAGGGCGATTTCGACGGCGCTGATGGCGGAGTTCAAGATGGGCCCGCCGCGCCAGCGGGGCCAGCGATACATGGCCTGCCAGTGCATTTCGATGTCGGCCGGGTCTTTGCCGACGAGGTAGCGTTTGTGTTCCTCGATAGCGGCGGCGACGGTGGCCTCCTTGCTGGTGACGGAGCCTTCTCCTAAGCCGGTTATGCCTTGGTTGGTGTAGATCTTGACGAAGACGTAGTTGGACCCATTGGTGCCGCCGCGGTTGACGATGAAAGTTTTGAGGTCGGTGATTTTCAGGTTGAGCGGCTTGGCCTGCGCGCGGGCCTGGGCGAGGAGGGCCTGGGTGGAGCCGACGGCGGCGGCGGTGATGGTGCTGGCTTGGTAGAGAAAGTCCCGGCGGGTCACGACGGGCATTCTATACGGTGCGGCAGGCAGGGGGGGGCTGGGCGTCATCAGCGTTCACTAGCGGAACAATAAACACTGCGCGACAGATCGTGAGTTAGTGCCCCGTTCGCTCACGAGTGAGGGTACAGCTTCAGCAACTCGTTGCGTAGATCAGCTGCCGAGCGTTCGTCGTCCGGGTCACACCCAATAAGGGCATGGGCGGCGGCAATGTGGCAGAAGTAGTCGTCGAAAGCGTCCAGATCATTTAGATCGTTGACTAGTTGTTTCAGACACGCGAGATCGTGTCGATGCGCTAACGCGCAAATCGCTTCAGCCCGGACCTGCGGCTCCTTGTCATCGAGGCGAGCCCGCAGACAATGTCGAATCTCTGGGGAATCAATTTTAGAGATCCTGAATTTGAACGTCGCCCAATCTCTAGCGCCTGCCCATTCATCGGTGCACAGCGCGCAAAGCGCCTTGACAGCGACCTCCCCCCAGCCTGGCTCAATTGACATCGCAACAGCTTGACGTACATTCGGATCGCGGTGCGAGACGTAAACAAGATATCTGGGCAGCATCCTTTCGTCATGCAAATGCGAAGTCGCGTAGATCAACGACGTGATCACTCGATCATCGCCTTCGGCCTCCAGAGCAGCTGAGAGTGCAAGGAACCTCGCTTTGGCTTTAGAGTCTGGGCGGAACTGCCCCAGGATGTTAGCTCCCCGCGCTCTGACCCATGGGTCGCCGGAAAAAAGGAGACGCCGTGCCGATTCGAAGACTTCGTCTTCCGAACGTTTCGCCAATGCAAAAATTGCCTCCCACGATTCCCATGAACGTGAATTACCCGGCTCATCTTCCGCCTCAAATGAGGACTCAAGGCTACGCCGAATCAGATCGTCAACGGATAATTCCTGAGCTTCTGCCACGTCGCCTAACAGGTTATCAGTAACGATCTTCTGCCAAATTCCGTGCATAGAACCCGCAAAACGGCATAGCGTCGAGTTATCGGCACCGTAGGCCACAAACTGCGTTCCGCGAACGCATGGGAGCGCCGCTTCCGAAGGGAATCAATCCGGGGCTCATGATCGAATTTATGGGGCGGGGGCTAGGTTTTGGCGAAGTAGGCGATGTAGCCGGTGAAGACGACTTCTTGCGGCTGGCCGGCGAAGACGGGCTTGAGTGACTCGGCGCACCACTGGCGGATGGACTCTTCGTCGACGCCGGACTTCACGGCGGCGGCGACGTTGGTTTCGGTCATGGCGTAGTCGACGTAGAACCCGTGGGTCAGAGTTAGCGACTCTTCGTAGTAGTCCGAGCCGATGGGGCGGAAACCTGTCGCCAGGGGCGCCAGCAGTTCGGGGTTGAGCGGGCGGCCGGAGAAGGGCGGCGGGGGGTAGCGCTGCATGAAGGTCTGGAACCACTCCTCGAGCGCGGGGTTTCCGGTGATGCGCTTGCCTTGGGAGAAGTCGTAGATGGCGATACGGCCGGTGGGGTCGAGGACGCGGTGGGCTTCGGGGAAAAAGCGGCCGAGGTCGGCGTAGTTGAGGGAACCGGCGGCGGTGATGAGGCTGGCGGAGCCTTGGGCCAACGGGAGCTGTTCGGCGAGGCCGACTAGGAAGCGGGAGTCCGGAGCCACCTCGCGGGTCCAGCCGAGCATGGGTTCCAAGGGCTCAATGCCGACGGCGGTTTGGGCGATCGTGTTCAGGGGCCGGGTGGAGAGGCCGGCGCCGCAGCCGATGTCGATGGCGCAGTTGAGGCGCTCGCTGATTCCGAGGTGGCGCTGGACGCGGGCGATGACGCGGGGGTGGACGGGCGGGCGGGAGCGGGCGTAGCCGGCGGCAAGGGTGGGAGAGGCGAAAAGAGGCTCCATAGGTTGATTATGGCGCGGTAAGATAGCCGCTGACCATGTCGACCCAACCTACTCGCCGCCAATGGCTTGCCGCCTCCGCACTGGGACTTGCCGGATGCAATTCCGCACCGAAACCGGAGGAGTTTTCGATTGCCGAGTCCGCCGAGGTTTTGGGCGGGCAGAAGGCGATTATGCTGAAGCGGGCGGTGGCGCCGGCGGGCGATGTGCCGCTGTTGTTGGAGGCCGAGATTTTGCCGGGGCGGGGGTTCAATACCTGGCAGTTACGGGCGTATTTGCCTGGGAAGGGCGTGACCGATCTGATCACAGCGCCGCCGCTTTCCGGGGCTGTGAAGCTGATGACGGGCGGGGAGAATGACTTCCGGGGGAATGAGTCGTTCAAGAATGGTGGGGCGTTGTTGGTGCCTTATGCGAACCGCATTCGCGGGAAGTTTGACGCGAAGGCGCGAACGATTGAGACCACCGTTGGGGGCAAGCCGGTGAAGCTGCCGGCGAACTGGATTGGGAAGCTGAAGGACGCCGAGCCGCATGCGATGCACGGGTTGATGCTGGACCAGGCGACGACGATTTCGCGCCGGGTGGCCGATGCGAATGGGGCGACTCTCGAGGCCAATTGGGAGAAGCCGTTTGGGACGGAATGGCCGGGCACGGCGAAGGTGCAGTTTTCGGCGGCGCTGACGGCGAAGGCATTCGTACTGAAGGTGACGGTGGTGAATACGGGGAAGGAACCGCTGCCGGTGGGCATTGGCTGGCACCCATATTTCAACATCGCGAGCGGCGACCGGAAGCAGGCGAAGCTGAAGATTCCGGCCAAGACGCGGGCGCTGGTGGACAACTACGACAACGTGTTTCCGACCGGTGTCACGGAGGCGACCGAGGGTTCGAAGTTTGATTTCCGGGAGGCGCGGGCGATGAACGATCAGTTCCTGGACGATTGCTTCATGGACCTGATCCGGGATGGGAAGGGCGGCGTGGCGGCGGAGATCCACGATCCGGCGGCGCACTATGCGTTGAAGATTTCGAGTGCCTCGCCGGCCGTGCAGGCGTACCAGTGTTACGCGCCGCCGGAGAAGCCGTTCATCGTATTGGAGCCGCAATTCAACATCGGCGATCCGTTTAACAAGGGTGTTTGGAAAGACCGGGACACGGGCATTGTGATGCTGGCGCCGGACCACGAGGTGGTCTACGACGCGACGGTGGAAATCTCGAAAATCTGATATTGTAAGCGTTTAACAAAAATCATGGACCGCCTTGTCCTCGCGCCAATCGACTACTCCATTCTGCTGACCTACACACTGTTTGTGCTGGGGATCGGGTGGATTCTGAAAGAGAAGACCAAGACCAGTGAGGACTTCTTTCACTCCGGGCACGGGATGCCGGCGTGGATTGCGGGGCTGGCGTTTTTGTCTGCGAACCTAGGGGCCCAGGAGGTGATGGGAATGGCGGCGAGCGGGGCGAAGTATGGCCTCATGACCAGCCATTTTTACTGGGCGGGCGCGGTGCCGGCGATGTTGTTTGTGGGCGTTTTCATGATGCCGTTCTATTACGGGTCGAAGGCTCGGAGCGTGCCGGAGTATTTGCGGCTACGGTTTGACGAGAAGACGCGGGGGTTGAACGCGATTTCGTTCGCGGCGATGACGGTGTTCAGTTCGGGCGTATCGCTATACGCGCTGGGGCTGTTGTTGAGCGCGCTGTTGGGGTGGAACTTCGACGCGTCGATTCTGGTGGCGGCGGCGATTGTGCTGGTCTATGTGTTCTTTGGCGGGCTGACTTCGGCGATTTATAACGAGGTTTTGCAGTTCTTCCTGATTGTGGCGGGGTTTCTACCGCTGGTGATTGCGGGTTTGCAGGACGTGGGCGGATGGGGTGGATTGGTGCAGCGATTGAACGCGGTGGCGGTGAAGCAGGGCTTTGCGGCGGGCACCTATACGCAGTTGTGGCGGCACACGGGGGACGCGTCGCAGAACCCGATGGGGATTGAGTGGATTGGCCTGGGGATGGGCCTTGGGTTCGTTTTGAGCTTTGGGTACTGGTGCACGGACTTTCTGGTGGTGCAGCGGGCGATGGCGGCCGAATCGATGGACGCGGCGCGGCGGACGCCGCTGATTGCGGCGTTTCCGAAGATGATATTCCCGTTCCTGGTGATTGTGCCGGGTTTGATTGCGATTGCGCTGACGCTGGGCGATGGCGGGGGCGGGTTCAAGCTGCCGGCCAAGGCCGATGGCACGTTGAACTACGACATGACGATTCCGATGATGCTGGCGCATTACTTTCCGCCGGGGCTGCTGGGGCTGGGGCTGACGGCGCTGATGGCTTCCTTTATGAGCGGCATGGCGGGGAACGTGACGGCGTTCAACACCGTGTTTACTTACGACATTTACGGGGCGTATATCCGGCCGGGGGCGACGGACGAGCACTACTTGAAGGTGGGCCGGTATACGACGATTGCGGGCATTGCGGCATCGGTGCTGGCGGCGTATGCGGCGGTGAAGTTCAACAACATCATGGACCTGCTGCAGTTGGTATTCGCGTTTGTGAATGCGCCGTTGTTTGGGACCTTTCTGCTGGGCATGTTCTGGAAGCGGGCGACGGGGCACGGGGCGTTTTGGGGCTTGTTGTTGGGCACGGTGAGTGCGGCGCTGCACCATGGGCTGACGCTGCCGGCGCATTCTGTGCCGGGGTTGAAGGGCGGCTGGCTGGGCGTGGTGGCGCATTATCCGAGCGAGATGGCGCAGAACTTCTGGACGGCGATCTGGGCGTTTTCGGTTTGTTTTGTAGCGACCTTCGTGATTAGTCTGGTGACGGCGCCGCGGCCGGACGAGGAACTGCGGGGGCTGGTGTATTCGTTGACGGATAAGCCGAAATCCGACGGGCGCGGGATGCGGCCGGAGCTGGTGGCGGCGATTATTCTGGCGACGGTGGGCGCGTTGAATCTCTACTTCTGGTAACTGAACTATGGCACTGGATCTACGAATTGTGATTGGCCGGCTGCTGTTAGCCATTGGCGTGCAGTTGGTTTTGTATGGCTTCTTTACGGAGGGCCATGGCGCGTCGATGAACATGGGCTGGGGTGGCGGGATTGTGGCGGCGGGGGTGATTTTTCATCTGATCGCGTGGAAGGGAAAAGCGGTTTGAAGGAGTTGGTTGCGGCGTTTCGGGCGCGTTATGGGAGGGAGCCGCGGGTGTTCCGGGCTCCTGGACGGGTGAACCTGATCGGGGAGCACACCGACTATAACGGCGGCTTTGTGTTCCCGGCGGCGATTGACCGGGCGACGTATGTGGCGATGGCGCCTAGGGAAGACGGGCGCCTGCGGGCAGCGTCGATGGCGTTGCCGGAGACGCTGGATGTGGCGGTGGGTGAGACTGCGGTTTCCGGAAACTGGACGGATTTCGTGTTGGGCGTTGCGGTGCTGCTGGGGCGGACGGAGGGCGCGGATTTGCTGTACGCGACCGATGTCCCGATTGGCGGGGGCTTGAGTTCTTCGGCGGCGTTGAGTGTTTCGACGGCGTTCGCGTTGGGGACCGGGGACCGGACGCGGGAGGAGATTGCGCTGCTGTGCCAGCGGGCGGAGAACGAGTTTACGGGGATGCAGTGCGGGATTATGGACCCGTTGTCGAGCTGCCTGGGGGAAGAGGGAAAGGCGCTGTTGATTGACTGCCGGGATCTTTCCTACAAGACCGTGGCGATACCGGATGGCGTGCGGCTGGTGATCGCCAACACGATGGTGAAGCATGAGCTGGGCGGGAGCGAGTACAACGACCGGCGGGCGGCGTGCGAGATGGCGGCGGCGAAGCTGGACGTGCCGTATTTGCGGGATGTGGAGTATGCGGGGCTGGAGGGCGCGGAGTTGCGCTGCGCGCGGCATGTGATTACGGAGAACGCGCGGGTGTTGGCGTTTGCCGAGGCTCTGGTGGGCGGGGACATGGAGGCGGCGGGCCGGGAGATGTATGCGTCGCACGAGAGCCTGCGAGTGGACTTCGCGGTGAGTTGTGACGAGTTGGACACGATGGTGGCGCTGGCGCGCGAGATACCGGGGGTTTACGGGGCGCGGATGACCGGGGGCGGGTTTGGCGGCTGCACGATCAACCTGGTGGCGGCGGAGCGCGCCGGGGCGGTGGTGGCGGCGTTGACGGCAGGGTATGAGAAGGCGACGGGGATCCGGCCGCATATCTTTGAGACGCGGGCGGCGGCGGGGGCTTGCGAGGTCCTCGCGTGAGCGGGGTGCACCGGCGTTGGAATCCGCTAACGCGGCGGTGGATGCTGGTATCGCCGCACCGGACGCAGCGGCCGTGGCAGGGGCAGGAGGATGTGGCGGTTTCCGGGGCCGATGTGGCGTATGACCCGGGGTGTTATTTGTGTCCTGGGAACCAACGGGCGAATGGGGAAACGAACCCGGCTTACGAGGGGACGTTCGCGTTTGGGAATGACTTTGCGGCTTTGCTGCCGGAGGTTCGGGGGCAGGTTGAACACGGGAGTTCGTTGCTGCGGGCGGAGCCGGAGGCTGGGATTTGCCGGGTGCTTTGTTATTCGCCGCACCACAGCCTGACGATGGCGCGGATGACGGTGGAACAGATCCGGGACGTAATCGGGATGTGGCGGGCGGAGTATGCGTCGCTGGCACGAGTGGACTGGGTGCGGAGCGTGCAGATTTTCGAGAACCGCGGGGCGATGATGGGGGCGAGCAATCCGCATCCGCACGGGCAGGTGTGGGCGAACCAGACGCTGCCGGAGGAGATGGCGGTGGAGACGGCGACGCAGGGGGAGTATTGGGAGAGGAACGGGCGGTCGTTGCTGGAGGCGGTGTTGGAAGAAGAGTTGGCGGCGGGGGAGCGGATGGTTTGTGAGAACGCGCATTTTGTGGCGCTGGTGCCGTTCTGGGCGGTGTGGCCGTTTGAGACGATGATCGTACCGCGGCGGCATTATGGGAGTTTGCGGGAGCAGACGCCGGAGGAAGACGGGGCGTTTGCGGAGATTTTGAGCGCGTTGACGCGACGGTACGACCGGCTGTTCGCGGCGCCGTTTCCGTATTCGATGGGACTGCATCAGGCGCCGGTGAATGCGGGGCCACAGGCGGGTTGGCACTTTCATACGCACTTCTATCCGCCGTTGCTGCGGTCGGCAACGGTTCGGAAGTTTCTGGTGGGGTATGAGATGTTTGCGCAGCCGCAGCGGGACATTACGCCGGAGGCGGCGGCGGCAATGTTACGATCCCGGTAAAACCCTGGGTGAGAATATTTCCGTGCTCGCGCCACTCTCTTATTGAGGGACGCGATATTGTCACTGATACGATTTAACGGTCTGGATGAATATAGCCGCGTGGCGCTTCGCCGCCTTGCGTCGAACTGGCGGGAATCGCCCACACGCCCGAATGTCTCTGGTTTTGACGCACTGCGATGGCATGCGGTGCTGCAGGAGTGGGTGCGGGACCGCGCGATGCCGCTGTTGGTGCGCCGGCCGCGGATGGGGCGGGGGCGTGAGATTCAGCATCCGAGCGGGCGCGTGCTGGTGCCCACCGATGACGCACCGGCGATGTATCTGCTATCGCTGGCGATGGAGCAGAGAACGCCGGATTGCGGGATGATTCGCGAGGCATTGCTGAGCGGGCGGATGCCGGTGGCGGCAGCGTTAACAGACGACGAACGGGCGCAGGCGCGGTACAAGGGCACGGTGGCGACAATGGACACGCCGAACCTGAACGAGCTGGGCTATTCGGTGTGCCACATCACGCATGTGGGGCTGCGGCGGGTTCCCTTGGAAGAGCGGACGGAGGTGGAACTGGTGGCGCATTCGCTGCTGTTGCTGAGCCCGGTGAACATGTTTGTGGTGCCGAAGGAGTATGCCGGGCTGGGCGAATTGCCCGAGTTCGTCGATGAGATGGACGACGCGCGGAGCTTCGCGGCGCGGGCGAATTAACTACTGCAGGCGCAGGCGGAGGACGCGGAGGGCGCGGAGGGATTCGCTGGCCACTTCGGCGTCGGGATCCTTGGCGAGGGTTTCGAGCGGCTCGACGGAATCCTTGGCACCGCGGTCTCCGAGGATTTCGGCGAGGGCGATTTTTTCGTCGCGGTTGGCTTGCAGGAGAGCCGTGTGCAGGGCGAAGCGGACGGAGGCTTCCGGGGCGAGATCCTTGAGGAAGCCGAGGGCGACGCCCTTCCAAGCTTTGTGATTGAGCGTGTTGATGAGGTATTGGAGCGGGCTCAGCTCCGAGATTTCGTACTTGCCCATGTTGACGAGGGCGTAGGCGAGCGACAGGCGCGGGCGGATTTTGCGTTCGCCTTCCCAGAGGGTTTCCATGCGGGAGCGGTCATCCGCTTTGGCGAGGCGGCCGAGACCTTCGGCGGCGCCGGAGCGCATCAGTTCGTCCTGATCGAGTAGGTATTTTTCGAAGAGCGGGCGGTTGGCTTCGTCGGGCAGCATGGCCATGGCTTCGAGAAGGGCGCGGCGGACCTTATCACTTTTCGTGCGTTCCCAGGCTTCGCGGAGAGGGGCGTTGGCTTCTTTGTTGCCGAGGAGTGACACCGTCTGGATGGCGGCGATTTGGACCTTTTCGTCGGGGTCGCGGAGCATGTAGAAGAGGCGGGGGGCGACGGCGGGGTTGCGGATTTTTTCGAAGGCGGTGAGGACTTCGTAGAGGACGGCGGTGTTTTTGGTGGCCAGCGCGGCGAGGAGTTGCTCGCTGGCGGCTTTGCCGCGGAGGACGCCCAAGGCGCGGGCGGCGGCGGCGCGGCCGTCCATGGAGGGGGATTCGGCGGTTACCTTGCCGAGGGCGGCGATGATTTCGGGGCGGGCTTCGACGTAGAAGGGGGTGACGGGTTCGTCGGCACCGCGGAAACGGTCCATGACGGAATCGGCACCACGCTTGAAGCGGCCGCGCCAGCCGGACTGGTAGTAGCCGGGGAGGTAGAAGTTGACGAGACCGTTGGAGGCCATGCGCTGGACTTCGCCGTCTCCATCGGTGAGGGAGTATGTGAGGGGTTCGAGCGTGGCCTGGCCGCCGATGGTGACGAGCGATTCGACGGCGGCGCGGCGGACGTTGGCGTCGACATCGCTCAACAGCGGCTTGAGTTTTTCGACACCGGGAGCGCCTTCCTTGGCCAGGGCCTTGGCGGCTTTGACGCGCTGCTTGGGTTCGGCGGACTTCGGATCCTGGGACCAGGCCAGGGCAGTTGCCATCAACAGGGACAGAAAGGCCAATCGCATACATAGAGGGACGTATGCGGAGGGCAAAAAGTTGACAGGAAACGGTTAGCGAGCGATTTCGACTTCGACGCGGTTAGGAATCAAGCCGATTTCGTGGCCGAGATCGAGGAGTTTCTGGGCCGCCTTGGGGATGACATCGCCGCAGTCGACCGTGTAATGGTTGACGTACATGCCGATGAACTTATTGGCCAGTTCCGGCTCCATGTCGCGGGCGAACTGCATGGCGTATTCGAGGGCTTCCGGATGGTTGTCGAGCGAATACTGGATGCTGTCGCGCATGAGGCGGCAGGCTTCGGCGCGGACATCCGGGGCGAGATCGCGACGGAGGACGTTGCAGCCGAGGGGCAGCGGCATATTGTAGGTTTTTTTCCACCATTTGCCGAGGTCGAGGATCTGGTGGAAACCGACTTTAGAGTAGGTCAACTGGGCTTCGTGGATGACGAGACCGATGTCGGCCACACCGTCCTTGACAGCATCTAGGATGCGGTCGAAGGGGACTTCCACAGGGATAAAATCCGGTTGGATGATATTGAGGGTGAGGAAGGCGGTGGTGAGGCGGCCGGGGATGGCGATGCGTTTGCCTTTGATGTCATCGACGCTCATGGGGTGGAGCGAGACGAGGACGGGGCCGTAGCCGTCACCAACGCTGGAGCCGGAGGCCATGACGAAGTACTTATCGGCCACATAGGGGTAGGCGTGATAGGAAATCGCAGTGAGCGCGTATTCGCCGTTCATCGCCCGTTTGTTGAGCGACTGAATATCTTCGAGCTGGTGGCGGAAGAGTAACAGCTTGGAGCGGATTTTCCGAGTCGCCAGACCGTAGAACATATAGGCGTCATCGGAATCGGGACTATGGGCGCAAACGAGTTCCTGAAGATCCATACTAAGTGGTAGTCCCACTATAGCAAAGCACCAGTCAGAACCGGGTTTTTCGGGCTAATTCTCAGCCAGAACAACGAGGGCGGGGTGGATATGTGCGAGGGCGCAGGCGAGGCGATCGATGCAGGGTTCGAGTTCGTCGAGGTCGCCGGCGCGGCCCTTCTTTTCGAGAGCGAAGGCTGCCTGGTAGACGCCATCAGCACCGAAGTTAGAGACCGAGCCCTTCATGCTGTGGGCAGCGCGTTGCAGCGCATCGGCGTCCCGTGCAAGGGCCGCCGAGCGGATTTCGTCCATCAGCATTGGGTATTCGTCGAGAAACAGGCCCGCCCCTTCGCGCAGCAGTTCCTCGTCCCCTCCCAAACGTTCCAAAGCAACGGCGCAGTCCAGTTTTGCCAGCTCACTGGAAAACTTCATACGAACTCCTCTCGACTTGGTCCGCCGAACCCCACAGTGCAGAGGTGTTTTTCGGTGGACGGCCTCATTGTAGCAAAATCGCCAACTAGTAGTTTCAGTACCATCAGTAACTACAAAGGGCATATCGGCAGGGGGAAGGGGTGTATTAGGTGTTCTCTTCGGTCTGCTCGATGAGGCGTTCGACGGCCATGGCGTAGATGACCATCTTGCCGTGGCGGTCGGTTTGAAACGCCATGCGGGTGGAACTTTGGGAGAGGACGGCGCGGGTGAGACGGGGGTCGGAGGCGCGGTGTTCGCAGATGGTGAGTTCGCGTTTGACGGAGCGGAGGAGGAGGAGGATGTGGGGGGAGGCGGCGCTGGAGCTGGCGCCGAGGAAGACGGTGGCGTCGCCGTTGCGCTGGAAGTGGCCGAACTGGGAGGTTTTGGTGACGAGGGAATCCTTGTTGCCTTCGGGGACGATTTCGCGGATCTCGGCGAGGCGGCCGGGGCCGGCGGGTTTGAGGAGATAGAGGAGCGAGGCGCCGTCGGCGGTCCAGTAGGCGGAGAGGACTTCGCCGGGGGCGGTGGCGAGAGTGACGGGTTTGCGGGTGTCGAGGGGGATGTAGCGCAGAGCGCCGTTGGCCATGTAGGAGAGGCCGGCGCGGCGGGGGCGGAGGCAGAGGGTGCCGATGTCGCCGTCGCGTTCTTCGAGAGTAGCGGCGGCGCGGCCGGTGGAGGCGATGCGCGTTTTGGTTCCGTTGGAAGAAGAGACGATGACGGTGAGGCCGTCGTCGCTGGCGGTGACGCGGGGGAGTTGGGCCCAGTCTTCGGGGAGTTCGGTGATGAGGCGGTCGCGGGCGGTGGCGGTTTGGAGGACTTTGCGGCCGTCGAGGTAGATGACGGAACGGTCGGCGGCGGTCCAGGTGAAGGTGTTGGTATTCAGCTGGGCGGCTTCGGTGAGCTGGCGGATTTTATTGAGTTTGAAATCGTGGCGGTAGAGCTGGGGGGTGCCGGAGAGATCACTGGCGAAGAGCAGGGCTTCGCCTTTGCGGGTGAGGGCGCGGTTGGACGCCAGGGGCATCCAGGAGTTGTGTTCGAGGGAAGTGACGCGGAGGATTTCGAATTCGGTGGCGGCGTCGAGGAACTTTTTGGCTTCCCCGGGGAGATCCTGTCCCTTGTTGGCGAAGAGCGCCGGGGAGAGGCCGGCGGCCAGAATCGCACGCCGCGAGAAGCGGCGGACGGGGGGCGGGGCCTCATGCATATCCACACTCTAGCATGGCCCCGCGGGTCCCTTCATCGTCCGTTTTGTTACTTACTTGTGGCTGGTCTGGTAGTGGTTGCCGAGCAGATCGAAGCCGAAATCGCCGTTGTAATCGCGCCAGACGGCGTGGACGTGGTTGTTATTGTTCTGGGTGTTGTCGTACTCCACCAGGAACGCGGGGGCCTGGACGCGATAGTAGTGGCCTTCACCCTTTTCAACGCCGCCGGTCCAGGCGAAGTTGATGTTGTTGCCAGCCTTTTTGATCTGTTCGCGGCGGGCGGCGGCGCCCTGTTCGGGAACATTGTTAGCGTATTCTTCGAGCAGGTTTTGGAGCAACGCGCGCTGGGCGGCGGTCATCTTGGCGGCCGAGAGACCGGAGGGCTGGCCGGTGAGGGCGGCTTTGCGGTCGGCCATGGTGATGATGTCCTTGAGGGCAACGGGGGCGACGATGGCCACCTTCTGCTGTTCGGGCGTGAGGGCCTTGACGAGGGCGCGGCCGAAGTCTTCTTCGTGACCGAGGACGCGGAGGCCGGCGCGGGGGCCGGTCTTCACTTCAGCGGGGTTGGTGCCGTAGAACATGGGGCTGGAGGCCACTTTGTTATCGACGATGGTGAAGTTCATGGCGCAGTGGTGGCCTTCGAAGCGGAAGCCCCAGGTGCCGGTTTCCGACGGGGTGCCGAAGATGGAGAAGAAGTAGTTTTCGGGGTCGCGGCGGCCGGGCGGGGTGTTGTTTTCCTGGATCTTGAGGATCTCTTCAAGGCTCATGATGGAGGTGGCCTTGACGAAGCCCTGCTGGCTGAGGCTGGCGCTGAGGAGGGCGAGGGCGAGGGGGCGCTGCTCGGTGGTCATGAGCTTATAGCTGAGGCCTTTGCGCTCGCGGGGGATGAAGTGCCAGTTGAGGCGTTCTGCGTCGTTGAAGGAGAAGACGGCCTTGGCCTTCTGCTCGGCGTTTAGCGAGGCGAGCAGGGCGTTCGCGGCGTTGGACATCACCAACGGGGTGTGCGAACGGTGGGCGGCGGCCATGAGGAGGAGAGCGCCAGCGGCGGCGGCGAACAAGCGGATGCGTACGGGTGACATGACGTGATTCCTATTCAGCCACAGTCCCCGGAGGAGATCCAATTCATGCGGGACGAGTGGTCCCAAGCATTGTATTAGAAAGGCAGGTCCTTGCGCACGGGCGCGTCGCCCAAAATGATGGAACGTGCCAGATATTTGTAGGGATTGACCGGCGCGCCGCCCTGACGGACTTCGTAGTGCAGGTGCGGGGAGGTGGCGCGACCCGTGCCACCGGACTTGCCGATGACCTGGGAGCGACGGACGTCCTGGCCGGGAATCACGTCAAAGGAACTCATGTGGGCGTAGTAGGTTTCCACGCCGCCGCCATGATCGATGACGATCAGCTTGCCGTAGGCTCCAGACCATTCGGCGGACTTCACGATGCCGTCGGCGGTGACCCGAATGGGCGTGCCGGTGGCCGCGGAGATGTCGACGCCGGAATGGAACGAACTGCCGCCGGTGAACGGATCGGACCGGGAACCGAAGCTGGAGAGAAGGCGGCCGGAAACGGGCCAGAGGTTCGGAACGACGTTGGTCTGCCAGGTGCGGTTAATGCGGCGGGTGCCGGGCGTGTAGAGGCGGGCAGTGCGGAGCAAATCGAAGCGTTCGAGCGACTGCTGGTAGGTGGGGACCAGACGGCTTTCGCCGGAGATGGAGGCCGGACCTTCCAGGCGTTCCTTGATTCCGTAGGCGGAGGAGACTTCGGACGCCAACATTTGCAGGGTGGCCAACTGTTCCTTGGTCTGCTCGTTGGTGCGGGCGAGGGCCTGATACTTTTGCTGCAGCGTGGAAACTTCGTCGCGCAAGTGGTTATAGTTAGCCACTTTCCAGGCCATTCTCGCGTAGCTAGTCAGGAAGCCGACTACCGTGAAACCACCGACCATCGCCAAGGCCAATAACGTGTAGAGGATGGTGTGAGACACATGCATCCGGCGAAGACGGCCATGAACGGAATGCGCTAATACGAGTACGAAATAAGGCTGATTCATCGGCTCTCTCTAGCTTGGCTAGTTTTGGAATTCATTGACTATCAAGCAGGGGGATGGAAACGACCGGCAGCTTCGTTTGAACCGCGTTGTCTGAATCCGATCAGACTGGGGGAGGTCGGTTCGGTGTTGCATTCCGCCACATCAGTGAGACGGAAAGCACACAGTACCAGTTTGGACACAGGTCTGTCAAGACAAAATGCCCGCAAGGCGAAGAAATAGCGAATCTTAGCCGTCATAACGAGACGGGCCATCCGCGCCCTTTGGGTTCGCCCGGTCCGGCAAAGGCCGGGGGGAGGAAGTCGTAAGTTTGGTGCATCCAGTCGCTCAATCGTTTCAACAAATCTTTTTTGGTGGTGGCGTGGGCGGGATCGTCGGCGATGTTGTGGAATTCGTCGGGGTCCGATTTGAGGTCGTACATCTCGACGACGGGGCGGGCGGGTTGGAGGAGGCGGAGGTGGTGGGGTTGGAGAGCACCGCGACGGCCCATTTCCTGGTAGGACTTCCAGGAGGGGCTGCCGTCGAGATCCCAGGCGGGGCGGTAGGGAAAGTGGGGGGCGGCGTTGAAGATGAGTTTGTAGCGCTCGGTGCGGACGGAACGGATGGGGTCGAAGTTGTCGTGCCAGTTGCGTTCGGAGAAGACGGCTTCGCGGGGGGTGTAGTTGGCGCCTTTGAGGAGATTGGTAAAGGGACGGCCCTGCATTTTGGATGTGACGGTGCTGCCGGCGATTTCGACCCAGGTGGCGGGGAGATCGACGTGGGAGATGAGTTCGTTGCGGACGGAGCCGGGTTTGGCGACGCCGGGCCATTTGACGATCAAGGGGACGTTGAGGCCGGGGTCGTAACAGGTTCCTTTGGCGCCGGGGAAGGGCATGCCGTTGTCGCCGGAGAAGAAGACGACGGTGTTGCCGGTGAGGCCGCGGGCTTCGAGGAGGGCGAGGAGTTCGCCACATTCGGCGTCCATGCGGGCGATGAAGTCGTGGTAGTTGACGAGGTCGTCGCGGACTTCTTTTGAGTCGGGGAGGAAGCGAGGGAGACGGACTTTGGCGGGATCGTGCGGGGTGGGGATGGCGCCTTTGACGTAGGGTCGGTGGGGGTCGGTGAAGCCGACGTGGAGAAAGAATGGCTTGCCGGCGGGGAGTTTATCGAAGAAAGTTTCGAATTTGGCGTTTTTGTTGGCAGTGTAGAAATCGAAGCGGCGGTTGAAGTCTTCGCCCTGGTGGACCTTGCGGAAGCCGCCGGTGAAATAGCCGCGGGCTTTGAGCTGTTCGAGAAAGCTGGGCTCCCACGGGGGCATGGGGGTATGGAGGCGGGAGGTGGAGGTGGTGTGGGGGGCGCAACCGGTGAAGATAGCCGAGCGGTTGGGGCTGCATTGGGAGGACGCCACGAAGCAGTTGGCGAAGCGGACGCCTTCGCGGGCGAGGCGGTCGAGGTTGGGGGTGCGGATGTGGGAGTTGCCGTAGCAGCCGAGGTCGGCGGCGGTGTGATCGTCGGAGAGGAGGAAGACGATATTGGGCGGGGCGGCGGCGACAGGCTGGGCGGCGAGGGCGGCCGGGGTGCCGAGAAGAGCGCGACGGGAAAACTCCATGGCGTATTAGTGTATATCCTGAAGGCGATGGAACTTACACTCAAGGGCAAGACCGCTGTTGTGACGGGCGGGACACATGGGATTGGCCGGGCGATGGCGCGGCGGCTGGCGGCGTGCGGGGCGAATGTTTTTATTTTCGATATTGACGCCGATGACGAGATCGACTTCCCGTGCCGGCATGTGCGGTGCGACGTGACGAACCGGGCGAGCATCGAGGCGGCGTTCGATGTGTCGGGCGTGCCGGATGCGTTGTTCATCAATGCCGGGACGGGCATCGTGAAGCCGCTGGCCGAGACGACGCGCGAGGTTTGGGACAAGACCATTTCGCTGAACCTGACAGCGGCGTTTGAGACGTTGCAGGCAGCGGCGGCGCGGATGAAGGCGGCGAAGAGGCCGGGAGCGATTGTGTTGACGGCGTCGACGAACTCCTACGACGGAGAGGAGAACCTGATCGCCTACAACGCGACGAAGGCGGGCGTGTTGGGGATTCTGCACACGGCGGCCAATGAACTGGGACCGTATGGCATCCGGGTGAATAGCGTGAATCCGGGGCTGATCCGCACGCGGTTGACGCAGGCCGCGTTCGATTCGCCGCCGGTGATCAAGGATTATTTCCGGGCAATCCCGATGGGGCGCGGCGGCGAACCGGACGAGGTGGCGAAGGCCGCCATCTTCCTGGCGAGCGACTGGGCCAGCTATATCACTGGCGCCACGCTGCTGGTGGACGGCGGGCAGTTGTGTTGTAAGTTCGGGCCGTGGAAAGACACCGAAGCTGAATTTGTGGATGGCCACTGGCGGCGCCCGGATTAGTTATCCAGGGAGTCCAACCAGTAGCCGAGAGACAGGGATAGAGGGATGATCACGACCAGAACAGTTTCCATGGGAGTGGGACCTTTAGGCGGGACCGCCCGCGGGAGGCGGGCGGCGGAGTAAGATTGGCCGGTGTGAATTCCGGCGCTGGTTAGCTATCGGCCCCGGAAACAAAAAGCGAAAGATCAGATTATTCCGGTATCAGAAACGGTGACGGAAAACTGCAAGCGGAGCGGGACGCCGGGTTGCAGGGTGTAGCTTTGGACTTCGTTGGTGCGGCCGGGGAACGACGCGCCGACGAAGCCGTATTGGCGGAGGCACCACTGGTAGGGCGCGCCGGAGTCGCCGGCGCCGGGGGTGATGCGTAGAGTGGCCTTGCGGCCGCCATAGACGGCCTGCAACTGCGCCCAGCGGTGGGGGATGAGGTCTTCGTCCTTGGCGACGGGTCCATCGGCGCTGGAGAGGGTTGTGGCGTCGCGTTCGGCGAAGCGGGCGGAGAAGCCGCCGTAGCTTTTTCCTTTCTCGTGGGAACCGCGAAGGGTGACGGGTTCGCCGAGAGCTTCGAGGGTGAGGGTGACTGTGAAGGTGCGGGACTCCCGGTTGGATGGCTTCGCGTCAATACGCACGGTTTCGCGCACGATACGTTTGGCACCGGTGTACCAGCCGTTTTCAACTTCGAGTGTCGGGCCAGCCATTTGGATGCGTCGGACGAAGCGGGGCTCGATGCCTTTGATCATCCAGATGTCGGATTTGCCGGCGGCGGTTTCGACTTCGGGCCAGCCCCAGAAGAGGCCGCGGTGGTGGTAGTGGTCCTTGGGGAAATCGTCGAGCATGCTGACGCCGGCGGGGGTGTGAACGGGGAAGATGTAGCAGCAGCGGCGGCGGTCTTCGGGGGCGCCGGGTTTGAGTTGGGGACCGGCGTTGTAGACGAGGTAGGGCTTGCCGGCTTCGGTCAGTTGGATGCGGCCGTCGCCGAGATCCTTCCATTCGAGGCCGTGGGCGGCGAGCGCGAGGAGGAAGATGAGACTATGCATCGGTGGGTGTTCTCACTTTCTGTTCATGACTTCGGCGGTGCGGCGGAGGTTGAAGCCTCGTGCGCCCGCGGCGCCTGGGTTCGCGGCGGTGGGAGTTGGCGTCGCGACTACACATAGGAGGCCTTTCTCACTTTCTGTTCGTCGACTTCCACGCCGAGGCCGGGGCCGGTGGGAATTTTCAGTGCGCCGTTCTCTAGGCGGAAGGGCTCTCGGAGGAAGGAACCGGCGAGGAACTGCAGACCGTTGAGCGCGGCGGGGAATTGCAGGCCGTAGGCACCGTAGAGGACGAGGCTGGCGGCGAGGGAGACATCGGGATCTGTCAGGCCACTGCCGAGGAATTGGAGGTGGTGTTTTTCGAGGTATTCGACTTGGAGACGGGCGTCCCAGAGACCGCCGGTGCGGGCGGGTTTCATGGCGACGCCGTCGAGGAGGCCGAGTTTGTGGAACTCTTCGAGGTCAGTGACGGAGACGACGCCTTCGTCGAGGATGATGGGGAGGGCACCTTGTTTCTTGAGGGCGGCGAGGCCGCTGAGGCGGTTGGGCGCAACGGGTTGCTCCAAGACGTTGACGCCGATGGCGGCCAGGCGGGGGGCGGCGGTGAGGGCGGTCGCGGTATCGTAGCCGCCGTTGGCGTCGGCCCAGAGGAAAGACTTGGGGGCGAACTTGCGAACGGCGGCGGCGAGTTCGACGTCGAACTTGGGATCGGGGGCAACTTTGATGTTGAAGTGTTGGTAGCCGGCGGCGCGGCCGGCGATCAGTAGCGGCGTGGCCTCGGCGAGGGTGCGGACGTTGACGGTCCAACTGAGGGGAATGCTAGTGATGGGCTCGCGGCCCCAGAGGGCGGCGATGTTTTTGCCGGCGAGTTTACCGGCGATGTCGTGGAGGGCGAGATCGATACCCGCTTTCGCGATGGGCATGCCGGTGGAGAACGAGGCGGCGATGGCCTTATTCATGACGGCGTGGGCGGCGGGGATATCGGTTGGATTGGCGCCGATGAGGGCGGGGGCGAGGTAGGTGCGGAGGGTCGTCACCACCGACTCCGGCGTTTCGTAGCTCCAGGTGTGGGTGGGCACGGATTGGCCCCAGCCGAACGTTCCGTCGGCGCAGGTGATTTTTACGAAGACGGCGGGGCGTTCGGGCTTGGGGAAGAATTTGAAATAGCCGGTGACGGGGTAGATGACGGGGAAGACTTCGATGGTGCGGATGACGGGGGCTCCGGCGGCGTAGGCGGCACCGGCGAGCGAGGCGGCGAAGTGGCGGCGCGTCACGCGAGCTCCAGTTTGACGGGGTCGAAGCGGACACGGCGGCCGGTTTCGAGAGAGGTGGCGGCCATGCAGCCGGCGACGGCGTGGGAGAAGCCGGCGTCGACACTAGCGCGGGGCGTTTGGCGGGTGCGGATGCAGCGGAGGAAGTTGGCCATGTGAGACTCGACGCCGGGGGCGCGGGGGATGGGGCCGGGCTGGGTGACGCGGTCGGGCAGGAGGCTGCCGTCGGCGGAGATTTTGCAGGCTTCGGCGTCGATGGTGCCTTTGGTGCCGAACCAGAGATTGCGGCCGCCGGCGGCGTTGGTGAGGCTCATGGCGAAGGTGACGAGGCAGTCGCGGTATTCGATCATGGTCTGGTAGACGTCGCTGGTTTCGCGGCCGTCCTTGTAGAGATAGACGCCGCCCATGGTCATGGCGTTTTTCGGGTAGGGATCGTTGAGGAACCAGGCGGCGAGATCGATTAAGTGGCAGAGCCAGAGGCCGGAGATGCCGTTGGTGGTTTCGCGAAAGAGTTGCCATTCGCGGAGCTTGCGGGCGTTGAAGGGGCCGGTGATGCGGCCGCCGAATTGGAAGGCTTGCCAATCGACGTCTTCGGCGCGGACGTTGGAGAGATCCTTGTTCCAGCGGGGGGACTGGAAGTGGTAGTCCATGGAGACGCGGGTGACCTTGCCGATGGCGCCGCTCTGTATGGCCTGGGCAACGGCGATGAGGCCGGAATCGCTGCGGCGCTGGGTGCCGACTTGCACGACTTGCTTCGAGTTTTTCACGGCTTGCCACGCCATTTTGCCGTCGGCGAAGTTCACGGCGAAGGGCTTTTCGACATAGACGTCTTTGCCGGCGGCGACGGCATCGGCGAGGATGCGGGGGTGGGTGACGTCGGGGGTGGCGATGAGAACGGCATCGATGTCTTTGCGGGCGAGGAGTTCCTGGTAGCGGGTGGACTGGAGGGGAGGCGCGTCGAAGGCCTTGGCGACGTTGGCCGACATGGCTTCGCGGTTCACCTTCCAGACGTCGCAGACGGCGACGATGTGGGCGTTTTCCTTGGCGCGGAGCACCTCTTGGAAGAGGTCGCGAGCGCGGCCTCCGGCGCCGATCAATCCGAGGCGAATGCGGTCGTTCGCCGGGCCTTGCGCGGCCAGGAATCCGGGGCCGACGGCCAACAGTGCTCTACGGCTAAAGGTCATAGCCACGCTCCCGCGGGCGACTGACTATGAACGGGGGCGCCCGCTTCTGACTGCGAGTATACACCCGGACTTTCTCCGACTTTTACGCGCTAATGGTGTGAGGGGATTTTATGCGCGCGTTGATTCTGGTATTGCTGATGGGCGGGTGCGTGTTTGCGCAGGGGGCGCGGGATATTGGCGTGGAGATGACGGCGCCGCCGCTGCCGGACCAGCGCGAGCGGTGGGCAGTGGTGGTGGGCGTCTCCTCGTACAAGTACGTTCCGCCGGCTGGGCAATTGAAATACGCGCATCGGGACGCGGAAGAGTTTGCGCGGTTCCTGCGCTCGCCGCAGGGCGGGGCGCTGCCGGCTTCGCACATCCGGCTGTTGACCGAGCAGCAGGCGACGACGGGCGCGATTCGAGCGGCGCTCGGGAACTGGCTGCCGGCGGCGGCGGGTCCGAACGATGTGGTGTACCTGTTCCTGGCCGGGCATGCGGTGCGCGGGGAGCAGAACGAGGGCTATTTTGTGGCGCACGATGCGGACCCGCAGAACCTGCACGCGACCGGGATTTCGTTTGCCGAGATCAACGCGGCGATCGGCGGGCGACTGCGGGCTTCGACGGTGGTGCTGATTGCCGATGCGTGTCACGCGGGGGCGATTGGCTGGGCGGCTGATCCGGCCACACCGTCGGACTTGCAGGGAGCGCTGGAGGCGATTGGCGCGCCGGACAGGAATGTATTGAAGCTGATGGCGTCGCGGTCGCGGGAGCAGTCCTTCGAAGACGCGCGTTGGGGCGGGGGGCATGGGGTGTTCACGTTTGCGCTGTTGAACGGACTGGGCGGGGCGGCGGAACGAACAGCGGATGGCGTGATTCGAGCGGGGGAGTTGCTGGACTATGTTTCGCGGGTGGTGCCGGAGCAGACCTCTGCTCGGCAGAACCCGCGGGTGGCGGGGAATTTTGAAGGTTCGTTACCGTTGGCGGTATTGCCTGTGCGGCGGGCGGTGGCGGCGACTGAGCCTGCGACGCTGGTGGTGCGGGGGGTGGCGGGGACGCTCGTCTATGTCGGCAACCGATTCCATGGCTCCGTTCGGCCGGGCGGTGAGTTGGCCATCGATGGATTGCGGGCGGGGACGATTCGACTGTCGCTCCAAGAACCGGGCGGTGGCAGTTATGAACAGGAACTGCAATTGACGCCGGGGGCGAACTCACTGGATGTGGCGACGGCGCCGGCGTTGGCGATGGCGCGACTGGAACGCGTGATTGCCAGCGGGGACCTGGACACGGCGTGGGAGCGGTTTCGCACGCAGGCGTGGACAGTGGAACAGCGGCCGGCGGCTACGGCGCGGATGGCGGCGGCGTTGGAGGACGCCGGGCAGGCGTGCGTGGCCGACTATGTGCAATCGAATTCGGTGGGGCTGAAAGCAGCAATGTTTCAGCGGGCCGCGCGGTCGTTCCGGTTATTGGAGACGTTGCGGCCAGGGGAGGCGTCTGTCCGGGCACGGGGTTTGTTCTGCCAGGCACGGGCGGAGATCGCGACGGGCAAGTTGGCGGAAGCGGAGGAGAACCTGCGCCGGTCGTTGGAAATCGACAAGAACTTCGCCTGTGCGTTCAATGCGCTGGGCGTGGTGATGCAACGGCAGAACCGGACAGCGGAGGCGCGCGCGGCGTTTGACAAGGCCCGGCAGTTGACGCCGAACTGGGCGCTGCCGCCGCTGCAGATTGCGCAGCTGTTGATCAGCGCGGGCGAGACGGCGCGGGCGTTGCCGTACCTGGAAGACGCGGCGCGGTTGTTTCCGAAGGCGACGGGGATTAGTTGGTCCCTGGCGCGATTGAACCGGGTGCTGCGGCGGCCGGATGCGTTCCTGGCGGCGGCGCAGGCGACGATTGCGGCGGACCCGAACTACGCTCCGATCTACAGCGAATTGGGCGCGTTCCACGAGGCCAGCGGGAACACCGCCATGGCGGCGGAGGCCTACAACGCCTATCTGACGCTGGCGCCGAATCTGGTGGATTCCAATCAGGTGCGGGAGCGACTGCAAAAGCTGCGGCGGCGGTAGCGTCAGGCGCCAGCGATGAGAATGATGGCGCCGGGCGTGCCGTTGTGCGTCTGCAAAACCCGCAGGCAGCGGATGGGCAGTTTTCGGGCTGAACCGGCGGTGGTGTTGCGCATGACCAGTCCGGTGACGGGCTGGCCGAGGAGGGCAGCGCTGAGAATCACCCTTTGCTGTGTAGTGCCGAGGACGGCGCCTTCGGCCTTTAGCGATGCCGCCTGCTCGCCGTCGGGCGGGAAGAGGCCGCGAGCCGCATCGTTCCGGAACTTGAGATGGCCCTCGGAACTGAAGATCCAGACCGGGTCCTGGATGCTTTGCATGATATCGCGGTACTGCGATTCGACGAGATTGGCGATGGCGTCTTTTGAGTCCCGCAGGAGGCGCGCCGCGCGAGCGCGGCTGCCGGAGTAGCTGATCATGAGGATCATGCTGCCGGCGCTGAAGAGCACATGGAGAAGGAGCGCGACGTCGGGCACGATGAGACCGCTGGATTCGACACGATAGCGGAGAATGGCGAGGAGAACCGGGATGGCGAACGCCAGCGGAAACAGGGACCGGATGGTTTCGGCGTCCGGCCCGGACTGCGCGAAGCGGCGAAGCAGGCTTGGCTTGTGATGCAGGGAGAAGAGCGCGATGGATCCAGCGGTGATGACGGCGAGCGAGACGATCCGGATCATGAGAATCCGGGGGATGGAGACCAGGCCGCTGAGATAGAGAATCTGCGAAATCCAGCAGGATCCGAGGTAGGTAAATAGGACCGCTGATAGGGCTGTGTAGGCAAAGCCTCCCGATTGCCCTCCGCGCACTTTCAGATAGAAACCCATCAGGAAGTAGCAGATGCCGACCGCGAGACTGGTACCTGTGTCGGCGCTGCCGACGATACCGAAGGCCGGGAAGTCGGACAGCCGCCAGCCCACGACCATTGATGCGCCGAGGACGAGAAGGCAGAAGCGTGAGGTGCGAACGACGACGCGAATGGTCGACCGGTAGGCTTCCAGCCGGGTCATCCGGACGGCAAAGCCAAGGAAGATGAACCCGAGCGCCTCTTCGGGCGGCACCAGGAGAAAGCGGATCACCGTATTGTCCAGGCGCGCCCAGATGTTCATGATCGACAGCATGCCGAGAGCGATGGCGAAGAAGCACGAAATGCGAACAAAAGAGACGGATTCATCGGCGGAACGGCTCCACTGAAAAAGACGCTGCACCAGTTGACCAGCGGCGTTTGGCTGGCGGCCCGCGGCGGGAGCGGGCATGACGGGCACGTAATTGGGGAAATGTTCAATCGTATTTTTCATGGGAGTTCCGGATGAGGACCGTGAATTCGTGAGTTCCGGATTCAGATGTGGCTGGAACCGGGAGACTGAATTGTTTTCGAAATGACGGGTGGAATGGCCACACCGAGGCGGACGAAGACCAGTCATAAAGGGAGTCGCAGATTACGAGCGGGCTCTCGCTCATCATGCCTTCGAGCCGGGCAGGTAAAGCGTCCCCGTTCGCCAGGGCGGGCCGGGTTGCGACCGCGCACAAATCCGGGTGCTCCTGCGGAAACACCAAGGGGTGCAGTCCGCTTCCACTCGCATGTTGAGAACACAGCATGGCGCCTCCTGCCAGCCGGGCACGGCACAACGGAGAGACCGACCGCGTGACCCGATGAAACCTGATCGGACGGGCTGCGATCCTCTCCTTCTGTGGAAGGGTTGTGCCTTTGATAGAACAATGACACGAATGGGTGTACGGTGAAATCCGTTAAATACCTGAGCAGGACTAAGGCACAACTATCGACCGCGGAACCGGTCGATCACGCGGCGGTCGCGCTTGGAGGGACGGCCTTCCCAACCGGTATCTACTTGCGCATTGGCTTTGCGCTCTTCGGCGGCTTTGGCGCGGGCGGCGCGGCTGGCGTCGGTTTCGGCGTAGATGCCTTGGGCGACGGCGGAAGAGCCGCGCAGTTCGCTGAGTTGGAGCACTGAGACGGTGAATTCGCCGGCTTCGTTTTTGATGGTGAGCGAGTCGCCCTCGCGCACTTCGCGGGCGGGCTTGGCGACGTGACCGTTGGAGGTGATGCGATTGAGATCGCAGGCCTTGGCGGCCAAGGCGCGCGTTTTGAAGAAGCGTGCCGCCCACAACCACTTGTCCATGCGCATGGGTTTCATTTTCTCATGCCGGAGCGCGTCCTCTATACTTTGAAGCTATGCGTATCCTACTCATCACCTGCGCCTTGCTGTTGCCATTGTTTGCACAACAGCCTGGGGAATCGAAAAAGAAAGGCCCTCCCGGGCCGCCCAAGAACCTGAAGATCTTGAAACCCGACACCAACATTCGCAAGGTGATGACGGAGTTCCGTCTTTCGCTCGGCGTGCAGTGCACGGGCTGCCACGTGCAGGGCGATTTCGCGAGCGATGAGAACAAGCACAAAGACGTGGCGCGGAAGATGATCACGATGACTGAAGAGATCAACGCGAAGTTCGGCGACGGGAAGGTGCACGTCACCTGCTTCACCTGCCATCGCGGGGAAGAGCATCCGGCGAAGGATGTGCCGATGCCGCCGCCGCCCGCGCCCGGCGCGCCGAAGCCCTAATCGGCTTCGGGAATCAGGCCGTTGAGATAGCCTGGTTCGCGCGTGAAGATCGGGATTTCTTTATCGACAGCGAAGCCATTCGCGGCCGGGTGCACGACCCGGCCGCGTTTGAAATCGGCGGGCCACTTGGCCCAGTTCTCACCCTTGGCGTGGAGCAGGTCGTGTTTTTCGGCGGCGGATTTGCCGAGTAGTTCTTCGTGCGTGTAGTGCGTGGACGCGAGCATGTTGAGGCTGTTGCGGGTGGCATCGGCCTGGCGCCAGAGGAAGTAGCGCTCCACTTCGCGGCGGTTGGGGATGGCGAAGACGCGGGCGTCGAAAGCGGCGTAGGCGGCGTTCGAGTACGCGCGGTGGAAGCCGGCGGTGAAGAGGCTGGCGGTGATGGAGGCGATCTTCTGGACGGAGCCGTCGAACCACATGCGGGAGTCGTCGCGGCCGAAGTCGGACAGGAGGAAGGAGTATTCGTCGCTTTGGCCGTAGGCGAGCGCGAAGCCCGCCATTTGAGTGGCGACGAAGAGGGCGGCGGCGTCGAGCGCGTCGGCCAGGGGGCGGGAGTAGGGGCGTTCCAGATGCTTCGTGAAGGTGTGGAAGCCTTTGCCATCGACACGAATCACGACCCAGGTTTTTCGCGGTAGCAGGACGCGCGCGGGGTCTTCGTAGTAGCTTTTAATTCGGTTCCCAAGTTCGTCGTTCATCGCAAACCCAATCTTCCCATGCGCGTCGTGCTCGATACGAATATCCTGATTTCGGCCTGCTGGACGCCCGGCGGGAACGAGGCGCGCGTGATTGCGATGGCGGTGGGCGGGGAGTTGGAGATTGCGGTGTCGGAGGAGTTGGAAGCGGAGTATAGGGACGTGGCGGGGCGGAAGAAGTTTGCCAAGCAACGGGAGGCGTTGGAGGCGGCGATTGACTCGTTGTTGGCGGTGGCGGTGCGGGTTGAGCCGGTGGCGGCTTGTGATGCGTGTAGCGACGCGGACGACAATCAACTGCTGGACTGCGCGGTGGCGGCGGGGGCGCAGTTTGTCGTCAGCGGGAATGGGAAACACTTTCCGGCGGAGTGGCGCGGGGTGCGGGTGATCAACGCGCGGGCGTTGCTGGATTTATAGTTCGAGGGAATCGACGACGGCTTCGATGGTGCCGGGGGCGTTGCCTTCGAGGCGGTTGTTGACGAAGATGTAGGACGGTTTGCGTTCGCCGAGCGACTTCTGGATGAGGGCGCGGAGAGCGTCGCGGGTTTCGGGAATGGGGTCCTGGATTTCGCGGTAGGGCTCGAAGGATTTGACCGCTTCTTCGTAGGGGCGGCCGCGGCGGAGGAGGGCGCGGGTGACGGTGAAGCCGGCGGTGTAGGCGTCGGCGATGGCGGTTTGCGTGGGGAGGTCGGGCATGCGCGTCCAAGCGTTGAAGACGTGGGCGACGCCGTTGGAACGGAGGACCTGGAAATACTCCGGGCAGAGGTATTCGGCGTTGCGGATTTCGACGGAGTAGCGCGGGCCTTCGGGGAGGGCGGAGAGGAAGCCATCAAGCACGGCGAGGAAGGAGGCGACGTCGGGGAAGGCGGATTTGGAGAAGGTGCCGAACTCGAAGATGAAGAGTGCAGCGCGGGCGCCGTAGGGCAGGAGCGGTTCGTAGAAGAGGCGCGTGAAGACTTCGGAGTTGAGGAAGTTGTCGTTATCGAGACCGGCGCGGCGGCCGTAGCGGGCGTGGGTGGGCCACTTCTTGACGGTGATCTCTTCGGGCACTTTGAAGGCGAACTGGAGCGCGGCGGTGCTGCCGCCGAAGAGCTTGCGCCAGTATTCATCGGAGGGGAATTGATAGAAGGAAAAGTCGCCGCAGACGATGGGGAAGGTTTCGGCGTATTCGGCGAGGCAGGTGTCGTCGAACTTCTTCTGGCTGAACTTGCCGCGGGTGATGTAGCGCTCCGGCGTGTAGATGGAGCCGAGCCAGCCTTCGTACTTCCAGGAGCTGGTGCCGATGAAGATGCCGCGCTGGGCGAGCGTGGCGAGGCGCGCGGCCAGCGGGCGCGGTTCTGCGAATAACGAACCGGTGATCACCAGGCCCTCGACACCCGGTATCCGTAGGGATCGGCGCCGGATTCGAGGACGCCGCCCGGGGTGATGCGGATCATGGTGGGGGCCGAGCCGCCGGCCCAGCGGGAGCGGGTTTCCGTTTTGTGGCCTTTGTTGACGAGGGCGCCGGCGACGTCGTTGCCGATGCGTTCGTCGAGAATGAGGTCGCCGGGGCTCATGGCGTGGTTGTCAAAACTGGAGACCAGATGGCGCGTTTGGAAGCGCGGGGCTTCGAGGGCCATCTGCGCGTTCATGCCGAAATCGACGACGTTCAATAGCATCTGGAGCAGGGCCTGATCCTGGTTGTCGCCACCCGGAGTGGATAGGGCGAGATAGGGCTTCCCTTCCCTGGTGACAAGCGTCGGGCTGAGCGTGACGCGGGGGCGTTTGCCGCCGGCGAGTTCGTTGGGATGGCCTTCGACGAGGAGGAAACTTTGGGCGCGCTGGGTGAGCGGGATGCCGGTATCGCCGGCGACGACGGAGGGCAGCCAGGCGCCCGAGGGCGTGGCGCTGAACATCATGCCGTCGGCATCGGCGGCGTTGACGCAGGTGGTGTCGCGGGCCATGAGGGCGTCGTCAATTTTGACGCGGACGATTTCGCTTTCCGCTGGATGGCGGCCGCGCTTGCCGTTGATTTCGCCGGGGAGGAACTCCATGGAGGCGTAGTCCTTGATGGCGGCGCGACGCTCGACTCCGTACTCTTTGGAGAGGAGGCGGTCGGCGGGGAGGGTGTTGAATTTCGGGTCGCCGTAGTAGGTGTCGCGGTCGGCGTATCCGAGCTTCATGGCTTCGACGACGGTGTGGATATAACGGGTGGAGTTGTGCTGCATGCCGGCGAGGTCGTAGCCCTCGAGCACGTTGAGAGTTTCGATGAGAGTGGGGCCCTGGCTCCAGAAGCCGGGCTTATAGACGGTGTAGCCGCGGTAGGTGGTGGAAACGGGTTCTTCGGGCGAGAGCTTGAAGGCGGCCATGTCTTCGTAGCGGAGGAGGCCGCCGTTGGCCTTGGAGAATTCGTCGATTTTGCGGGCGATTGCGCCGCGGTAGAAGTAGTCGCGAACGGCGTCGATGGCGGCCTGGCGGCTGGCGCCGCCCTTGAGCGCCTTGGCTTCTTCGGCGGCCATGGCGCGGAGGGTGCGGGCGAGATCGGGCTGCGCGAAGACCATGCCCGGGGCGACGGGACGGCCGCCGGGGAGGTAGGCGTTCATGGACGTGGGCCAGAGGGAGAAGAACTGGCGGGAGCGCATGATGGACCCGGCGCGCTGTTCATCGAGGGGCGCGCCGTCGGCGAGTTCGATGGCGGGTTGGATGATTTCGCCGAACGAGCGCACGCCGTATTCACGGAGCGCGACGAGGCCGGCCTCCACCATGGCGGGCACGAGCGCGGGCAGAAGGCCGGCCACGGGCACCATGCCTTTCAAGCCGTTAGGCTCCAGAATCTGCACTTCGCCGGGCTGCATTTTATGATTTCGGAACATTTCGGCGTTGGCCGATTTTGGCATGGTGCCGACGCCGGCGATGGTGATGACCTTGCCGGTTTTAGTGCGGATGAGAATGGGGGCCTCGCCGCCGAAGCCGAAGTGGGAGTATTCGATCATGCTGGCGGCGAACATCGTGGCCACGCCCGCATCGACGGCGTTGCCGCCGAGGTAGAAGAGACGCATGCCGGCGTCGGCGGCGGAATCCGTACCGGCCGTCACCGCGCCCTTCACGCCGCGCGCGGGGAATCGCAGAGGCCGTTCGAAGGACCGCCTTTGCGCCTGCGCCTCGATCGCCCACCCGCCCAGTAAGAGGGCGCCCACTGCCAACGCGACGTTTCGTTTCATATGGCTCGCCTCATTATAATGAGAGGAATCCCCACTATGGTCAGAGTTCCTGTTTACTTCCTTTGCGTGGCTCTGACGGCACACGCGCAGACCACCGCCGAACGGTGGTGGCAGCACGTCCAGTTCCTGGCGGACGATAAGTTGGAGGGCCGCAACACGGGCTCTGAAGGACATCGATTGGCGACGCAGTATGCGGCCGATCAGTTCAAGGCCATCGGGCTTCAGCCGGGGGGGGTGAACGGGTGGTTCCAGCCGGTGCCGTTCGACACGCGGCAGATCGATGAGACGGGCTCGTCGCTGGCGATTGTCGCCGGTGGGAAAGAGACGAAGCTGACGCTGGGGAAAGAGGCGTTCATCAGCATGCGGGCCGAGCCGGCGCCGGCGGTGCGCGCGCAGATGGTGTTTGTGGGCCATGCGCTGCGAGTGCCGGAGATGGATTACGACGACCTGCGGGGCGTGGATCTGAAAGGTAAGATCGCGGTGTTTATCAACGGCGCACCGAAGGGCTGGCCGGGGCCGCTGAGTTCGCATGTGCAGACGGCGGCGTACCGCTGGGCGGCGCTGCGGAAGGCGGGCGCGATTGGCGTGGCGACCATTGCCAAGGTCCAGACGACGCCGTGGGTGCGCGGGGCGGCAGCGCGGGTGCAGATGCAGATGTCGGCGCGGATGCCGGGCATGGAGGAAGAGGGTGGGCAACAGATTCAGGTGACGGTGAATCCGGAGTATGCCGCCATGCTGTTTGATGGCACGGGGCACACGCTGGCTGACCTGTTGAAGCTGAGCGATGGTACGACGCCGATGCCGCATTTTTCGTTAAACAAAGAGCTGGTGGCGACGGCGAAGGTGAAGAAGGGGTCGTTGGAATCGCAAAACGTGGTGGGGCTGTTGCCGGGGAAGAAGAAGGAGTATGTCGTCGTTAGCGCGCATATCGATCACACCGGGAAGATGACGACGTTTGCGGGGGACGGGATTTTCAATGGCGCGATGGACAACGCGAGCGGCGTGGCCGCGGTGATTGAAGTGGCGCGGCAGTTGAAGGCCGCGGGGCCCTTGGAGCGCAGCGTGTTGTTTGTGCTGGTGACGGGCGAGGAGAAGGGTTTGCAGGGGTCGCGTTTCTTTGCCCGGCTGCCAACGGTGCCGCGGAAGAAGCTGGTGGCCGATTGCAACATGGACATGTTCATGCCGATTCACGAGTTGAAGGCGCTGACGCTGTTGGGCGTGGATGAATCAACGTTGGGCGATAAAGCGCGGGAGGTGGCGGCGACGTTTAACCTGCCGGTGATTCCCGATCCGATTCCGGAGCAGAACCGGTTCACGCGGAGCGACCAGTACAGCTTCATTCGCGAAGGGATTCCGGCGCTGGCGTTCAAGTTCGGCTACACGAAGGGCAGCGAGGAGGAGAAGCTGCAGACGGAGTGGTTGCGGACGCGGTATCACGCGGTGAGCGACGATCTGTCGCAGCCGGTGAACAAGGAAGCGGCGGGGCGGTTTACGGAATATCTGGCCGCGTTGGTGAAGAAGACGGCGAACGATAAAGAGAAGCCGGCATGGAAGAAGACGAGCTTCTTTAAGCGCTTCGCGCACTAGAAGAGGCGCCAGAGCGATTCGGCGGGCTTGGTGAGTTTGAACTGTTGATACCAGCGGCAGACGGGGTATAGCAGGACCAGCACGACTGCCCACATGACGTAGGCCATTTCGAGTGAGCCGGCTTCTTTGAAGACGGTGAGGCCGAAGGCCGCGAGCAGGTAGAAGTGGGCGATGTAGAAGAAGAGCGGCGTCTGGCCGAAGGTGATGAGCGGGGAGTTGGCCTTTGTGTGGCGGAGGAGTTGGAGGAGCAGGAGATCGACGCCGATCGACAGGCAGAGGAAGACGAGCGAGGGCGGGTATTTGACGTTGTTGAGGAACTCGATCCAGCCAGCATCGCGGGGCGGGCGGATGTTGCCCCAGCCGCCGGCGGCGCGGAGGGCGATGCCGATGGCGAGGAGCGCGAGGCCGATCATCCAGATACGGCGATCGCCGTCGGGATTGGTCCGCCACCAGTGGCCGAAGAGCATGCCGCCGGCGGCGGCGGCGAGCCACGGGATGACAGGATAGATGACGATGACGTGTTGGGTGAGGCCGGGCGTGAGCAGCACGGCCTGCCAGAGCGGGCCGATTTTGCCGGAGGCGGGGAGGAGCGTGTTGGTGGCGAAGACGCAGAGGGCGGCGGTGACGATCCAGGCCCAGCCGGGCAGGCGCAGGAGCAGGGCGCAGACCATCATCACCATACCGAGGCCGGCGAGTGTGATGAGGCCCCAGTAGAGTTCGGAGCCATCGATGGGCGGCGGGGCGGTGATGCGATTCAGGCTGACCGCGGCGGGCTTCATGATCGACTGCAAGTACATGATGGGCGTTTCGAGGAGCTGGCCGGTGAGGAAAATGGCCAGGCCGCGGAGCGCGGTGCGGCGGGCAATTTGGGACTCCGTCCAACCGGCGGCGCGGCGGGAGGCGGCGAACCAGTAGATGCCCGCGCCCATGAGGAAGAAGAAGCCGGGGGCGCAGAGGTGGGTGATGAGGCGGGTGAGAAAGGGGAAGGCGCTGTTATAAGCGCTCATAGCTCCGGCCCAGAATTCGCTGGCGTGTTGGCGGGCGATGAAGGCGCTGGCGTGGTCGATCGCCATGAAGATCATGATGAGGCCGCGGAGCGCGTCGACGGAGTGGTAGCGTTGGTTCACCGTAGAAACAGAATACAATCGATGGTCGGTCCACTATGATTCTGCCTCTCACTCCCATCCGATTTCTGTATCGCGCCATGGACGTTTTTGCCCGGAAAATCGGGATCGTTTGCGGGGACAAACAGTTCACCTATGCCGAGTTCGGCGCGCGTTGTGAGCGGCTGGCGGTGGGGCTGAAAGAGCTGGGAGTGCTGCCGGGAGACCGAGTGGCGTATCTGAGTTTCAACACGCATCAACTGCTGGAAGGCTACTACGGCGTGATCATGGCGGGCGGCATTGTGATGCCGATCAATGTGCGGCTTTCGCAGGCGGAATTGATTACCGTATTGAACCATTCCGGCGCGCGCACGCTGCTGTTTGAGACCGATTTTGGCGCGACGGTGGAGGCACTCAAGCCGCATTGTCCGCGGATTGAGCACTTCATTTCGCTGAACGAACCGCACCCGGCGGCGGAGTTGACTTCGGCGGAGTTGATGGCGGTGGAGGCGGCGGCGGTGGATTGGACGCACGTCGATGAGAACTCGATCGCAGAGCTGTTTTATACGAGCGGTTCGACGGGGACGCCGAAGGGCGTGGCGTTGTCGCACCGGTCGCTGTATTTGCATGCGCTGTATGCGGCGTGCACGTGTCCGCTGGCGGACAACATGGTGGACCTGCACACGATTCCGCTGTTCCACGCCAACGGCTGGGGGCGGCCGCAGTTTTCGACGTTCCTGGGTTCGAAGCAGGTGATGGTGCGGCGGTTTGAGCCGGTGTCGGTTCTGCAGTTGATTGAGAAGCACAAGGCCACCGATATGAGCATGGTGCCGACGATGGCGAACGCGCTGCTGGCGTGCCCGGAGTTGGGCAAGTACGATACGTCGAGCCTGCGCACGATTCTGATGGGCGGGGCGGCTTCGTCGCCGACGTTGATTGAGCGGCTGGAGACGACGTTTAAGTGCACGGCGGCTTCGGGTTACGGGCTGTCGGAGACGTCGCCGATTCTGACCACGGCGCTGCCGAAGGTTGGGATTCAGTACGCCGACGATCACGACCGCTGGCAGCGGCAGGCGATGACCGGGTGGCCGGCGGTGGGGATTGAGATTCGCGTGGTGGATGCGAATGGCGCCGTTGTGCCGCGCGACGGGCACGCGATTGGCGAGATCATCACGCGCTGCGACAACGTGATGGACGGCTACTTCCGGGAACCGGAGGCGACGGCGGCGGTGATCCGCGATGGCTGGTTCCACACGGGCGATATGGCGGTGTGGGACGACGAGGGGTACCTGCGGATTGTTGATCGGAAGAAGGAGATCATCATCAGCGGCGGGGAGAACATTTCGTCGATTGAGGTGGAGAAGGTGATTTACTCGAACCCGGCGGTGCTGGAGTGCGCGGTGGTGGCGGCGCCGGATGCGAAGTGGGGCGAGGTGCCGGCGGCGTTGATCGTTTGCAAGGAAGGCGCGACGCTGACTGAGGCGGAGTTGATGGCGTTTCTGGAGACGCGGTTGGGGCGTTTTAAGCTGCCGCGCATTGTGCAGTTTGAGACCGAGCCGCTGCCGAAGACGGGGACGGGGAAGATCCGGAAGAACGTTCTGCGCGAGCGGTTCTGGGCCGGGAAAGAGACGCGGATTCAGGGTTAGAGGCCGGCGAGTTTGATGGCTCCGTCGCCTGTGTTCATAAGGCGCAGGTAATCGATCTGGCCCAAGTGGTAGTTCAGGTGGCCGAGCAGGTGGAGGACGAACTGCCGCGTGGTGAGGGGTTGGCCGAGGACGTTTTCGGGGAATAGGGCGTCGAGGTCGGCGGTGGCCAATGTGGGGATGATGGTTTCGCGGACGGCGTCGATGCGGGCGGCGACCTCGGCGCGGGTGAGGCCTGTTGTTGAGAACTCGAGGGGGCGCTGGCGCGTATAGGCGATGCCGCCGAGCTGGCGGCCGATGTATTCGCGGAGGTTTCCTTCGAGGTGGAGGGCGAGGTTGCCGGCGGAGTTGGTTACGCCGGGGGCCGTTTGCCAGAGCGATTCATCGGTGGGGAAGGCCTCTATCTCCTGCGCCACGCGGCGCAGATCGCGGGTGAAAAGGCTGATGAGTTCGGAGTGTATCGCCATTCAGCCATTATCATGGAATGACATGGTTTCCTTACGGTTGGAGTGCAGTGTTGAGCAGAAAGACGAGTTGATCGCGGCGCTGTGGGAGGATGAAACGCAGGGCGTGACAGAGATCGATTTGAACGCCAACCGGGTGGAGTTGCGGGCGTTTTTCGCGGAGCAGTTTGACGCGGCGGCCTATGCGGCGTTTGACCCTCGTTGGGAAGAAGAGCCCGACGTGGATTGGGCGGCGGAGACGCGCGCTCGGTGGCCGGGGTTCGCGGTGGGAGAACGGATCTGGGTGGTGCCGCCGTGGAACGATGAGCCGACGCCGGAGGGCCGGGTTCGTTTGGTGATCAATCCCGGGGTGGGCTTCGGCACGGGCGCGGATTTGACGACGCAGCTGTGTTTGCAGGCGTTGGAGCGGGAGTTGAAACCGACGGATGTGGTGTTCGACTTCGGGACCGGGTCCGGCATTCTGGCGCTGGCGGCGAACGCGTTGGGGGCGAAAGCGGTGAGCGCGGCCGATATCGATCTGGACGCGGTGATGGCGGCGCGCGAGGACTTGCCGGCGGCGGTGGGTTTGTTTGTGGGCTCGATCCGTTCGGTGCGGGATGCGAGTGTTGACGTATTGCTGGCGAATTTGAACGCGGAGACAATTGCCAATCACGCCGCCGAGATGAGCCGCGTGCTGCGGCCCGGTGGACGTGTCATCATCAGCGGTGTGCCTCCGCGGCATGGGGAGCGGGTGGTGAAGGCTCTGACCGCCAACGGCATACCGCCGAGGGAGGTCTATGAAGAGGACATTTGGCTGCGTATTGTTTGCTAGTGTGCGGTTACGGGCGACCGTAGTACCAGTGTTCGTTGATCCGTTGGCGTAGGGATTTTGACCCGGCGCCGGAGGGGTCATAGACATAGCCTTCCGGGGCATCGGAAGAAAGAAATGCGTAGAAAAATACGACTTCCGCGCCATTCCGTTCCGTGACGGCGATTTTCCTGTTGCCCGCGCGATAGTGGCGGCCCGGCAGACCGTAGCTGTAGGCCGCAGGTTCGCGCGCGATCAAACCCGAGTGAATGCGGTTGACTATCGCCGCGAACTCCGCTTCATTGCGTTTGAACTCTATGTTTCGGCTTAGCTTCTCCAGCGGCAAGAGATAAACGAGCAGAAGCGTGGCGGCACAGATTCCGGCGGGGAGGCCCGGACGATCCCACGTCACGAAGCGAAAGAGCGCGACAAATGCGGTGAGCCAGAAGAGCAGCCAAACCAACCAGTATGGGATCGTCATCGGGAAGCCCGCGTTCAGGGCGGCAACGCCGACGAGAAGCGTGCAAATTGCAATCGTGATTCGCAGGAGATTCATCGGTAGCCGAAGTAGATCCAGTGTTCGTCCAGGCGCCATCGCTTGTGGTCGCCGTGGTCGTCGAAGTGATCTGGATTGGCGCCGGTGGGGACGTAGAGCCAGCCTTCCCAGGTATCTGAAGTAGCCCACGTATAGAAGAACACGGTGGGGTGGCCGTCGAGTTCAAGGAGTGCGATGTCGTGCCCATTGATCGTACGGTGCGGAGCCTGGATCCAGAGGCCGCCGGGCGGGTCGACAGGGAGAACACGACCCGCTTCCCGCTCCCGGACGATGGCCTCGCGCGCGGCGAGCTTCTCGCGGAACTCAAGGTAGCGGCTTAGGGTATCGAAGGGCAGCGCATAGACCGCCAAGAGCGTGATGGCGCAAACGAGAAACGGATAGACGGATCGCGGCCATTCCCGACGGCGGAGTACGCAGAAGATCCCGCTACCCAGGGCCATGACCCAGAAGAGCAGCCACAGAGCGAGGTTCGACGCAGAACGGAAGATCAGAGGGAACGCCGCGTGCCATGCCGACGAAACCAGAACCGCGATGCAGACCCCGATGGTGATCCGCAGGAACACGTTGCTACGCCAGCATCACCGATGGGTTGTAGACGAGCACGCGCGAGCACTCCTCGCACTGCCACAGCTTATCCGGCTCCGCTTTCACGCCTTGCCAGAAGGCCAGGCGCAGCGCCATTTGGCAGACGCCGCAGTTGCCGTCGATTGCTTCGCAGAGAATCGGTCCGGTCTTGTATTTCTTGCGGAGCCGCTCGTAGAGTTGCGCATACTTCGGATCGAGCGCGGCGACCAGTTCCTTTACCGACGCGGCGTTCTGGGCGATCTGCGCCATTCCGGCTTTGTGTTCCTGTTCGGCGGCCTTGAAATGTTCCAGGCCCGCCTTCTGCGCGGCGGCGGCCGTGGCCTGCTCCGCCTTGATCTGCGGCTCCAGCGTTTCGGACTGTTCCATCAACTCCAACACGCGGTCTTCGGCCTTGCTGATCTCGCTGGTATTGAACTGAATCTCGTGTTCGAACGCGGTGACCTGGGCTTCACTGGAGGCCTGTTCCAACTGCCCCTTGAGCTTCTTCAGCTTGGTCTGGCGCAGTTGCATATCGCCTTCCAACTGGCGGCGTTCCTTTTCGTTGGCGGCGAACTGGGCCTGCAGGTCTTCCACCTGTTTCTTCTTCGCCTCCACCGCCTTCTTTTCGGCGGTGAGGATCTTCGGCAGTTCGGTGAGGCGGACCTGGAGCTGGTGGGTCTGGGCGTCGAGTTGTTCGAGGCGGGCGAGCGTAGAGATCTCTGGAAGCATTGATTCCTAGCGGATTCTAGCACGCAATCGCTCGAGGGGTTTGGCGAGGGCGGTGACCGCCAGATCCATCTCCTCGATTTTCAGACTGCGGCAGACGAAGTAGTAAAGGCCGACGCCGGTGGGCAGCGCCATGGCGAGCGTCAACAGATAGCGGCCACGCCCGGCGGGCATCCAGGTGGTGGCGAGCCATTCGGCGCCCCAGATGCCGAACGACATGATGGCGGTGGCGAAGGTGATCTTCATGACGCTGGAGAACAGCGCGCGACCGTAGATGCCGCCGACACGGTGGCGCAACATCGCGAACTGCAGCAGGGCGCCGGTGATGGCGACGGCGGCGGTGGAGAGCGCCAGGCCCGCGTGGCCGAAACTGGTGGCGCCGGTCATGGTGGAGACGATGAAGTAGTTCGTCGCGATGGAGGCCAGGCTGATGTACATGGGCGTCTTCGAGTCCTTCAGCGCGTAGAAGGCCGGGACGAGGATTTTCAACGCTGCGTAGCCGACGAGGCCGGCGGCGAACCAGGCGAGCGCGGCGGCGGTTTGTTGGGTGTCGTAGGCGCGGAACTGGCCGCCCTCAAAGAGCGAACCGATGATGGCGTCGCCGATGACAAGCAGGCCAGCGGAGGATGGGATTGTTAGCAGAAATACGAGGCCGAGCGATTGCGAGAGCGTGCGGCGGAAATCATCCATATCGCCGTTGGCGGCGGCGCGGGAGATGGCGGGTAGCGTCGCCCCACCGATGGCGACACCGAACAAACCCAGCGGCAGTTGCATGAAGCGGAAGGCGCAGCCAAGCCAGGTGACGGGGCCGTTGAAGCCGGTGACGGGGTCGTTGATCTGCGAGGCGAAGTTGGAGTTCACCATGACGTTGATCTGCACGGCGGCGTTGCCGAGGATGGCCGGACCCATCAACTTCGCGATGTAGATGAGGCCGGGATGATCGAAGTTCAGTGTAGGCCGGAAGAGGAAGCCTTCGCGGACGAGACTGGGCACCTGCGCGAACAACTGCAACGCGCCGCCGCACATGACGCCCCAGGCCATGCCTTCGATGGGCGTGATGCCGATCTGCGGGCCGAACACCCGGCCGATCAGCAGACCGCAGACCAGCGAGCCCACGTTGAACATGGACGAACTGAGCGCCGGGAGGGCGAAGCGGCCGCAGGCGTTGAGGATGCCCATGACTTGGGCGGCGAGCGCGACGAGCAATAGAAACGGGCTCATGATGCGCGTCATGCGGACGGCCATGTCGAACTTGCCGGGCACCTGGTGGAAGCCGGGGGCGAGCGTGGAAACCAGTTGCGGCGCGAAGGCCATGCCGAGCAGGCAGACGGCGCCGACGATGACGATGATGGCGGTGGCGACGAGGTTAGCCAAGTAGGCCGCGTCGGCACGGGATTTCTTTTGCAGGTACTCGACGAACGTGGGGACGAAGGCAGAGGAGAGCGCGCCTTCGGCGAAGAGGTCACGAGTCAGGTTGGGGATGCGGAAGGCGAGCAGGAAGGCGTCGTTGGCGGCGCCGGCACCGAAGAGGCGGGCGAGTGCCATTTCGCGCGCCAGACCGGTGACGCGGCTGGCCAGCACGGCAATGGAGGTGATTCCCGCCGATCGGGCGACGCTCTCGGCCGTGTTGCGTTGGCGCAGCGCGACGCCGGCCCGGTCGGTCTCCGACACCTATCCTCCGTAGCGTTGCAGGAAATGCGCCACGGTGGCGATGCCCTGGTAGTAGTTGGCCAGTTTGAACTTTTCGTTCGGCGAGTGGAGCCCGTCGTCGGGGAGTCCGAAGCCCATCAGAACGGTGGGGATGCCGAGGTGTTTGGCGAAGTCGCCCACGATGGGGATGGACCCGCCGGAGCGCGTGAAGACAGTCTTGCGGCCGAGCGATTCTTCGAAGACTTCGGCAGCGACGGCGATGGCCGGATGGTCCGGATTAACGATGATGCCGGGGCTGGTGCCGAGCACTTTCACCTGCGCCTCAATGCCGGCGGGCTTGTTGGCGGCGACCCAATCCTTGAAGAGAGCCACGATCTTTTCCGGGTCCTGATTGGGGACGAGGCGGAAGCTGACTTTGGCGAGGGCCTTGGCGGGGATCACGGTCTTCGACCCGGCGCCGGTGAAGCCGCCGGCGATGCCGTGGACTTCGAGCGTCGGGCGGGACCAGGTCTTTTCGAACACGCTGCGACCGGGTTCGCCGGTCACGGCGGCGCCGATCTCGTTGTTCACGTATTCATCGGCGTTGAAGGGCAGGCTGTTCCAGGAGTCGAGTTCGGCGGAGGCGGGCTCGGCGACGTCGTCGTAGAAGCCGGGGATCTGGATGACGCCGTCGGCGTTCTTGGCTTTGGCGAGCAGTTCGATGAGGCCGAAGACGGCGTTGGGCGCGGCGCCTCCGTAGAGGCCGGAGTGGAGGTCGCGCGAGGGGCCCTGCGCTTCCACTTCCATGTAGCAGAGGCCGCGGAGGCCGATGCAGAGCGTGGGGATGCCTTCGGCGTAGAGGGCCGTGTCGGAGACGAGGGCGACGTCAGCCTTCAGCTTCTCCTTGTGTTCGGGGACGAATTTCGCGATGGACGCGCCGCCGATTTCCTCTTCGCCTTCGATGAGCACTTTGATGTTCAACGGGAAGGTGCCGGTGAGCGCTTTGACGGCTTCGAGCGCCTTGATGTGGGCGTACATCTGCCCCTTGTCGTCGACGGCGCCGCGGGCGTAGATGTTGCCGTTGCGGACTTCGGGTTCGAAGGGCGGGGAGACCCAGAGTTCAAGCGGGTCGGGCGGCTGGACGTCGTAGTGTCCGTAGCAGAGAACGGTGGGCTTGCCGGGGGCGTGGAGCCAGTCGGCGTAGATGAGCGGATGGCGCTCGGTGGGGATGATTTCGATGTTTTCGAGGCCGGCGGTTTTCAGCGCGTCGGCGGTGAACTGGGCCGCGCGGGCGACGTCACCGGCGTGTTCCGGGAGCGTGGAGATGCTGGGAATGCGGATGAGCTGGAAGAGTTCTTCGAGCAGGCGCGCGCTATTGGCGTCGACCCATTGGTTGATGGCGGCGAGGCCGGCTGAGTTGGACATAGAAACCTCCATTATAGGGGGGATGGGTGTAGGCTGAGAGGCATGAAGCGTCGAAGTTTGCTGTGTTCGCCGCTGGGGCTGGCGGCGGCCGCTCCGGCATCTTCCGGTGTGGTGCGTGCGCGGTGGGTTTCGTTGTTGGACCGGATCGCGCGGCCGGTGATGGAGAACCTGGCGCGGGAGGAGTTGAAGAAGCGGTTGCCGACGGCGAAGGCGCCGGCGCCATTGGAGGCCTTTGGGCGGACGGTTTGCGGGATATCGCCGTGGCTGGCGTTGGTGAATGTTCCGGCGGCGGAGCGGGCGTTGCAGGGAGAGTATCGGCGTCGGGCGATTGCGGGATTGGCGCGGGCGGTGGACCCGGCGTCGGCGGACTACATGCCGTTCACGACGCAGGGGCAATCGCTGGTGGACGCGGCGTTTCTGGCGCTGGCGCTGTTGCGATGGCCGGATTGGTATAGGGCGTTGGGGGCGACGTCGCAGCGGCAGTTGCGGGAGGCGTTATTGGCCACGCGGAAGACGCAGCCGGGGTTCAACAACTGGCTGCTGTTCAGCGCGATGGTGGAGATGTTTTTCCAGTCGATTGGCGAGGACTGGGACAAGATGCGCGTCGATTATGCGCTGCGGCAGCACGAGCAGTGGTACAAGGGCGACGGGGTGTATGGCGACGGGCCGGCGTTCCATTGGGACTACTACAACTCGTATGTGATTCAGCCGTTTCTGGTGGCGATTTTGGATCGCATTGGCGGGCCGATGCGGGAGGCGGTGGAGGCGCGGGCGCTGCGGTATGCGGCGGTGCAGGAGCGGCTGATTGGGCCGGATGGGACGTTTCCGGTGTTGGGGCGGAGCATGTGTTACCGGACGGGGGTGTTTCACCATTTGGCGAACCAGGCGTTGCGGGGGAGGTTGCCGGTGGAGCCGGCGGCGGTGCGCGGGGCGTTGACGGCGGTGATTGACCGGATGTTCCCGGCGGGGTCGGGGAACTTCGATGCGAACGGGTGGTTGCAGGTGGGGTTTCTGGGGGCGCAGCCGGCGATGGCGGATACTTATATCAATGTGGGGAGTACGTATTTGAGCTCATTTGTGTTGTTGCCGTTAGGGCTGGCGGAGGATGCGCCGTTTTGGGCGGCGCCGGATGCGGCGTGGACGAGCGTGCGGATTTGGAGAGGGGAGAATGTGGCGGGGGATCATGCGTTGCGGTAGTTTGCTGTTGCTGGCATTGGGGATGTATGGGCAGCAGTATGCGGCCTCCGATGATGGGCGGATTGTGTACTTCAGCGGCAGGCCGGTGACGGGGAGTATCGACGCGGGCAGCCGGCTGTGGACGTGGAGCGGCGGAACAGTTTGGACGGTAATCGACACGCCGACAGAACCGGCCGTGTCTCTTCGTGGCCTCAGTTCGGATGGGCAGACGATACTGGTCAGTTACGGATCCATGGAGTCCCCGGACAAATGGCAGATTCTGCGGCATGGGTCAGCCGCTCCGCTCTACGAAATCTCGCGATCGGCCCAGGTTTCAATGAGCTCGAACGGCGTTTGGCTCGCGGTGAAACGCTCCGCGCCGAAAGTCTCGATTACACGCATGGTCATCACCAGCGCCGGGGTAACCCAGGCAGGGGTTCTTGACGGCCCCATGCTTCAGGACAACCGGTTCAGCATCGCCGACAACGGCACGGTTCACTTCACTTGCGACACAGGAAGCTACTACTGCGCGTGGGATGTCGGACGGACGCAGATCACGCCACTGCCGGCCAACGTTCCACCGGGCGGCCATGAAAGGTATCTTTATTTCTGGGACGACAACAGCAACGTCTTCGTACCTTTTGACCAGACGCTGCAGCGTTTCGATCGCGTCGAAGGAAAGACCGTAGCGCTGGCGGCGCAGTGTCCGAAGCGGTTGGTTCGCTCGCGGATTTTGCCCAGCGAAACATGGTACGCCACACAAGCCGAGATCGGCGCCGCCGCTGCGAACGGGCAGCGAGTGCTGTATTCCTGTGGAGACAAGAGAGCCGTATTCGAGGTAGCTACGAAAATATCGGTCCTGGTGCCGAGCGGTGGAGTCTTCAATAGCGGATTAACGCGACTTCTGTCGCGGCCGTCTCCATCGACTTTCGAGTGGGTCGCGCTGGACAAGTCCGTTGGGCCGTTGAACAGCCGTGGCCTGCTCACCACCGCTGGCGAACCGGATTTCACGGTGGAATGGGGCGGCCAGAAGCTGCCGTGGATTCGTGGAGCGTATGGGTCCAGCTTCGCGCAGATGCCCGGTGACGTTGTGGCCGGCGCTGTGGATACAGTCAGCATTTCGTCGGTGGCTCGCCCGTGGCTGAACTATTCGACGAAGACTCCCGTCGCTCCCATGGAGGCGGCGGCGGTTTCGCCTGTAGGCAACAATCGATGGATCCAGTTCATTCACGAGGATTATCGCGGGTTCGTCACGCCAACCTCTCCCGTGCGCCGGGGAGAGTATCTGCACCTCCCTCCGTGCCAACATAGGTGAGACAAATCCGGTTCGACTAATTAAAGAGCAGAGCGGGAAAGAGAACCGGAATGAACAAGCAGCAGACGAACGGATCGACCACGGCGTGGGGAGCCGCGGAACGGAGCGAAGGCGAGCGAAGCGAGG
>CANIVU010000049.1 GCA_947470805.1 Acidobacteriota bacterium | reverse complement strand
GTTCGTTAAGCATCCGCCAAAATCCCCGCCTGCCCCAGCGCACGCCTGGATTAACAAGCCAACAACATCAAACGACGATACTCAGTAAACTCCTTGACCGACTGTCTCAAAGTCGTTGACACGCGCCGGCGGTCTGCCACTCGGACTGTGTGCGGCGAAGTTCTGGACACGCAAGGAGTTCAAGGGGACCAATGCTCTGAAGCGCCACGTCAATCCGACATGGATTCCGATTGAGGAGGATTGAGGAGAAGGAGATCGTGCGGTGGATCGACAACCTGCGGGCACCTACTCAACTGCTTGGGAGTCCGGGGCGGTGTTTACATATCGGTGACCGGGAGAGCGACATTTACGAACTGTTTTGTGCGGCGCAAGAGCAGAAAACGCACTTCCTGGTTCGTACCTGAGTCGATCGCCGGAGCGGACCCACGCGTCTCTGCATCTCCGAACAATTCTCCCCGCAAGGGCAACACCGGTTCACAGTGCCAGACCAGGACGATAATCCAACCGAGGCCGTAATCGAGATCAAATTCCATTGGGTGCTACTGCACCCGCCCGAGGGCAAGCAGAAGAAGTATCCGACATTGATGGTGACCGCAGTTCATGCTTATGAGACCCAGTCGCCTGCGAATCGGGAACGGATCGTCTGGAAGTTGCTCACCGATCTGCCCGTCGACGACCTGACAACAGCCGTGCACCTACTTGAGAAATATGGCATGAGATGGAAGATCCAAGTGTTTCACAAGATTCTAAAGTCCGGGTGCCGCGCCGAACAGTCGCACTTGCGAACTGCGGATCGGCTGAGCAACTTATTCGCGTTCTTTTGTATTATTGCCTGGCGAATCTTCTGGCTAACGATGAATCAGCGTGAAGATAAAGAGGCACCGCCGTCACTCGGCTTCACGGGCTGTGAGCAGCAGTTACTTGACCATTTTGTCAAGGACCGGCCCTCCGAGACACGGTCCCTAACCGTGTAGTACTATTTGCGAAAAGTAGCAAAACTCGGCGGATATCTCGCACGGAAACACGACCCGCCGCCGGGTAACATCGTTATCTAGCGCGGCTTTCGGAAACTAAACGATCTCCATGCCGGGTTCCTCGTGGCTCGGCAAATTGTGGGTAATTGAAAGGGGAATCGGACGCTTACGACGCCAACGCAGAAGCCGGCATTTGACCCGTTCGGCTTCGGCTGGGACGCCAAAAATAGAAAAGCCGAAGGGGCGATGAAGCCCCCTCGGCCGTTCCGCGGCTGGTTGTGTAATTACTGTAAATTAGCGGCAGGGATCGTCCAAAGACGGCCAAAGGCAGCGAAGTTACCGAGGTACGGATCATCGCCGATGACGAGGTCGCCAGCGATATTCAAGCCGAGCCCGGAGATGGTGAACAGCTGTTCAGTTAAGCCGGGGATACGACCAACACCTTTCGATGCAAGTAGAGCCTGGGTACCGGCATCAAGGTCCAGTTTGTAGACGCCCAGCGTGGAGGCGGCGATGAGTTTCCCGGCGGTCGGGACGAGCAGCGCCTGTGCGTCGAGGACGTCCAGAGCGGCGGCAATTGGCAGAGTCTGTGTCTGGACGCCATCGGCCAATCCGGATGTGTTCAGGACCTGCAAGCCAGTCGTCGCCTGGCCGATGTACAGGCTCGTGCCGCTCAGGGCGAACGAAGTCACACCGTTTCCGTCGGCCATTCGACCCACAATCGGCACATTCAAAGCGACGTTCGCGGCTCCGGTCGTAGCGGCTGCCGTCGCAGTGGCGGCTGCTTTGATCTTGCGGATGAGCGGGGTGGTAGTGCTACCGACAAACAGATCGCCAGCGGCGTTCAGCGCCAGGGCGGTGGGACGGGCGCCATTGAAGGCACTGGCACCGAGACGAACCGGGCTACCCAAAAGTTTCGTGGCGGTATTGTACGTGTAGCGCCAAACACCCGTGCTGGCGGAGGAATTATCCGGAACGAACACGATCGTTGTGCCCGACTTCACCGGCTGGCCAGGGGAGACCGCGTTGATCACACATGTCGTGGCATTGAGCGTATAACGGATTGGGTTGCTGTTAGCAACCGGATCGAGGCGGCAGAGCCCGAAAACGTGATCGGAGATCCACACCGACTTGTTGGCGAGGGTTCCGCCGAGAACGACGGCACCGGCAGGCAGCGTAACACCTTCATAGGCGAAGTTGGCACTCACCAACCCAGGGGCAAGCGCCGGCGTCGGAGGAACGCCTGCAGCACCGGTCGCGGCTAACGGCGCCAATGCCGAGAGACTGTATACGCCACCCTGCAGTGCGGTGATGTTCCCCACAATATCGGCGGCGATGATGATTCCGGCCGCATCCTTGCTGATGCCGGTGATGCCGGGATAGGAGATCGCAGCGGTTGCGCCGGCGGGCAGCATGGTTTGGCTCCAGAGGCTCTGGGTGTCCGTAGTAGTGTCGTAATTGTAGATGAACCCGGCGCCGGCTGTCGAATCGCCGAAAACAATCCGGGTGGCACTAAGTGCGGTGATAGAGGTAGGGGCAGTGACAGCAGTATTCGTGGCCTCGGCGGTGCAGCGTGCCGTGGAGGTGCAGGTGGAAATAGCCGGGATGCGTGCGATCGAGGCCGACTGAGCGATCCACAGATTTTGACCGGCGAAGGCGATGTCCTGCGGAGTTACCCCGTCGTTGGTGGACCCTACAATACTCACAACCTGGGCAGTGGTGGCCTGGTCCGGATTCGTGACGCGATAGATGTTCGCGTTACGAAGCGTACCGACGTAGAGGCTGCCATCCGGACCAAGGGCAACGGTGTGGGGCCGCAGATTACGGAGGGTGGCAGCGATGCGGACGGGAGAACCGAACGTGCGGCTAGCAGCCGTATAGGTATACCGCCACACCCCGAGAGAGGCAGCACTGAGGTCGGGGATATACAGAAACCGATTGGCCGCGTCATAGTGCGGCTTGCCAACGGCAACCGGGCCGCCCGTGAGACAGGTCGCGGGACTAATCACGAAAGGACCTCCAACGGTGCTTCGGCTGAACCGGCAAAAGCCACGCAAGTGGTCGGCGACCCAATAGTCATTGTTCGTGAAGTTGGGGGAATTCCCTGTGGTGATGTGCACGACGCCAACGGCGCCCGTGACCGGGCCAAGCGTATACTGGCCATCGGACGTCAAGGTCTGGGAGAAGGAGGCCAGGCCCATCGTGAGGGCAAGGAGGCCGAAGCGGGCCGGTCCGGAGAGTTTCCGGAGGCCACTGATTTCATAGAGCGTAGCTAGATTCATGCGTAGGTCCTTAATATCTGTGAGGGGCACGGGGTACGTGCGTTTCAATATAGATTTGCCGTTGGTTGAAAGTCGTGCCATCAACTCGTTTGTGTTTTTTGTAGTGGTGAGTTTTTTATTGCAGCAGTAAATAAGTAAGCGCGCAGGACGAGAGACCATATACTCCTCCACCAGGTTCATGCCTGACACGAGTAAACGGAACCACTGTTACCTGCGGCTTTGAGCAAGCGACTGTTACAACTTTAGGTTCGCCTAGGTGTGAGTTCGATGCCATCGGGGAAAACCCGTAAATTGTTGAGGAACATCGAGTATCGTTGCGCGCCTTCAGAAACTAAACATTTGGAGCGCCGTACTGGTACGCCAATGGCCGACTTGATGCTCTGTTACTAAAACCAAAAGACGGATGCGCTACCATTTGGAGTGGCTTAGTACTAGAGCGTTCTGGGCCAAGTGTCCCAATTGCAACATTGGCCGACGAGTGCGCCGCGCCAGAGCAAACTATGTGCCCAGTACTACGGCATTCGTCTGGAACAGGGGGAACGCTGTAGGGAAATTCGCTTTTGCACGGCATTCTCTCTCTAACGGCCTTTAATGAGCCACCCTTTAGCAACGATGGAGAGAGGGGATTCTGATTCCTCTCCCGATCGCTTCGCACGAGTGATTCAGCGCGCAGTCCCCAAACGGGTTGGATGGATACTGGCAACACCATGGCCACGCCTCACTCAGGGAGAGTCGATAGACTACGAGGCCAAGCAAACCTCGGTGAAAGCAGCTCAAACGGCGGCCGCTCGTGAAGTTTTGGACAACGCTTCGATGGAAGACATCCTTGCGTTTTCAAGGACTATTCAGTATCCAGGCATACTTGGCAATTCGCTTGTACTGGCGGTCAGTGGCGACAATGAAAGTGACAAGATGTTGGACGCGCTTTTGGCCCATGCCAGCGACATGCCAGTGTTAGTCAGAGGATATGCGATCGGCTGTATCGAAAAGAATGGTCCGGAATGGGTCGGCAAGGAAGTTGAGCGTCTTAGGGTAAACGGCACCTATTCTCCGGAAGGATGCGCGCTGTTGTACCTTGGTTTACCGGAAAACGCCAATACATGGATGGCTGTCGAGACGCATGGTGCGGCCGAAGGAGCGGCGTACTGGAAGTATGCAAGCGGGTATTCCCAAACCGACATGAAAGGCGAGGCCCCTTTCGCCGTTGAAAGGCTTTTGAATGCAAAACGCCCAAAGTCCGCGCTCGAACTCGCTGGCGCCCCAGACGCCGACATTCCCAGCGAACTGCTTCAGCGTCTACTCCAACAGTTTTTGGAGGACGATAAGAGAACGACAGATCGGGTGAAGAACGAGTTCTATCTCGGGCATGTCTTCGACCAACTTTACCGAAAGGCCGAACTTTCGCTTGAAGAAATTGCAATGCTCGAATTTCCGGATGCAGCCCTGTTTGACGATCTCAAGAGATACACATCGGCACCGATGGCTCTTCATCGCGTATTGCAAACCAATCCTCTTTTCTTCGCCGATCTGGTGAGCTTGATCTACAAGCGCGACGACCATGCCTACGAGTCAAGAAACGGCAAGGAGATCGATGAAGTGCGACGGGACCGAGCGCGTGTCGCTCGTGATGTCATGGATTCTTGGTACTTGCTACCGGGAGCTAAAGAGCAAGGCATGATAGATGAAAAGGAGCTCGCCGATTGGATCGAGTCCGCCCGTAAGCGGGGTGTGGAGATGAAATGCCTCACAGGTGCCGATATTCAAATTGGCTTCATCCTTGCACGTGCGGCTACAGATCCTGACGGTGTCTGGCCACATGTTGCCGTCCGTAATGTGATTGAAAGATTCAAGAACACCACGATTGACGAACATATTCAGACTGGGCTCTACAACAGCCGGGGAGTAACAACGCGAGGTATGACCGATGGTGGGGCGCAGGAACGTGCGCTGGCACAAAAATACAGGACTATGGCGGATACAGTTAATGCGCAATGGCCGCGGACGGGCGCCATCCTTCGGGCCATGGCCAACCGGTATCAATGCGACGCTCGAAGTGAAGACGTCAATTCTGACTTGAATGATTTGCGGTGGGATTAGTTAAACACGTCCTTGCAACATGAAACGCGATGCCTGGCGCAAAGTTATCAGGCGTGCGGCGCCTGTTTCGGTGCTGGCGGAGGAGTGGAAACCCACCTGATTTCCTCGGGGAGCGCTGTGGTGGCGTGAGATAATTTGCGCACGCTATGGAGATCCGACAGAAGGAACGAGCCTTACGGGTGGCGGCGGTGCTGCTTTTGATTCTGCTGGCCGCGTATCAGGTTGCAACGGGGTCGATGTTCTACGAGCAGATCCGGTGGCCGGAGAATCAGGCGGCGGCGGGGTTTGCGCTGGGCGCACCTTGGCCGGCGGTGACGCGGGCTGGGAAGGCGGCGGTGGCGGCTGGGTTGCTCGACGGGGACCGGTTGCTGGCGGTGCAGGGGCAGCCGTTTTCGGGCGACGCTTCGCGGTTTGCTGCGCTGGAGAAGCTGTTTCCGGGGGACCGGGTGACGGTTACTGTGCAGGGCCCGGGCGGGGCTCTTCGGGAGGTTTCCTGGCAGTTGGAGGCGGGGTCTTCGACCCGGATGACCGTTTCGCGGATGGCGTTCCTGGCTGTGATGTCGATCGGGATGCCGCTTTTGTGCATCGCGCTGGGGTTCTGGACCGTTCTGCGGCGGCCGCTGGACCGGCAGGCTTGGCTGCTGCTGGCTATGCTGGTCTCCTTCTCCCACAGCGTTGTCCATCCCAGCTTCTTCCCGGTTTCGATGGGGGGGCTGGGGGTCCTGTTTCATATGCTCCACGTGCTGTGTAATTCAGCCTGGGGCCTTTCCATGTTCCTGTTTGCCTGGGAGTTTCCGCGGCGGGCGGCTTGGCAGGAGCGGTTGCCCTGGATTCGCACCGCGGCCGTGGCGGCGCTGGTTCTGGCTATCGCGGTGAACTTCACGTCGGCCTACCTGACGGCCTGGGCCGATCCGGCGCGGTGGGCTTCGGTGATCGACTTCGGGTTTCGGGTGTCCGGGCTGGTGCAGTTGCTGAATATGGTGGCGATCAGTGCGTTTTTTGGCTTGCTGACGTCCAAGCGTTTTGTCCTTACCGATGTGGATTCGCTGCGGCGCATGCGGATGATTCTTTTCGGCGCGGCTGGGGCGCTGACGCCGATGTTCCTGGTGATTCTGGCTTCGCTGGCGTTTGGCCGGAGTCCGGATTCGCTGGGCGAATGGGTGATCCTGCCGGCGCTGCTGGCCATGTGCATGTTCCCGGTGGTGCTGGCTTATGTGATTGTCGTCCAGCGTGCGTTTGGCGTGGCGGTGACCGTGCGGCAGGGGCTCCAATACGCCCTGGCGAGCCGGGGGGTGCGGATTCTACAGGCGGGGCTGATTCTGGGGATTCTTGCCACTTCGGTTGCGCTGGCTACGCAGCCGGGGATGAACCGGCCGAAGACGCTGCAGGTGGTGGCGTTTGGCACGATTCTGGTTGTGTTTTTGCAGAAGGTCGCGGAGAAGCTGGCGCTGTGGGTGGACCGGCGGTTCTTCCGGGAGGCCTATGACGCGGAGTTGTTGTTGACCGCTCTGAGCGAAGACGTGCGGACGATGGTGGAGACGCGGCCGCTGCTGGAAGCGGTGGCGACGCGGATTGGCGAGGCGCTGCACATTGACCGGATTTCGGTGCTGGTGGGGCAGGGAGGTCAGTTTGAACCGGCCTACGGCGGGGCGGTGGCGCTGCCCGATGGGGCGCGGACGGCGGAACTGTTGCGGCGGGACCGGGCTCCGTTGCGGGTGTATTTGGACGATGCGTCTTCGTGGGTGCACCGGGAGGCTTTGGGTGCGGACGAGATGGGGTGGCTGCGGGCTACGGGGGCCGAACTGCTGCTGCCGCTGGCGGTGAAGGACAGGCTGCTGGGCGTGTTGACACTGGGGCACAAGCGCAGCGAGGAACCGTATACGCCGAACGACATACGGCTGCTGGAGACGGTGGCGGCGCAGACGGGGATGGCGCTGGAGAACAGCCAGCTGGCGGCGGCGATTACCGAAGCTGTGGCGCAGAGGGAGCGGCTGAACCGGGAGGTTGAGATTGCCGGGGAGGTGCAGGAGCGGCTGTTTCCGCAGAATTTGCCGGTGATTGACGGGCTGGACTATTGGGGTTACTGTCGGCCGGCGCGCGGGGTGGGCGGGGATTCGTACGATTTCCTGAAGTTGGAGAATGGGGTGTTTGCGTTTTCGATTGGGGATGTGAGCGGGAAGGGGATTCCGGCGGCGCTGTTGATGGCGAGTTTGCAATCGGCGCTGCGGGGGCAGGCGATGTCGTTGCCGGGGGATTTGGGGGTGATGATTGCGACGTTGAACCGGTTGATTTTTGACTCGTCGCCATCGAACCGGTATGCCACGTTGTTCTACGCGCAGTATGACGCGGGGACGCGGGTGTTGACGTATGTGAATGGCGGGCATTGTCCGCCGATGGTGGTGCGGGGCGGGGCGATTCACCGGTTGGAGGACGGCGGGCCGGTGGTGGGGCTGTTCCGGCCGGCGCGGTTTACGCATGGGACCTTTGCGATTGAGCCGGGAGATCTGCTGGTGGGATTCACCGATGGGATTAGTGAAGCGATGAACGCGGCGGATGAGGAGTGGGGGGAGGAGGCGCTGGGGGAATTCCTGCAGGCGCACAAAGGGGACACGGTGCGCGATATGATTCCTAAGATTGTCACTGCCGCCGATGGCTTTGCGAACGGCCATCCGCAGCACGACGATATGACACTGATCGCCGTTCGTTTCTTATGCTAATCCCTGACGGAACTCACATTCTCGCCCCCGGCAAAATTGCTTCGGTGGTTACCTATTTGCAGATGACCGGGCGGCCACCTTGGATCGACGGGAAGTTTCCAGGCGAGTTGGAGGCGATGGACGTTTCTAGCCTCGACACTTACCGGGCGATGTTCCGGCGGGTGGGGGAGAACTGGTTGTGGTTCAGCAGGCTTCGAGCGAGCGACGAGCAGCTGACGGAACGTTTGGCGCGGCCGGGGTATGAGGTGTATTTGTACGACGGCGGGAGCGGGCTGGTGGAGTTGGACCATGCGGCGTCGGGCGATGTGGAGATTGCGCTGTTTGGGTTGACGCCGGCGGAGACCGGGCGGGGGCAGGGAAGGGCGATGATGGCGCATGCGCTGCGGTTGGCGTGGAGTACGAAGATCAACCGTGTGTGGCTGCATACGTGTACGCTGGACGACCCGAAGGCGCTGGGGTTTTATCAGAAAATGGGTTTTCGGCCGTATGCGCGGGGAATTGAAATTGCCGGGGATCCACGGTTGGATGGGTATCTGCCGGTGACGGCGGCGCCGCAGATGCCGGTGATTGGGAGGTAGGTTTAGATTTAATTGTGTGTGACACAATTTCCTGGGTCGGAATTGGGGGGGCTGGCGCATAATCGGCCCCGCTTAGCTGGTTTGCTCGGTTTTCCGGGCCGTTCTACGCGAATTTTGGGGTTAAGCTGAGCCCCGGAGGCGTTTTCCGTCCTATTCCGGGGCGGCGATCAAATTGTGTGTGACACGGTTTTGGCAGCAAAAAGCCGCCATGCGAGCGGGACTCGCGTGGCGGCTTTGGGGTTGGGCTTCGAGGATTAGAAGTCGAAGCGGAGGGCCATCTGGGCAACACGGGCGCCGGTGCCGGAGCTGGTGTTGACGACAGAGCTGATTTTGCCGAACGTGGTTGGCGTGACGATGCTGCTACCGGGAACGGAGAAGTTGGCCCGGTTCAAGGCGTTGTACATCTCGGCACGGTAGGTGAAGCGCATCCGCTCGTTGACGGCGATCCGCTTCACGATGGAGATGTCGGTGTTGAAGAAGCCGGGGCCACGGAAGCTGTTGCGGCCGGTGTTGCCGGTTTCGCCGGGGCCGGGGAAGGTGAAGCGGCCCACTTCTTCCGGCGTGAAGAACTGCACACCGTTGCCGAGGCGGACGACATCGCCAATCGTACGATCGCCGGTGTAGTTGGCGTAGGTGTTGAGCGAGCTGCCGAGGGTGCGGCGGCCGCTGGTGACCGAGAAGACCGTACCGCTCTGCACGATGGCCAAGCCACCGACTTCCCAGCCGCCGATGACGCGTTCGAGCACCGGGTTGAGGCTGGACAGGTAGCGCTGGCCCTTACCGAAGGGCAGGTTGTAGCTGCCGACCAGGTTCATGACGTGGGGACGGTCCGTATCGGAACGGCCACGGTTGTTCACCAGGTTGAAGTTATCGACCGGGGCGGTGAAGCCGTTGGAGTCCGTGGAGCCGTTATCGATGGAGCGGGCGTAGGTGTAGTTGACGCTGATCGTTGCGTTCTTGGCCCGGTGGGTGAGAGACATCTGCAGCGAGTTGTAGCTGGAGCTGTGGAAGTTGCCGCCGTACTGCACCTGATTGTACTGAGGGAAGTTACGGAGGTAGAACTGGTTCACCACACCGGCGTAGCGGGCGTTGTTGTTACGGTCGAGGTTATCGGCCACGGTTCCGGCGAGACCCTGCTGGAAGTTCGTCGCGCCGAGGGCGGTGATGGCCTGGGCGGCGCCGCCGAACATGCGGGCCAGCGTGTTGTTGGCGCTGACGGGGCTGTTGGGGTTGGCCTGGAAGGCGGCGATTTCCTTGAAGGAGTTCAGGAAGTCACCGTAGATTTTCGGCTGATTCAGATCCAGGAAACCGAACAACTTGGTGCCCATGGTGCGGACGAAGCTGACGTCGAGGACGGTGTTCCGGGTGATTTGCCGTTGGACACCGAGGTTCATCTGCTGGAGGTAGCCGGTGCGGAGATTGGGATCGAAGACGGTGACGGTTGGCACGCGGGTGACGGGCTGGTTGGTAACCGGGGCGCCGGGTTTCACGGGCAGATCGGAGGCGCCGAGGATAGCGACGGTGCGAACGGTGGCCGAGCCGCTGTTGGGGAAGGTCTGGGTACCCTGCGCAAAGCCGGGGGTGTTGCCGTCGACGGAGCTGGAGGTGGCGCCGATGATACGGTCGTAGAAGATGCCCCAGTTGCCGCGGATGACGGTTTTGCCGTCGCCTTTCCAGTTGTAGGCGAAGCCGGCGCGAGGAGCGATGTTGTTCATGTCCTTGTTGAACCAGCCGTTGGTGGAGCGCTGGACAACGAAGTCGGAGATGTTGGCGATGGCGTTGATGGAGCCGACCTTGTCGAGGGTGCCCTGGAGGGTGTCACGTTCCTTGGGCGGGCCGTAGTATTCCCAGCGGACGCCGAGGTTCAACATGAGGTTGCGGGTGACTTTGTAGTCGTCCTGGAAGAAGAAGCCGAGGTCGCGGAAGACGGTGTTGCGGACGCGCGGGGTACCGGCATCCTGGAACTTCTGGAGGTCGGAGTAGAAGGTCTGGGTGATGTCACCGACCCGGCCGAGGACGTCGTTGAAGAGACCGTCGAAGACCTGGCGGGTGGCGCTGGGCAGACCCTGGGGGCCGAAGGTGGCCGGGACGGCGTTGCCGGCGGAGGTGCGGCTGAGCTGCACGTTGGGATAGGCGCCGGCGAGGTTGTAGCCGTACTGGAGGACGCGGCGGAAGTTCACGCCGGCCTTGAAGGTGTGCTTGCCGCGGAGGAAGGTGATGTTGTCGGTGATATCGATAACGGGGGAGTTACGCCCTTGGGCGAGCCCGTTGTTGATGGGGTTGTCGTAGAGGTTGGAGGTAACGGCGATGCCGCCATCGCGGTAGGGGCGAATGAAGTCGACCGAGGCACTCTGGTAGCCGGCGCGGAACTCGTTGATGATGGTCGGCGTGATGGTCCAATCGGAGCCAACCGCGTAGCTCCAGCGGGCGCCGCCCTGAGCGCCATCGGGGAGGCCGGGGTAGCGCTGTTCGGCGTTGTTCAGATTATCGATCGACTGGTTCCACTGGCGGCTGTAGCGGAAGAAGATGCGGTGGGTGGGCGTCATGTTGTAGTCCACCTTGCCGGTGCCTTGTTCTTCGCGGGAGGGGGCGGCGACGTTGAAGCGGAAGCCAGCGGTGTTGAGGCCGTCGCCAACGTCGTTGTTGTTGGGCGGGGGCATGAGGGCCATGAGGGTTTTCATGGTGGGGTCGATGCCGCGGCCGGCCGGGTCGTTGGCGGCGATGTTGAAGGAGTTGGTGACGCCGTTGGCGACCCAGCGGAAGATGCCGTTTTTGGCGTCCGGGGTGAGGACGGTGCGGTTGCGGACTACGCCCTGGTTGGTGCGCCGGCCCTGGTAGTTGGCGTAGAAGAAGAGTTTGTCCTTGATGATGCGGCCGCCGAGGGAGCCTTCGTAGATGTTCTGAATGAACACGGGGCGTTTGGTGCCGCTGGCGTTATTGAAAAACGGATTGGCGTTGAAGACGGTGTTGCGGAGGTAATCGCCGAAGCTGCCGTGGTACTGATTCGACCCGGAGCGGGTAACCATTTCCACCTGGCCACCGGCGTTGCGGCCGTATTCGGCTTTGCCGCCGTTGGTGATGATGCGGACTTCTTCGAGGGAGTCCGTGTTGACGGCCGACATGGAGAGTCCGAGGCGGGGGACGACGGCGTCGTTGGCATCGATGCCATCGAGGCGGGTGTTGTTGGAGCCTTGGCGGGCGCCGTTGATGCGGGAGAAGGAGGGGTCGCCCGGGTCAATGGAGACGCCGGCGGAGAGGGAGACGAAGGAGAGGGGGTTGCGGCCGAGGGCGGGGAGCGTGTCGATGGCCTTGAGGTTGATGGTCTTGGCGATGGTGGCGTCGGAGGTATTCACGACGGCGGCGATGGCTTCGACGGAGATAGATTCAGTGACGGCACCGACCTCGAGGGTGATGACCTGGCGGACCGTTTGCGAGGCGTTCAGTTCGAGGCCGCTGACGATGGCTTTGCGGAAGCCGGGGGCTTCGATATTGACTTCGTACTCGCTGGGGGGCAGGGAGGCGAAGAGAGCGGAGCCCGAGGGGTCCGTGGTGATGACGCCGCCAACGGGGGCCTTCTTGCGAAGATCCTTCAGGCTGACGTTGGCATTGGCAACTGTGGCGGAACTGCCGTCCTGGACGACGATTTCCAGACGGCCGTTGAGAACCTGTGCGGCGAGCGACACAGGTAGCAGGAGGCATAGCGCAAGTGGCGCTACATATTTGAATATGTGAATATAAGGACCCTTTCCCGGTTTGGGATTTGGATGCCACTACATGGAGGCTAGATTCAGGATTGTAACCGTTTTTTACTTCCAGGAGTCATCGAAGAGGCCGGAGGCTTTGACGGCGCCGGTCTTGGTTTCGATGACGGCCCAATCGCCCCAGCGGGGGTAGAGGAGGGCGTTTGTCCCTTCAAGATCCTTCTTAGAGAAGCTGTGTCCGGCGTTGAAAACGATGTACTTATTCGGATTCAGCGGATTGGGCTGGATGAGGGCGAGGGTGTAATCGCGGGCGTCGAAGCGCTGGCCTTTGACTTCGATCTCGTTGGCGGTCCATTTCACTGGCAGTGATTTAACAAGTTTTGCCATCAGCTTATTGGTGGCGGGGGTGCCGTAGAGGACGAGGTGGCTGTCGGCGATGTCGGCTTTGGTGACTTCGGCGGAGGACTTACGGCGGACGTTGCCGCGGAAGTATTTGTCAAAATCGGCGGCAAAGGTGTCGAGGATGGGATTGGGGGAATCGGTGACGCAGAGGAAACGGTCCATGAAGGCGTCATCGATGGGGCCTTGGAGGCCGGCGCGTTTGCGGATTTCCGGTTTGGGGGCCCGGGGTTCCCAGCGGTTCATGCGTTTGACGAAGGCTTTCCCTTTTACGGTTTGGCCGTCGATGGTGACTTCGCCGGGAGCGTCGAGTTCGAGTTCGGCGATGTTCTTGGTGAGGACGTTGGTGCGGGTGCCGGCGAGATCGGCGCGGGCGTAGGTACGTTCGAGGGCGGCGACGCGCCAGTTCCAGATCTGGCCGTAGCGGGGGGTGAATGTCACGAAGCGGAAGCGTTCGGGCATGCGGCGGGGGAGGTTTTTCGTCAGGAAGGCTTCGGACTCCTTTTTGCTGTCGGGGTGCCATTTGTGGGGCGTTTGGGGGCCGACGAGGAAGAGGGCGTTGGGGGCAATGCGTTCGGCTTCGAGGGCGTCCTTGATATTGACGGAGGCCTGCAATTGGGGATCGATTTCGCCACCGTAGCCGACGGTGGGGGCGTTCATGATGTTGAGGGCGTAATCGACCGCGTCATAGATGCGCATGTTGGCGCGTTCGGTGGGGGTGGGGTTGGGCTTCTTGGCGTAGCGGATGGTTTCGGTGAAACCGGCGCCGGCTTCGACGCCGGCGAAGGCGGAGGGGTTGTGGAGGCCGATGTGCCAGGCGCCGGCGCCGCCCATGGAGAAGCCGCGGAGGAGGATGCGATCGGGATCGATGTTGTAGTTCTTGCGGACGGCTTCAATGGCCTCATAGACGTCGGTTTCGCCGGCCCAACGGTAGGCGTTGTTGCCGCGGCCGTAGACTTCGAGTTCGATCCAGGTTTGGTTTTCGGGGAGGAGCTTGGGTTTGGCGTCCGGGGCGATGAAGCTGGCTTCGGTGAGGCGGGCGTTGCGGCCGTGGAGGATGACGTCGAGGCGGACAGGTTTGGTGGGGGTGTAGCCTGGGGGCGCGGTGACTTTGTAGGGCTGGTAGGAGTCGTCGATTTTGGATTTGTAGGCGCGGATGATGGGGCCGGCGAGCCGGGGCCAATGGGCGCGGTTGTTTTCGATATCGTTGGCGCGTTCGAGGCCGGTTTTGATGGCGCTGTAGGCGTGGGTGATGTAGTCCTTGGTGTAGAACTCTTCGGGGTGCTTGAGGAGGTTCTGGACGGCCTTTTCGTAGATGGCTACGTCGGGCAGGAGGGGGTTATTTGATAACGCGCCCACCTTCGCCGTGAGAGGTTTCAGGGCTTCGCGAAGTTTGTTCAGCTCTTCGGCCGGGACCTGGATGAAGGTCGACGGCGGAGGGGCCTGGGCGAAGGCCGTGGCGACGGTTAAGAGAAGGAGGGCGCGTTTCATTTTGTTGGTTTCTAGCGTTGGACGCGGCCGGAGCCGCCGCCCTTGATGAGAGCGTGGACTTCGTCGGCCGAGAAGCGATTGAAGTCTCCGGGGATGGAGTGTTTCAGGCAGCTGGCGGCGACGGCGAATTCGAGCGCTTCCTGCGGGGTGGCGAGGGCGTTCAAGCCATAGATCAGACCGCCGGCAAAGCAGTCCCCACCGCCGACGCGGTCGACGATGTGGGTGATGTCGTAGTGCTTGGACACCATAAACTCTTTTCGATTGTTCATGCAGGCGGCCCAGCCGTTGTGGGAGGCGGAGTGGGACTCGCGGAGGGTGACGGCGATGGCTTCGAGGTTGGGGTAGGCTTCGAGAACGCTGTCGGTGAGTTTGCGGTAGGCGTCGCGGTCGAGTTCGCCGGAGTGGACGTCGGCTTCGGATTTGATGCCGAGGGTCATCTGACAATCTTCCTCATTGGCGATGCCGACATCGACATATTTGAAGAGTTCGCTCATGATCTCTTTGGCTTCTTTGCCCCATTTCCAGAGATTTTTGCGGAAGTTGAGATCGCAGGAGACTTTGAGGCCGTGGGCGCGGGCTTCCTTGACGGATTCGATGGCGAGTTCGGCGGCGCCTTCGGAGATGGCCGGGGTGATGCCGGTGATGTGGAACCAGGAGCCGCCGGCGAGGGCTTTGGACCAATCGATGGCGCCGGGGCGGGCCTGGCAGATGGCGGAATGCTCGCGGTCGTAGAGGACCTTGGAGGCGCGCTGGTTGGCGCCGGGCTCTACATAATAGATGCCGAAGCGTCCTTTACCGCGGACGATCTGGGAGGTGTCGACACCGAAGCGGCGCATTTCGCCGATGAAGGCGTCGGAGACTCCGTTTTTGTCCGGCAGGACGGTGACGTAACGGGCCGGAAGGCCGAAGCCGGAGACGGCCACAGCGACGTTGGCTTCTCCTCCGCCGAATGTCGCCAGGAACTGGGGCGACTGCAGTAGGCGCTCGAATCCTGGAGGGGCCAGGCGGAGCATGATTTCACCGAAAGTGACGATCAGCTTGGACATAAACCGCTATTCTATCGCGGTTTGGGTTGGGAAAAGCGAAAGGGACGCTGGCCGGTGGCCGCGTCCCTATTTCTTCAGGATAGCAAATTAAGATTGGGTTTGGGGGGCGGTTTGGGAATTTATTTTTTGGGGCAGGAAAACAAAAAAGGACTTGGCCGCTGGCCAAGTCCGTATCCCTCCAGGTTAGCAAATTGAAAACGATTTTGGGGGCGGTTTCGGGGTTGGTGCGAAAATAAAGTTATGACATGCCGCCGTTGCCGATCCGCGATGCAGCAACTGGCGCATATTGCGCATGGGATGCGGAAGTTCCGGTGTCCGAAGTGCGGGGGGCACCGGATGCAGTATGCGAAGACGAAGAAGGCGCGGAAGGGGCGGCGGGGGCGGGGAGAGGATTGAGAAAGACAACGGCGGCGCGGGGTGGACCCGGGCCGCCGTTTTGGTTTCGGTGGGTGGTTGTTATTTGCGGCGACGGGTGAGTACGCCGAGGCCGGCGAGACCGGCGGTCATCAGCGCGTAGGAGGAGGGCTCCGGAACGCCCGTGGGGGGGCGCCTGCACGTCGTAGGAGACCACGACCTGGCCGCTGGAGGCGGTGACGGGACCGCCGAAGGTGATCCGAGAGTCGACGAAGACGGTGAAGGCAGCATAGGAGGTGGCGCCGGAGAGCGTGGAGCCGATTTGGAAGGCCACGGGCGAGTTGGAGCTAGAGAGGAAGGGATTAATGGTGGAATTATTCAGGGGACCGCCCTTAACAATAAGTGGTTGTTGCACTAGAGTCCCGGTGGGTCCGCCTTGATAATCAAGCGAGGCGAAAACTTGATAGTTGTCAAGGAAGCCGAAACCGGTGGAGATGGCAGGGCATGAGATGACGCCGGTGGCGCCGCCGGTGGCGGTTCCGATGCCGTTGGCGATGGAGTAGGCAAGGCCACCATTGGTGGATGTCAGGACGGTGCCCGAGGTGACGGTGCAGCCGACGATGGCGGCTGAGGCGATGGGAGAGACTCCCAAGGCGATGATGGCGAGTAAAAGTAATTTTTTCATGTCCCTGTGTTGCTTCAACGTGTTTATTAGGTCTTGTTTTCTTGGGTTGGAGAACTTCAACAGGGTAACCGATGGATGTCTACAGGTGCAATGCGTTCACGGTACTAATCCGGCCGGGGTACTGGGTGGAGTGCGTAGTTCGCGGAGGGCGGTTTCGACGGGGAGGGCGACGGGGATGTCGTCGCCGGTGGCGGCGGAGAGATCCTTGAATTTGCGGGCGGCAGGGAGGACGCGGGTTTCGAGGGAGCCGATGGCGTCATTGTAGGCGCGGTTGGACTTTTCGAGGCCGGTGCGGACGCCGTCCATGTGGGTGGTGAAGGTGAGGAGGCGGTCGTAGATCTGTTTGCCGAGGTCGGAGATTTGTTGGGCGTTTTGGGCGAGTTTTTGTTGGCGCCAGCCGTAGGCGGCGGACTTGAGGAGGGCGATCAGCGTGGTGGGGGTGGCGATGAGGACGCGGTTTTCGACGCCGAATTCGATGAGTTCGGGGTCGTGCTGGAGAGCGGCGGTGAAGAATGACTCGCCGGGGAGGAAGGCGACGACGAAATCGGGGGCTTTGGCGAACTGGTCCCAGTAGGCCTTGGCGGCGAGGCGTTTGATGTGGGTGCGGATTTGCTGGGCGTGTTCTTCGAGCTTGCGGTGGCGGGCGGCTTCGTCGGTCTGTTCGGTGGCGGCGAGGAAGGCGGTGAGGGAGACTTTGGCATCGACGACGATTTCGCGGTCGTGGGAGAGGCGGATGATGAGGTCGGGGCGGAGGCGGCCCGAGTCGGTGGAGACGGAGACTTGTTCTTCGAAGTCGCAGTAGTCGAGCATGCCGGCGAGTTCGACGACGCGGCGGAGCTGCATTTCGCCCCAGCGGCCGCGAACGGCAGGGGCTTTGAGAGCGTTGACGAGTTTGGCGGTTTCGCGGGCGGAGTCGCGGTGGGTGGTGTGGAGGAGGTCGACCATTTCCTTGAGACCGGCGAAGCCTTGCGTGCGTTCCTTTTCGATGCGTTCGAGTGCGTCTTTCAGGGGCTTCATGGTGTCGTGGATGGATTGCTGGCGGAGGTCGAGTTCGCCTTTGGCGGTTTCGTTGGCTTTTTGGAAGGCGGTTTGGGCGAGGGCGAGGAAGTTGTGGTTGTTGGCGGCGAGTGCGTCGGCGGCGACTCCTTTTAGCGAGGCGGTGAATTGGGCGTGGGCTTTTTCGAGGGCGGCGAGTTCGGCGCGGGCGGTGAGGGAGCGGAGGAGATAGCCGGCGAGGACGCCGATGAGGAGGATGGCGAGGTAGATGAGTGGTTCCATTGGGGGGCTGGATCCGGAAAAACGAAAGGGACGCTGGCCCATGGCCGCGTCCCAATTCTTTCAGGATAGCACGTCGAGGGCGGGTTTGGGGGGCGTTTTGGGGTCCGGGGCGGAATTTATTTTCGTTTCTTGGAACCGCTTACATTTTATTGGCACCGAGTATATTTTTGGCGAGGTGGACGCCTCCTTTATGAGTGAGGGCCGGGATCGCTGTTTCCGTGAGCCGACCGCTTAACGCGACGGTTGGAACCAAAACGTTAGTAACGGATGGAGCCAAGGCATGAAAACAAGTGGGTTGATAGTCGCCATGATGGCGCTGGGATGCGGAGCCGCGCTGACGGCCCAGGAAGCATGGGAGGCTACGAAAAAGTTCTCCTACAACATTGAGAGGGTGGGCGTGAGCCCGGTGACGGCGAGTTCGTGGACGGTGAAGGTGATTTTTTCCGTCACGAATCCGGCCCCGACGGCGGAGTTTCCGGACAGATTTTGGGATATCAAGAATGCGTTGCCGGTGAAGGGCGGGAGTTTGCGGGTATTGGTGGGGTGGGACGCGACGGAGTTGACGAATACGGGGAGCCGGGGGAATTTGAACCCGGTGGCGACTGCGGCGTCGAGCGTGGGGGCGGCGTTGCCGGTTTCGATTAATGCGTTGACGGCGGGGCAGCCTTGCACGGTGGCATTGTGCGCGGAGTTGGGGGCGACGCCGGTGACGGGGCGGTATTTCGTGACGACGACGGTGGCGCCGATGGGGAGTGTTGGGAACGGGATCGCGGCGATGGAAGGTCGGCCGATTTGTCCGTTGACGGGGCCGGTGGTGCCGGGGTGTCCGGTGGCTGGTGGCGTGGCGACGGCGGCGAATATTCCGGTGAAGAGCGTGGTGAAGGAGTTTTCGTTTACGGGCGGGACGGTGGTGGGGCGGCGACAGATTGTCGACATCGCCAATTGCAAGAAGTGTCACGACGGGGGGCAGCACGGAGATACAGTGGTGCCGCGGTTGAGCCTGCACGGGGCGAACCGGAATGAGGAGCTGAAGTTATGCGTGATTTGTCATAACGCCAACCAGACTGACATTCCGTATCGAACGAGCGGAGCGGAGGTTTCGATTGATTTTAAGCGGATGGTGCACGGGATTCATGCGGGCGGGTTCCGTGAAACGCCGTTGCAGATTGTTGGTTTTCAGGGGACGCTGTATGACTTCAGCACGGTGCGGTTTCCGGCAGAGTTGAGTAACTGCAATAAGTGCCATGTGAATGGGAGTTATGCGTTGCCGATCTCGGCGAAGGCGCTGGGGAGCACGGTGGATACGCGGAGTACGCAGGCGACTTTGACGGCGTTGCGGACGGTGGATGTGGATCCGTCGAATGATTTGAAGATTACGCCGACGGCGGCGGCTTGTTCGGGGTGTCACGATAAGGCCGAGGTGCGGACGCATATGATCCGGACAGGTGGGGCGTCGTTTGGGACTTCTGTTGGTTCGGGTGTGGTGGAGAAGTGCGCGAGCTGCCATGGGCCGGGGAAATCGATGGATGTGCGGAAGGCGCATGAGTTGAGGTAGGTTGTCGTGCTGTTCGCGCTGGCTGGGGGGTGGCTGGCCGGCGCGGACGGTGATCGGATGTGGATGGTAAAATCAAGAGACGGGGAGGACGGCATGGCTGTTGTTGCGGATGACGTTCGTGCGAGCCGGGCGAAGATCGTAGAGAGTGCGCTCGGGAGCGGACGGCTGGAAGGTTTGGAGCCATCCCCTGAGGCCTTGCGGATTTTCGAGCGATTTGTGGATGGGGATTTGACGCTCGAAGAGATGGGCAGGGAAATGAGAGCCCACGCCGAGCAAGCCTATGGATCCGTACGTCTATCCGGGGACTAACGTCCTTCGCAATCTTCTGGATATTCGGGCGCCGGAGCGATTGGCGCGTTTCGAGATGGATATGACCACGCAGCGGCTGATTGAGCTGGCTGTCGAACCAATGGCAGGGCGCCTGGACGCGGCGCATTTGCGGGCGATTCAAGGTTACATCTTTCAGGACGTTTATGACTGGGCGGGCCAGTTTCGGACGGTGAATATCGCCCGGTCGGGGCAGTATTATTTTGCGTTCTGGGACCGGATTGACCCGGCGCTACACGACACGTTATCGAAGCTGAAGCGGGAGCGGCAACTGGCCGGATTGGAGCGGGAGTCGTTTTGTGCGCGGGCGGGGTATTTTCTGGGCGAGATCAACGCGGTGCACCCGTTTCGCGATGGCAATGGGCGGGCGCAACGTGAGTTTATCCGGCAGTTGGCCGTACGAAACGGTTTTTCGCTCAACTGGTCCCGCGTGACACGAGACCAGATGAGCGAGGCTTCGATGGCCAGTTTTCTGAAGGGCGACAACACGGGCCTGGCCGCCGCGGTTGCCGCCGCCATCCACTAGTTGGTAGCCGATGGTTTCTGCGTCCGGGTGGTGAAGACGAAGAGCACCAGGACGATGGCGCCGAGGGCGAAGAGTGTGTCGCCGGGGGCGCGGAGCCAGCGGAGGGTCTGCATTGTGTCTGTCTGCAGGAACTCCGTGCTGCGGGCGTACCAGTAGCCGTGTTCGACGCTGGCTTTGGTTTGGAGCAGGCCGACGGGGAGGAGGCTGCCGACGCACATGGCGAAGAGGCCGGCGTTCATGGCCCAGAAGGCGAATTTAAGCCAGTTCTCCTTCCAATGGGCGTCGGGCTGCATGGCGCGGAGGCAGACGAGCATCAGGCCGATGCCCAACATGCCGTAGACACCGAAGAGGGCGGCGTGACCGTGGAGGGGCGTCGTGTTCAGCCCCTGCATGTAGTAGAGCGCGATGGGCGGGTTGATCATGAAGCCGAACAGGCCGGCGCCGACCATGTTCCAGAAGGCCACGGCGACGAAGAAGTAGATGGGCCACTGGTAGCGGGCGGCCCAACTGGTGAGCTTGCCGCGGCGGAGATCGTCGAGGGCGGAGTAGGCGACGAGCGTGAGCGGGACGACTTCGAGCGCGCTGAAGACAGAGCCCCAGGCCATGGCGACGGTGGGGGTGCCGGAGAAGTAGAGGTGATGGCACGTGCCGATGACGCCGCCGGCCAGGAAAATGGTGGACGACAGCAGGGCGGCGCGGGCGGCGAAGCCGGGCTGGATCAGGCCCAGACGGGCGAAAAAGAAGGCGATGACCGTGGTGGCGAACACCTCAAAGAAGCCTTCGACCCAGAGATGGACCACCCACCAGCGCCAGTATTCGACGATGGAGAGATGGGTGTGCTGGCCCCAGGTGAGCCCGGCGCCGTAGAAGAGGCCGATGGCGCCGCCGGAGATGAGGAAGAGCCAGATGAGGTGTTTGGATTCTCCGGCGTTTTTGAGGGCGGGGAGGATGGCGCGGACGACGAGTCCGAACCAGATCAGTAGTCCTGCGAAGAGCAGGTATTGCCAGCCGCGACCGAGGTCAACGTATTCGTAACCCTGGTGGCCCCAGTAGAAGCTGGTGGCGTCGGACATGCGATTCATGACGCTCATCCATTCGCCGGCGAGGGAACCAACGACGATGAGCAGAAGCGCGCCGAACAGGACGTTGACACCGAGACGTTGGAACTTGGGATCGACTCCGCTGACGAGTGGGCCGATAAAGAGCCCGGCGGCGAGCCAGGCGGTGGCGATCCAGAAAATGCCGAGCTGGACGTGCCAGGTGCGGCTGACGGCGTAAGGGAGGATTTCATTGAGCTTGATGCCGTAGAAGCCGTCCCCTTCGACGCCGAAGTGGGCGGTGACAATGCCGACGATGATTAGGACGAGTATCAGTAGGGATACGACCCAGAAGTACTTGAGCGTGGCCTTTTGGGAGGGCGTGGCGGTCCAGCCGCCGAGGGGGTCTTTGTCGCTGAGGGGGCCGTGGTCGTCCTGCTCCTTTTGTGAGGCGTACCACCAGACGAGGGCGCAGATGCCGGCGAGGAGCATGATGATGGAGACGCCGGTCCACATGACGGAATCGCCCGAGGGGCGGTTGTTGATGAGGGGTTCGTGGGGCCAGTTGTTGGTGTAGGTGATGGTGTCGTTGGGGCGGTTGGCGGAGGCTGTCCAACTGGTCCAGAAGATGAAGGCGGAGAACTGTTGCATGCGCTCCGGGGTGGAAATGGCGCCGGGCGGGATGGCGTAGTGGACGTTGCCATTGCGGAACGTTTCGGCGTAGTTGGCGGCGGTTGCGGCGATGGCGCGGGCGCGGACGGGTTCTATTTTGATAGTGTTAGTGGCCGCGTCATAGGTATTGGTGCGGTAGAGCTGTTGGAGGCGGCCTTGGAGGCGGGTCTGCTCTTCGAAGGGGAGTTGCTCGTACTTGTTGCCGGCCCATTCCTGGAGGACAAACATGAGTTCGCGGTGCAGCCAATCGGCGGTCCAATCGGGGGCGACATAGCTGCCGTGGCCCCAGACGGAGCCGAGTTGCATACCGCCGAGGGATTGCCAGACATTCTGTCCGCGGGCGACATCACCGCTTTGAAAGACGGGTGTGCCGCCGGTGGTGGTGATGTGGTCGGGGAGCGGGGGCATCTCCTGGTATATGCGGGTGCCGATCCAGCCGAGGACGCTGAAGGACACCATTAACAGGGCGGCAAAACTGAGCCAGAGTTTCTTCATGGACTCTCCTTTGATGGCCAGTGTGGCAGCGGTTGGGCGGCGCGGCAGTGACTGCGGTCACCAACGTGATAGGATTGCCGAACCTCCATGCCAAATCGTTCAGTACTTTTTTCGGTGCTGGTGCTGTTCGGAATCAATATTCTGAATTTCTATGACCGCAATCTCGCGGGCGCGCTGGCGGAGCCGGTGCGAAAAGAGTTCGGGCTGACGGATACCGATATCGGATTCATGGGGAGCCTGTTTATTTGGATTTATGCGTTGATTGGCGTGCCGTTGGGGATGGTGGCCGACCGGTGGAGCCGGAAGAAGCTGATGATGATTGGCGTGGTGGTTTGGACATCGATGACGGCGCTGGGCGGGATGGCGAGTTCGTTCCTGTTTTTGCTAATGACGAGGCTGGGCGTGGGTGTGGGGGAGGCGGTTTGCGCGCCGGCGGCGACGTCGTGGCTGGGAGATTTGTTTCCGCCGCATCAGCGGTCGCGGGTGATGGCGCTGTTTATGTTGGGCGTGCCGGTGGGTGGAGCGTTGACGTATTTCTTCAGCGGTCCGATTGCGCAGGCGTGGGGTTGGCGGACGGCGATGGTGGTGGCGGCGTTGCCGGCGTTGATTCTGGAGCCGGCGTTGGCGTTTGTACACGAGCCGGAACGAGGGGCGACGGAAACGGTGCGGCATACGGGCGGGAATCTTTCCATTTGGGGTTTGCTGCGGATTCCGACGTTGTGGTGGATTATTGCGTCGGGCGTTTTTGTGAACTTCAACATGTACGCGATTGGCATGTTCCTGCCGGCATTGCTGGGGCGGGTGCATAAGATGACGTTGGCCCAAGCCGGGACCTGGACGGGGGTTGCATATCTGGTGGGGGGAGTAAGTGGCGGACTACTGGCGGGGTATTTGGGAGACAAGTTCGGGCATCGGAGTAAGAACGGGCGGCTGCTGCTGGCGGCGGGATTGACGTCGTTGGGGGCGCCGTTGGCTTATATCGGAGTGATTCAGCCGGTGGGGAGTGTGGGGATGGCGATTGTGATGTTGACGCTGGCGTATGGAACGATGAACACCTATTACGGGTTTGTGTATGCGTCGATTCAGGACATTGTGGCGCCGACGCAGCGGGGGATTACGATGGCCATTTACTTTATGGCGATGTATCTGTGCGGGGCTTCGTTTGGTCCGCTGATTACGGGGATGGCGAGCGACCGAATGGCGCGGAAGGCGATGGAGGCGGCCGGGGCGACGCAGATGACGGAGGTGTTTAAGGCGGCCGGGTTGCAGCAGGCGATGGTGCTGATTCCGATTCTGCTGGTGGCGTTGGGGGTGGTGTTATTCGCGGCGTCGCGGACGATTGCGGCGGACGTGGCGCGGCGGGAGCGGATGGCGGCGGCGGTGTAGTTGATAGGCTATTTGCCATGCAATTAGAACTGAATGGACATGTGGCGGTGGTGACGGGCGGGGCGAGCGGGATTGGGGCGGCTTGCGCGCGGGGGTTGGAGGCGGAGGGTTGCCGGGTGGCGGTGTGGGATCTGTCGACCGGAGTGGATGTGAGTGACTATGCGGCGGTGCAGCGGGCGCTGGCGGAGACGGAGGCGCGGTTGGGACCGGTTGGGCATGTGGTGCATGCGGCGGCGATGGGGTCGGGGAAGTTTGGGTTTCCATTCACCAATTTGGAGCCGGGGGATTGGCGGCGGGTGATGGAGGTGAACGTGATGGGGATGGTGCATGTGGCGCAGGCGTGCGCGGCGGGGATGGCGGCGCGGAAGGCGGGGACGATGGTGTTTATTGCGTCGATTGCGGGGCAGATCGGTTCGCAGACGGATCCGCCGTATTCGGCGAGTAAGGCGGCGAATATCAACTTTGCTCAGTGTTTGGCGAAGGATTTGGCGCCGCATGGGGTGCGGGTGAATACGGTGAATCCGGGCATGGTGAAGACGCCGTTGAACGAGAATGTGTGGCGGGCGTGGAACGCACAGCAGCCGGAGGGGAAGAAGCGGTCGTACGAGGAGTGGGCGGGGGAGAAGGTGCGGGCGGTGGCGCCGTTGGGGCGGTGGCAGGAGACGGAGGATATTGCGGATATGGTGGTGTTTTTGTCGTCGGAGCGGGCGCAGAATGTGACGGGGCAGACGATTAATGTGGACGGCGGACAGGTAATGCATTGGTAGTGCGAAAGATTAAATTGGTGCCAGGCACCAATTTAATGGAGAGGGGGTGTGGGCGGGGTTTGCGCGTTCTGGGAAGAGGACATTTTCTTCGTGATGGAACAGACCTTTTCGCCACTTGTAGGGATAGGGAACATGCAAGCTGGTTATCGAGTAGGGCAGTTTGTTTTGGAACGTCCGCTGGGACAGGGCGGGATGGCGGAGGTGTGGCTGGGGCGGCACTCGCAATTGAGGTCGCTGGCGGCGGTGAAGTTTTTGCGGGAACAGTATTTGGGAAACCCTGAGATTGTGGAGCGGTTTTTGAACGAGGGCCGGCGGCAGGGGGCGCTGGACCACCCGAACATATTGAAGGTATTTGGGTTTGAGGTTGTGGAGGGACGACACTTTCTGGTTCAGCAGTTTGTGGATGGGGAGGCGCTGGACGTGCGGTTGCGGCGGGTGGGCGGGTTGACGGTGGAGCAGGCGCTGCCGATTGCGTATGGCGTGTTGGCGGCGTTGGAATGCGCGCATGGGCGGCAGATCGTACATCGGGACGTGAAGCCGGGGAACATCCTGATCGACCGTCAGGGCACGCCTTATTTGACGGACTTTGGGATTGTGCTGGCGGTTGACGAGACGCGGCAGACGCAGGTGGGGATGACGTTGGGGACGCCGGCCTATATGAGCCCGGAGCAGTTGGCACAGCCGTTCGCCGTGGACCAGCGGGCTGATATTTACTCGTTCGGGTGCATGCTGACGGAGATGCTGCGGGGGGCTGCGGTTCCGCTGGCGGTGCAGCAGGTGGTGGCGCGGTGTATGGCGCAGGATGCGGCGCAGCGGTACGCCAATTGCGGGCAGGTGCGGGCGGCATTGGTGGCCGCGACGGCCGGTGGGCGGAAGGAGAAGAAGCGGGGCGCTTTGGGGCTGTGGGCGGGTGGGGCGGTGGCGGTGTTGGGGTTGGCTGGGGTGGCGTTGTGGCCGCGGCAGCCGGTGCTCGCGTCCTTTACGGTTTCGGCGGGGAGCGTGACGGCGGGGCAGGCGGTGGAGTTGCGTTGGGATGTACGGGATGCGACGGAGGTCGAGATTGTGGGGATCGGGACGCAGCCGGCGAAGGGGACGCTGCAGGTGAAGCCGGAGCGGAGTATGGTGTATGCGTTGACGGGGCGGAACCGGTGGAAGAGCGTCAGCGGGGAGGTGGCGGTTGACGTGAAGGTGTTGGCGGCGGCGGTGGTGAAAACGTTTGAGTTTTCGGAGGCTTCGGTTCGGCCGGGGAGGGAATCGACGCTGCGGTGGGAAGTGACGGGGGCGACATCGGTTGTGATTAACGGGACGAAGGTTCGGCCGGTGGGGGAGTTTGCAAGAACGTATACGGTGAAGTCGCGGTATACGTTGCAGGCGACGGGAGAGGACGGGCGCGTGGTGGAGCGGGAGGCGGAGGTGTTGGTGGAGGCCGATGGCGGGGCGATGGAGATCGTGTCGTTCCGGTTTCGGCCGGAGCGGGTGGCGGTTGGGGGATGGGCCGAGTTGGTGTGGGAGGTGCGTGGGGCGAAGGAGGTGATGCTGGGTGGGGAGCCGGCGCGGATGGCGGGCAGTGTGAAATTGACAAATGTGCAGGGGAACCGGGACGCGAACCTGGTGGCGATTGGGGCAGACGGGCAGAGGGTGACGCGGAGGGTGACGCTGGTGGTGGACCGGGCGGAGCAGGCCGAGGCGGCGCGGGTACGGATTTTGAATTTTGGGACGGAGGCGGTGATGGGGAGTATTGGGCCGTATGCGAAGTTGCAGTATGACGTGACGGGGGCGACGCGGGTGCGGATTGATCCGGTGGTGGGGGATTTGACGGCGTTGCGCGGGACGGTGGCGGTGTATCCGACGCGGACGACTCGCTATACGCTGACGGCGTATGGGGCGAACGGGGAGAGCGATACGCGGACGGTGGAGGTGCGGGTGATTGAGCGGGCGGCGGGGAAGTCTTGGGATGTTTTGCACCATAATCCGGGGTGCCGGAATGGGTTTTGTGGCGGCGTGCTGACGGCGCGGGATGGGCGACTGGTGTTTCGGTCTGACAGGGCGGGGGATGGATTTGATGTGGCGTATTCGGAAGTGGTGGAGGTGATGGTGAATAAGCAGTTGTTTGGGAATATGAACGGGTTTCAAGTGCGGACGCGGACGCGGAACTTCAACTTCGCGCAGCAGGCGCCGGCGGATGCGGTGGTGCGGGAGATTAATCGGGAGATTGGGCGGTATTAGTGTGTGTCGCGGCGGCGGAGGACATTGAGGGCGAGGGCGAGGAAGGCGCTCCACATGGCGATGAGGACGGCGCGGCAGGTGGCGGCCGTATCGCGTGCATCGTTGGCGGCGGGGAAGACGTTTTCGGCGATGTCGGGGCCGCGGCGCTGATCGATGAAACGGGGCCGTTCGGCGGCTTCGGTGAGGGCGTTCGCTTCGAAGGCCCAGCGGGAGGGGAAGACCATGGCGAGGCGGTCCGCGGCTGGCGTCATTTCGTGGAGGGGCTTGATACCGCCGCCGAGGAGGATCATGAAGAGTAACGGGATGGGCAGGAAGGCGATCGCGGATTCGGTGGTTTTCGAGACGGCTGAGATGAGCAGGCCGATGGCGGAGCCGATTTGGGAGGCCAGGAAGAGCGTCAGGTAGATACTCGCAAACGGGGCGCTGAGGTGGCAGGCGAGGTTGACGATTTCCAGCAGCACGAAGCATTGCAGGAGGCTGATGGCGGCGAGGACGGCCACCTTTGCGAAGAGGTAGCTGGGGAGTTTGAGACTGACCATGCGCTCGCGTTGGAAGATGCTCCATTCGCCAACAATGTCGCGGGCGGCATTGTTGCAGCCGAACCAGATGGCGGCGACGACCATTAGGAAATGAACTGTTGTGACTTTGGCGGCATAGCGGGTCCAGTCTTGCGCCACGTCGGTTTCGAGCGGGGTGAGGTTGCCGAAGACGATGGCCATCAAGAGCGGGAAGAGCGTGGACTGCAGGGCCATGAAGATGGACTGGCCTTTATCGCGGAGGCGGAGGGCGACGTTGCGACGGACGAGCGTGGCCCATTGGGCGAGGCCGATTTTGCGGACGGGCGAGGCTGGCTTGGCGTCCGGCTGCGGGGGGCGGTGGCCGGTGCGATCGTCGATGAATTTCCCGCGGTAGGGGGAACGGTCGTAGGTGGTGACCCAGGCGGCGGTGGGCTGTTGGGCGAGGCCGTCGAGGAGGTGTTCGGGGGAGAGGGTGGCGGGGTCGGCCGTGGGGTTGAAGAATTTGATGGAGTCCGGGTAGGCGGGGCCGAAGTAGACGAGGGAGCCGCTGGTGGCGGCGCCGCGGTCGCGCGAGATCATGACGAGGTTGTCGAATTCCTTGTAGATCTCGGTGCTGGGTTGGTGGATGGTGAGGACGATGGTTTTGCCTTCGTTGGCGAGGCGGCGGAGGAGGCGGATGACTTGGAGGGCGTCGTACGAGCTGAGACCGGAGGTGGGTTCGTCGAGGAAGAGAACATTGGGGCCGGCGAGGAGTTCCATGGCGATGTTGACGCGCTTGCGTTGGCCGCCGCTGATTACTTTCAATTCGGGGGAACCGATCTGGCGGTTGGCGATGTCTTCGATGCCGAGGTCGGTGAGCACCGTTTTTACGCGGGTTTTGATTTCCGATTCGCTTAAGTCTGTGCGGAGGCGGGCGGTATAGGTGAGGGCCTCTTCGACGGTGAGGAGGGCGTGCATGATGTCGTCCTGCGGGACGTAGCCGAGCTGGAGACGGAAGCGGTCGTAGCACTGATAGAGATCGTCGCCGTTGAAGAGGACGTGGCCGTGGGAGGGGGCGGCGTAGCCGTTGAGGGCTTTCAGAAACGTCGTTTTTCCGGCGCCGGCAGGGCCCATGACGGCGGTCATTTCGCCGGGGAAGAGGGTGAGCGACACGGGGTTGAGGAGGCGGTGGGTGCCGACATCGACGGTGAGGGAGACGGCTTCGATGGAGACGTTGGCGGTGTCCTCGCGGCGGGCGAAGGTGCCGGAGTCCTGGAGGGTGAAGCGGAAGGCGCCGAGGCTTAATTCGGCTCCGGGGGCGAGGATGGTTTTGGCGGTGCAGCGCACGCCGTTGACGAAGGTGCCATTGCGGGAGCCGAGATCGGTGACGTGGAAGTGGCCGTTTTCGCGGGTGATTTCGGCGTGGCGCCAGGAGAGGGTGGGGTAGGGAAGGGGGTAATCGCAGGCGGGGTCGCGACCAATGATCATGCGGGTTCCGCGGAAGGTGAGCTGGCGGGCGGTGTTGGCGCGGAGGCGGGTGATGGGGACTTTTAGAGAGCCGAAATAGACGTCGTCGGTGGGGCGGACGGGGATGGGTTGTTGGGGCGGGATGAGGGCGCCGATGGCGTTGATGGCGACGGGTTGGGCGGCACCGAGATCGACCAGATACAGGGCGCCGGCGTGGTCTTCGAGGAGGATGGCGTGGTTGGGCGCGATGAGGGGGAAGACGAGTTGGTGCTCGTTGTCGGGAGCGCTGCCGATGGTGATTTGGCGGCTCCAGGCGACGGGTTGGGGAACGGTGGCGGAGTGGGGCGCGGGCCACGGGAAGGGGGGCAGGAAGGCATCGGTGGGTTTGACCCAGATGGGCTTGCCGGGGGTGAGACGGATGCCGTTGACATGGGTGCCCTGCGGGGTGCCGAGATCTTCCAAGGCGAAGCCGGCTTCGTATTCGACCAGGCGGGCGTGGCCGAGGTGCCAGTGGTTGCGGGCGGTCATTTCGCTTTTGGACGGACGGGGGCAGGGAGGAGTTTGAGGCCGAGCTTCATGGCACCGAAGGACATGGTGTTGGTTGTGAGGCCGGAGGGGAGGCGGGATCCGTCGATTTCGGCTTGGATGCGTTGGGCGCGTTCGGCGGGATCGGGGTGGGTGGCGAGGGCTGAGTCGACCCAGTCACCCGGGTCCTTGCGGGAGAGGGAGAGGCGTTTGAAGAACCTGACGATGCCGGCGGGATCCCAGTTGGCGCGGAGCATGTTGTAGTGGCCGAGGAGGTCGGATTCAAATTCGAGTTCGCGGCTGTAGCGGAGGCGGGTGAGGATGACGAGGGGGCCGCCGAGTTTTTCGATGATCTCTTCGATGACGGTGTTGCGGAGTTCGAGGTTGCGTTTGACGATTTCGTAGACCTGGCGGGCGCGGAAATCGAGCATGAGGTTATTGGCGGAGTGACGGCCGACGATGTGGCCGACTTCGTGGGAGAGGACGGCGGCGAGTTCGGATTCCGTTTTCACCATTTCGAGGAGACCGCGGTAGACGAAGACGAAGCCGCCGGGGAGGGAGATGGCGTTGACGTCGACGGTGTTGGCGACTTTGGCGATGTAGGGGATGTTGGGGCGGCGGCTTTTGCGGGCGAGTTCGGTGAGGATGCCGTTGACGTAGTTGTCGAGGGCGGAGACAGAGAGGATGGGGAGATCCTTTTCGAGGGTGGCTGCGAACTTGCGGCCGAGAGCGATTTCCTCGGCGTCGGAGAGGGTGTTGTAGGCCGGCGTGACGACTTTCGGTTCGGCGGCGTAGAGGGTGGCGGGCAGGGCGAGGAGTGAGCGGCGCGTAATCATCCAATTGCTGTGTCGCAATTGGGGGATGTATCACGCGGGATTTTCATCGATGCGGCGTTCTGGGTGAACGAGGAGCCAGAGGAGACCGAGGGTGAGCATGAAGGCGGCGGCGAAATCGAGCGCGGCGACCCAGCCGTAGCGGTTGGCCAGATAGGGCGTGAGGATGGGCGAAAGGGCGCCGCCCAGGTTGGTGCAGGTGTTGAGAATGCCGGCGAGGGTGCCGGCGTAGCGTTCGCTGAGATCGTTGGGCACGGCCCAACTGGTGACGGCGGCGACGCTGTTGCATCCGGCAGCGAGGGCGAGGATGCCGATGGCGATATAGGGGTCTTCGGTGCGTGATCCGATGATTAGGAGCAGGCAGGAGCAGGTGGCGGCGATTGTCACGGGGACGCGGCGGCCCCAGGGGTGGCCGAGGCGGCGGACCATGGCGTCCGACACGTAGCCGCCGATGGGCGCGCCGATGAGGATGGCGAGGAAGGGGACTGTGGACCAGTAGCTGCCGGCCATGACGGGGAGCTTGCGGACGTTGACGAGGTAGAGGAAGAACCAGGTGTAGAAGATGTAGGTGACGTAGCCGAGCATGAAGTTGGCGACGATGAGGGCGGGGATGCTGGGGGTGGCGAAGAGGCGTCGCCAGGGGAAAGGGCCGGGGGCGATGGCGGGGGAACGGAGGGCCTGGATGTGGGCGAGTTCCTGGGCGTTGACGCCGGGGTGGTCCGAGGGGTTTTCGGTGGATTGCCCTTGCCACAGAGCGGCAACGATGACGCCGAGGGCGCCGCAGGCGAGGAAGCTGGCGCGCCAGCCGAAGTGCGTCATGGCCCAGGCGATGGCGGGCGGTGTGAAGGCGCCGCCGATGCCGACGGCGACGAGGAATAGGCTGGAGCCTCGGGCGCGTTCGGGGACGGCCATCCAGCGGCCGATCATCTTGTTGGTACAGGGCAGGGCGGGGCCTTCTCCGATACCGATCAGGAAGCGGACGAGCCAGAATGACAGGCCGATGCCGAGGCCGAGTTGCGGGGCGAAGGCGGTGAGCGCGGTGAAGAGCGACCACCAGAGGATGGCTCCGGTGAGGACGCGCCGGGCGCCGAACTTATCACCCAGCCAGCCGCCGGGGGCTTGGAAGATGGCATAGCCGAGGGCGAAGGCGCTGAGCAGGGAGCCGATTTGAATGTCGGAGAGGGCGAACTCCTGCTGGATGTATTTGGCGGCCACGTTCATGTTGAAACGGTCGATGAACGTGAGGGTGACGACCATCAAGAGGAGGCCGTAGAGCCGCCAGCGGATGTTGGTCATTTCGCGGCCGGCAGGTGGTAGCCGGTCTTCAGAGTTTGGATGCGGTAGAGGCTGCCGCCGGCGGTGATGTAGAGGGTTTTCGATTCTGCGCCGCGGCCGAAGCCGACGTTGGTGGGGCGTTCGGGCGTGGGGAGGTAGGCGAGTTCCTGGCCGATGGGGGAATAGACATTCACGCCGTAGCGCTTTTCGTTGCGGACGGCGACGAAGAGGTTGCCTTCGGCGTCGCAGACGAGGCCGTCGGGGCCGTCTTCGGGGGCGTAGTTGACGAGTTGTTTGCGGAAGGTGGCTGCGCCGTTGGGGGCCAGATCGTAGGCGTTCAGTTCCATGCGGCCTTTTCGGGCGGGGGTGCCTTTGGGCATGAGGTCGAAGCCCATGTGGCCGTCGTCATTGGTGACGACGTAGAGTGACTTTTGATCGGGCGAGATGGCAACGCCGTTGGGCTTGCCGGCGTCGGTGATGATGCGGTGCACGGTCCCATCGGGGTCGAGACGGTAGACGGCCATGACGGGTTGTTCGATGGGCTCCCAGCCGAGGTAGCGAGGATCGGAGAAATAGATTCGTCCGCGTTCGTCGATGGCGACATCGTTGGGGCTATTGAAGGGGCGGCCGTTGAAGCGTCCGGCGAGGATGGTGGCTTTGCCGGTTGCCATGTCGGTGCGGGTGATGCGGCGGCCACCGTAGTCGGCTCCTTCGGCGGCGATGAGCCGGCCCTGGGCGTCGAATTTGAGGCCGTTGGACATGCCGCTGGGGGAGCGGAAGACTGTGGTTTTGCTGGTCTTTGGATCGAAGCGCAGGATGTGGCCGGCCTGCATGTTGGCTTCGGTGGTGAAGGTGATGTCGCTGAAGTACATCGTGCCGTCGGGGGCGGCGGTGACGCCTTCGGTGAGGTGGCCGCCCTCGTAGAGCTTTTCGAGCTTGGCGCCGGGGGCGAAGATTTGCGCGGCCAACTGGGCGGCGGTGAAGACGATCGGCAACAGTGCGGATGTTTTCATGTTGGGTGCGATATTATCACGGGACCTATGAAAGCATGGCGATTCTACGGATTTAATGATTTGCGGTTGGACGAGGTGCCGATGCCGGAGTTGAAGCCGCGGCATGTATTGGCGCAGGTGCTGGTGGTGCAGCCCAGCGTGACGGAGGCGCAACTGGCGGCGGGCGTGCGGACGCTGGCGTTTGACCGGATTAAGAAACGGCTGGAGACTGAGGCGCCGGTGCAGTTATTCGGCCACGAGTTCTGCGTGCGGATTGTGGAAGTGGGACCGGGGGTGACGCGGTTCAAGGTGGGCGACCGGGTGGCGGCACGCGCGAAGCTGCCTTGCGAGAGTTGCCCGTTGTGCGATACGGGGCGCGGGCATTTGTGCCGGAAGGGACCGATTATCGGCTTTCAACTGCCGGGGTGTTTTGCGGAGTACGCCATTCTGCCGGAGATCGCGTTGACGCTGGTGGATGACCGGATTAGCGATAGCGAGGCCGCATGCTTGCAGTCGTTGAGCGACAGTGTCGCGTCGGTGGAAACGGCGGAGATTAAGATCGGCAATTCGGTGGCGTTTCTGGGGCAAGGAAGTATGGGGCTGGAGTGCATGCAGATTGCGCGCGTGAGCGGGGCGGGGAAGATTATTACCGTGGACGTGCGGGATGAGGCATGCGCGATGTCACTTGAGTTGGGCGCCGATTATGCGATTAATGCGACGAAGGAAGACCCGGTGGCGCGGATTCGGGAGTTGACCGAGGGGAACGGCGCAGACATTGTGTTTGAGTGCGCCGGGGGGAGCCCGACGCAGGGGATGGCGGGGACCAAGAGCGTGACGCAGGCGATGGACGCGGTGCGGAGCGGGGGGAAGATTATCGGCGTGTCGTGGTTTGGCTCGCCGTTTGAGTTAGACGTCGACTTACTGCGGGAACGGAGCTTGCGGTATATGTTTCCCGATATTAGTACGCTGGAGCACTTACAACATACAGTTAGCCTGGTGGCGGCGGGGCGGGTGCGGTTGAAGCCAACGATTACGCACATTCTGGAGGGGATTGAAAACGTGCCGAAAGCTTTGGAGATAACGGCGAATAAGGGCAAGTTCAAGGCGATTAATCCGGCCCAGGTGAGGATGGCTGTATGAGCCCGCGCGACCGGTTGTTGAAGTATGGCGCAGGGCCGGTGTCGGACGCGCTCGATAAGGGCGGGGCGATGGACCACGGGATGCGACCGTGGTCGGCGAAGGCGCAGATGGCGGGGCCGGCGTTTACGGTGCAGGTGCATACGGCCGATATTCTGATGGTGAGTAAGGCGCTGGCGGAGTGCCCGGCTGGGCAGGTGCTGGTGATCGACGGACACGGCGAGAAGAACACCGCACTGTGGGGCGGATTGACGACGGATTCGGCGCACCGGAAGAAGCTTGCCGGGGTTGTGATTGATGGCGCGATCCGGGATTTGGCGGATATTCGCGGGAGTAAGTTGCCTGTGTTTGCGCGGGCTGTTGTCGCCAACGCGGGCGGGGCCGAATATGCGGGCAAGTTACAGGTACCGGTGAGTTGTGGCGGGCAAGTCGTTCAGCCGGGCGACTGGCTGGTGGGGGATGACGATGGGGTCGTGGTGATTCCGTTGGCGCGGCTGGAGGAGGTGTTGGACAAGGCCGGACGGATTGTGGAGGCCGAGAAGGTGATTGCGAAGGCGATCCGGAACGGGGTGGACGTGGCGGCGTTGTTGAAGATCGACGAGAAGCTGGCGAAGAAGGCGGGCGAGGTGTTTGTCCCGCAGTTGCAGGTGGAAAAAGGGACGGGCTGAGGAGCCCGTCCCTTCGGGTTCGTTAGCGCTGGGCCGCGCCGCCGCGGCCCATGATGGGCCATACGTCGACGATGTCATTGCCTTTGGCGATGTAGTAACGGTCGTAGCAGTTGGTGGACATGTCGAGGTTTGAGCAGTAGATCTCGACGCGGTCACCGACCTTGATTTCGCCGCCGCCGTCTTTCCAGCGGAGAAGGCCGTATTCGGCGCCCTGCTTGTCGACGGTAAGCCAGGTTTGGCCTTTCACCTTGTCGGTGAGTTGGGCCATCGCTTTGTTGCCGTAGTCTGTCGTGACCTGACCGGCGTGGTGTTTGCTGTCGACCGTGGTGAGAACGGACATGGAGTTTTCGAAGTCCGTATAGACCTTGTCATCCGTCTTGCCGCCGACTTCGCGGTAGACAGAATCCATGAAGACGTAGGAGCCGCATTCGAGTTCGGTGAGGCCCAGTTCGTGATCCATGTTGTAGGTGCCGGTGGAGCCGCCGGAGACGATTTTGACTTCCATGCCGGCCTTCTTGCTGAGGGCGACGGTTTCGTTGACACCGGCGAGATCTTCAGCCGACTTCTTGCGGCGGGCTTCCCAGCCGTGGGTGTGGGAGGCGTAGCCGGAGTAGGCCATGTAGCCTTCGAAGCTGATGTTCTTGGAAGTGGCGATTTTCTGGGCGAGGTCGAGGGCGGGCTTGCCGTTGGCGATGCCCTGGCGGGTGAGGCCTGCGTAGACGGAGACGGCGACGCGCGCCTTCACTTTGGCGGCGGCGGCGGCTTCCTGGACGCGGGCGGCGACGTCATGATCGTCGACGACGAACATGAAAGTCGGATCCTTTTTGGTGAGGGCGATGGCGCGGAGGAGGTTGTTGTAGCTGGCCGGCTGCTTGGTCCAGAGGACGCCTTTGATGCCGCCGTTGGACATGAGTTCGGATTCGGCGATGGTGGCGGCGGTGATGCCGATGGCGCCGAGGGCGACCTGGCGCTTGGCGATGTCGACGCTCTTGTGCACCTTGACGTGCGGGCGGAGGTAGATGGGCGCGGTCTTAGCGTAGTCGGCCATCGTCTTCAGGTTTTTTTCGAAGAGATCGATGTCGACGACCATGCAGGGGGTCGGCAGCATGTCCTTGGTCATGCCGGTGAAGTTCTTTTTTGCGATGCGCTGTTCGAACTCGCCGTAGGGGAAGCTCTTCGGGTTGGCGCGGGAAACTGTGGAAGCCACGAGCGCGCTGGCGCTGGCGGTGAGGAACTGGCGGCGTGAATTCATTTCGGCGATCTCCTGAGTTGGAATGCGTTTCTGCCGGACGTGGGAATTATTGAGAGCATATCGCGGAACTGCGCGGGTTAACAAGCTTTGAGAATATTTGGAGGCCGGAGCATGCACCGCGACTCTCGTTCCCAGACCGTGTTTACACAAGGGCAACTTCTCCTCGCGATAGGATCAACTGATGCGCCTTGTTTTCATTACACTTGCTCTGGCTGCTGGATTGGCCGCGCAGCAGCCGAATACGGTGACCGCGAACGTTTCCCTTTCGCAGAACATCACCACGGGAACCGCTGTGTTCTACGTGCAGTTTCTGGATGCCAGTTCCTCGTCGACGGTTGACTCGGCGGTAGCGGCATTATCGTCGGCGGGCGTGGCGTCATCGCATCTGGTGGACGTTTCGGTGGCCCTGAACCAGGGTTTTGTAGTGACCACGTACAACTTCAAGATGCCGGTGGCGGCGGGGCAGTTGGGGGCGACGCGGGATAAGTTCATCGCCGTTCAACGGACGCTTTCGACATCGCAGACGCAGGCGATCGGGTGGTCGAGCGCGTTGATTCCGACGGACGATGAGCTATCGACGGCGTTGCAGCAGGCGTTGCCGAATCTGTTGGCGCTGGCGAAGACGCGGGCCGGGGCGCTGGCGGCGGCGATGAATGCGACGTTGGGCGCGGTGGTGACGTTGTCGACTCCGGCGATCGATCCGGCGGGGGCGACGGTGACGGTGTCCTTGTCGGCGACGTATACGGTGACGGCGAATCAGTAGCCCGGGAACCTGACGCGGGTCTTCGTTGTCCAACAACGCGGAGGCTCACCATGAATGTTGTTTTCCTGCTGACAACGGCCGTTCTTATGGCTGCGGAACCGGATGCGCGCGTGCTGCGGTTGCTGACCGAGGACACGCAGATGATTGGCGGCATTGACTGGGAGCGGTATGCCGGATCGCGGCTGATGGGCCGGTTTCCGGTCTCATTGACGGGTATTTTGGGCGGCAACGCAGCTTGGGCGAGGGTGGCGCAGATGGTGACGATTGGCGATCCGGATTCGCCTTCGCTGGTTGTGTTGTTTGGCGAGTTTGGACCGGTGCCACCGCCTGCGGAGGGCGAGGCGCAGCGCGTGGTGTTTGCGGAGCGGGGTGTGCTGTTTGTGGGGGAACCGGAGGCGACGGCGGCGGCCGTGGCGGCTTGGAGGAGGGATGCGGCGGAGGTTCCTCGATGGGCTTCGCGGATACGGGAATTGGGCCGCGATTACGACAACTGGGTGTTCATCCGGAATCCGCTGCCGGAGGCGGGTAAGGGCATTGCTCCCGCGCCGCGGCCTCGTTGGGACGAGCTACGGAAGAGCGTGGCGGATGCTTCGATGGGGGTTCGGCTGGGCGCGCGGATAGAGTGTTATGGGTCGGTTTCGATGGCGAGTTTTGAAGATGCGGCGGCCGCGGCGGCGTTGGGGCGATGGCTGCCCGCGCTGGCCGAGTCGCGTGGGATGGGGGAACCGGACCTGGTGGCGCTGATAGAAGGGTTCACGGCACGCCAGGATGGGACGCGCGTTGAGATTCGGTTTTCGCTCGAGGAGGGGAAGATTCCGATGATGGGAATTCGGGCGGAGTAGCGCGAGGATGTTACGGGAGAGCGATCGCGGCGGCGATGGCTTTTTCGGCGACGGGCGCCATGGCGGCGTAGCCGGCGGCGTTGGGGATGAGTCCGTCGACAGTCAGTTCCTGGCGCATGTTGCGGCCCTGGCCGAGTACCGAGTAGAAGTCCGCATAGATGGCGCCGGATTTCTTGGCGTAACCGCGGAGCCAGCCGTTCAGGCCGAGAATCTTGCCGGGTGGGCGGCGGGCGGAGAGGACCTGGAAACAGTCGCAGATGGGGGTTACGGACGCCAGCACGACTTTGATGCCGTGGAGTTTGGCGAGTTCCACCATCGTTTCGATATTCTCGGTCACCGTACCTTCGGTAGCAGGGCCGGCGAAGCCTGCGAAATCATTGGTGCCGCCCATGATGACGACGACTTTCGGCTTCAGGGCGATGACGTCCTGGCGGAAGCGGACGAGCAGTTGGGGGGTGGCTTGGTGTTCAATGCCGCGGTTCAGATAGGGCTTGGCGGGAAAGAACTCCGGCCATTTTTCGAAGATGTCGTCACCAAAGAAAACAACCCGGTTTTCACCGGGTTTCGGAGGTTTCAACTCCGCGTTATCGCTGCCGTAGACGACCAGTTTGCCCCAGTCGCTTAGCAACCGGAGGTAGGCCGTGTTTTCGGCTTCCAGCTCCGCGATGAGTTTGGCGGGATCGGGCGTCTGCGCCGGCAAAGCCGCCGACAGGGCAATCGCCAATCCCGCCAGTTTCCACATTACTTTTGCAGACCGAAGCAGTAGAGTTCGCCGTCGAAGGTGTTCACGTAGATACGGCCGTTAGCGACCGCGATGCCGCTCCAGTGATTGAAGCGGTCAATCTGCGTGCCGCTGTTCCAGAGCTCCTTGCCGGTAGCGGCGTCGAGAGCGTACAGGACAACACGGGTCGATTTCGGGATGCGGCGTTCGGCGCGGAAGTCGAGACCCACGTCCGGATAGGCCTGCGCGGTGTTTTCGCCGCTGCCGTAGGCGAAGATGACGCCGTTGGCGAAGACGGGCGGTTCGGCCTGATCCATGTCGCGGGAGAGCCAGGCGGGCTGGAGGGTGGGCTTGCCGTTCTTGCCGTCGACGACGCGGAAGGCGGCGATAGCGCCTTTCTTGATGGGGCCGTTTTCAATGGGGGCCTTGTACTTGGAGTGCTTCGGGCCCCAGAAGGGAGTGAGCACCCAGCGTTGGCCTTTGGCATCGAGGTAGGAGGTGAGCGAACCCCAGATACCGGCTTCGGCGAAGTCGACCATTTCATTGCAGATGAGCGGGGTGCGTTCGAGCGGGGTGCGGTGATCGTCGCCGCCGATGGAATCGGTGTCCATGAAGTACAGGCGGCACTCCTTGCTGGCGTCCACCATGTATTCATGGCCCTTGTATTCGAAGATCGTGGGCGTGACTTGCATGTCGAGATCGCGCTTTACGAGCCACTCAGCGTTGGAGGGGCCGTAGTAGTCGACGAGGTCGAGCGATTTGGTTTTGCGGTCCTGGCGGACGCCGATCATGCCGTTGCCGTAGACGCCGTTTTCCGGATCCCAGCGGCCGTCACCGGTGCCGGTGTACATGGTGTCGTGCTTGGCGCTGATGGCGGGTCCGGAGCGTCCCCACATGCCGCCGCCGGCCGGGCCCCAGCTGCCCACTTTGTGGGTTTCGAGGTCATAGGTGTAGGCGGTGTTGGGGTTGCCACCGCAGCCCTGGGCGGAGTGGGTGTAGATGACGTTTTTCCACAGGTTCATGGCGTACGGCTTGCCGTTGGGCGGCATGAACTTAGTGGGTTCGGTGATGTGTTTGCCATCGGCGGCATTGAGCTGGTTCAGGCGGCCGTCCCAGGCGGCGGCGTAGATTGTGTACTTGCCGGGGGCGCCAGCGGGGCCAATGGTGACGTTGGCCGTCATGCCGCCGGGGCAGAGGACGGAGGGGCCGCGGCCGGCCGGTTCCTTGAAGTTGCTGGGGAGCTTGGTGTGCCAGAAGACCTTGCCGGTGGCGACGTCAATGGCGTAGACGTTATCGGAGACGCCGGCCTGGATGGCGAGCTGTTTGGGGCCGGAGGGCGTGTCGACACTGCCGATGACGAGCGGCGGCAGCAGGTTGTGCATGGCGCGCGTTTCGTTTTCGAGCTTGATCTTCCACAGCATCTTGATGTCTTTGACGCTGGAGATGCTGAGGAGCTTTTCGTCCTTCTGCCAGTTGTTGCGTTGCGGGTCCCCGCCGTCGGTCAACCAGTCGGCGCCGGGGGCGGCGAAGCTGGCGAGAAGCAGGGCGGAAGAGGCAACGATGGGGAAACGATTCATGGGTCCGGCTTTCCTGACGGGAGGCCGAAGCCGCCCGATTATTTCACGACACTTTGAACCGTTTACTATATAACAAATGAAGGGCTTGGGAAAGAGATTGGCGAGTGGTATTTTTCACACCGCGCACTCGCCGCGAGGGCGGATTTGGGTATATGATCTATGTTCGGTCATGACCAGCAGAGGAGTCTTCTTGATGCCCCGTTTCGCCCGTCCTATTGTGTCGGCAAGTTGTGCCTTTTTGGCGATGAGTGTGTTGCACGCCCAGCGTGGCGGCGCCGATTGGATGACGGTTGGAAACGATGTCCAGCGTTCCTACTGGTTGCGCGGGGACGGCAAGATTTCCGAGCAGACGATGCGCAAGAGCGGCTTCGACGTGCAGTGGAAGATGAAGCTGAAGAACACGGCGCGGCAGCAGCAGGCGTTGACGCCGCCGGCGTTACTCGATTTTTACATCAGCTATCGCGGGTTCCGGACGCTGGGCTTTTTCGGCGGCAGCGGGGACACGACGATTGGCGTGGACACGGATTTGGCCCGCCTGGAATGGCAGAACGGCGCCGGCACTTCGATGGCGAAGCTTGGCACAGCGGCTTGCCCGGGTGGGATGACTTCGACGATTACCCGGCCGACGATCGTTCCTTATCCGCCTTCGGGCGGGCGCGGCACGGGCCGCGCGAACCCGGCGCGCTCTGGCGTTGGCGAACCATTTGAAGGCGCTGTGACTTTGAAGCGCGCGATGCCCGCCGCACCGCCGCCCCCGCCCGCTCCGGCCAAGCCGGGGCGCGTGGCAACGCCGCCCAGCCCGTTTTCGCGGACTCCGCTCTATGTGAACGCCGTGACCGGTGACGGCATGTTGCACCAGATGTATGTTTCCAATGGCGAAGAGCCGAAGGTGCCCGTGCAGTTCATTCCGGCTGGCGCGCATTCGACGGGTTTGACGGTGTTCGACGGCAACGCCTACGTTGCCAGCACGAACGGCTGTAATGGCGTGGAGAACGGCATTTGGGCGATCAACCTGGAAGGGAAGACCGTATCGCACTGGAAGGCGACGGGGAAGAATGTGGAAGGCCTGAACGGCTTCGCCGTGGGGCCGGAAGGCGAGATCTACGTTGCCAGCGGGTCGCAGCTGGTGGCGCTGAGCGAAGGCAAGCTGGAACAGCGTGCGGCGTATTCGGCCGGCAGTTCGGATTTCGTTTCTTCGCCGGTAGTGTTCAACTTTGGCGGCAGGAATTTCGTGGCGGCTTCGACGGCCGACGGACGGGTTCATGTGGTGGACGCGGCCGGCATGACCGGTGTGGCGAAGAGCGATGTGGTGGCCAAGGCCGGCTACGCGGTGGGCGCGTTGTCGAGCTGGGAAGACGAGAACAAAGTGCGCTGGATTCTGGTGCCAACGGGGACGAATGTGACGGCGCTGAAGCTGGCCGAAGCCGGCAGCGCGGTGGCGTTCCAGGCGGGCTGGTCGACCCCGGCGCTGGTGAATCCGTTGCCGCCCTCGGTGGTGAACGGTGTGGTGTTCGCGGCAGGAGCGGGGAAGGCTGGCGCTCCGGCCAAGCTGTACGCCTTTGAAGGCGCCACGGGCAAGGAACTTTGGAACAGTGGCGCGAAAATCACCTCTTACATTACGACAGGTGGTCTTTCGGCCGGTGGTGGCCGGGTCTACCTGAGCACGGCCGATAGCACGCAGTATGCCTTCGGCTTCTTCATGGAGCACTAGGTAGAATATGAGCATGCGTTTCTTTTTCCTGTTGGGCGCGGCGGGGGCCGCGCTGATGGCGCAGTTGCCGGAAGGGCCTGGGATGGCCGAGACGGCTCGAACCTGCAAGGGATGCCACGAGGTGGAGCGGTCCGTTTCGTTGCGGCAGGACAAGGACGGCTGGAACACGACGTTGACCAAGATGGTTGGCTTTGGAATGAAGGCCAAGGACGCCGATCTGGCGATCATTGCCGACTACCTGGCCAAGTTCTATCCGGCCGATGCGATTCCGCCGTTGAACGTGAATTCCTGCTCGGCGATTGAGCTGGAGAGCCGACTGGGGATGAAGCGTTCGCAGGCGACGGCGTTCCTGGCGCACCGCGAAAAGATTGGGAAGTTCAAGACGTTCGCGGACTTGAAACAGGCGCCGGGTGTGAATCCGGACAAGATCGAAGAGAAGAAGACGCAGATCGTTTTCCAATAGGCTTCCGGCGCGATACGCTAGTGGGTTCATGCCCACTTCACGTCGAACGTTTTTGTACACACTGAGCGCGGCGGCTCCGCTTGCCGCGCAGGCTTCGAAGGACGCTGTACGGCTTGGCTTCATCGGCAGCGGCATCCGCGGGAAGCAGCTGATCGATGAGTTTCAGGCGGTGCCGGGATGCAAGGGCATTGCGGTTGCGGACCTGTACGACGGCTGCCGGGAACGCGCCAAGGATCAGTTGGGCGCGGGGATTCAAGCCGTGCGGGATTACCGGGCGGTGTTGGACAACAAGGACGTGGACGCGGTGGTGATCGCTACGCCCGACCACTGGCACGAGAAGATTGTGCTGGACTCGCTGTCGGCCGGCAAGCATGTGTACGTTGAGAAGCCGATGACGTGGCGGCTGGACGAGGGGCCGCGGATTGTCGCGGCGGCGAAGAAGTCCGGGAAAGTGTTGCAGGTGGGGAGCCAGGCGAAGACGTCGGCACTGACGGCAAAGGCGAAGGAGATCATCGCCAGCGGGGCGTTGGGCAAGGTGAACATGATTCGGATGGCGAATCATCGGAACTCGGCCGAGGGCGCGTGGCAGTATCCGGTACCACCGGATGCCAGCGAGCAGACAATCGACTGGCCGACGTGGCTGGGCAAGGCGGCCAAGCGGCCGTTCGACCCGCATATCGTGTTTCAGTGGCGGCGGTTCTGGGACTTTTCGGGCGGCGTGGCGGCGGACCTGTTTGTGCACCAGTTCACGCAGATGCACGAGATGATGAGCGTGAAGGCGCCGGTGGCGGCGGTTTCGATGGGCGGGACGTACAAGTGGAAAGACGGGCGCACGGTGCCTGATGTGATGAATTCGCTGGTGGAATACCCGGAAGGATTCATCGTCGATGTGTATGTGAACCAGGCCAATAGTGCGCAGCCGCGCGGGATTTTCATCTACGGGGACGCTGGAACGTTGCAGGTGGAGTGGACGAAGTTGACGTTGACGCTGGAGCCCAAAGAGGGGGACGCGCAACACTACGGGAGCATCAATTTCCCGAAGAAGTTGCGGGACGAGTATTTAGCGAAATACGCGGGCGAGGCGAAGGCGACGAAGCCAGAGCCGAAGGAATTTGCGGTGGAACGGGACCAGACGCACAACTGGTGGTTTATTGATTCGATTGTGAACAACAAGCCAAGCCGGGAGGATGCCGAGGAGGGCCATTATGCGGCCGCCGCGGCGCACCTATGCAATCTGGCGTATCGTCACAAGACCCGCGCGAGCTGGGAACCGTTGACGGGCAAGGTGAAGCTGTAATCCGATGACTGGCGGCGAGTGTTTACTACGCACGTTGGTGGCTTCCGGCATCGACGTTTGCTTTATGAATCCCGGGACCTCGGAGATGCATTTTGTGTCGGCGCTGGACCGGGTGCCGGAGATGCGCGGGGTGTTGTGCCTGTTTGAGGGCGTTGCATCGGGCGCGGCCGACGGGTATGCGCGGATGACGCGGCGGCCGGCGGCGACGCTGCTGCACCTGGGGCCGGGGCTGGCCAACGGGTTGGCGAACTTCCACAATGCGCGGAAGGCGCGGACGCCGATTGTGAATCTGGTGGGGGAACATTCGACCAAACACCAGCAATATGATGCGCCTTTAAGCGGTGATATTGACGCGTTTTGTGCACCGGTTAGCGCCAAAACGGTGCGTTTAGAGAGCCCTTTTGTGATGGGTGAGACGACGGCGGAGGCGATTGCGGAGGCGCGACGGTATCCGGGGCGGATCGTTTCGTTGATCATCGCGGCGGACTATTCGTGGTCGGAGAGCGGACCGGTGGGATTTGCGGCGGAGCCTTCGCGGCCGCCCATGCCCGCTTCGCGGCCGGCGTTTGGCCCGGGGGCTGGGTTCCTTCTGGGCGGGCATCTCTTGACGGGTAAGGGATTGGAGTACGCGGCGCGGCTGGCGGCGGCGGGCTACAAGGTATTTGCCGACCGGAACACGGCGCGCGTTGAGGGCGGGCGCGGGCGGTTTCAGCCGGAACGGATTGCCTATTTCCCGGGGCCGGCGCAGGCGCAGTTGGCCGGGTTGAAGGAGTTGGTTCTGGTTGAGGCGAAGAATCCGGTTTCGTTCTTTGGGTATCCGAACGATGCGAGTTTATTGGCGCCACCCGATTGCCGCGTGGTGACGCTGGCGGGGATTGAGGAAGACGGGTTGGGCGCGCTGGCGGCGTTGGGATTGCCGGAGGCGGGGTTCACGGACGTGCCGGAGGCGGTGTTGCCGGACGCCGATGGGCCGTTGACGCTGGAGACGATTGGGGCGGCCATTGCGGCTTTGTTGCCGGAGGATTCGATTATTTGCGACGAGATGATTTCGTGCGGGCCGCCGGTGATGGAGCAGGTGGCGCGGGCGAAGCGGTACGACGTTTTGCCGGTGACGGGTGGTTCGATCGGGCAGGGGTTGCCGGTGGGCGTGGGGGCGGCGGTGGCGTGTCCGGACCGGAAGGTGGTCGTTCTAGAAGCCGATGGGAGCGCGATGTACACGCTGCAATCGCTGTGGACAATGGCGCGGGAGCGGCTGGACGTGGTGACGGTGATTTTCAATAACCGGCGGTACCGGATCCTGGACATCGAGATGCGGCGGACGGGCGCACCGGGGTTTGGCGAGCGGTCCAACGACATGGTGGACCTGACCCGGCCGGAATTGGATTTTGTGAAGCTCTCCGAGGGGATGGGTGTTCCCGCAACGAGGGCGACGACATTGCGGGAGTTTATCGATCAGTTTTCCGCGGGCATGCGCGAGAAGGGGCCGCGGCTTATTGAGCTGCAAATAACGCAATAGCTTCAGCGGTGCGGAGGTTGCGGTCGAAGACCTGGTGCTTCTTTACCGCGGGGCCGGCTTTGAGTTCGGATATGCCTTTGATTTGGAGCATGTTGGGGCTGATGCGGCCCCAGCCGAACTGGCGGTGGTCGCCGCCGTCGTTGAGCTTGCCGTTGATGACGTAGCTGATGACGTTGGGTCCGGCGTCGACGATGGCGACGATGTGGCGGAGCGGGTCGGTACTGGGGTCGGAGGCCCAGGTGTTGATGGATCGGCCATCGGTGAGGGTGAGTTCGACGGCGTTGTTTTCAATGGCCTTCAGCGTCACGCCGGGAGCGGAGAGCAGCACGGTGCCTGGTTGTGGGGCCGACACCCAGACGTCCAGGGAAAAGCTCTGGAGGTGGCGGCGGTTGTTGAAGGCGAAGTTGGGCTTGGCGGGCGCGGATGGCGCGGGGATTTTGGACCAGAGGCCGTTCAGGAGATCGGGCGCGATTTCGTGGACGCGGGCGATCTCTTTTTCGGTTTCGGTGAGGTAGTATTTGCCGCCGTCTTCGACGAGGTCGGGGTAGCTCATGCGCATGGCCGCGTCGTCATTGTAGAGAGCGATTTCAGGTTGGGACCATTCGATGCGACCGTTGACTTCGGTGCCGCCGGAGAGCCAGACGGGGTTGCGATCGTCGTAGGCGATAGTGCGGCGGCGGGGGCTTTCGCGGATGAAGCGGCCGCCGTGGTTGTGGAACCAGTAGAGGTATTTGCCGTTTTCGGCGCGCCAGGCGAAGTTGGCGGCGCGGGGGTGTTTCATGAGGCGGCCGTCGGCGAAGCGCATGTATTGGGAGGGCTCCCAGGTGTGGCCGCCGTCGCGGGAATAGGTGTGGGCGGAGTGGCCGTCGATGGTGCGGAAGACGCAGAAGATGGAGCCGTCGGCCATGACGGAAAATGACTGTTCTTCGGCGATCGTTCCGCCGCCTTGTGGCGCGCGGATGCCGATGTCGCCATCGGGGAGCGTGGACCAAGTGATCTTCTTGGGGTCCATTTCGGTGAGGATGTTGGGGCTTTTCAGCAGCACGCCTTCGGACGAGGTGAAGAAGCCTTCGCCGAAGCCGCCGACCTTGTGGAGCGGGACCATGCCGGCACCCTTGTATTCAAATGCCTTGCCGACGGTCCAGAAGAACTTCAGTTTGCCTTGATAGGGGTTTTTGCGGTCAATTTCGAAATCGCGCTGGGGGATGTCGTAGCGCTCATTGGACCAGGTGCGGCCGTGGTCGTCCGAGTATTTGAAGACGAAGTGACCGAGGGAGTCGACGCGTTTATTGAAGCCGTCCTTGTAGGCGGGTTTGTCGGCGATGACCTGGCGGACGTTGTCGGTGTTGTGGTTGTAGAAGACGTAGACGCGACCGGATTTCGCCTTCAGCATGACAGCGTAGGAGGCTTCGGGTCCGGTGCCCGGTTCGATGTCGACAGGTTTGTCCCAGGTCTTGCCGCGGTCGATACTGCGGACGCTGACGACGTGCTGGCCGCCGGCGCCTTCGACGCCGGGGCCGGTGGTGATGACGCAGAGCCAGGCGCCGTCATTGGTTTTGACGATATAGGGCTGGTCGGCGTAGAACTCGTCGGGGATGACGGAGCCGGTGGTGATGTTGCGGGGGTCGACAGGCTGGGCTAAAGCCACGACGGAGAGGAGGAGGAGTGAGAGTTTCATGTACTTGGGCTACTGGTTCTATCGCAACACGGCGGGTTTCAGGGTCCAGGCTTGGAGGCGGGCTTGCTCTAAAAGCTCGGGGGCGGAGAAGCCTTTGGGGTGGATGACCCAGCCGTAGGTCTTGTCGGTATCGGCGGCGACGTGGCGTTCGAAAGCGGTGACGCCTTTGTGGATTTGGATTTCCGGCCCGCCGTTGTCGTGGGCGAGGGTGGCGGCGAAGTCGGGAAGTGACAGGCGGTCAGACCCGGCCCAGATGGTGTGGGGGAGGCGTTTGTGGGCTTGGATGTAGCCGATGGCGTCCTGTTTGGCGCGTTCGAAGAGCATGCGGGAGAGGGTCGGGCCGGCGGTTACGGAGGTGCCGCGGGCGACAGGGCCATCGACGTACTGCGGTTCAAGACCGAGGAGGGAGAGGAGCTGATCGGCGGCGGAATAGGGGCCCTGGATGTCGATAGCGGATTGGAGGTGGCGGCGGGCTTCAGCAGCTGTGGGGAGTTGTACCGGATTGTGGAAGAACAGGGGCATCTGGCGCGCGGTGACGATTTGGACGCCGGGGATGGATTGGACGTGGCGAACGAAATCGAAGAGGGCTTTGTAGGCGGCCTCGGCAGATTCGGGCGAGCGCCGACGGGGCATTTTGTAGCCTTCGGGCGGGGTGTAGTTGCCGCCGAGGAAGTTGACCCCGTCCCAGAACTCGGTGGCGGAGAATTCGGTGGGGTGGAAGTAGGTTTGAATGACGCCGCCCTTTTCGCGGAGAGCGGAGACGATGCCGTCGAACTTCTGGTTGGTGGCGTCGAGAGTTTCAGGTTTGTTGATATCGGGGCGGAGCGTTTTGCCTTTGAGGTTGAAGACGTAGAGCATGCCGCCGAGCCAAAAGGGTTGACCGTTGAGGCCGACCTGGCCGCCGTCGTCCATATACACGGGCACGCCCCAGCGGCGGAGAGCCACGTTGGCGGCGGGGCCCCAGGAGTCACCGGGTTGGCCGTAGCAACTGGGGAGTACGCCGAAGATGCGTTGGATATCGCGGAGACCGGGTTCTTCGCGGCGTGTGAACTCTTCGACGGCTTCGAGGGGGTGCAGGATGCGCTGATAGGCGGCCGGGGCGGGCGGGATGCTGTGGTAGTTGGTGTGGTAGCCGATGTCGTGCCGGGAGAGAGCGGTGATGACGTCGCGGCGGTCGCGTTTTTCCAGGCGGCGGGCCTTTTCGCCGACCACTTTGAAGGTGGCGCGGACGCCCATTTTTTCGAGGGTTTGGGCGAGGCGGAGGGCGGCGTCGTCGCTGGCGGGGTCGACGTAGTCTTCGGTGTCGAACCAGAGGAGGTAGTAGATGGGCTTCGTTTGGGCGAGGAGGGGGAGGGCCAAGAGTAGCGCGAGGAGAAATCGCATGGATTCTGGTTATAACATGGGAGCTATGTTCAGAATCGTCTTGGCCCTTTTTGCGGTGTGCGCGTACGGGCAGGCGCCGGAGTTCCAACGGGATATTCGGCCGTTGTTGGGGAAAAAGTGTGTGGCGTGCCATGGACCGGACGAGCATGGGCGGCAGGCGGGGTTGCGGCTGGACACGTTTGAAGGGGCGACGAAGACGGGGGCGATTGTGCCCGGGAATGCGGCGAAATCGCGCGTGTTGGCGCGGGTGACGCATGCTTCGCGGCCGATGCCGCCGACGGGGCCGCGGTTGACGGAGACCGAGGTTGGGTTGCTGCGGCAGTGGATTGACGCGGGGGCGAAGTACACGAACCATTGGGCGTATGAAAAGCCGAAGCGGGCGGCGTTTCCGCCGACGGCGAATGCCATTGATTTCTTTGTGCAGGCGAAGTTGACGGAGTTGGGTTGGACGGGCGCCAAAGAGGCCGACCGGGCGACGCTGGCGCGGCGCGTGGCGCTGGATTTGACCGGAGTGCCACCGGAGGCGGCGGTGCTGGCAGAGTACATGAAGACGGGCGCCTATGAGAAGTATGTGGACGCGCTGTTGGCGAGTCCGCAGTATGGGGAACGCTGGGCGAAAGTTTGGCTGGACCTGGCGCGGTATGCCGACACCATGGGGTATGAAAGCGATGCGAAGCGGTCCATCTGGCCCTATCGCGATTGGGTGATCCGTGCGTACAACGAAAATGTGCCGTTCGACAAGTTCACGCAATTGCAGTTGGCGGGCGACCTGATTCCGGATCCATCGGTGGACGATTTGATCGCCACGGGATTTCACCGGAATACGATGACCAACCGCGAGGGCGGAACCGACGATGAGGAGTTTCGTGACGCCGCCATTCGTGACCGGGTGGCGACGACGGGTCAAGTATGGATGGGGCAAACGTGGGGTTGCGCGCAGTGCCACACACATAAATACGACCCGCTGACGCACAAGGAGTTCTATCAGCTTTACGCGTTCTTCAATCAGACGGCCGATGACGACCATAACTCGGACCGGCCGGTATTGAAATTGACATCGGCGGCGTCGACGCTAGTGCTGAAGGAACTGCCCGCCGAAAAGCAGCGCAAGACGCGGATTTTCGATCGTGGGAATTATTTGACGCCGGGCGAAGAGGTAAAGGCGGCGGTGCCGGCAGCGTTCCACCAATTGCCGGCGAAGGCGCCGGTGAACCGGTTGGGCTTTGCGCAATGGCTGGTGAGCGCTGAGAATCCGCTGACAGCGCGGGTGACGGTGAACCGGTTCTGGGCGCGCCTGTTTGGCCGGGGATTGGTGGAATCAGAAGAAGACTTCGGGACGCAGGGCATAGGGCCGACGCATCCGGAGTTGTTAGACATTCTGGCGTTGGACTTTCAGAAAGACTGGGATGTGAAGAAGCTTTTGAAGCGGATCGTCCTGTCGGCGACCTACAAGCAGGCTTCGGAGGTGACTCCATCCCTCCTGAAACTGGACCCGGCGAACAAGTACTATGCGCGAGGAGCGCGATTCCGGCTGGATGCAGAAGTGGTACGGGACCAGGCACTTGCGGCGGCGGGACTGCTGAGCAAGAAGCAGTTTGGCCCGCCGGTGATGCCGTGGCAGCCGGACGGCGTGTGGCTTGTGGTCTATAACGGCGATAACTGGGAGACGTCAAAGGGCGAGGACCGGTACCGGCGCGCGATGTATACGTTCATGCGGCGGACGAGTGCGTATCCATCGATGATTAACTTCGACGCCCCGAATGGGGAAACGTGCACGATTCGGCGGATTCGGACGAATACGCCGTTGCAGGCGCTGACGTCGATGAACGATCCTGCGTTTATGGAAGCGGCGCAGCGGTTGGCGGAGAAGGCCGTGAAGGAGTCGCCGCTGGATCCGGCGAAGCGGCTGTTCGAGCTCGTGCTGTTGCGGCCGCCCACGAAGGCGGAAGCGGCGCGCGTTCTGCAACTGCAGCGGCAGGCCGAGACGGAGCTGCGGGCGCAACCGGAGAATGTCAGCAAACTGCTGCGTTATAGCGAAGTGCTCTATACGGAGGACCGCGTGGCTACGTTGATTCCAGATGGGCGAACAGCTCCGAAGGAGTGGCGATTTGCGACGGCCGACCCGGGCGCGGACTGGATGAAACCGGCATTTGACGATAGCCGGTGGGGAGCGGGGCCGGGGTACTTTGGCAAGTTGACGAAGCCAAGTGAGACAGTCACGATTCGGACTCCGTGGGAGACGGAAACTCTGTATTTGCGATACGCGATTGACCTGCCGTCGCCCATGCCGACGAAGTTCAAGATGCCGGTGCGGACCAATGCGCAGTTCGATGTATGGGTGAATGGCGTGTCGGCGTTGAATAACATCTACGAACGAGCCGGCCACTACGAGTACACGCTGAATGAGAACGGACAGAAGGCGTTCCGGCCGGGAAAGAATGTCATTGCCGTGCGCGTGGGGCGGTATGGGGCGCAGAGCGCCGAGCAGCTCTTCGACCCGGGATTGATTGGATCACTGCCGTTGCCGCGAATACAGCCCGGGCGAAATGACGCTGGACGCGCGGCGTGGGTGGTGGTGGCGAATACGGTGTTGAATCTGGACGAAACGGTGACACGGCGATGAACGAGAAGATGCGAACGGCACTGGCGGCGACGCGACGGCATTTCCTGAGCGGCTGCGGCATTGGATTGGCGAATATGTTCCTGGCCGAGGCGCAGGAGGCGCGGTTGCCGGTGGCGAAGGCGAAGTCTGTCATCTTCCTGCATATGGCGGGTTCACCGAGCCAGTTGGAGCTGTTTGACTATAAGCCGGAGTTGGTGAAGTACAACGGGAAACCTTGTCCGGATGAGTTACTGAAGGGCAAAAGGTTCGCATTTATTAAGGGCGTACCGAAGATGCTGGGGACGCCGTACAAGTTCAAGCAGCATGGGCAATCGGGCGCTTGGGTGAGCGAGTTGATGCCCGAGTTTTCGAAGATTGTGGACGATGTGACGATTGTCCGGTCGATGAGCACAGACCAGTTCAACCATGCGCCGGCGCAGCTGTTTTTGCATACGGGGAATCCGCGGTTCGGGTTTGCGTCGATGGGGGCGTGGGCGACGTACGGATTGGGTTCGGAGAATAAGGATCTGCCGGGATTCGTGGTGTTGACGAGCGGCGGGAACAATCCGGACGGCGGAAAGTCCTTGTGGGGATCGGCGTTTTTGCCGAGTATTCATCAGGGGGTGCATTGCCGGTCCCATGGGGATCCGGTACTGTTCCTGAGTGATCCGGAGGGGATGACGCGAAACGTGCGGCGGAAGACGCTGGACGCGTTGAAAGACCTGAACGCGATGCAGGCCAAGCAGGCGGGGGACCCGGAGATTGATGCGCGGATGGGGCAGTATGAGTTGGCCTATCGCATGCAGATTTCTGTTCCAAATGTGATGGACATTTCGAAAGAGCCGGAGGCGGTGCATAAGATGTATGGCACCGAGCCGGGGAAGACGAGTTTGGCGAATAACTGTTTGTTGGCGAGGCGGCTGGTTGAAAACGGCGTGCGGTTTGTGCAGATCTACGATTGGGGTTGGGACCACCACGGGACCAGCAAGCGCGACGACATTCAGTATGCGTTGCAACCGCATATCAAGACGGCCGACCAGGCGGTGACGGCGCTGATTCGCGACTTGAAACAGCGCGGGCTGCTGGATCAGACCTTGGTTGTGTGGGGCGGGGAATTCGGACGGACGCCGATGCGGGAGAACCGCGGCGGGACCGAAGGCGCGTTTATCGGGCGCGATCATCACCCCTACGCCTATACGATGTGGATGGCCGGCGGTGGGATGAAGAAGGGCCTGAATTACGGGGAGACGGATGAGATTGGTTACTACGTGACCAAGGACAAGATGACGCCGAAGGATTTACAGGCGACGATTTTGCACCAGATCGGGTTGGATCCGTATAAGTTGCACTATTCGTATCTGGGGCTGAATCAGCGCTTGATTGGACCGACGGATGAAGGAAGGGTCATGAAGGATTTGTTGGTTTAGACTGTTCTGTATGAAACTCCTATTGATTGGAATGTTGGCGATGGGCGCACTGAGCGCGCAGGACCTGTTGGTGAAAGACGCGACGGGCCAGTGGAAACAGGCCATCACGAACGTGTTGAAGGCCGCGGAAAAGATGCCGGCGGAAAAGTATGACTACAAGGCCACGCCGGAAGTGCGGACGTTCGGCGGGTTCGTGGGGCACATTGCCGATGCGACCGTGATGTTCTGCGCGGCTGCCGCTGGCGAGAAGAAGACGCCGGCCGGTGCGGAGAAGACGATGAAGACGAAGGACGCCCTGGTTGCTTCGTTGAAAGATTCGATCGCCTATTGCGATAAGGTTTATGGCGGTTTGACGGGTGCTTCGGCGGTGGAATCGGTGAAGTTCTTTGGACAGGACCGCACTCGGGCCGGCGTTTTGTTCTTTAACAATATGCACGTCTACGAGCACTACGGGAACCTGGTTACCTACATGCGCTCGAGCGGATTGGTTCCGCCGTCGAGCGAAGGCCGCTAGTAGCTAGAGCCTGAGGAACAGTTTGTTGCGTTCCAGTGATCGCAGGAACAGCCAACTGATTCCGAAGAAGATGGCAAATGTGAACAGCGCCCAAGCGAGCGGAGAATCCTTGGGCGCGTAGGGTTTGACGGCGTCTTCCACCAGACTGTGGATGATGTAGCCGGCCAGGGCGTTGACGCCGAGGGTGCGGAATACGCCGAGTTGACGCCCTTTTTCATCCGTCCACCAGCGGAAGAAGACGTAGACGGCGAGTGAGAAGCCGGTGGCGAACGTCAGGTACGACACGCTGCCGGCTTGCTGGCTCATGGTCCACATGTCGCGGGCGTGCCAGGGAGCGACGAAGGGGGGAGCGGCGAGGATACCGCCGTTGGACAGGCACGAGAGGGCGTAGCCGGCGGCCATCAGGAGGGCTGCGACGCGGAGCATGGCGGTCTTGGTAGCGTCGGCATGCATGTAGGTGAGAGAACCGGCGAGGACGGGAATCGTCCAGGTGAGAAAGCCGAGAGCGCCACCATCGATGACGCGATTGGTGCGGAGCCATTCGTGCCACCAGGTGGCGGAGAGGACGACGTGCAGGGCGGCGGAACCGAGGAGCCACAGCAGCTGAGTGCGGGCGGAGCGGGCGATGACGGGCAGGACCCAGAGACTGGTGACGCCGATGTGGACGAGCGCCTGGAACATAGATCGGCGCCAGGCGTTAGACAGGAAGCCGGAAAGCCCTTGGGCGGAAAGCGCATCCCAGGTGGGGAACTTGCCGTCCAGATGATAGATCACCGCGCCGACGAGGATGAGGCCGAAGCCGCGGGTGATGGCTTGTTTGTAGGCCTCCCGCGAGCCGACCTTGTCAACGTGCCGGAGGAAGGCCAGGCGAAGCGCGAAACCGACGGCGAAGAAGAACTGCGGCATGATGGTGTCGGCATAGCTGCAGTACGTGTTGTGGTGCTTTAGAAGGGGATGGATGGCCGCGAACCCGCCTAGAAAGTTCACCAGGAACATGCCGGCGACGGTATAGCCGCGGAATTGATCGAGCGAGTGGAGACGGGGGCGCGCGGGCTCAGTCATTCCCCGTTAGGTTAAAACATTACGGCGCCGAGCATACGCCGGCCTTGGACATGGCTGAGGGCTTTGGCGACCAGGCGGAAGCTGTCGTGTTCGCTTTCGATCATCATGATGACGCCGTCGGTGGCCATGGTGATGGCCATGGTGTCGGCTGCGGTGTCGAAGCCGGGGCCATCGATGAGGATCCAATCGAACTGAGAACGGAGGGAGTGGAGCACGACGTGGAGGCCGCGGAGGTCGAGCGCATCCATGGGGTAGGCGCTGGTATCGCCAACGGTGAGGAAATAGACCTGGGTACCGGCCACGCGGCGGAAACACTGCGGCATGGCGATGCGGCTGGCGCGGTTGACTTCGCAGAGGCCGGGGGCGGCGGGAACATTGAGATCGGTATGGAGTCGCGGAAAAGAGAGATTCGCGTCGATGACCAGAACGCGCGTGTCCTGAATGGCGGCCATGGCGAGGGCGAGGTTGGCGGCGGTACCGTGGCGGGGACGGCGGCCGTCCATGTTGGTGAAGGCGATGACTTGGAGGAGATCGTTGGGATCAGGCAGTTCGACCTGGGCGCTATTGAGGCGATTGCGCAATTGGCGGATCTGTTCTTTCCAATCGGCGGGGTAGGCCGGATCGGTCATAGTGAAGGCGCCACGGGCCTGGTCGAAGGTGATTTGGGGAATGTCGCGGAGGCTGAGGAAGCTTTCGCGAAGGGGAAGGTTTGTTGGTACGGAGGGCTCCTGCGCGGGCGCCGCGGAATGGGCTTGCGTCCAGGACTGCTGCAGGGCACTGAGAGCGTCAGGGGCCGGGATGGAACGGTCGGCGTTGTTGACTTCGGGGTTGGGGCTCATGCTTCTCCTTTGGTCTTGCGTTTGGTGGTTTCGAGCAGTTTCTGCACTCGGGGACGTTCGGCCGGTGGCAGATAAGCGAGCATCTCTTCGTAGATGGCCATTGCGTTACGGAACATGGAAAGCCGGGTGTAGGCGGCGGCGAGGGTGTCGTCGATTTCCCGGCTGCGGCCGAAGACACGGCGGGCTTGTTGGGCGTACTCGAGCGCCTTTTCAGCGGGCCCACCGTTCTGCAACAACATCCAGGCCAGGTTGTTCAGAATCAGCGGATTGTTCTTATCGTGGGTAAGGGCCTCCTGATACTTGGACAGCGCGCCCGCCTTGTCGTTCCGTTCCGAGAGCAACGCGGTGTGTTGTAACCAGACCGCGGCGTTCTGGGGAAAGAGCTTTTCCGTTTCCGTGTAGAGGGCGATGGCCTTGTCGGCTTCGCCGGCAAGAGCCAAGGAACCAGCGTGGCCGAGGCGATATTCGACCGATGCCTCGTTCAACTTGCGTAGGCGTTCGAAAGAGCGGGCCGCCCCGGTGCCATCGCGAAGTTCGATCTGCAAGCTGGCCAGGCGGCGGAGCAGCGATTCGTCCGGTTTGCCTTGCTTCTGAATGGCCGCCTCCAGGATGGCGCGGGCGGCGTTGGCATCCCCTTGGCTGGCGGCGATTTCGGCTTCGGCGACCGCCCAGCGAGGCTCATTCGGCGCAACTTCCCGGCCCTTTGCAAGCGGTTCGAGAGCCTTTTTCGGCTGGCCGAGAGAGCGATTCGCGGCGGCTCGCAAATAGATGGCGTCGGCGTTGCGGGGTTGGGCGGAGAGCAGGAAATCCAGCGCCTTTTCGGCTTCGGCGGACTTGCCGCGGGAGATCTGGGCGCGGGCGCGGACGAGAATGGCCGGCAGGTGGTTGCGGTCGACGCGCAGGACGTTTTCGGCCCGTAATTCCGCGGCCGCCGGGTTGCCCCGCGCAATTTCCAGATCGGCCAGCGCGACCCAACCCGGGGCGTAGTTCGGATCGAGCCGGACGCAGCGTTCAAATTGTTCGGCGGCCTGTGGCGCGCGGCCTTCGAGGAGATAGGCGCGGCCCATGTGGTAGCGAACAAATGGGGAATCCGGGAATTGGATCACGATGGCTTCCAGCTTCTTGCGCTCCGATTCCCGCTGGCTGGACGGGAGGGTGCTGAGTGCAATGGCGGAGGCGTACGCCCGCAGGATGGCGTCTTTCGGGCGGGCGGCGAGCTCTTTATCTATGAACTCCTTCGCCTCTTTCTGCTGGTTCTGCGCCAGGTGCCATTCGGCGATTCGGCTGATGTATTCGGTTGCCTTCTCCGGGAACTGTTGGCGCCCGCGCTGGTAGGTGGCGTGGGCGGTGTCGAACTGGCCACGGACCATCCAGAAATCGCCAATTCGGGCGAGTGCAAGCGGGCCGGCTGTCTTGGCGTTTTCCAGTTCGACGATGACCTTCTTAGCGTCATCGCGTTGGCGAAGCGCGTCGTAATGGGCGGCCAGTTGCAGTGCAGCGTCGATGTCGGATGTGTTGCGCCACTTCTGGGCCAGCACCTCGCCCGCTTCGACGGCGTTCTTCTCCTGCATGAGTTGGAGATAGAGCAGGTCATAGGGGGCGGTATATCGGGGCGAACGCGCCATGACGTCGCGCAGTAAAGTATGGGCTTCGTCATTGCGACCGAGGCGGAAGAGTGCGGCGGCGTCCTGGGTGTCGAGTGTTTCGTTGCTGTCCACTTTCGTCCGGGCGCTCTGGAGGAGTGCGACGGCTTCTTCGGTCCGATGGCGTTCCATTAGCACCTGCGCCTGGATGCGGTACCCATCGGCGCGGCGAGGCCAGCGGGCAGTCAACTGCCCGGCGAGCGCTTCAACTTCACGGAGAACGGTGACGGGGTGCCCGGCATCACCCACATAGAGCTGGTAGGTAAGGTCGGCGAGCTTGGTGTGGATATTGGCGTCGTTCGAATCGAACTCCAGTGCGCGTGCGAGGAAATCACGGGCGGGGATCCACTCGCCGGTGTGAAGCGCGAGGAGACCAGCGGAACGATATGCCGGAGCGAAGCGCGGGTCCTTGCGGATGGCCTGGCGGTAGAAGAGCATCGCCGACGTGCTTTTACCTTCTTTTTCCGCGTTCTGGCCGCGTTTCCAAAGTGCCTCCGCGCTCAGAAATCGGTCCGTGCATCCGACGGCAAACAGGGCAAAGATGAGGACGGAAGTGGTGACAGCGCGGCGGCGCCAGGTCTGCTGGGCTTTCCCTTTCGGGCCTGACTTCTTTTTCGCTTTCGGCTTTGGCTGGACTGCTGGAAACATGGCGAGAACCTCGAGACCGGCCCATTTTTCAATGTGGCCTTCATGGGGAATTTTGGGATCGCGGAGTGCTTTGAGCAGGGCGATGAAGATGCCGGCTGCGACAGCGATTCGCATCGGGCGGGACGGAGCGTCGGGGACGGAGGGTAAGGTGGGAGGTTCCAGCAGTTCGACGGTCTCTCCCTGGCCGCGGCGTTCCATGTCGGATGCCGACTGCGATTCCTCATGTTTGCGAACCATAGCGCTGTGCTGCTCCTTTGCCGTTTCGTACTCCCGTTTGGCGGTCAATAAATCGGTTTCCATGCCGGCTGGGGCGGCATGCTGGTCCTTTAATCGTTGGGATTCGGCGCGCAGTTCCACCTCTTCCTTTTGCGACGACGATACCTGCCCTTCCAGCGCCCGCAGCTCCGTTCGGGCCAATAGCAGCTTGGAGACGACGCGATCCCGCTCCTGCGCGCGCATGAGACGGGATTGCTCCGCCTTGAACTGATTCATGTTCTGCTCCGCTTCGCGCAGGACGAGTTCGGCCAACTCGCGGTCGGCGAATCCCGGTTTCCAACGGTCCCGCATGCGCGCCACATGCGTCCTGGCGGTGCTCAGCTTTTCAGCCAGGTGCCAGTAGTTGGGATGGTTGTCCACCTGCGGGAAATAGTACTCGACGGGCCGGTTCTCAATGCTGCGAATTTCGGCTTCCAATGGGCCGATTTCGGCGTGTTTCACGCTGCGGCGTTCTTCGAGCAGGCGGCGGTCGTGACGGAGGTCGCGGAGTCGCGAGTCAACTACATAGCTGCGAGAGGTGCTTTCGCCGAAGAGCGTGTTGGAGACGTTGGGCCGCATCGCGTCCTGAATCTCGCAAAGGCGGGCCTCGGCTTCGAGCATCATTTCTTCGACCGCGCGCAGCTGTTCACCGAGGAATTCGGTGGTGCCCATGGACTGGTCGCCACGGTATTTCCGGTTTTCCTCGTAGACCTGCTCAACCAGTTTCTGGATCACTTTTTGCGCCTGGCTGGGATCGGGATAGCGGAAGTGGATAGCCATGGTCGGCACGGCGCGTTTCTGGGCCACGTCGCTGCTGGCGACCTGCTCAATCTGGAGGTCGCCCAGGAACTGGGGAACGAGATCGGCGACTGTCTGGAAACGACGGCGTTCGGGATAGAGTTGGAACGAATCGATCATGCGCGTGGCGGTGAGCCGGCTGGAAAGCAGCTGGGCAAGAGCGTAGAGGCGCTGTTCCACTTCCATGGAGAAGTTCGGGTTGACGAAGCGGCCGGCCAGCTGGGGCGGCATGAAACGCACGCGAGCTTCTGAGTGGTAGCGTACGGGGAAGAAGTAGGTAATCGCGAAACCAGCGGCGAGACCGAGGATGCCACCGGCAAGAAAAAGCTTCCAATGGTTTTTACAGAACCAACGGACGTCCCGCATGTCCACGATCTCGGTGAGCGTGGCGATGTCGGGAGTGCTTAGTCTGGACTCGGGAGGGTACATCCTTACCCACGGCTCCGGCGGCGGAGGCCCAAGCCGATGGTGACAAGACGGTAATAGTTTGTATTTGCCGAATCCCGGAGGCTCACCTTTGCGGTCTGGGTAATAGCCGGGCGGCCGATCTGAAATGGCCGGGGCGGGTTGTCCGGGCCAACTCCGCTTTCCACGGCACCACCCGCTGGCCGACCCGATCGAAACGTGGCGAAGGATGTGAATTCAGCCGCGCGGAATGGCGGAATCAGGAAGACGGACTGCGTGAATAGAGGGCGACGAAGTATGTTGCGCATGACCATCGAACGGAATCTCACGCCAAAGAACGGCTACGCAGGCGCGTACCGGATGCGGGGAAACCCTTAGAATTCTTGTGGAGTAAGTACCACTAGAGTCTTCGGCTGTTCTAGGAAAACGCTGGAGAGCACCTTAGGAGTTTTTGAGGTGGGAACCGGGAGAAACCTGTCAGGGTTCTCCCCGATGGCCTGCTAGACCCGTTTGAACTTGCCGGCTGCGAACAATGCAGCCAGCCCGACTGCGAAGAGGCTCATCGTCGAAGCCTCCGGGGTATCCGTACCGAAGGCGCCTAACCCGAACTGCAGGTTATTTCCCAAAGCGGAGCCGGACGAGCCCACGATTCCGTTCATCCGGACGGTGCCAGAGATCGTCCAACTGCCACCATTCGCGGTCGCATCAAAAACAATCGGCGTGCTAAGGCTGGAAGTGTTGGTGATTCCGGTCCCCGTGTTGGAACTGCCGATGCTCGCGGGCAGAGAGCCCGACAGGACTTGTACTCCGGGGGCAAATGACATGTTTTCCAGATCAATGCTGCCGGAGAAAAACGTTGTATTCGCGCTGGCGAAGAAGTTGGCGGCCGGAAGAGTCCAAATGGCGCTGGCTTCGGGTGCCAGGCCGGGGTTCGTGTAGGAGGCCGTGACGGGGGTGTTATCGGAGTTAAACACGGTCACAAATCCGGAGTTCGTGGTCCGGTTGTAGCCGATTTGGAAGTTCTGCAGCTGGTTTTTCGGCCGCCAGCTTGTGTCTCCATTGGCGGTGTTCCATTCGAAATTGACGTTCGATTCGGTGGTCGCGGCGGTACTACCGGCACCGAGTTCCCAGAGGAGCGCGGTTGGGTAGCCAGCACGAACGGTGGTGAAGAACGAAAAATCGGTTCCCCAGGCGCTTAAAGTCATTGATAGCAGTAGGAGCTGCCGTTTGAAGTGATGAATGCTGATTTTCAAAGTTCTCGTCCGTTTCCTTAGTCGACGGGGGTTCCGACCAGTGAGCTGGTTCTTGTCCGTCCTGTATCCCTTCGACGGGAAGGGGGTAGAGCCCCATAGGGGAGACCCTGATTCCGATGAGAGAAAGGGAAAAGACCAGATACGAGAACCTACCTACGAGCGAGTATCGGAAGCGATTAAACGCGCGTCATCTTCCGGTTTCGGACGTTTCAATCGATCCTCGAACCACATGGGTTCATCGAGGAGAGTAAATGGTGCGCCCGAGTTGACTCGAACAACCGGCCTTTTGCTTCGGAGGCAAACGCTCTATCCATCTGAGCTACGGGCGCACAATGTCGCTAACTCATTTAGTGTACATCATTTCGCGGCCAATACCAAAACGGCTCCGGCCGGGAGGCGGGAGCCGTTTCGACCTCGTTTGGGTCCAGGTTTACTTGGCGCGCTTGGCCACAAATTCCTGCGCGCCGCGCTGGGTTTGGCTCTTCATCTTGATCTCGTCGCCGGCAACAACGCCGGAGTACTTGCGGGTCATGCTGTTGCCGTTGAACTCAAGTTTCACGTCAAAAGCGATGTTGTCGCCATCGATCTTGCCGTCGCTGATGGCAATCTCGGCGCCCTGTGGGCCGGACATGGTGCCGGTGAGTTTGGCGCCATCGGCCTTGAGGTTATAGACCACTTCCCGCGACTGGCCGTCCCGGCCGGGAACTTGGGCGACCCATTTGCCGGTGACATCGGCAGCGGCGGCGAGCAGGGTGAAAACGGCGGAAACGGAGGCGAGGGTGAAGATCTTTTTCAGCATGTTGTTAAGGCGTATACCTGTTGGAGACTGGTTACCCCTCCTAGGGTTACATAAACGAATCGTAACTGAGATATACTTCCCTGCATCGACAGGCCTCGATGCCTGCGCGGGAGTATTGTCGTTACACGCATGAAACGCCACCTTTTATGGATCCTCGTTCCGCTGTTCGGCGGGAGCGCCTGGGCGCAGCCGAGCTTTACCGCGGACATTAAACCGCTACTGCAGAAGCAGTGCCAGGGGTGTCACAACCCGGCGGGAGCTTCGTCCGGCTTGGACGTTACGACCTATACGGCATTCGCCAAGGGCGGCAAGCGCGGGCCGGGTTTCGTGGCGGGCAAGGCGAGTGAGAGCCTGACGATTCGCTATATTGCCGGCGCAATGAAGCCGCGCATGCCGTTGGGACAGCCGGAGATGGCGGCTGCCGATGTGGACCGTTTCCGGGCGTGGATCGATGCCGGTGCGAAGGATGATTCGCCGGTGGAAGTTTTGGACAATTCGCCCACCGTTTATTTGCAACCGCCGGTGATCACGGCGTTGCGCTGGTCCCCGGATGGGCAGCGGATTGCGGTGTCGGGCAATCGAGAAGTGTTGGTTCATATGGCTGACGGGTCGAAGTTGGTGCAGCGGCTGGCGGGCAAGGCAGAGCGAATTCTGTCTATCGCCTATTCAGCGGACGGCAAGACGCTCATCGCCGGTGGCGGCACGCCGGCGCAGTTCGGCGAGGTGCAGATTTGGGACGCCGGGGCAGGGAAGTTGCAGCATACGGCGCGGTTGACGAACGATACGCTGTTCGGCGCCTCGATTGCGCCGGATGGTTCACGCGTCGCCGTCGGGGCGACCGACAACACCGTCCATGTGTTTGAGACGGCCAGTGGCAAGGAACTCTACAAGATCGGCAACCACGAGAATTGGGTGCTCGGTTCAGTATTCGCGGTCGATTCCAAGCGGTTTGTTTCGGTCAGCAAGGACCGTGCGGCGAAGGTGATCGATGCCGCTTCGGGCGCGTTCCTCGAAAATGTGAACGTGTTGCGGACGGAATTGACCTCGATTGCGCGCCATCCGAAGAAGGACGTCGTCGTGATTGGCGGTGAGGACCGGTACCCGTATGTGTACAACATGGACCGGCCGAAGAACATGAAGATTGCCGATGACACGACGCTCATCCGCAAGCTGGACCGCCAGGACGGCCCGATCTTTTCTCTCGATTGGTCCTCGGACGCTACGCGCATCGCCGTCGCCGGGATTGCGCCGAGCGTGAACATCTACGACGCCGAGACCGGTAAACTCTCCGCGCAGTGCAAGGGCCACTCGGCCGGCATCTACGCCGCGGCGTTTTCGCCGGACGGGAAGAAGTTGGCGACCGGCGGTTTTGACGGCAAAATCCGCATTTACGATGCGGCCAACTGCACTTTGTTAACGAGCTTCATCCCCGCGCCGTTATCGGCCGGGACACCCGCGGGAGGGGCGAAGTGAGGATCTTTATCCATTTGGTAATGGCGCTGGGGCTGGCCGCGGCGCCGCCGTCGATTACAGAGTTGCAACCGCGTGGGACGCAAAAGGGCCGGCCGTTTACGCTGACGATCGCCGGGCAGAATCTGGGCGAAGGGGCGCGAATTGTTTCGGC